>NZ_MUMH01000128.1:0-27234 GCF_002155965.1 Allokutzneria sp. NRRL B-24872
AACGCGTTGCCAAAACGCGAGTACGACGGCCTGGCCGAGCGCAGCGCACGGAGCGCGAGTTCCCCGTTTCGTACTCCTAGCAGGAGTTGGGAGCGCTCTATTTCCCGTTAGGAGTACGAAACGGGTTCCCTAGACATACCGCCACGCGGGAGGAGTGGGCGCGGGGTGTGGGGCGCACGGGCAACAGTTTACGTGGAGTGCGGAGTGCGGAGTGCGGAGTGCGGAGTGCGGAGTGCGCGGGGAGCGGGGAGCGCGGGGTTCCCGTTTCGTACTCATAGCGGCGCGGGGGCTGGGCGCACAGCGGGGGCACAGGGAGTGCACACGGTCGGCACAGGCGAAGGCCGGAGGCTGGCGACATGGCCACAGCACCCGCTCGGTGGGAACGTCCGGCGTTGATCGTCCTGCTCGGCGTGAGCGCGCTGCTCTTCCTGTGGGCGCTAGGCGATTCGGGCTGGGCGAACGCGTACTACTCGGCGGCGGCGCAGGCCGGGGGTGAGAGCTGGACGGCGTGGTTCTTCGGCTCGACCGACGCCGCGAACGGGATCACCGTGGACAAGACCCCGGCGTCGCTGTGGATCATGGGCTTGGCCGTGCGCCTCTTCGGACTCAGTTCGTGGAGCATCCTGGTCCCACAAGCACTTCTCGGCGTGGCGTCGGTGTGGCTGCTGCACGCGACGGTGCGCAGGTGGTTCCCGGCGAGCGCGGCGCTGCTGAGCGGGGCGGTGCTCGCGCTGACGCCCGTGGCGGTGTTGATGTTCCGGTTCAACAACCCGGACGCGCTGCTGGTGTTCCTGCTGATCGCCGCCGCGTACTTCCTCGTCCGAGCCGTCGAGGACGGGCGCACGCGGTGGATGGTGTTGTGCGGCAGCGCGATCGGCTTCGCATTCCTGGCGAAGATGCTCCAGGCGTTCCTCGTGCTGCCGGCGTTCGCGCTCGCCTTCCTGATCAGCGAGCCGACGATCAAGCGCGTCGCGCAGCTCTTCGCGGCGCTGGGCGCGCTGATCGTCTCGGCGGGCTGGTACGTGGCGCTCGTCGAGTTGTGGCCCGCTTCGGCGAGGCCGTACATCGGCGGCTCACAGAACAACAGCGTTCTCGAACTCACGTTGGGCTACAACGGTTTGGGCCGACTGACCGGCAACGAGATCGGGAAGGTGGGCGGCGGCTTCAACTCCACCGGCATCGGCAGGCTCTTCGGCTCGGAGATGGCAGGGCAGGTCGCGTGGTTGTTGCCCGCCGCGTTGGTCCTGCTGGTCTTCGGCCTCCACGCCGCGACCAAACGGGAGCGCGCGGCGTTCGTTCTCTGGGGCGGCTGGCTCGTGGTGACAGCACTGGTCTTCAGCTACATGAACGGGATCATCCACTCCTACTACACGGTCGCGCTCGCCCCCGCGATCGCGGCGCTCATCGGCACGGGCTCAGCCGTGGCCTGGCGGGAACGGGAGCGGGGCGGCTCGGTCGCGCTCTTCCTCGCGGTCGGCGGGACGGCGCTGTGGTCCGCGATGTTGTTGAGCAGCAGCATGTTCGCGCTCGCCATCGTGATCGCGGTGGTCGGGCTCGGCGCGTCGGCGCTGCTGCTCTTCGCCGGGCACCTGCCGTCGAACCTCGTGCGCGGCGCGGTCGTCGCCGGGCTCGTCGGAGCCCTCGCAGCACCCGCCGCGTACTCCGTCGCCACGGCCGCAACCCCGCACAGTGGAGCACTCCCGTCCGCGGGCCCCGCGCGAAACATGTTCGGCGCCAACAGCATGGGAAGTCTGCTCAACTCGGGAACACCAGGCCCGGAGATCACCGCACTCCTGCGGCGAGACGCCGAGAAGTACACGTGGGCAGCAGCGGCTGTCGGCTCCAACAGCGCGGCGGGTTTCCAGCTGGCCGCAGGGGTTCCCGTGCTGGCTGTCGGCGGCTTCAACGGCACTGACCCCGCGCCGACGCTGGAGCAGTTCCAGGAACAGGTCCACAAAGGACAGATCCACTACTTCCTCGGCGGAGCGGGCATGCGAGCCGAGTCCGGCAGCGAGGAGTCCCGCCGCATCGCCGAGTGGGTCGCCGCGACCTTCACACCGTCCACTGTGGATGGTGTGACGACGTACGACCTCACGGCGTGATGCTCACAGTGGGCGCACAGGAACGCCACAACGACGGCACAGTCGGCGCCAGCACTGTCGATCCCATGACCACCGCCCTCGCCAAGAGCTACTCAGTCCCGATCGATCCCAGTGACCGGACCCCGCTGCTCGACGTGGTCGTCCCGGTCCACAACGAGGAGGCCGACCTCGCGGCCTGCGTGCGCCGGCTGCACGCCCACCTCACCGAGCGCCTGCCGTACTCCTTCCGGATCACCGTCGCCGACAACGCCAGCACCGACGCGACGCTGGCCATGGCCACTCGCCTCGCGGCAGAGCTTCCCGAGGTCGTCGTCGTGCACCTGCCGGAGAAGGGCCGGGGTCGCGCGCTGCGGCGAGTGTGGTCGGAGTCGGACTCCCCCGTGCTGGCCTACATGGACGTGGACCTCTCCACGGACCTCGCCGCGTTGTTCCCGCTGATCGCGCCGTTGATCTCCGGGCACTCCGACGTCGCGATCGGCACGCGGCTCGCACGCGGAGCGCGGGTGGTGCGCGGACCGAAGCGCGAGTTCATCTCCCGTTGCTACAACCTGATTCTGCGCGGCGCGCTCGCCGCTCGGTTCTCCGACGCGCAATGCGGTTTCAAGGCCATCCGCAAGGACGTCGCCGACCGCCTGCTGCCCCTGGTGGAGGACCACGGCTGGTTCTTCGACACCGAACTGCTCGTGCTCGCCCAGCAGGCGGGTCTGCGCATCCACGAGGTCCCGGTGGACTGGGTCGACGACCCGGACAGCCGAGTGGACATCGTCGCCACCGCCATCGCGGACCTCAAAGGTGTTGCACGCCTTGCGAAAGGGCTCGCGACCGGATCACTCAAGATCTCCGGGGTCGGCCGCGAGCCACTGCCCGGCTTCCCGCCGAAGCTCGACAACCAGGCCGTGCGCTTCGCCGCAGTCGGCATCGCGAGCACCCTGGCCTACCTCGCGCTCTTCAGCCTGCTGCGCGGCGGGATCGGCGCTCAGGCGGCCAACCTGGTCGCGCTGCTGGTGACCGCGGTCGGCAACACCGCGGCGAACCGGCGCTTCACCTTCGGGGTGCGGGGCCGGGCGGGCGCGACGCGGCACCACCTCCAGGGCCTGGTGGCCTTCGCGCTCGGGCTCGCCCTCACCAGCGGCGCGCTCGCCGTGCTGCACGCGGCGACGGCCCCGGCGCAGCTCGTCGAGCTGGGCGTGCTCGTGCTGGCCAACCTGCTCGCCACCGTTCTCCGCTTCCTGCTGTTGCGGCACTGGGTGTTCCGCGCCCGGAACGCCTGATCGAGGAGATCTGATGACCAGAACTCAGCACCGCGTGGCACTGAGTGCGCTGCTTGTTGGGACCGCGTTCCTGTACCTGTGGGACCTCGGCTCATCTGGTACCGCGAACTCCTACTACGCGACGGCCGTCCAAGCGGCGTCTCAGAGTTGGAAGGCGTGGCTGTTCGGCTCCCTCGACGCGGGCAACGTCATCACGGTCGACAAGCCTCCGGCCTCCCTGTGGCTGATGGGCTTGTCCGCGCGCATGTTCGGCTTCTCCTCGTGGAGCATGCTCGTGCCGCAGGCGCTGGCGGGAGTCGCTTCGGTCGCACTGCTCCACGCCGCGGTGAAGCGCTGGTCCGGCCCCGGCGCGGGACTGCTCGCCGGAACCGCCCTCGCGCTGACCCCGGTCGCCGCGATCATGTTCCGCTTCAACAACCCGGACGCGCTGCTCGTGCTGCTGCTCGTGGCGGCCGCGTACTGCCTGGTGCGGGCGCTGGAGAACGGCAGCACGACGTGGTTGCTGCTGTGCGGCGCCGCGATCGGCTTCGGCTTCCTCACCAAGATGTTGCAGGCGTTCCTTGTGCTGCCCGCGTTCGGGCTGGCCTACCTGGTCGCCGCGCCGACGGGGCTGGGCAAGCGCGTCGCGCAGCTCTTCGGCGCGCTCGGCGCGGTGATCGTCTCGGCGGGGTGGTTCATCGCGCTCGTCGAGCTGTGGCCCGCCGCCGACCGCCCCTACATCGGCGGCTCCACCACCAACAGCGCGCTCGAACTCGCCTTGGGCTACAACGGTTTGTCCCGCATCTTCGGCCAGAGCTCCCCCGGCGGCGGAGGTGGCGGCGGCGCCATGGCCGGTGGGGGCAACCTCGGCTTCGGCGGCGAATCCGGCATCACGCGGCTCTTCGGCGAGAGCATGGGCGCGGAGATCTCCTGGCTGCTGCCCGCCGCGCTGATCGGGCTCGTGGCCGGACTGTGGTTCACCCGCAGGGCGCCGCGCACCGACCGCACCCGCGCCGCGCTGATCGTCTGGGGCGGCTGGCTCGTGGTGTCCGGCCTGGTGTTCAGCTTCATGAGCGGCATCGTGCACCCGTACTACACCGTCGCGCTCGCCCCGGCGATCGGCGCGCTGGTGGCCATCTCCGGACGGCAGTTGTGGTTGGGCCGCAAGAACACCTCCGCCCGCGCCGCGCTCGCGCTGATGATCGTCTCCACTGGCGTGTGGGGTGCGATCCTCTTGAGCCGCAACGGTTCCTGGTACACCTACCTCGGCTGGGCCGCGTTCGGGCTCAGCGCGGTCGCGGCGACCGGTGTCCTCGTCGGAGCACGCAGGCTCAGCGCGGTCCTGCTCGCCGTGACGCTGATCAGCGGGCTGAGCGGCACGGCGGCCTACGCGGCGGTGACCGCGAGCGTCCCGCACACCGGCTCCATCCCGATGTCCGGCCCGCGCGCACAGGAAGGCCGGGAGCCGGAGACCGACGCCGAGCTCGTCGACCTGCTGAAGGCCACCACGACGAAGTGGGCCGCCGCGGCGGGTGGCGCGCAGGGCGCGGGCGGCCTGCAACTGGCCAGTGGGCGGCCGGTGATCGCGATCGGCGGGTTCAGCGGCCGTGACCCCGCGCCGACGCTGGAGGAGTTCAAGGCGCTCGTCGCCCAGGGCCAGGTCGGCTACTTCATCAGCGGCGGAGGCAGGGGCGGCCCTGGCGGGAACAGCGAGATCGCCACGTGGGTGCAGGAGAACTTCGCGCCGACCAGCTACGGCGACACCACCGTCCACCGGCTGACCTAGTCAACCAAGCAACCGCTTGGTTAGGCTCGGGGCATGGCGCGCGACGAGTGGGGTCAGCCCGGTCCGGTCGAGGTGGCGGCGGGGGTGCACCGCATCCCCCTGCCGCTGCCCAACGACGCGCTGCACGCGGTCAACGTCTACGCGGTCGAGGACGGCGAGCAGCTCGTGCTGATCGACTCGGGCTGGGCGCTGCGGGAGAGCCGCGAAGCGCTCACCACGGCGCTGCGCCAGCTCGGCCGCGACCTCGGCGACATCTCCAGGTTCCTCATCACCCACATCCACCGCGACCACTACACGCAGGCCGTGGCGCTGCGCCGCGAGTTCGGCCACCGCGTCGCGCTGGGCATCGGTGAGCGGCCGTCGCTGACCGATGAGCTGCTGAGCGGGAAAACCCTGACGCAGTACGCGGACAAGCTGCTCAGCTGCGGCGCGAAGGTCGTGCTCGACCGCATCGGCAAGGCGATCGAGATCAGGCCGGAACCGGGGGTGTGGGAGGAGCCCGACGAGTGGCTCAGCGACGGCGAGGTGATCACCCTCGCTGACCGCGCCCTCCGCGTGGTCGAGACGCCGGGCCACACGCAGGGCCACGTGGTGTTCGTCGACGAGGCGGCGGGCCTGCTGTTCGCCGGGGACCACGTGCTGCCGCACATCACGCCGTCCATCGGCTTCGAGGCGAAGCTGCCCGAGCTGCCGCTGCGCGACTACCTGGGCTCGCTGAAGCTCGTGCGCGCCATGCCCGACCTGCGCCTGCTCCCCGCGCACGGCCAGGTCAGCGCCAGCACGCACGCCAGGGTCGACGAGTTGCTGGACCACCACGAGCGGCGGCTGGAGGCGATCGCGGGCGCGCTGGCGCAGGGCGCGGCGACGGCCCACGAGGTGTCGCGGCTGATCGGCTGGACGCGGCGGGAGCGCCACTTCGACGACCTCGACGCGTTCAACCAGATGCTCGCGGTCATGGAGACCGGTGCCCACCTGGACCTGCTCGCGCTGCGCGGGCGGGCGCGGGCGGAGAGCCTGGACGGCGTCGTCCACTACGGACTCCTGTGACGTGCGCCCCCGTCCGACCGCCGGGAGAACGCGAGTGGATAGCATCGCCGGGTTGGCAATCCCACGCCCGCTCACCACTCTCAACGAGGAGATCGTCATGGCCCAAGCTCCCGTCAACGTCACCGTTACCGGAGCGGCCGGACAGATCGGCTACGCCCTGCTGTTCCGCATCGCCTCCGGCCAGCTGCTCGGCGCGGACACCCCGGTCAAGCTGCGTCTGCTGGAGATCCCCCAGGCCGTGAAGGCCGCCGAGGGCACCGCGATGGAGCTCGACGACTGCGCGTTCCCGCTGCTGCAGGGCATCGAGATCACCGACGACGCGAAGAAGGCCTTCGACGGCACCAACGTCGCCCTTCTCGTCGGCGCCCGCCCGCGCAGCAAGGGCATGGAGCGCGGTGACCTGCTCGCGGCCAACGGCGGCATCTTCAAGCCGCAGGGCGAGGCGATCAACGCCGGTGCCGCGGACGACGTGCGCGTGCTGGTCGTCGGCAACCCCGCCAACACCAACGCCCTCATCGCCCAGGCGCACGCCCCGGACGTGCCCGCCGAGCGCTTCACCGCGATGACCCGGCTGGACCACAACCGCGCGCTGTCGCAGCTGTCGGCCAAGCTCGGCGTCACCGTCGGCGACATCAAGAAGCTGACCATCTGGGGCAACCACTCCGCGACCCAGTACCCCGACCTGTTCAACGCCGAGGTCGGCGGCAAGGTCGCGGCCGAGCAGGTCGAGCAGGAGTGGCTGAAGGACACCTTCATCCCGACCGTGGCCAAGCGCGGCGCGGCGATCATCGAGGCGCGCGGCGCGTCCTCGGCCGCCTCCGCCGCCAACGCGGCCATCGACCACGTCTACGACTGGGTGAACGGCACCCCCGAGGGCGACTGGACCTCGGCTGCCGTGGTCTCCGACGGCTCCTACGGCGTGCCCGAGGGCCTGATCTCCTCGTTCCCGGTGGTCTCCCGCAACGGCCGCTACGAGATCGTCCAGGGCCTGGAGATCGGCGAGTTCTCCCGCGAGCGCATCGACGCCTCCGTGAACGAGCTGGTCGAGGAGCGCGACGCGGTCAAGCAGCTCGGCCTCATCTGATCCAGCACCACCACGAAGACCCCCGGCCGGTGCGGCCGGGGGTCTTTCGCGTGCGGGCTCAGCTGAAGATGACCGACCTCAGCAACAGCCGGTCGGAACCGCGCCCGCCGTTCGGGCGGAGGGAGAAGTACGCCTCGCTCGCGCACTCGGCGTCCTTGAAAACGACGGCCGTGGAGTCGGTGTCGTTGCGGGGGCGGAAGGCGTCGACGTCCGAGTCTGCGATCTCCGGGATCTCGATGCACTCACCGCTGGGCGGGTCGACCAGTACGCCGATCTGAATGGTCTCGTTCTCATCGTAGTAGCGGTAGGTGAACTCGCCCTCGGCCGCGAACGCGGCAGACGGGGCGGCGACGACGGCACAGGCACTGGCGATGGCAACGAACACGGCGCGGAAACGCATGGCGGCTCTCCTGTCGGACGTGCGATTGCTTGCTCCCTCTCCGTCGGCCCGTTGACGCCCGACGCGGGCCACCTGGACAGGCCGTTCACATAGGCGAATGCCCAGCCTACGTCATACATCGGATGAATAGGCGGAAATTTAACGCCGATCTAGCCACAGGGCCGTCAAACATCGTATGTTTCGCCTCGCCGCCGCAACGGTGCAGTGAGGACAGGGGCTCATGACGGCTCTCTCCAGAAGGACCTTCCTCGGCGCTTCCGCCGCGCTGGCGGTCGTCGCCTCCCCCGTGGCGTGGGCGGCGGCCGGGCCGGGGACGGACACCCACGAGCGGACCGCGGCCGACGCGGCGATGCGCTGGCGCAGGATTCCCGACAGCTGGCAGAACGGCCCGTTCCTGGGCAACGGCTTCCTCGGCGCGCAGCTCTACCGCGCCGAGGCCGACAACGTCCTCAAGGTCATGCTCAGCCACGGCCTCGTGCAGGACCAGCGCGTGCAGTGGGAGGCGGGCATCGGCCTGTCGCGGCTGCCGATCGGCTTCCTCACGCTGACCACGGCGGGCGCGATCACCGCGGTGGACTGGCGCCTTGACCTGTGGAACGCGGAGCTGACCGGGACGATCACCACGACCCGGGGCGGGCTGACCTTCACCGCGCTCGTGCACAACGACCGCGACGTGCTGCTGGTGTCGCTGACCACCACGGCGGGCGAGGAGTCGGCCGCGTGGAGCTTCACGCCGCTGCCCTCGCACACCACGCGCAAGGTCCGCGTGCCCGCCGACTACACCGGAAACCCCGACGCCACGGTCGGAGTCGGTTTCGTCGAGCAGACCATGCACGCGGGCGGCGGCTACACCACGGCCTGGCAGGAGAAGCGCGTCGGCACGCGGCGCCTGCTCGTGGCCTCCATCGCCTACGGCTTCCCGAACTCCACCGGCCGCGAGGAGGCCCTGCGCACGGTCCGCCGCACCCTCGCGGAGAGCCCGGACGTCCTCGTCGCGGTGCACCGGCGGTGGTGGAACCGCTACTACCGCAAGAGCTTCGTCTCCGTTCCGGACAAGCTGGTACAGAGTTTCTACTGGATTCAGCTCTACAAGATGGCCGCCGCGACACGGGAGAACGCGCCGGTGCTCGCGGAGTGGGGGCCGTGGTTCCCCGAGGTCGGCAACAGCTGGACGGCCGTGTGGTGGAACCTCAACGTGCAGGTCGCCTATCCGATGGTCAACGGCTCCAACCACCCGGAGCTGGACGCGGTCACGCCCACTTTCCGCCGCTACCACCACAACCTCGAACAGTCGGTGCCGCCCGCCTATCGCGACGGCGACACCTACGCGCTGTCCCACCCCGGCGACCGCACGCTCCGGCCCGGTGGCACGCGCACGGTCGGCATTCCCGGTACGGGCTCGAAGACCGACCAGACCGGCAACCTGATCTGGGGCCTGCACAACGTGTGGCTGGCCTACCGGCACAGCATGGACGAGCGCGTGCTGCGCGACGTGCTGTTCCCGATCCTGGCCAAGGCGGTCAACTTCTACCGCCACTTCCTGGTCCAGGGCTCCGACGGCAAGCTCCACCTGCCGCTGACCCGCTCACCGGAGTACGCCGACGCGGCCGACTGCACCTACGACCTGTCGCTGATCAGGTGGGGTTGCAGCACGTTGATCGACACCGCACTCCGCTTGCGCATCAACGACTCCAGGCTGCCGATGTGGCGCGACACCCTGGCGAAGCTCGTGCCTTACCACCGCACCGCGCAGGGCGTGATCATCGGTGACGGAGTGCCGCTCGCCGAGTCCCACCGGCACTTCTCGCACCTGCTGTGGCTCTACCCGCTGCGCGAGTACCAGTGGGACCGCCCGGCCGACCGCGCCCTGATGCGCACGAGCTACGACCACTGGTCGAGCCTGCGGGTCAACTGGCACGGCTACAGCTTCGCGGCGGCGTCGACGATGTGCTCGCTGATGGACTCCCCCGCCGAGGCGCTGGCGAACCTGATGGGCTTCCTGGACGGCTCGATCGTGCACGAGACGCAGCTGACGCCGAACACGATGTACCGCGAGGGCACCAATCTGGCGATCGAGAGCCCGTTGACCGCCGCGCAGTCCGTGCTGGACATGCTGATCCAGAGCGGGGACGGCGTGGTGAAGGTCTTCCCGTCCGTCGCCGACGCGTGGCCGGACGCCTCGATCGAGTCGCTGCGCACGCAGGGCGCGTTCCTCGTCGACGCCTCGCGCCGCAACGGCAGTACCGAGTGGGTTCGAGTGCACAGCGAGGCCGGTGAACCCCTGGTGCTGCAACACGGAGTACCAGGTGAGATCGACGTCCGCGACGGCCGAGGACGTCCAGTTCCCTGGCGCCAAGTCGCTCCGAACCGCATTTCCGTCCGGCTCCGCCGAGGCGAGTCCGCCCTGATCACCCGTCGCGGCACCCGGCCTTCGCTGGCACCACGCGACGTCCCGTCACCCACCGCTCCGCCTCCGCCGTGGGGCCTTCCTTAAAGCCCTGAACGGGTCGTTCAGTGCGCTCAACGCACTAAACGACCCGTTCAGGGCTTACCCCGGACGTGTACGCGAGCGGTGGGAGGGAAGACTGGGGGCATGCCTCGTAGCTTGCTGGCCATGGCCGTGCTCGTCTCCGCCGCCCTCGTCACCGCGTGCTCCCAGCCCGCCAAGCCCGCGAACACCTCGCCCAGCACCAGCGCCGAACAGCCGAAGCCCGCCGCGTCGGAGTTCACCGGCACGCTCGCCGCGCCCGGCTCCGGCGACGCGGTGAGCTACAACGCCGCCGCGCCGGTCGGCGCCCAGCTCACCGTCAAGATCGCCGCCGGGGACAAGGACACCGCGGTCGAGTTCAGCGCCAAGGGAATGCAGCCCTCGCGCGGCTACGCCGTGCACGCGCACACGAAGCCGTGCGGTGCCACCGGCGCGGACGCCGGGCCGCACTACCAGAACACCATCGACCCGGCCGCGACCCCGGAGAAGCCGTCCGCGGACCCCGCGTACGCCAACCCGCGCAACGAGATCTGGCTCGACTTCCGCACCGACGCCCAGGGCGCTGGCACGTCGAAGGCGAGCGTGCCGTTCGGCTTCACCGACCGCGCGCCCGCCTCGATCGTGGTGCACGAGAAGGAGACCACCGCGACGCACCACGGCCAGGCCGGGACCGCCGGTGGCAGGCTCGCCTGCTTCACCGTGCCGTTCAAGCAGTAGCGAGCCACTCCTGCACCAGGTAGCCCTCGATTGAGTCCCCGTTCTTGGAGGTCGCAGTCGGGTACGCGGAGCGGAGCTCGTCGGCGGTGAACCACTTCGCCTCGGCGAGCTCCGCACCGTCCACTGTGAACTCATCTGACACCGCGGTCGCGTGGAAGCCGACCATCAGGCCAGCCGGGAAGGGCCACGCCTGCGAAGCCAGGTAACGGACGTCGCCGACCAGCACCCCGGCCTCCTCGAAGACCTCGCGGCGCACGGCGTCCTCCAAGCCCTCGCCGATCTCCACGAACCCGGCGAGCGTGCTGAACCCGCCCTTCGGCGGCCGTCCGAGCAGGACCTTCGGCGAGGTCGGCGATTCCACCAGCACGATCACGGCGGGCTCGATGCGTGGGAACAGCAGCTTCGCGCAGCTCTGGCAGACCCGCAGGTGCCCTCCCTCGCGCGACTCCGTCGCCCCGCCGCAGGCTCCGCAGAACAGCTGGTTCCGGTTCCAGTGCAGGATTCCGCGCGCGTAAGCCAGCTGAGCCATCTCCTCCGCGCTGACCGTGCCGAAGAGTCTGCGCACGTCAACGACTTCGGTCGCACCGGTCGCCGCCAGCGCCGCAGATTCGTCCATAGTGGACAGATCGACGGCGAACACCGCCGTTTCCCCTTCCAGGCCGAGGAAGACCTCGAAGCCGCCTGCCTCGCGCGTCGCGCCGACCAGGCACCTGTCCCTCCACAGTGGAATGATCCGCGCGGACGCGCGCACGGACGCCAGCCACTCGTGATCACCGCGCCGGTCGGCGGCTCGGTCCAGTTCGAGCCCGCAGTACGTCAGCGTCACTCGTGCCCCCTCGGGTCGAATGCGCGCTCGAAAAAGGTCTCCAGTACCACGAGCGTCTTCGTTCCAGTGACGCCGTCGATGTCGTAGATGCGCCGCAGAACCTGTTGCAGCTGCTCGTTGCTGGCCGCGCGGATCTTCACCAGCAGCGAGGCGGTTCCGGCGACGATGTGCGCCTGCTCGATCTCCGGGATCTCGGCCAGCGCTTCGCCAACGGCGGCCTCGCCCATCCACGCGGTGCCGTCGACCAGTGCGAACGCGGAGACCGGGCACCCGCACGCGACCGGGTCGACCTCGACGGTCGTGCGCCGGAGGACTCCGGCCTCGCGGAGCTTGCGAATGCGCTCGTGCGCGGCGGTCGTGGACAGCCCGACGGCCTTGCCCAGCGTGGCGTAGGACTGGGTCGCGTCCTCCTGGAGCAACGCGAGCAGTTCTCGATCAAGCCGATCCATCCGGATATCATCCTCCCTATCGCGTTACGGACAGAACCCTATTCCCCCAAGAGGCATGATCACCAGATGCTGTCCGGTTCGTGGGCCGCTGAGCGGTGACCACCGTGAGTGATCCATACTTCGGCCGGACTCGAGATCTTGGAGGACCCCGTGACCGGCTCAGCCGTCGCCCGCGTGCTCACCCCGATCGTGCTGATCGTCGTCGTGGTCGGCGGGGTCTCCGGGCTCGGCACGCTCCTCGGCCTCGGCCCAGCGGCCATGCTCGGCGCGCTGACCGCGATGTTCTGCCTGATGGCCGCGTTCGGCGGCGCCCTGTGGCCCGACCTCAAGCTGCTCGCGTGGTTCGCCCCGACCGTCGTGGTCGCCGCCACCGCGCCCCGGCTGCTCGCGCACCTCAGCGTGCCCGCCGCCATCGCCCTACTGACCGTGGTGATCTTCGTTGCCGGGCTGCTGCCCGCGCTGGGCCCGCGCTTCGTCACGCCCGCGCTCGGCCTCGGCATGGCGGCGTTGTTCGGCTACACCTTCCAGCTCACCGGAACCGCGGCGTGGTGGCAGATCCTCGCCGCACCCGCGCTCGCCGCCGCCGTGACCGTTCTGGTGCGCGTGCTCGCCGGGCTCCGCGACCCCGACGGCCCGACGCGCAAGGCCGTCGCCGACCTGCTCGCCGCGCCGAAGCTCACCGATCCGGAGAGCGCGGTGCAGGCGTGGCGCTCCGACAAACAACGCCGCTGGCTCGGCCTCGTCCTGGACGCGACACTGCGCTACCGCGCCTCGGCGGCCGTGCTCAGCACCCGGCCCGACGCGCGCGAAGTCCTTGAGGCGGCGAAGGAGGAGGCTTCTGCTCTCGCTGAGGCTGTCAAGGCAAAGGAGAGCCCCGCGGATCTCGTTGTGCCGCAACGGCCTTCGCTGCTGAAGAACCTCCCGGGCAGCACTGGCCGCCTCGTCGCGCGCCTGCACGACGCGCTCGACCGGCTGCACACCGCGCTGGCCGACCGCGACCGCACGCCCGTCGACTGGCGACAGCGCGGCAGCGGTTACCTCGGCGACGCGCTGGTCGGGGCGTTCAGCTGGCGCTCCGCGCAGTTCCGCCACGCGCTGCGCTGCGCACTCGGCATCCTGGTCGCACTGGTCCTCGCGACGCAGCGGCCCGACGACCCGCTGATGACGTCGTTCCTGATGGCCGTTTTCCTCATCACCCAGCCGGATTGGCGCGCCAGCGCGACCCGGGCGTGGCAGCGCACCGCGGGCACCGTGCTCGGCTCCGTCGCGATGTTCGGCGTCCTCGCCTTCGCGCCCGAGCACCTCCTGATGCCGATCGGCCTGCTCGCGCTCGTCATCGGCTTCGGTTTCCAGAAGTCGCAGCCCATCATCTTCAACGCCTGCGTCGTGCTCATGCTCGTCGGCATGTACGCCAGCACCAAGCACCTCGACCCCGCCGCCGTGCTCGTCGAGTACCTGGTGCTGACCGTGCTCGCCGCCGCAATCGGCCTGCTCTTCGGTTTCGCCGTCGTGCCCGGCACCCGCCAGCTCACCCCCGCCGAGCGCGTCACCGACGCCGTCAACGCCCTGCGCTCCGGCCTGATCGCGCTGACCGGCTCCACCCCCGTCGACCCCACCGGCCGCTCCGCGCGCCGCGGCCGCCGCGAACTCGTGCGGCGCGTCAACGACGTCCTCAACCCTCCCACCGTTGGCCGCCGCGCCAGCGAACCCGAGCGGGCCGCCGTCACGAAGGCCGGTGAGGCGCTGGCCGGTCTGCTCAGCGGCATCGCGGGCCTGATGGTCCACCGCGCCGCCGTCCCCGAGACCGAGTCCTCCACCCGGCACGCCCTCAGCTCGTTGGCTTCGTCGCTGGAGTCCGAGCGCGACGACGAGAGCGACCGCTTCGTGGAGCTGGTGGACACGGCCGATCCGGAGCAGCGCCTGCTGTTCGACGCGATGGCCGCTGATCTGGTGCGGCTCCGTGAGGCGCAGCGCGAGCTGGCGTAGGGTTCGACGCGTGGCGCCGCGACGTGTGCGAGTGAACTTCACAGCCCGGGATCACGTTGCGCTCAGCCAATTCTGGGCCGAAGCTCTCCCAGAGGTCAGCACGGACTTCACCGCGGCGCCGAACCCGGAGACGGTGAACGGCCGGGTGCACCTCGACCTCGCGACGACGTCGGCGGAGCACCAGGCGGAATTGGTGGCGCGCCTCAAGGAGCTCGGCGCCACGGACGCGGACATCGGCCAGGGCGACGTGCCGTGGACGGTTCTCGCCGATCCGGAGGGAAACCGCTTCTGCGTACTGGAACCCCGAGCGGTCTACCAGGACACGGGGCCGATCGCGGCGGTGGTGGTCAACTGCGCGGACCCCCGTGCCATGGCCGAATTTTGGGGCCCGGCAACGGAATGGGCCGTGCACGAGGTGGACGACGACTTCGCGAGGCTGCGGGCGGAGGAGGGGCCGTACCTGGAGTTCCTTCGCACACCCGACGTGGACAGCCTGCGAAACCACATCCACCTCGATTTCGTGCCCCACCCCCACGGCCACGAGGCCGACGTGCTTCGGTTGACGAACTGAGCCGTTGAAACCGCAGCTCACAGGACAGAACCTAGCTGCTGCTGCTCGAACACGACGAAGACGACGAGCAGGACGACGAGCACAAGAACGTCGAACACGAGGACGAACTGCCACCGCCGGAACTCCGAGCACGCCGCGACGGTGGTCGACCGTTGTACGCGACGTCGCGCACGTCGGCGTCCGGGTAGAAGCGGAAGCCGCGCAGGGCGACGTCGGCGACGGTGAGGTCGTCGAAGCCGGGCACGGCCACGGAACCGGACCGGATTCTGGCCGCGATCTGCTCGCCCGCCTTGGTCAGCGGTGCGACGCCGGAAGCGATCGAGACGGTGTAGAGCACGAGGACGACGGCGACCACCAGGCCCGGGCTGCTGGTGCCGAGCAGGAGGGTGATCGAAATCCACAGCAGGGCGAGGATCGCCGTGTGCCAGTGGAACTCCTTGACCGAAGCCCGATCGCGGTCGGTGGTGCACAGGCCGAGCGCGGCCAGCTCCTCACCGACGAACCGGACCTGCTCCGAGTCCCGGTACGCCGTGACGATGCCCTTCAGCGACCTGGGCACGCCCAGGCCGTACAGCACCGCGGCCTCGACGGGATCGGCGGACTGAGCGCCCTCGACGCGGACCAGGCCGACGGAGCGGGTTGCGCGGACATGGCCGTCGCGGACGAGCTTGGCGACAGCGGTCTCGACGACGCGGTCCCGCTGGCCGAACAGGAACGCCGCCTCGTAGGCCGACAGCTCGAAGTCCGAAGTGGATGGACGCAGGCGAATCCTGCGGCGCAGTCGAACGATCAGCGCCACGTCCACGGCGAACAGCGTGAACCACAGGATGTCCAGCACGCCCCGTCCTCTCAGTCGGACAGCACGGTAGCGGACGCGGACAGCGCCGGGACCGGAACCGCGAAAGCCGCGCCCCGCAAGCGAAACTCCTTCAGCTCCAGTGACGTCAGGGGCGTGCGCGCAGGGTGCCGTCGGCCGCGACGATCACACCCGCCTGCGGCTGCCCACCACCGCATTCGGGACCGTGCGGGAAGACCTGCTTCGGCGTGATCTCGATGTCCTTCTCGACGACCACCGCGCCGGCGGCGTCGGTGAGCCGGACGCTGACCTTCATCGGTTGCAGCTTCAGGTCGGCCATGTCGAGGAACCCGTTCTTCCCGCCGGTGGGCACCATGCTGGCGCTGCAGGAGGCATTGGGGTCCTTGCCGTCGCACGGGGCGGGGACGGACTTGGTGGACTCGTCGAGGTGAACGTCCTTGCCGTTCACCGTGGCCTTGACGACCTTGGCGGCCAGGGGCGGCTCGATGTCGATGCCGATCCCGGAGCGGGCGGCGAGCGCGGGGCAGGCGGCCCCGGCCGCTCCGCCGTCACCGCAGGCCGCGAGCAGGGCGACACCGGCGAGCACGAGCGAGAACATGCGCATCCCGGAAGGCTACTGCGGCGCTGGAGCGGTCGCCGTGCTGAACCGCCGCAACGATTTGTTGCGCGCGGCGAGGTAGGCGACGCCCACGAAGCACAGCGCCCCGCCGGACACCAGCGCGAACGCCGGGGAGCTGGCACCGGCGACGAGCCCGCCCCGGAAGTTGCCGACGTCGGGGCCGGAGACGCCGATGATGTGCTCGACCGCTCCGACCCGGCCGCGGAACTCATCCGGCGTGGCCATCTGCACGATCGCTCCGCGCGAGATGACCGAGATCGTGTCCGCCGCACCCGCGATGACCAGGCACGCGACGCCGAGCCACAGCGGTTGTGCCGCACCGAATCCGGCGAGCCCGGCGCCCCACACCGCCGCGGCGACGAGCATCACGGCTCCCGGGCGCGGGGCGCGCGTGACCACGCCGGACAGCGCGCTCGCCGCGATGCCGCCAACGGCGATGGCGGACATGAACAGCCCCAAGGCTTCCGGGCGGCCGAAGCGCGCGTCGGCGATGGCGGGGAACAACGCGATCGGCATGGCGAGCACCGTCGCGATCACGTCGGTCAGCAAGGCGCCGCGCACCACCGGCTGCCCGGCGAGGAACCGCATGCCCTCGCCGATCGCGCGCACCCCTGGCCGCGACGAACCCTCTGGGCGCATCGACGGCAGCTTGACCACGCCGTACAGGCCGATGGTGAAGGTGATCGCGTCGATCACGTAGCAGGTGGCGACTCCCCACTGCGCGGTGATCAAGCCCGCGAGCGCCGGGCCGATCAGCATGGACGCCTGGAAGCTGATGTGGATCAACGCGATCCCGGCTCGCACCAGGTGCTCCGGCAGCAAGCGCGCGGCGAAGGTCCTGCGCGCCGGGGCGCCGAGTCCGCTGAAGGTGCCCTGGAGGCAGACGAGCGCGAGCACGACCACGAGCGACTGGGCGCCCAGGAATGCTTGTGCGGCAAGCAGAACGGCGGTGACGATCTGACCGATCGTGGTGAGCAGCACCAGCTTGCGGCGGTCGACGGTGTCCGCGAGCGTGCCGCCGATCAGGCCGAACACGAGCATCGGCACGGCGTTGGCGATGCCGATCGCGCCGACGGCGACGGTGCTCTGCGTCAGCTGCCACACCTGCGTGAGCACGGCGACGACTGTCAGCTGGCCGCCCAGCACCGAGGCCGTGCTGCCGATCCACAGCCGCCGGAACTCCGGGCTGGCGCGCAGCGGCCGCACGTCGATGAACAGTTTCATTCGAGGTGTCCTTCGATGCGGTCGCGGAAGGAGCGCTTCTTCAAAGCGGCCTCGATGTCGCGGACGGCCTGGCTCAGCGCGTAGGGCAGCTCCTCCTCCAGCTCCGCGACGGCGCGCTCGGTGGCCCGCCACTCGGCCTCGAGGAAGGGGACCAGCTCCTCGGCGCGCTCGGTCAGCCGGACCTGCCTGGTCCGCGCGTCGGCTCCGGGAACGCTGGTGACCAGGCCCTCGCGGCGCAGCGCGGACACCGTCTGGCTCATCGCGGAGTGCGTGACGTCCAGGTCCTCGGCGAGCGCGCGGATCGTCATCGGACCGGAGTGACCGAGCCGGATCAGCGGCATCACGTAGCGCGGGCGGACCCCGTCGATGCCGCGATCGGCGTAGAGGCGGCCGATGTCGTCGTCCATCGCCGCGAGCACCAGCCGCAGCGGGCGCCACCTGCTGTGCTTGGTCGGATCGGTCATGGGAGCTATCGTAACAGCCCTTATATAAGCGCTGTCACAAATTGGCGGAGGGCACCGTGCGCTACCCCGAGATCGAGCCCCACGACCACGGCACGCTCGACGTCGGCGACGGCCACCACGTGTACTGGGAGGTCTGCGGCAACCCGAACGGCAAGCCCGCCGTCGTCGTGCACGGCGGCCCCGGCTCGGGCTGCCGCCCAGGTCACCGCACGTACTTCGACCCGGCCGCCTACCGCGTCGTCCTGTTCGACCAGCGCAACTGCGGGCGCAGCACCCCGCACGCGAGCGAGCCGGTCGTCGACCTCTCCGCCAACACCACCGACCACCTGCTCCGCGACATGGAGCAGCTGCGCGAACACCTGGGCGTCGAGAAGTGGTTGGTGTTCGGCGGTTCCTGGGGCGCGGTGCTGTCGGTGACCTACGCGCTGCGCCACCCGGAGCGCGTCTCCGAGATGGTCATCACCGCCGTGGCCACCGGCAGGCACAGCGAGATCGAGTGGCTGATCCGCGGCTTCGGCGCACTGGCACCCGAGGCCTACGAGCGCTTCCTCGCCGGAGTGCCCGATCCCGGCGAGGACATCTCCGCCGCCTACCACCGCCTGCTGATGGACCCCGACCCCGCCGTGCACCGCAAGGCCGCCGAGGACTGGTGCGCGTGGGAGGACGCGATCGCCACCGTGCCGCCCGGCCGCGAGGTCGAGCACGAACCGTGGGAGCCGCGCTTCCAGCTCGCCTTCGCCCGGATCGTCACGCACTACTTCAGCAACCGCTGCTGGGTGGCGGACGACGAGCTGGCGCGCGGCGCTCACGTGCTCAAGGACGTCCCCGGCGTGATCGTGCACGGCCAGCTCGACCTCAGCGCCCTCGCGGGCAACCCGTGGGTGCTGCACAACGCCTGGGCGGGCTCCGAGCTGGTGGTCGTCGAGCACGGCACGCACGGGACCGGCACCACGGAGGCGATCGTCGCCGCCATCGACAGGTTCAGCCCCTGAAGAACGCGCGCGAGGCCGACGGCAACGTCACCAGTCCGACGATCACGCCCGCGACGGCGACGAACAGCAGGATCACCGGCGGGGTCGCGCTGAACAGCGACGAGAGCACCAGCACGGCCGCGATCACGACCGTCATCAGCCGAGCCCACCGGGCGCCGCGCATCAGGAACAGCCCGAGCACGATGTCCAGCAGCGCCAGCGGGACGAGCAGCGCGGCGCCGCTCACTCCGAGCAGCGTCAGCTTGGTGGTGTAGAAGCCCACGAGGGGCAGTTCGGAGACCGCGCTGCTCAGCATGGCGCCGAGCCCGAACAGCACGGCCGCGAAGACCGTCAGCCCGGAGAGCACGAAGAGCACGATCGCGGTGGCGGTCACCGCGCCGGGGACCGCACGAGGTGTAGTCATGATCAAAAGCAGAGCAGAGCGATAACGGCGCTATCCAGTCGTTCGGCAACGTGGTGCCGAACAGGGCGCCGAACGCAGCTCACGGGGTTGAGGGGTTCAGCCGCTGAAGTGCTCGCGGGACTCCGAGGGCGAGGACTCCGGCCAGCCAGGGCAGGAACCCGTCGCCCCTCGTCACGAAGACCGTCAAGATCGCGATCACAACCGCCGCATTCCTGGCCCACCTCGTCCCGCGCCTCAGGTTCGCGGCGCACACGAATCCCACCACCGCGATCAGGAAGGACCCCACGCACAGCACCAGCGCCCACGGCGCGCCGCCCAGCACACCGCCGAAGAACACCACGGCCGTGCAGGCCGCCAGCGCGGAGAGCAGGAAGAGCAGGCTCGAGGCGGCGGTCACCGAGCTGGGGACCGCACGAGTCGTCGTCATGATCGAATGCAGAGCAGAGTGGTAACGGCGCTATCCAGTCGTTCGGCGCCGCCGTGCTGAACGGGGCTCCGAACGCGGTTCAGCAGCACGTCGAACACCCCTCCCGCGTGTCCCGCTCCGGTTTGCCCCCGCGCGCGCCCGATCTTCGCAACGATGTCGGCATGACGGACTACGGCGTCGACACCGACCGGCACGCGCTGGTGGCGATGTGGAGCTCGGGACTGGGCAACACCGCGCACACCGCCGCGGACCTCCCCGACAAGGTCACCACTGACCAGGCGCTGTTGCTGACGCACGTGCTCAACGGGCTCTCCCGGGCGGCGTGGCGGACCTACACCCACCCCGCGAGCCCGCTGGAGGAGGCTGAGCTGGACCTGGAGCCCGAGGGCTGGGAACGGGTCGACGAGCGCGCCGCGCTGGCCGACGTGGTGGACGCGATCCGCTCGCCGAACCTGCCGGAGGACGGGATGCTGCTGGAGTCCTACAGCCCGGTGATCGAGTCGGCGCACCGCGTCGGCCGGGAGCTGCACGGCATCGCCGACGCGGGGCTGACCGAGCAGCTGGTCACCGAGGTGGAGGCGGAGCTGGCCGCGATCGAGGCGGCCGAGCGCGGCGACCTCACCGGCCGCGCCCGCCAGGCCGTGCGGCTGACCAGGGCGGACGCCTCGCCGTTGCAGGTGGCCGCCGCGGACTCGCTGTTGCAGAAGGACCCGCTGGGCTCGACTGCGCTGTTCAGCGAGGTCGACGCGACGGCCGCGTCGGTGGCCGCCGCGCACTGGCTCCAGGTGGCGGCGGAGATCGCCGCCGAGATGGCCGAGACCGCGCCGACCGAGGTGGTCATCGAGGCCGACGACCTGGAGCCGCTCGCCGTGGACACCCCGACGCTCGTGCTGGAGCGGCTGGCCGGTGGCGAGACCCCGCGCCAGGTGGTGACGAACCTGGTCGGTGACGCGATGGCGGTGGCCGACGGCCGCATCCCCGACGTCGAGGGCCTGATGGTGCTGCTCGTGCAGGCGGGCGAGGACCTCAGCGCCGACGACGAGGACTTCGAGGCCACGGTGCCCGACCGGATCACGCCGCTCGACCCGGCGCGCCCGGCGCACGACCTGCTGGAAGACCTGCTCGACGGCATCAGGGGCTGCTGGCTGCTCTACCGCGCCTACGAGGACGACGCCGCTCCGCCGAACACCCCGGCCCCGCAGCGCGCCGACCGCGACAAGGCGTTCTTCGACCGCGTCCGCAAGGAGGCCGTCGCCCGGCAGGACCGCCTGCTCTAATGGGCGCGTGTGGTTCGGAGTGCTCGGCGAGCTGCTCGCGCTTCGGGACGGGCGGCGCGTCGAGCTGCCCGCCGGGCGCGCGCGGGCGATGCTCACCGTGCTGCTCGTGGAGCTGGGCGAGGTGGTCCCGCTCCGCGTGCTGAGCGAGCGCGTGTGGGGTCCCGACGCGCCGCCAAGGGCCGGGAACACCTTGCGCGCCTGCGCTTCGCGGCTGCGGGAGGCCCTGCCGGAGGTGGAGGTCGAGCGCACCGGCGACGGCTACCGGCTCAGCCTGCCATCGCAGGACGTCGACCTGCACAGCTTCCGCGCGCTGGCTTCTCGGGACCCGGGCGCTGCTTTGGCTCTGTGGCGTGGAACTCCACTGTCCGAAGTGGACACTCCGTGGGCTGAGCAGGCACGGACGGCCCTGCTCGCCGAGCGGCTCAGCGTCGCGTTGGACCACAACGACGGCCAGCTCCGCGACGCCGGGCACGGTGGACTGCTGCCGAACCTGCTGTCCTGCGAGGTCGAGGACCCCGCGCACGAGCGGCAGATCGGCCAGGTCCTGCTCGGGCTCTACGGCGAGCGCCCGGCACCGTCCGGCCCCGTTCCGCGAGAACTCCCTGAAGCACCAACGGGTTTCGTCGGCAGAGGCGGTGAGCTGACCGCGCTCGAACGGCGGTTCGCGATCCAGCGCGAGGAGGGTGCCGTCACGCTGGCCGTGCACGGTCGGCGCGGCGTCGGCAAGAGCTGGCTCGCGCTGCGGTGGGCGCACGACAACCTCGATCGCTTTCCGGACGGGCAACGCTATGTCGACCTCAGCGGGCCAGCCGCCGAGCCGCTGGAGGCCGAAGGGCGGATGCTGCTCGTGCTGGACAACGCGCGCGATGGCGCCCAGTTGCAGCCGTTCCTGCCTGACGATCCCGCGTGCACCGTGCTCGTCACCAGCCGGGAGGCGATCACCGTTGGCGGCGCGCAGCCGCTGCGGCTCGACCCGCTCGGCGAGCGCCACGCGCGCGACCTGATCACCGAACACCTTGGCGCGCAACGCGTTCAGGCCGAACCCGCGGCGGTGAACGAGCTGCTGAGCTACTGCGACGGACTGCCGCTCTCGCTCGGGGTCATCACCGCGCGGGCAGCCACGACGAGCCTGCCGGAGCTGGCGAAGCAGCTGCGCGAGTACGCCGCGCAGCTGGCCTGGCTGGACGCCGACGACGCCGAGCTGAACCTGCGCGTGGTGCTGACGGTCAACCAGTCGCCCGCAGCTCCCGGGGAACCAGGACGACTTCGCAGTCTCGGGTGACCAGGACCTTGGCCACGTCGTCGCGGCTGGGCACCTCGTACATGGCGGGCAGCAGCAGTTCCTCCAGCACCGCCCGCGCGGCCCTGGCGCCGGTGCCCCGGTTCAGCGCCCGCTCGGCGATCGCCGGGAGCGCGCCCCTGGCGAACTCCAGCTCCACACCGTCGTAGCGGAACAGTTCGCGGTACTGGCGCACCAGCGCGTTGCGCGGCTCGGTCAGCACTCGGGTCAGGGTCATCCGGTCCATCGGCCGCACCGAGGTGATGACCGGCAGGCGGCCGACGAACTCCGGGATCAGCCCGAAGTCCACCAGCTCCCGCGTGGTCGGCCCGTCGGACTCCGGCTCTCGCGGGGCGCTCCCGAACCCGATGGGCGTGCTCTTCTTCCGCTCCAGGCCGGGGAACGCGCCCGCCGCGATGAACAGCACGTTCTTCGTGTCGATCTTGAGAAACTCCTCGTGCGGGTGCTTGCGACCGCCCTGCGGCGGCACGCTCGCGACCGTGCCCTCCAGGATCTTCAGCAGCGCCTGCTGCACGCCCTCGCCGGAGACGTCCCTGGTGACCGACGCGCTCTCCGCCTTGCGGCCGATCTTGTCCACCTCGTCGAGGTAGACGATCCCGCGCTCCGCCCGCTCCATGTCGTAGTCGGCGGCCTGGATGAGCTTGAGCAGGATGTTCTCCACGTCCTCGCCCACGTAGCCGGCCTGCGTCAGCGTGGTCGCGTCCACCAGCGCGAAGGGCACGTCCAGCAGCTTCGCCAGCGTCTGCGCCAGGTAGGTCTTGCCGCAGCCGGTCGGCCCCATCAGCAGCACGTTCGACTTGCCCAGCTCCGGGTCTGCGGCTCGTTTGTAGTGGTTGTAGACGGCGACCGAGAGCGCGCGCTTGGCCTCGTCCTGGCCGATCACGTACTCGTCGAGCTTCTCCCGCAGCTCACGCGGCCTCAGCAGGCGCTCGGCCGGGGCCGGGGCGGCCTCCTCCTCGGTGGCCAGCTCCGTGCACAACCCGACGCAGCCGTCGCAGATGTAGACGCCCACCGGGCCCGCGATGAGCCTGCGCACCTGCTCCTGCCCCTTGCCGCAGAACGAGCACTTCGGCAGGTCCTGACGCACGGCAGCCTCCCAGATGATCCACCCAGATGTTCAGATCATCTAGCCTACAGCGCGATGCTCCCTTACGTGCTGAATGACTCGTTCATGTGGTTGAACGTGCTGAACGAGTCATTGACCAACCTGAACGTGCTGAATGACTCGTTCAGCACGTTCAACGGACCAGACGAGGCGTTCGCGGGGGTGGCGGAGTGCCGCTGCGCGCGGGATCAGTGGGCGCTGAGCAGGGAGTAGCAGGCGAGGTGGAGGGCCAGGCGCTGTTCGGGTGAGTCGAGGTCGATGCCGCGCGCGCGGATGCGCTCGATCCGGCTGAGCACGGTGTTGCGGTGCACGCCGAGCCGAGCGGCGGCCTGACCGGTCGACCCCGCGCAGTCCAGCAGCGCGACCAACGCGGCAAGCAGCACGTCAGCGTCCGGCGCCGCGAGCAGGTCGGCCAGGGCGACGCGCGCGGCGGCGGCGACGTCGGCGACGGGGATGCACGCGAGCACGGCGCGAGGGCCCAACGAGCCGAACAGCTCGACAGTCTCACCGTCGCGGCGAACGGCGACCGCGGCGGCGAGCCGGGCCTCGTCGACGGAGCGCCGCAAGCCCGGAACCCCTTCTCCCGCAAGGCCAACGCCAGCGGCGAGCTGCAAGGGACGCGTCGCCACCAGGTACGGGCGCAGCTGCGACGCGATCGCGGCGGGCCCCTCCGCCCCGGTCCACCAGCTCACCCAACCCTCGCCGCGCGGGATCAGCGGCAGGTGCGGGAAAGCCTCCTGCCACGCCGCGATCACGCGGGGCGCGGCCGCCTCCGGGTCGGCTGCCTCGCGAGCCTGGAGGAACACCGCGATGTGCGTCCCGTCGACCGACCACGCAGCCGCCCGCGCGGCCTCGGCGTCACCGTCGTCGCTGAGCAGTTGGTTGAGCAGCACGCGGTCGCTCGCGGACTGCTGCACCGGCCGCAGCCAGGCCCGGCCGACGCACGCGGCCAGCGGAGCGCGCGCCAAGCCCAGCACCGTGCGCACGATCAGCGACCACGACGGCGACCACGCGGCGAGCTGTCCGACCAAACGCGCCCAAGGCCGACCGTCCGGGCCGGGCACGTGCACCTCGACGCGGCGCTCGCCGGAAGCCTGGTCGGCGACGGCACGCCCGGCGAGCACGTGCCCGTCCTCGGCGATGAGCGCGACCTGCACGCCGGGGACCTCGGTGTTGATCACGCCGACGATGTCGCGGAGGGTGCCGCGTTCGCCGAAGAGCACGGCGCAGCGCGCGGTCAGCCGTGCGCGCGCGGCGTCGGTGTCGGCGACGGCCGCGGACAGCTCCAGTGCGTGCCGCGCGGGGTCGGCGACCACGAACAGCGGCACGCGCAGGCGCTCGGCGAGCTGCACGGTGGGGTTGCCGACGGCGATGTCGGCGGGGGCGATCACGCAGGAGGCGTTGCGCTCCCAAGCCAGGCGCAGCGCGGATTCCAACGCCCACGCGCCCTGCGCCGCGGTGCCGTGCAGCACGACGGCGGAGTGCGGCTCGCACTGCCGGATCTCTTCCAGCTCGGCGACCAGGACGACGCCCGCGACCTGGCGGTCCAGTTCCTCGCCCGCGAACACCTTGGCCTGGCCGAGCGGCCCGAACTGGACCAGCTCGGCGACGCTGAGCTGCTCGACGACGTCCTTGCGGTTCACTGCGCCACCTCGCGTGGGTGCTCGACGGGGAAGCCGAACGCGCGCGGCCCGGCGAGCGCCAGTCCGGCTCCGCTGTGCCACATCGGGTCGGCGGGCATGACGAGCACGTCCACGTCGTTGCCGACGGCGACCCGCTCCAGGCCGACGATGTGCGGTTCGCGCTGATCCAGCAGGCACAGCACATCGGGGACGGCCGCGCTGACCACGCCGTCGACCACCGCGAGGAAGATCTCGCTCTGGCCCTCCAGCCTGATCATCCGCCCGGCCGGTCCCGGTTCCCTGACCACGACGCTGGTGGGCGCGGCCGGGTACTGCCGCGCTCCGACGGTCCTGGTCGCGTGACCCAGCTCGACGACCCGTCCGCCGCCGAGAACCCGTGCTCCCGCAACGGAAGCGAGCCCGGCCAGCAGCCTCGCGCGGTCGGGGGCGCCGAGCAGCAGCCTGCCCGCCTGCACCACCCGGCTGGTCGAGCCCCGGATCGCGCACTTCGCCAATTCGTCCACAGTGGACGGATAGGTGGCGCACAGCATGAACCCGCCTGCGGCCTGCATCGCCGAGCGCAGCAGCAGCTCCGAGCGCGCGGTGGAGGTGTCGAGCACCATCACGTCCCCGGAGAGGCTGACCGCGGCGAGCGGACCGATCGGCAGCCCGGCCAGCGCGTAGGTGGTCTGGCTCATCAGCGGCAGCACGCGCCCCATGCCGTCGCAGTCCACCAGCGGCAGGCCGAGCGCGGACGCGGCGGCCACGGGCGCGAAAGCGTTGGGGCCACTGGCGTTCAGCGAGACGATCGCGTCGACGCCTCGTCCGAGCCGGGCTTCGAGCGCGCGCACGGCGGCCACCGCCTCGTCGCCGGAGGGCGGCAGTTCGAGCATCGGGCCGAAGCCGCCGATCGCGCCGATGGCCACGCACAGCGCGTCGCCGTCCAGCTCGTCGATGCCGACCATGCGCACCGGCCCGCGCTCGCGCAGCAGCTCCGCGATGTTGGCCAGCGCGCCGTCGAAGTGCGTGCTGCCAGCGGAAGAGCACGTCAGCTGGCTGCCCGCCTCCAGCGCTGGCAGGTCGTCGACGGTGATCTCGGTGATCACTCCCACTCCCCCCGCTCGCTGCTGGCCCGCACGTGCAGCCGGTAGACGTCGCGACCGAGGAACGCCAGCGCGGTCGCGACCGAGCTGATCACGCGCTCACTGCCCGGGTGCGCCCCGGCGGCGGCGACCAGGGTCATGGCCTGGCGCTCGGCGAGGTGTTGCTGCCGTTGCAGTTCGTCCAGGGTGTCGGCGGGAACGACGATGTCCAGCCAGGCGCTCGGCTCGCTGCACGCGGCGCCGACCGCGCTGGCGTTGGCCTCCGAGCGCATCGGCACCAGTTCGGGGATGTCGGCGCACAACCTGTCGGCGACCTCCACGCCCTCGCGGTCGAACGCCGCGACCACGCGTGGACCGACCAGCGTGCGCAGCTCCGCCGCGAGCGCGGGTTCGGCGGCGTTGCCCCGGACGTTGAGCACCGGGATCGGGCTCACCGTGCGCACTCTGAGCTTGCCCGCCAGGTCCGGGGCGATCATGGGCAGCCCGGCGTCGACGCGGCCGAGCGAGATGAACCCGCGCGCGGCGAGCACCACGTGCGCGTCCGGCCTGCGGGTGAGCACGGCTGAGCCGGTCAGCACGGTCGCGGCGTCCGAACCGAGGCAGCGCACCGGGACCGTGCGCAGTCGCTTCGCCGAGACCCTTCCGCCGTCGCCGGTGGCGAACCAGCAGCTCGGCGAGCCGGGCAGCGAAGCCGTCACGCGCTCGCAGCGCTCGATCAGATCCTCTGCGGTGGTCAGCAGCGCGGCGTTGATCGTCGTCGTGGCGTCGCGTTCGAGCAGCCCCAGCCCACCGGCGTCCCCGGAGAGGCGGATGCGCAGGTCAGGGAACTCCTCGCGAAGCCGCGCCGCGATCGCTTCCTCGTGCGCGACGCTGTTGGAGGCCCCGGTCGCGGTGATCGTGAGCGTGCCCAGCCCGGCCGCCCGCGCCTCGGTGGCCGCGCGCACCGCAGCGTCGAGGTCCACCGGCACCAGCTCCGAACCGAAGAGGTCGTGCCCGCCGGTGACCACTCCGCGCCAGGACACCAGGGACCGCACCAGCTCGGAGGGATGCGCGAGCGCTCGCGGCGCGCGCGGCAGGACCAGCAGCGACGCGACCGGCACGGCGGGCAGGACGGTGAACGGCGGCGGGGCGGGGGCGCCAGGACCGACCGCGAGCAGGGCGTGCTCGAACAGCTC
>NZ_MUMH01000128.1:27267-27483 GCF_002155965.1 Allokutzneria sp. NRRL B-24872
CCTGCCCGAGTGCACGAGTGCGGCTTCGGCTCCGGAGGCGCCCAGCCGGACACCGATGCGCATGAACTCCCCCCGACGGCCGTTCGTCGGCCCCGGCAGTGATCAATACACCGTGGCGGCCCCACTGTCGAACCGCTGTCAACCGTCCTGAGTAACCCACCCTCCGCCACCGGCCCAACGTTTGCACCCGCCCCAGGTAAACTGGCCCCATGCACC
>NZ_MUMH01000129.1 GCF_002155965.1 Allokutzneria sp. NRRL B-24872
AAGAACACACGCACACCATCCCGGGAACCTTTGCGATTCCCTGTCCGGGGCTCTCGTTCTGTTCTGCTGGAAGCTTATCCGGTTCGTTTTCCCGGTGTCAAATCGGGGGTGAACCCGGTCTGTTTTCCGCTTCGGCAGATATTTTGTTGAGCTGTTTCGTACTGTACCCGGTCCGTTTTCGGGGCTTTCAGCGGGGGTCCCACTGTCCGTCCGTGTCCCGGGAGTTCCACTTCGCGGCGACCCGCTCGGTGTGGAAAGAAAGTTAGCAGGGCGTTCACGGGGCGTTTTCACCCACCCCCCTCTAACCGTGATACCGCAGGTCAGGGGCGTGTCAGCGGGCGGAGCGGGCCGCAGGGGTTGACCCTGACGCCGCGTGAGGCGGCAGGCTTGCCGCGTCGAACCGGAAGGGAATCAGGGTGGACTACACGGTCGGACAGGTGGCCGCGCTCGCGAATGTGACCGTGCGCACTCTTCACCACTACGACGAGATCGGACTGCTGTCGCCGAGCGGGCGCACTCCCGCCGGGTACCGCACCTACGGCGAGGCGGACCTGGACCAGTTGCACCGCGTGCTCGCTTACAAGGAGCTCGGGTTCCCGCTCGAGGAGATCGCGGCGATCGTCTCCGACCCGGACACCGACACGATGGGCCACCTGCGCAAGCAACGGGATCTGCTGCTGTCCAAGGTGGAGCGGCTGCGCGGCATGGTCGTGGCCGTGGACCGCGAGCTGGAGTCGCGGCGCATGGGGGTCACGCTGACGCCGGAAGAGCGCTTCGAGGTGTTCGGCGACTGGGAGCCCGTGCCCGGCTACGGCGAGGAAGCCGAGCGGCGGTGGGGGCAGACGGAGCAGTGGCGCCAGGCGCAGGACCGGATGGGCTCCTTCGACAAGGAGGACTTCGCGCGCATGCAGACCGCGCAGGCGGAGTGGGTGCGCGAGCTGCTCGCGGCGGTGGACGAGGGGTCGGCCGCGGACGGCGAACGCGCGATGGACCTGGCGGAGCGGCACCGGCAGCTGATCGGGCTGCTCTACGACTGCTCGCCCGCGCAGCACGTGGGGATCACGCGGATGTACGTGAGCGAGCCGGAGCAGTTGAACTTTCTAGTGAGCCCTGACCTGCAAAGGCCGGGTTTGGGGGCGTTCATCTGCGCTGCGGCTCAGGCAAACGCCAAACGAATGGGTGAGTGACTAGGCCGTTCAGCCCTACAAGGATCTACGGACTTTCGTAGTTCTCTGGGGAGGCCGTGATGGCTGATCGTTTTGTCCACTACGTCGGGAGCCTGCCGGGCGCGGACGCCGAGTCCGCGATGGCCGGGGCGCTGACCAGCTCCGGGCACCGCCTGCGCACGCTCGCCGACGGCGAGACGGGCGAGCGCGACCGGTGGATCGTCAACTTCGTCGACAGCCTCGACGGGCACGCGGACCTGGAGACGGTGGCCAGGGGCGCGTGGTCCAGCTACACAGACATCCCGAAGTACCGCGTCCGCAAGGGGCGCGAGCTGACCGGAGGCGCGCTGAACCTCGGCTACGTCGACGAGTTCCGGCGCAGCTACCCCGTCTTCAAGAAGCTGCGGGAGAAGCAGGGGCACGAGGGGCTGCGCTACCAGGTCGGGGTGCCGGGGCCGTTGGACCTCGCGATGTTCGTGTTCGGGCCGATCGGTCCGTTCAAGCACGTCAAGCCGTTCCACGACGCGACAACGCGCGAGCTGCGCGAGATCCACGCCGAGGCCGGCGACGACGTGCTGTTCCAGATCGAGGTGCCGGTCGAGCTGGTGTTCATGACCAAGGCGCCGAAGTTGCTGCACGGCGCGCTCTCGCGCTGGCTGGCGAAGAAGGTGACCGCGGTCGCGGCGGACGCGCCCGAGGGCACGAGCTTCGGCGTGCACCTGTGCCTCGGCGATCTGAACAACAAGGCGCTCGGCAAGTTGAAGAGCGCCGCGCCGCTGGTGACGCTGTCGAACGCGATCGTGGCCGCGTGGCCCGCTGGGCGGAAGTTGGAGTACGTGCACGCGCCGCTCGCGATGGCGGATCTGCCGCCCGCGACGGACGAGTCCTTCTACCGCGCGCTGAGCGGGCTCGTGCTGCCCGCGGGGTGCCGGTTCATCGCGGGGCTCGCGCACGAGGGCCAGGACCTGGAGACGCAGCGGCGGTTGCTCGCGCTGGTCGAACGACTCGTGAAGAGCGACGTGGACATCGCGTGCGCGTGCGGTCTGGGGCGGCGCGACGCTGATCAGGCGGCACGTGCGATGGACCGCTGCAACGAGCTGGCGGAGACAACTGGCTGATCAGCCGACTTGCACGACGGGAGCGCTTGAAGTACCCCCTGTGGGATGACTACGCGCCCCGTCGTGCTCGGCACCCTCGTGCTCGCGGGAGTGCTCGTGGCGTGCGCGGACACTCCGCCGCCACCAGCACCTCCTGTTCCCGCGACAAGCACGACCGCTGCCACCACGACAACGACAACAACTGCGAACACGGGTCCCCTCGTGTCCGTTCAGGACGTGGACCCGAGCATCGTCGTCGAGGCGCGCTACTTCACCGACCACAACTTCGTCGGCGAGCGCATCGACGGCTACGAGGCGAACAAGTGCCTGGTGACGCCGCAGGCTGCTGAGGGGCTACGGCGCGTGCAGGAGGAACTGCGGCCGAAGTCGCTGAGCCTGAAGGTCTACGACTGCTACCGCCCGCAACGCGCGGTGAACCACTTCGTGCGCTGGGCGAAGACCGCGGACACGCGGATGAAGGCGGAGTTCTACCCCGCGCTCGGCAAGGACCGCCTGTTCCCGGACGGCTACATCGCCGACCGCTCCGGGCACTCTCGCGGGAGCACGGTGGACCTCACGCTCGTCGACGTGCCCGCGAAGCCGCAGGCGCAGTACCGCGCCGGTGACGGGCTCGTGAGCTGCACGGCGCCCCAGGAGCGGCGCTTCGCCGACAACACCGTGGACATGGGTACCGGCTTCGACTGCTTCGACAAGCTGGCGCACACCGCGAACCCGGCGATCGCGCAGCCCGCGAAGGGCAATCGGGCGCTGCTGAAGTCCTTGATGGACAAGCACGGGTTCGCCAACTACGCGCAGGAGTGGTGGCACTTCACCCTGCGAGGTGAACCACATCCTGAGACCTATTTCGACCTGCCGGTGCGTTGATCCCGGAAGTCGATACGTTCATGACAGACCAGAATGATGGGGAGAGTGCATGGCTGCCGATATCGGCGTGACCGGACTCGCGGTGATGGGCCGCAACCTGGCGCGCAACTTCGCCCGCAACGGCTTCTCGGTCGCGGTGCACAACCGCTCGCGGGCCAAGACCGACGCGCTGGTGTCCGAGTTCGGGCACGAGGGCGAGTTCGTGGGCAGCGCGACCGCTGAGGAGTTCGTCGCCTCGCTGTCCACCCCGCGCAAGATCGTGATCATGGTGAAGGCCGGCGCGCCGACGGACGCGGTGATCGACGAGCTGACGCCGCTGCTGGAGCCGGGCGACGTCCTGGTGGACGGCGGCAACGCGCACTTCGCCGACACCCGCCGCCGCGAGGCCGCGCTGAAGGAGAAGGGCATCCACTTCGCCGGGGTCGGCATCTCCGGCGGTGAGGAGGGCGCGCTGCTCGGGCCGAGCATCATGCCCGGTGGCTCGAAGGAGTCCTACGCGGCGCTCGGGCCGCTGCTGGAGAAGGTGGCCGCGAAGGTCGACGGGACGCCGTGCTGCGTGCACGTGGGCCCGGACGGCGCGGGGCACTTCGTGAAGATGGTGCACAACGGCATCGAGTACGCCGACATGCAGCTGATCGCGGAGTCCTACGACCTGCTGCGGCAGGGCCTCGGGCTGAGCGCGAAGGAGCTGGCCGAGGTCTTCCGCGGCTGGAACACCGGTGAGCTGGACTCCTACCTCATCGAGATCACCGCCGAGGTGCTCGACCAGGTCGACGCGGCCACCGGCAAGGCGTTCGTGGACGTCGTGCTGGACCAGGCGGAGCAGAAGGGCACCGGGCGCTGGACGGTGCAGACCGCGCTGGAGCTGGGCGTGCCGATCAGCGGGATCGCCGAGGCGGTGTTCGCGCGCTCGCTGTCCGGGCACGCGGACCAGCGCGCGGCGGCGGTGAACCTGCCCGGCCCGACCGGCGGCACGGTGTCCGGCGCGGTCGCGGAGACGCTGGTGGAGGACGTGCGGCTGGCGCTGTACGCCTCGAAGATGGTGGCCTACGCGCAGGGCTTCGACCAGATCATCGCGGCCAGCAAGGAGTACGGCTGGGACGTCGACCTGGGTTCGACGGCGACGATCTGGCGCGGTGGCTGCATCATCCGGGCGCGGTTCCTCGACCGCATCCGCGAGGCCTACGACGAGTCGGGCGACCTGCCGTCGCTGCTCGTCGCGCCGTTCTTCGCGAAGGCGCTGGAGCAGGCTCAGCAGGCATGGCGCCGCGTGGTGGTCACGGCGGTCGAGCTGGGTGTTCCGACGCCGGGCTTCGCGTCGTCGCTGGCCTACTACGACGGTCTGCGGCGCGAGCGGCTGCCCGCGGCGCTGATCCAGGGGCAGCGCGACTTCTTCGGCGCGCACACCTACCGGCGCGTGGACCGCGAGGGCAGCTTCCACGTGGACTGGTCGGGCAAGCGCGAGGAGAATCCGGCCTGAGCCGAAACGCACTGCGAGCCGGGCTGTTCTTGGAGCAGCCCGGCTTTCGTTTTGAGAGGGTGCGGTGGTGAGGGGACTCGTGTCGATCCTGGCTGCCGCGACGCTGGTCTGTGCCGGTTGCGGGGGCGAACCCGTGCCGAAGGACCTGTGCGGGTCGATCGGGAAGGCCGACTTCCCGTGGCCCGGCGAGCCCACCGCCAAGCACGAGGAGGACTCCTGCTCGTGGTCGGCGGCGGGCTACAGCGTCGCTGTGAAGCGGATGCCGGACATTCCGTTGGAAGCGCTGCGGAAGTCCTGGAACCTCAAGGAGCCCGCGAAGTCGCTCGGTGGGCGCGAGGTTTTCGTGCGCAAGTCCGGTTACGACCTGAGGTCCGCGGACGAACGCGCGATCGAGTGCCGTGCGGCGATGAAGGACGGCTCCGGCGTCGTGACGCTTCAGGTGCGCAACGACGACACCGCCGATCTGTGCGCGGACGTCACGAGGCTGGCGGAGAAGGTCGCGCGACACGTTCCAGGATGACCGCCTCATCGGGTGCGAGCGGCCCCGGCTCAGTTCTGTCCACTGTGGAGTACCGAAGCAGCCAGTCGCCGTCGAGCTCGGCCGGTGCGGTGCCGAAGTTGGCTGCCACCACGGTGTTCCCGCACTGGTATGCGACCAGGCCGGGAGCGGTGTCCAGCCAGGTCGGTTCGGTGCGGCGGAGATCAGGTAGCTCGCGGCGCACGTGCAGCAGTCGCCGGTGGGCGTTCAGGATCGAGTGCGGATCTTGCTGCTGCACCTCGACGGTGTCGGCCGGGGTGCGGTCGCCGAAGGGCAGCCACGCCTTGTCCGCGCTGGTGAAGCCCAGGTTCTCCTCGGCGCGCCACGGCATCGGGGTGCGCGAGGCGTCGCGGTTGTGCTCGTGGTTGCCGCCGCGCTTGGCCAGCGGATCTTGCGCTTGGTCGGCGGGCACCACTCCGTTCACCAGGCCGAGTTCGTCGCCCTGGTAGAGGAACGGCGTGCCGGGCAGGCCGATGGTCAGCGTCGTCAGGGCGAGCGAGCGGGCGGCGCCGTAGCGGGTGGCCGCGCGGCTCCAGTCGTGGCTGCTCTGCGCCCAGGACAGGGCGGGACTGGCGGTCGCGGCGGCTCGGAGCAGGTCGGCTTCGGTGCCACCGGCGTCCACTTCCGCCTGGATGAGGCCGAAGTAGAAGTACGAGTGCAGCCCGTCGCGGCCGAGGTAGCCCGCGAGCGCGCCGGGGTCGAGCATGTGCGTCTCCCCCACCAGGAAGGCGCCGTGGTCGTCGGCGATCATGCGCCAGCGGCGGTGGATGTCGTGCAGCGCGGGCTGACCGATGTCGTGCTGATGGTCGTAGTGGTACCAGTCCGCGACTGCGCCGCCGATGAGCCGCACGCGGTCGGCGGGCAAGCGCGGGTTGTCGGGCAGATCCGGGTGCTTGGCCAGGTAGTGCGCGGTGTCGACGCGGAAGCCGTCCAGGCCCCGGTCGAGCCAGAACCGCATGATCGACTCGACCTCGTCGGCGACCTTCGGGTTGCCCCAGTCGAGGTCGGGCTGCTCGGGGGTGAACAGGTGCGCGTACCACTCGTCGGTGTGCTCGTCGTAGGTCCACGCCGGGCCGCCGAAGGTCGCGACCCAGTTGTTCGGCGGCTGGCCGGGACCGCGCCCCGGCCGCCACAGGTAGTGGTCGCGGTACGGGTTGTCCTTGCTGGACCTGGACATCAGGAACCACGGGTGCTCGTTCGAGCTGTGGTTCACGACCAGGTCGCTGATCACCCGCATGCCCAGCTCGTGCGCCTCGTCGATGAGTCGGTCCAGGTCGGCGAGCGTGCCGAAGCGCGGGTCGACGTCGCGGTAGTCGGAGATGTCGTAGCCGTGGTCGTGCATGGGCGAGCGGTAGAACGGCGTCAGCCACAGCAGGTCGACGCCGAGCCAGTGCAGGTAGTCGAGCTTGCTGAGCACGCCGGGCAGATCGCCCCAGCCGTCGCCGTCGCTGTCGCAGAACGACGGCAGGTACACCTCGTAGCCGACCGCGTCGGCCCACCAGTCCTGTCGGGTCACGCCTCCACCTCCCGGGTTCGCACCTTCAGCACCACCAGGACCGAGACCAGGCCCAGGGTGATCACGTTCGTCGCGGCCACCGGCACGTCACCGGTCGCCAGTCCGTAGACCGCCCACATCGCCACGCCGCCGCCGAAGAGCAGCAGCCAGCCCCAGGAGAGGTCGCCCGCGCTGCGGGTGCGCGCCGTGCGGAGCACCTGCGGCAGGAAGCTGAGCATCGTCAGCGCTCCCGCGATCAAGCCGAAGACCGTCACAGCACTCCTCCGGTTTGTGCAGTTACTGTACAAACTTAGACTAGGAGCTATGAGCCCCCTCGCACAAGAACGCTCGCGCGATTCGCTGGGCGCGCTGGTGCTCCAGCTCCACATGCGCGGCGGGGTGGCGAGCCGGGCAGAGCTGACCGAAGTGCTCGGGTGCGGGCGCAGCGCGATGGGCTACCTGCTGGGCGAGCTGACCTCGCGCGGCCTGGTGTCCATCGACCCGACGGGCGGACCGGCGCCTTCCACGGACGGCGGGCGCCCCTCGCACGCGGTGCTGGTCGCCGATGAGGCTCCGACGGTGGTCGCCGCGCAGCTGTCCGCCGAGTCGGTCACCGTCGCGCGGGTCGGCCTCGGCGGCAGGGTGCACGCGCGCGTCGAGCAGTCCCTGCGCACCCGTGACACCACCGACGCTTTGGACACGCTGAGCGAGCTGATCTTGGAGTTCGCCGGGCCGAACGTGCTCGGCGTCGGGCTCGCCGTTCCCTCGCCCGTGCGCCGGAGCGACGGTTTCGCGGCGGCCGCGCTGCACCTGGGCTGGCGCGGGGTGCCGCTGCGCGAATTGTTGTTGGAGCGCTTGGGAATGCCATTGGCGCTGGGCAACGACGCGAACCTGGCGGCGATGGCGGAGTACCGGCACGGCGCGGGCAAGGGCGCGGAGCAGCTGCTCTACCTGATGACCGGCCACGTGGGGCTCGGTGGCGCGGTGGTCAGCGAAGGGCGGCTGTTCCTCGGCGCGCGGGGCTACGCGATCGAGCCGGGGCACATCACCGTCGACCCGGCCGGGGCTCCGTGCCGGTGCGGCTCCACCGGCTGCCTGGAGGTCGAAGCCGATCACCGGGGCCTGCTGCGCGCGGCCGGTCGCGCCGAACAGCCGTTGCACGAAGTGCCTGCGGCGGTTGAGGAAGTCCTCACCTCGGCCGTCGCAGGCGACTCCGCGTGCATTGCGGCCGTCGATCAGGTCACGCGGCATCTGGGCAGCGGCCTGGCGAGCTTGCTCAACCTGACCGACGCCGACCGCATCGTGCTCGGCGGCACGCTCGGCCGCCTCTACTCGCTCCGGCCGCGCGTGGTGGACGAGGGCGTGGCCAGCCGCTCGTTCCTCACGGAGGTGGGCGAGATCCCTGTGGTGCCAGGGGCTTTGGCGGACAGCGTGCTGCTCGGCGCGGCGGAGCTGGCACTGCAACCGCTGCTGGACGATCCCAAGCGCGTGCTGGACGAGCTGGCTAGATAGCGAAAAGCCGGCGCTCGGCCTCGTCGAGCGCCACCCGTAACGCGCCGAGCGCGACAGCGTCGTCGGCCAGCTCCGACAGCATCAGGCGCGGCGGCGTGAGGCACAGTCCGGGGACCCGGGCGGCGAGCTCGTCGAGCAGCGCGGGGCCGCAATCCGCGAGGAAACCGCCCAGTACCACCAGTTCCGGGTCCACGGCGAGCGCCATCGTCGCGATGCCCTGCGCGAGGTCGTCGAGGAACCGGGCCGAGCTCAGGTCCGTGAAGGCACGCGTGAGATCGTGCTGGGACTTCGCCAGGAAGTCGTTCGCGGAGGCCCACGGCGAGTGCGGCAACGCGCCCAGTTCGCCCGCGGCGCCGTGGTTTCCCCGGTGCGCGCGGCCGTTGATGACCACGCCGACGCCGAGCTTGTGATCAGCCAGCACGTAGACCACGTCGTCGACCTCGCGTGCGACGCCGCGCCAGCGCTCCCCCATCGCGGCGGTGTTGGCGTCGTTCTCCACCCGCACCGGGCAGGCGAAGTGCGCGCCCAGTTCGCCTGCGAGGTCCAGGCCGGTCCAGCCGTCGAGCACCGAGCAGAGCGAGATCCGGCCGTCGCGGTCGACGAGGCCGGGTGTTCCCACGGCGACCGCCCAGAGCCGGTCCCTGGCGATCCCGGTGGCCTGGAGGCACTGCTGCACGGCGCGGCGGGCCTTGAACAGGCGTTCGGGGCCGGGCACGTCCGGGCTCAGCTCGACGCGCTTGGCGCCGACGATCTCGCCGTGCAGGTCGCTGAGCACCACGTAGACCTTGTGCGGGCCGATGTGCAGGCCGAGCACGTGCCCCGCGTCGGGGCGGAAGCGGAACCGGCGGGCGGGGCGGCCGAGCGGTCGGGTGCCGCCGGTGACGGGCTCCACCTCGGCGACCACGCCAGCGGAGACCAGTTCCTCGACCGCGCCTTCGACGGCGGAGCGGGACAGCTGCGTCGCCTTGGTCAGCTCGGTCAGCGTGAGCGCAGCCGCGCGGTGCAGGACCCGCAGCACCCTGGCCGTGTTGAGCCTGCGCAGGGCCGTGGCGTCACCGCCGAGACCACCCACTCCGTCCACGGGCTTCAGGCTAGCCACTTCAGCTGCTTCACGAATTTGTGAAAAGTATGTAGCTTGGGCGGCATGAGGATCGTGTTCGTGACCGTGGGCTCGCGCGGGGACGTCGCGCCGTACACCGGCCCGGCGACGCGGCTCAGGGAGGCCGGGCACGAGGTCGTGGTCGCCGCGCAGTCCGCGTTCGCCGACATGCTCGACGAGCTGGGGTTGGCCCACCGGCCGATGCCCGGGGACACGCGCGCCCTGCTGGAGTCCGAGGAGGGTCGCGCCTGGGCGGCGAAGGGCTCCGGGCTGCGCGGGGTGCTGGCGCAGGTGGAGATCGCCAGGCAGCTGATGGACTCCGTCGCCGAGGGTGTCCTCGCTGCGGCCGAGGGCGCGGATGTCCTTCTGCTGCAACGAGGAGCACTGCTCCACGGCTACCTGGCCGGCAAGGCCCTCGGTATCCCGACCGCCTCGCTGGAGCTGTTCCCCGGCGTGCCCACCGCGGAGTTCGGCCTCGCCGGGATGGGCGGCAAGGACCTCGGCCGCGTGCTGAACCGGTGGCTCCCGCGCCTGGCGCTGCGCATGCCGTCGCCGTTGGACGCGTCGGCGAAGGAGTTCTGCCGTCGCGTCGGGTTGCCACCGATGGGCGCCACGCGCGTGCGCCGGATGATGTTGGCGGACAAGGACTACCCGGTGCTGCACGGTTTCAGCAGGCACGTGGTTCCACGTCCGGCGGACTGGCCGCGCGGCACGGACGTGGTGGGCTACTGGTGGCCGGAGCGCCCGCCCGGCTGGACCGCGCCCGCCGAGCTGGTCGACTTCCTCCAGGCCGGTCCCCCGCCGGTGTTCCTCGGCTTCGGCAGCATGGCGCCGGGCGAGGGGGCGCGGCTGTCGGAGATCGTGACCGAGACCGTGCGGCGCGCGAAGGTCCGCGCCGTCGTGCAGGCGGGCTGGTCGGGGCTCACCGCGACCGGCGACGACGTCATGTGCGTGGAGAGCGTGCCGCACGACTGGCTGTTCCCGCGCATGGCCGCCGTCGTGCACCACTGCGGTGCCGGGACCACCGGGGCGAGCGTTCGGGCGGGAGTGCCCGTGGTGCCCACCCCGGTGCTCGCCGACCAGCCGTTCTGGGCCTCCCGGCTCGCGAAGACCGGTGTCAGCCCGGGCTCAGTGCCGTTCACCGAGCTGGCTGCTGGACCGCTGGCGTCACTGGTGTCCCAGGCCGTGGTTGATCCCGGCTACCGCGCTCGGGCGCAGGCGCTGGCGGAGAAGGTCCGCGCCGAGGATGGCTCCGGCGCCGTGCTCCGCCTGATCGCGGGGCTCTAGCGCCACCAGGTGTCGGCGGGGGTGACGGGGACCGTGCGCTTGTGGCGGGTCGCGAGGTACATGCGTTCGAGCTTGTCGGAGACCTCCGGGGAGACGTCGAGGCCTTCCAGGTAGTCGTCGATCTGCTCGTAGGTCAGGCCGAGCGCGACCTCGTCGGGCAGCGCGGGACGGTCCTCCTCCAGGTCGGCGGTCGGCACCTTCTCCCACACGCTCGGCGGAGCGCCCAGTTCCTGCAACAGCGCGGCGCCCTGACGCTTGGTCAGCCCGGTGAGCGGGGTGAGGTCGACGCCGCCGTCGCCGTACTTGGTGAAGAAACCGGTCACGGCCTCGGCGGCGTGGTCGGTGCCGACGACGAGCATGTTCAGCTGCCCGGCGATGGCGTACTGGATCACCATGCGCTCGCGGGCCTTCACGTTGCCGTGCACGAAATCACGCAGCTTCGGCTCGCCGAGCGCACGCGCGACCTCGACACCGACGCCCTCGGCCCCGGGCTTGACGTTGGCGGTGACGGTGCGGTCGGGCTTGATGAACTCCAGCGCCGCCTGCGCGTCGGCCTCGTCGGCCTGCACACCGTGCGGCAGCCGCACGGCGACGAAGCTCGCCTCGTGGCCCTCCTCGCGCAGCTCCTCGACGGCGAGCTGGCAGAGCCTGCCGGTCAGCGTGCTGTCCTGGCCGCCGCTGATCCCGAGCACGAAGCCCTTCGCGGGCGTGGAGCGCAGGAAGTCCTTGAGGAAGTCGACGCGATCGCGCACCTCCACCTTGGGCACCACGGTCGGTTTGACGGCCAGCTCGGCGAGGATCTGCTCCCGGAGGTTCATCCCCGTACTGTACGACCGCCTCGGTTGGCCCACGGGCGTCTCGGGTACCCGGGCGCCATGGTGAAGACGGAGATGCGCATCACGGCGAGCCCGAAGCAGGTGTTCGACGTCCTCGCCGACGGCTGGTCCTACGCGGGGTGGGTGGTCGGCGCCTCGCACATCCGCGACGTCGACGAGGGCTGGCCCGCCGAGGGCACGCGCATCCACCACAGCGTCGGACCGTGGCCGCTGCAGGTGGAGGACGTGACGCGGGTGGCGCGCGTCGTGCGCGGCGAGCTGATCGAGCTGGAGGCGCGGATGTGGCCCGTCGGCGCGGCGAAGATCCGGATCACGCTCACCCCCGCCGGGCCGGAGGCCACCGACGTGGTGATGGAGGAGGAGATCACCCAGGGACCCGCCAAGGTGATCCCGGCGGCGGCGCAGGCGCTGGTGCTCAAGCCCCGCAACGCCGAAGCGCTGCGGCGGCTCGGGGACATCGCCAGGGGCCGGGCCTGAACACCGGCCCCCGGCGGCAGGGGATCAGCCGAAGGACACCGGGATGAAGACGTCGTAGAAGCGGTCCGCCGAGGCGTTGTGGTCGCGGCGGCTGATGATCGCGCAGGTCACCTGCGAGCAGTCCAGGCCGGGGCCCGCCTCGGTGACGCGGATCTTCGCGGTGAACGAGCCGCCGGAGATCGAGAAGATGGACTTCCCGTTGGCGGGGAAGGCGTTGGTCACCCAGGAGGACGGCCCGATCTGCTCGGAGCCCTGGCCGTTGCCGCCCAGGCACGGGGCCGGGCGCGCGCCGTAGCTGAAGTCGTCGGGCACCTGGCACAGCGCCAGGTAGTAGCCGTTCGGGTCGTCGTAGCCGGAGCCGGTGATCGTGATGGTCGCGCCCGCCGGGTCGAGCCCGGTGGCGTCGTCGGCGCTCAGGGTGTGGCCGTTGCGGGTGGCCGAGCCCGGCGCGGCGACGGCCGATCCGACCACGCTGGCCAGGCCGACGACGGTGAACAGGGTGACGAGCAGGGTCTTGCGCACAGTGCTGCCCTCTTTCGGCTTTCGGCTCTTGGGACTCGGTGTGGTGGCTCGTGCGTCAGCGGGGAGCGCGCGGGCGGAGCAGGAGTCCGCCGAGCAGCAGGAGCGCGCCGCCGAGCACGGCCAGCGGCACGACGCCGTCGACCCCGGTGTTGGCCAGGCGCTGCTGCTGCGCTTGCTGGTGAGGCTGTTCTTGTTGCTGCGTGGTCGTTTCGACGGTCGTCGTGGTCGTGGTCGTGGTCGTCGCCGTTGTTGTCGTCGGCGGTGCCGTCGTCGTCGGCTGAGGTGTCGTCGTGGTCGGTGTGCGCACGGTCAGGACGGCGCTGGCGCTGGCGGTCTGCCCGGCCTCGTTGCTGAAGACCACGCGGTAGTGGCCGTCGCGGGCGGCGGGCAGGCGGAGCGTGCTGGTGACGGTCTCGTCCTGCCCGCTCGTCGTGCCCGCGCCGAGGTCGGCCCAGCTCACGCCACCGTCGATGCTGTGCTGCCACAGGGATTGCGGCTTCGGGGTGCCGGTCGCGGTCGCGGTGAGCGTCGCGGCTCCGGGCTCGACGGTCTGGCTCTTCGGCTGTGCGGTGATCTTCGGTGAGATCGATCGGGTCAGCACGTCGACGCGGTTGTCCTTGGTGTTGGCCACGTAGACGAGTCCGTTGCGGCCCACCACGACCGGGCCGGGCTTGCCGATGTCGAAGCGCTCGACGACCTTGCCGTCCGCGAGCACGCTGACCTGGCCGATCTCCGCCTGGCTGACGTAGAGCAGCCCACCGTGCGCGGTGATCCTCGTCGGCGCCACCCCGACGCCGACCGGCTGCCCGACCACCCCGCCGGACTTGATGTCCACTGTGGACACCGCTCCGGAGATCCGGCCCGCCACGTGGACCTCGCCGTCCGCGATCGCCAGCGAACGCGGCTCTCCGGCGATCGGGATGGTCGCGGTGACCTTGTGGTCGGCGGCGCTGATCACGGAGACGGAGTTGCCGGAGGCGTTGGCCACGTAGGCGTTCCCGCTGTCGGAGTCGACCGCGACCCCGTCGGGTTCGAGTCCCACCGGCACGGTCGCCACGACCTGGTGCTGCGCGTCGATCACGGTGACGGAGTTGCCGAGCCCACTGGCGACGAACACGGTTCCCCGCTTCTGGTCGACCGCGACCCCGTTGGGACCGAGTCCCACTGGGACGGTCGCGAGTACCGTCCGGGACTCGGTGTCCACGACGGACACGGTCGGCTTGCCGCCGATCGCGTCCCGGTTGACGGCGTAGAGCACCTTGCCTCGCAGTGCCAACTGGGAGGTGGTGTTGCCCAATTTGATCGGAGTACCACTGATCTCGTTGGTACCGCCGTTGATCACCGACACGGCGCCCGCGCGGGCGCTGCTGACGTAGATGTCCTCCGCCGCCGCGAGACCGGCGAGTCCGTTGGCGGGCACGGAGGTCTTGAGCTTGTGCTTGGTGACACCACCCGGGTCGCCCGGCCCAGGACCACCTCCGCCGCTCCAGGTGACCGGGACGCCGACGTCCTGCGTGCGATCGCCGCCGGCGGTGTGGTCGCTGCGGGTGAACACCGCACAGGTCAGGATCGCGCAGTCAGCGAACTCGTCCTTGCGCTTCACCGTGATCGTGAAGGAGAACGAGCCGCCCGGCCCGTACGGCTTCACGAGGTCCTTGCCGTAGTCGGGTGGGTTGTTGGAGATCCAGACCGACGAGCCCGCGCCCCCGGTCATGTCGACTCCGCCGATGCACGGCGAGGGAGCTTTGCCTGGGCCGTTGTCCACGCACAGGGCGAGGTAGATCCCTTGTGCGCGACGGCCTTCCGTGCCGTCGTCGTACCCGCGACCGGTGACCTTGATGGCCTGCCCGGCCGGATCGAGGTCGTACGCCGGGGCGACCGTGAGCGTACGGCCGTTGGCACTCACCGTTTTCTCCCCGTTCGCCGCGTGTGCCACCGGCGCCAGGCCGAGCACGAGCAGCACGATGAGTGCCAACCGCCGCATCACTCCCCCTACCTTCACTTAGGCTACCCTAACTTAAACAGCACGTGCCGGAACCACAAGGGGCACACCGGTTTCCGGGTGCGGGATCACATCGACCGGGTGCTCGTAGACCTCGCTCAGCAGCTCCGGCGTGAACACCTCCACCGGCGACCCCGACGCCGCGACGCGTCCTCCGCGCAGCACGACGGCTTGGTCGGCGTGCGCCGCCGCGAGACCGAGGTCGTGCAGCACCACCACGACCGCGCAGCCCTCCGCGGCTCGGCGCCGCGCGACCGCGAGCACGAGTTCCTGATGCTTGAGATCCAGTGCCGCGGTGGGTTCGTCCAGCAGCAGCAACGGTGTTCGCTGGGCGAGCACGCGCGCCAGGGACACCCGCGCTCGCTCCCCGCCGGACAGGGAGGGGAAGCGGCGATCGGCGAACTCGACGACTCCCGCGCGCTCCATGCTGTCCCGCACAACCTCTTCGTCGTGCTTCTCCTCGGGTGTTCCCGCCCAGGGAGCGCGACCCATCTCCACGATGTCGCGCACCCGGAACGGGAAGGACAGCGTCGTGTGTTGCGGCAGCACGGATCGCAGCCGGGCCAGCTCGACCGCCCGGTAGCTCGACGGCTCGCGCCCGTCGATCAACACGCTCCCCTGATGGGGAAGGTCTCCGGCGATGGCGGCGAGCAGGGTGGACTTGCCCGCGCCGTTGGGGCCGACCAGTGCGAGCAGTTCCCCTTGGCGCGCGACGAGGTCCACTCCGTCCACAATGGACTTCCCGGCGATCGTCACGCGCAGGTCCTCGACCTTCACGCCCAACCTCCTTGCCTGGAACGGGTCCTGCGGAGCAGCCAGAAGAAGAACGGTGCGCCGATCAGCGCGGTCAGCACACCGAGCGGGACTTCGGCGGGCGCGGCGACCGTGCGGGCGATGAGGTCCGCGCCGACGAGCAGAACGGCCCCGCCGAGCGTGCTCGCCGCGATCAACGTGCGGTGCCCGGGCCCGGCGATCATGCGGATCAGGTGCGGCACGACGAGCCCGACGAAGCCGATCACGCCGGAGAAGGCCACCGCCGCCGAGGTCAGCAGCGCCACCACCACGATCAGCACGCGGCGCATGCCCTCCACGTCGACGCCGAGGTGCCGCGCGGAACGCTCACCGAGCGCGAGCAGGTCCAGCCGCCGGGCGTAGAACGGCGCGACGGCCAGCCCCACCACCGCGCACGGAGCCACCGCCGCGACCGCGCCCCAGGTCGCCGAGCCGACGCTGCCGAGGTTCCAGAACGTGATCGCCCGGAGCTGGGCGTCGTTGGAGTAGAACATCAGCAGGCCGATCATGGCTCCGCACAAGGCGTTCACGGCCACACCGGTCAGCACGAGCGTCACGACCTCGGTGCGCCCGTTCGCGCGGGAGAGCGCGTAGACCACCGCGACCGCGATGAGCCCGCCGAAGAACGCCGCCGCGACCACGGTCCAGCTGCCCAGGAACGACACCCCGGAGACGACCACGGCGGCAGCGCCGACAGCGGCCCCGGACGAGACCCCGATGACACCGGGTTCCGCGAGCGGGTTGCCGAAGACTCCCTGCATGAGCGCTCCCGCGCAGCCGAGGGACGCGCCGACCAGGGCGCCGAGCACCACGCGCGGGAAGCGGACCTCCCAGAGGGTGCGCTCGCCGAGGTGGTCGGGCAGGGAGCCGGTGTCGATCCCGACCTTGTGCAGAACGGAACCGAGTACCTGTCCGACCGGGATCTCGTACGCGCCGACACCCGTGGCGAGCAGCGCGACGATGACGAGCGCGACCGCGAGTGCGAGCAGCAGCGGGGTGGGTCTGCCCCTCACCGCCGGTGAATCCGGTCGACGAGCAGGTCGAGCACCTGCGCGGTGCGCGGGCCGAAGTTGAGCAGCACGCCGTCCTCGACCTCGATCACCCGCTTCTGCTCGCCCGCCGGGGTCTGCGCGATGCCCGCGATGCCGACCAGGCCGTCGATCCCGCCGACCGAGCGCAGTCCCCCGCCCATCACCAGCAGCACGTCCGGCCGCGCGGTGATCATCGCCTCCGAGGTGATCGGGGTGAACGTGCCCTTGCCGAGCGAGGAGCCGACATCGACCGCGCCCGCCGCCTCGATCAGCGAATCGGCTCCGGAACCCTTGCCGCCCAACAGGTACACGCCCGCCGTGCCGCGCAGGTAGAGGAAGGCGACCTTGGGCTTGACGGCTCCTGCGGGCACCCGGGACTGCGCGGCCTTGATCTCGGCGGCCGTGCGCGCGAGGAGGTCCTTGCCCGCGCCCGCGACGCCCAGCGCGGCGGCGACCTTGGTCATCCGGGGCGCGACGTCACCGAGGTTCCACGCGGCGTTGATCACCACGACCGGGATGCCGGAGCTCTTGAGCTGCGCCAGGACCTCCGGTGGCCCGGTGTCCTCCTGCGCGAGGATCACGGTGGGGCGCACGGAGAACACGCCCTCGGTGGCGATGTCGTGGCCGGTGCCGCTCACCGAGGGCAGGCCGTCGGCCTCCTGGAAGGTCGTCGCGCGGTCCTTGGCGACGACGTTGCGGCCGAGGCCGAGGCTGAACACCAGCTCGGAGAGCCCGCCGGAGAGCGGCACGATCCGGCTGACGTCGGTGACCGTGACGTCGCGGCCGTCGTCGGAGCGCACGGTGACCGGCAGCGTCGGTGTCGGCGTCCCGGGCAGCGGGCGGAGTCGCTTGGCGTCCACCCCGGCTCCGGGTGCGGCGGCGGGCGCCGAGGTCCCCGGCGCTCCCGGAAGTGGGGCGCTGGCACACCCCGTGAGCAGCCCGAACGCCACCAGTGCCGCGACCCACCTCATGCGAATTTCCCTCACTTCCATCACAGTATTTGGTTAGGCTAACCTAAGCGTCATGCTTCTGGGTGACCGTCTTTCCCGCGTGCTGCTCGTGCTGCCGGTGGCGCTGCTCGGCCTGGCTCCGGTGGCCGCGGCGGCACCGGCTCCGGAGATCAGCGCCGACTCCCCCGTCGCCGCGGGTGAACGGATCGTCGTGCGCGGCAAGGGCTTCCAGTCCGCCGAACGGATCACGCTCGGCACCTGGGCGGTACCGGGTTCCTCGGACACCGCGAACTCGCGGACGATCACGACCGGCGCGACGGGCACGTTCACGGCCGAGTTGGAGGTGCGGACGGACTTCGCCGCGGCACCGCGCTACGAGATCCGCGCGGTGGGCGCTGCCGGTACCGCGTTCCTCGCGGTACCGAGGCCCACGTCGACCACCCCGACAACAACCACGACCACGACGTCGGTCAGCACGCCGGTTCCGGCCGTGCCCGCGGCTCCGTCCGGGCGGGCGGCGGTGCTCGCGGCGGCGGGGGCGCCGAAGCTGACCGCGTCGAAGACCACCGGGCTCGCGCAGAACGGCGAGAAGATCACCGTGCGCGGCGAGGGCTACGACGTGAACAAGGGCATCTACGTGGCGATCTGCGTGGACAACGGGCCCGGCAAGGCGCCGTCTCCGTGCCTCGGCGGCGCGGACATGTCCGGCGGGCAGGGCGGATCGGTGTGGATCTCGTCGAACCCGCCGCCCTACGGCAAGGACCTGGCGAAGCCCTACGGTCCCGGCGGCTCGTTCAGCGTCGAGCTGATCACCAAGGCCAAGGACACCAACGCGGACTGCCTCGCGCAGCGGTGCGCGGTGGTCAGCCGCAACGACCACACCCGCGGCGGCGACCGCTCGCAGGACGTCATCGTGCCCATCACCTTCGCCACCGGAGCTGGGTCTCCCCCGCCGCCACCTGCTGCGGTCGTGGTCGGTGCGGGCGGCGGGGGAGACCCAGCT
>NZ_MUMH01000013.1 GCF_002155965.1 Allokutzneria sp. NRRL B-24872
TTCGTACTCCTAGCGGGATTTGGGATCGCTCTCTTTCCCGCTAGGAGTACGAAACGGGAAGGTTCAGACCACTCCGGCGCGCGATGAGGCGGGCGGGAGGATGAGGCGCATGAGGGAATTCTAGTTCGTGGGGCGTGGTGGGTGGCGCCAGTTGGCCAGGTCGGCGGGGGTGTCGATGTCGTCGGTCTCGGCGTGCTCCGCGGGCAGGTGGAGCACGGCGAGATCGGCCAGCACGCGGCGGAGTGAGGCGCCTGCGGGGGATTCCGGCAGCGCCCGCCGCAACGCCCCGGCGCGCCACACCCCAGCGGTCCACTGTGGACGGTCGTCGGCGTCGACGAGCACGACCCCGTCGACGCCGACGGCCAGCGCGGCGCGCAGTCTGTCCACAGTGGACGCGGTGACCCCGGGCTGGTCGACGGCGAGCACCGCGACGACGTCGGATTCCACCAGCGCCAAGCCCGCCGCGAGCCCGGCGACCGGACCACCGCCGGGCGGTTCCTCGCGCGTCCACACCACGGGCCGGGCGCTCTCCCGCGGCGGCCCGACGACCACGACGCGCGAGGCGGGGGGCGCCGCGTCGAGCACGCGGTCGAGCAGCGTCCGCCCGCCGAGCACGATCGCCGCCTTGTCCCGCCCGCCGAGCCGCCGACCCGAACCCCCGGCCAACACGATCAGATCCACGCCCGGAAGGGTCTCAACCCAGGGTCGCGGGGATCGAGGTGGGGCCGATGGTGATGAAGGACGGCGAGTACGGGATGTCGGCCGGATCGATCGCCAGCCCCAGGTCCGGGAACCGCCGGTAGAGCGAGGCGAGGGCGATCTGCCCTTCGAGGCGGGCGAGGTGCGCGCCGACGCAGAACCGGGGTCCGTGGCCGAAGCCGAGGTGCGCGCCCTGGTCGCGGGTGATGTCGAACTCCCCCGCGCTCTCCCCGAACGCCTCCGGGTCCAGGCCCGCCGCCTGGAAGGACACGCCGACCGCCTCGCCCTTGGGGATGTGCACGCCGTCGATGGTGACGTCCTCCGCGGTGAACCGGAAGCTGGTCCACATCACGGAGTGCCGGTACCGCAACGTCTCCTCGACCACGTCGGCCCAGCGGTCCCCGGACTTGGCCAGCTCCAGCTGATCGGGGTTCTGCGCGAGCGCGACGATCGCGTTGCCCAGCATGTGCACGGTGGTCTCGTGCCCGGCGAGCACCATCAGCCACAGCACGCCGACCAGCTCGTCGGTGCTGAACCTGTCGCCCGCGTCCCGCGCCTGGACGAGTCCCGAGGTGAGGTCGTCGCCGGGCTCGGCCTGCTTGCGCGCCACCAGCTCGTGCAGGTAGCCCAGGTAGGCGTTCTGCGTCGCGAAGGCCTCCTCGGGCGGCGTGGTGTGCGAGAGCAGCAGCGTCGTCCACCGCCGCACCTGGGCGCGCTCGGAGCGGGGAACGCCGAACAGCTCGCAGATCACCCACATCGGCAGCGCCTCGGTGAAGGCGGGCACGAGGTCGACGCCGTCGCCCGCCTCGGCGACGCCGTCGAGCAGTTCGTCCACGATCGCCTGCACACGCGGGCGCAGCGCCTGCACGCGGCTCGGCGTGAACGCCTTGGTGATCAACCCGCGCAGCCGCCGGTGCTGCTCGCCGTCGGTGGTGGACAGGTGCTTGCCCTGCACGATCGCGCGCAGCGGCCAGTCCTCGGCGATGGTGCCGTCGTGCAGCGCGGGCCAGTGCTCGGGCTCGCGGAGGAAGGTCTTGTTGTCCCCCGCGATGATCTGGCGCGCGGCGGCCTGCGACAGCGCGAGATAGGCCTGCACGCCACCGGGATAGGCGACCTTGACGACGGGGCCGATCTCCCGGAGACGGGTGCAGGTGTCGAGCACGGACTCATCCGCTGCCGGGAACGAGGGAATTCCAGTCGTCATCGAGAACACCTTCTCTGCGCCGAACATTTCGGGAGCACGCGGAATGTCCGAAGGAAATCAGTAGATCAACCACAAATATGCGGTCTCGCGCGCTCTGGGCTGGCAAGCATCCTCGCCACCCGTGCCCGGAACAAGATTCCCCGTGAATCACGCACCCCATCGGACTAAGGTGAACACCAGATTTTCGGGCCTTGCCGAACGGTGATGTCCGACATCCGCCTAAGATGCCCGCCCATGGGGAGTGAGCGGGTGGTCGCCGGGCGCTACCGGCTCGACGAGCGGATCGGCTCCGGCGCCATGGGCGTGGTCTGGCGGGCCACCGACACCGAGCTGGGGCGCGAGGTGGCGCTCAAGCGCTCGCAGGAGGGCGACAACGGCCAGATCCGCCGCGAGGCCAGGATCGGCGCCGGGTTGCACCACCCGCACGTGGTCACCGTCTTCGACGTGGTCGTGGATCAGGACGAGCGCTGGCTGGTGATGGAGTACCTGCCCGCGCGCACCCTCGCCGAGGTCCTGGACGCCGACGGCCCACTGGACCCCGGCACCACCGCGCGGATCGGCGCCCAGCTCGCCGCCGCGCTCACCGCGATGCACGAGCGCCGCATGGTGCACCGCGACATCAAGCCGGGCAACGTGCTGGTCAGCGAGGACGGCACCGCCAAGCTCACCGATCTCGGCATCGCGCAGTGGGCGGAGGTCACCCACACCACCAGCGGCCAGGTCGGCGGCACGCCCGGTTACCTCGCCCCCGAGGTGGCCGACGGGCACGACGCGAAGTCCGCCTCCGACGTCTTCTCCCTGGGCGCCACCCTCTACGCCGCCGTCGAGGGCGGTTCTCCGTGGGGTGAGTCCACGCGCGGACCGTTCGCGCAGCTGCGCCGCGCCGCCTCCGGGGTCACCGAGCCGATGAAGCGCGCGGGTCCACTGGAGCCCGTGCTGGCCCGGATGCTCGACAAGGACCCCGCGCGGCGGCCGAGCGCGGAGCGGGCGAAGGAGCTGCTCGACGCGATCAGCGGCACCTCGACCCCAGTGTTCTCCTTGCCCCGCAAGCGAAAGCGGCGTGCGCTGGCCCTCGGAGCCGCTGCCGTCGCGATCGCGCTGGTGGTGGGGGCGGCGATCTACCTGACGCGGCAGACCGTGGTCCCCGGCTCGCTCGGCGACCCGCGCACCGCCGACCCGTGCTCCCTGCTCGACGCGGCGGCCGTGGCCTCCTTCGGCGAGGTCACCTTCGACTCCGAGTACGGCGAGTTCCTCCGCTGCGGCCTCTTCATCAAGCAGAGCGCCGAGGACCAGGACCTCATCGTGCTGGGGCTGGAATTCGACAAGCGCGACGAGTACCCGGAGCGCCCGTACACGCCGGGGCAGCTCGGCTGGCCGCACCGTCCGCCGGAAAAGGACGGCCAGTGCGTGCGCGCGGTCGCGCTGCCCGACATCGGCCAGGTCAAGATCACCACGTACCACAAGCAGGACAAGCCCGCTCCGCTGTGCGCCATCGCCGAGGCCGCGTTCAGCAACGCGCTCGCCGTGCTCTCCCGCGGCGAGATCCCGCGCCGCCGCGAGCCGTTCGCGAAGGAGTCGATCGCGCGGCTGGAGGCGTGCAGCCTGCTGGGCGATGCCGACCTGGCCCAGGTGCTCGGCGTCCCCGGCATGCCGGTGGAGCCCAAGATCGGCGGCTGGACCTGCTACTGGGAGAAGGGCAAGGTCGAGGCCGAGATCTCACTGTCGCGCAACTGGGAGCTCTCCCCCGGCCCCGACGAGGACGGCGAGCTGATGCGGATCGGCACGCGCGATGTCTTCGTCGACACCATCAAGGCGCGCAACGACGGCGCGGACGTCTGCGTAGCGCAGATCGTGTTCCGCAAGTACGACAAGAAGGCGGCGTGGAACGACCGCTGGGACGAGCTGGTCAACGTCGCCGTGGAGACCAAGTCCGACCCGCTGCCCGCGCTCTGCGCCAAGGCCGTCGCGCTGGCCAGGGTCGTGGAAAGCCGCCTGCCCCCGGCCTGATCGGGCGCGGGGGCAGGCGGTGGAGAACGTGCGTCAGATCAGGCGGGTGGCGTACGGCATGATGCCGCCGTAGCGCACCGAGGTGACGCGCACCCGGGCTCCGGAGAACGGGGCCTCGACCATCCGCCCGCCGCCGATGTACATGGCGACGTGGTGGATGCGACCGCCGCTGTGCGCCCAGAACAACATGTCACCGGGCTGCATCTGCGACAGCGGCACCTTGCGGCCGGAGTTGTACTGGTAGCCGCTGTAGTGCGCCAGGTTGATGCCGATCCCGGCGAAGGCGTAGATCATCAGGCCCGAGCAGTCGAAGCCGATCTTGCGGTAGTCGCCGAAGGAGTCGGCGACGCCGCCGTCGCGGATACCGCGCGTCGGACCGCTGCCGTTACCGCCGCCCCACGCGTAGATCACGCCGAGCTGCGAGAGCGCCCGGTTGATCACGATCTGCGCGGCGCCGCTGCCCGAGACCCTGGTCGGCTTCTGCGCGGTGCCCCGGTTGCCGCCACCGCTGGAACCACCGGTGCGCCTGCGCTCCTCGGAGGCGGCCGCCGCCGCGGCCTCGGCGGCCTGGCGGGCCAGCTCGGCCTCTTCGCGGCGCTTGGCCTCCTGCCAGTTCTCGAAGGTGCGGCGCTGGTTCTGCAGGCCGCCGACCCGGTTGCGGGCCTCCTCCAGCTGCCGTTCGACCGAGCCGCGCTCGTTCTCCAGCTGCTCGGCCCTGCGCTCCTGCCCGGCCCGCGCGCTGACCGCGGCGTTGCGGGCGGTGTCGGCGGTGCGCTTCGCGGTCTCGGCCGCGTCCTCCTTGGACTTCGCGACCTCCAGCGCCTTGCGGGCCAGCGAGTCCTTGTTGGCCTTGTCGGTGCGCGCCCGGTGCATGTTGTCCAGCGCGGTGAGCTGCGAGCCGCTGGCCGCGTCGAGCATCCGCAGGCGCTCCAGCAGCTCGTCGGCGCTGCGCACACCCATCAGCGCGCGGATCGAGCCGACCGTGCTGCCCTGCTGGTAGCTGCTGCTGGCGAAGGCGTCGACCTGCTTGCGGACCTCCTCGATGGCCCGCCCGGCCGCCTCCGCCTCGGCCTTGGCCCCGTCGGCGTCGCGCTTGGCCGCCAGCGCCGCCGCCTCGGCCTCGTCGAGGTCGACCTGCGCCTTGTTGGCGTCCTCCATCTTCAGCTGGACCTCGGCGGAGAGCTCCAGGAGCTTGGTCTCGGCCTGGGTCAGCTGGTTGGTCAGCCTGCCGACCTCACCGGCCTTGGAGTCGACGTCCACCCGCCCCTGCTGGAGCTCGGAGTCGCTGGGGTTGGGCGGCGGAGGGGGGACGGCCTGCGCCGTGCCCGCGATCCCGACCGCGGTGACCATCGCGAGGGCCACGCTGACGAGCGTGCTGCCGCTCCTACGAGCCGACATCAACTCACCTCCCACGGCGGACCACGGTTGTTCCTGGTCCCGCTGAGCCGTCCGACGCGGTGTCACCCGCCGAACACGCAGCGCAACTGTGCACCGCTGCCCCAACTCCTGCCACTCGTAGCAGCAGAAACACGCGCCCCGTCCCTCACTCGTGTCACAAAAGGCTACAAATCGGTCACGGTCCCGCCCCGTTGCCCCGCCCGGGAGGAGAGGACCGACGCGCTGAACCTTACGCAGCGCGACGCCGCTGGGAAGCCCTTTCGGGCACCGAAACGGCCCCTCCCGCGAAGAAGGGGCCATTCGAACTCACCCGTCCAGCCTAGTTGACCTGACGGTCCTGACCAGCCCAGAACGGCTGGCGGAGCTTGAACTTCTGGATCTTGCCGGTGGCCGTGCGCGGGATGGACTCGCGGAACTCCACCGAGGTCGGCGCCTTGTACCCGGCCAGCCGCTGCTTGCAGTGCGCGATGATCTCCTGCTCGCTGACCTCGGCGCCCTCGGCGGTGACCACCAGCGCCTTGATCGTCTCGCCCCACTTCTGGTCGGGAACGCCGATCACCGCGACCTCGGCGACGGCCGGGTGGCTGAACACGGCGTCCTCGACCTCGATGGAGGAGACGTTCTCACCACCGGTGATGATCACGTCCTTCTTCCGGTCGGAGATCGTCAGGTGGCCCTCCTCATCCAGCGTGCCGCCGTCGCCGGTGTGGAACCAGCTGCCGTCGAGCGCGTCGGCGGTGGCCTCCTCGTTGTTCCAGTAGCCGGCGAGCACGGTGTTGGAGCGGGCCAGCACCTCGCCGGTGTCGGAGACCTTGAGCCGGACGCCGATGGCCGGGGCGCCCGCGCGGGAGAGCTTGCGGGCGCGCTCCTCGGCGGGCAGGTCGACGTCCTGCGGCCGGGTGCGGTTGAAGGTCAGCGTCGGCGAGGTCTCGGTGAGGCCGTAGAGCTGCTGGAACTCCCAGCCCAGCTCCTCCTCGATGCGCGCGATGGTGCGGGTGGGCGGCGGGGCGCCCGCGCAGACGATGCGCAGGGAGCCGCGCCCGGGGATCTCGCCCTGCCAGTCCTGGGCGGCGTCGAGCACCATGTTCCACACGGCGGGCGCGCCGCAGGCCAGGGTCACGCCGTGCTGCTCGACCCGGCGCAGGATCTCCGCGCCGTCGACCTTGCGCAGCACGACCTGCTTGGCGCCGAGCCCGGCCAGCACGAAGGGCATGCCCCAGCCGTTGCAGTGGAACATCGGCAGCGTGTGCAGGTAGACGTCGCGCTCCCACGCCCGCACGTGTAACCCGAAGGTCATCGTGTTGGTCCAGATGTTGCGGTGGGTGATCTGCACGCCCTTGGGCCGCGCGGTGGTGCCCGAGGTGTAGTTGATCGTGGCCGTGGCCTCCTCGTCCGGCTCGGCCCACGCGCGGGGCTCGACGCCGAAGCGCATCAGCTCGGTCTCGGTCTGCTCGCCGAGCACGAAGCGGTGCGGCGCGGTGATGCCGCTGAGGTCGGCGTCCAGCTCGGGGTCCACCAGCAGCGTCGAGGCGCCGGAGTGCTCGACGATGTAGGCGATCTCCTCGGCGCGCAGCCGGAAGTTGACCGGGACGCAGACCCGGCCGCTGGCGGGCACGGCGTAGAGCAGTTCGAGCAGCCTGCTGGAGTTGTGGCTGACCACGGCCACGCGCTCGCCCTCGCCGACGCCGAGCGCGTCCAAGCCCGCCTGCCAGGCCCTGACCCGCGCCGCCACGTCGCCGTAGGTGGTCGTCGGCACCGCGGCCGCTGGCTGGTCGGGCTCGTCGACCACGGCGGTCGCGCCGGACCACACGGTCTCGGCTCGATCCACGAAGTCGGCGACGGTAAGCGGGACCCGCATGGTCTTCGTACCTCCAGGGCCGGGAACACCGAGTGGCGGGAAGAGTACTGAGCGCTACGAGCGAGCGACAGGCACCCCCGGGATGACTCACCCTTGCGGAAGCCGGTGCCAGGATGCGGACGTGCGTCTCCAGTTGCGGCGGGCCGGTACCGGGCTCGCCATCCTCGGCCTCGTCGTCACCGTCCTCGGCACGTTCCTGCCGTGGCTGCACTCCGGCTCGGTGCTCCGCAACAGCTACGAGGCCGCTGACCTGGTCAGACGCCTGCTCGAACTCGACTCCGGGGTCGGTGGCGCGCTGCTGCTGGTCTGGCCGGGGGTCGGCCCGGTGGCCGCGCTGTGTGTCGCTGGTTACCTCGTGGGATTTCCTCGCGTCTCGGCTGTAGCGAATCTCGTGTTCTCGGCGATAACCGGCGCAGTGGGGGTGTTCGCGTCCGTCCACGCCGACAACGGGGGATCTTTGGTCGGCATCAGCTGGACGGGACCTGTGACCGTGCTGGTCGGCGCCGTGCTGGCGCTGCTCGGCGCGATCGCCGTGCTCGTGGGCGCCCCTGGACCGTTCATTCAGGGGAGAAACATTGAGCAGCACCGAGGGACAGCCGGTCCCTGAGGTTCCCGGGATCATCTTCGAGGAGCCCCAGCCGCTCCAGCAGCAGCCGCGCAAGCGCAGGACCGGCCTGATCGCCGGTGTCGTCGTGGGCGTTGTCGCCCTCGTCGGCGGGGGCGTCACGCTGGCCGTGGCGATGCAGGGCGGCGGCGCGCCGGGCTCGTCCCCGCAGGCCGCGGTGACCGGCCTGGTGGACGCGCTGAACAAGAACGACACCGTCGGCGTGCTCGACCGGGTCCACCCGGCGGAGGCCAAGGCCTTCCGCGACCTGGCGATGACCTCCTCGGCGGAGATGAAGCGCCTTGAGGTGCTGCGCGCGGACGCCGACGCGCTGAAGATGAGCGGCGCCTTCACCGCGCAGGAGGTCGGCTTCGCCGACGAGCCCGAGGAGAAGGTCAACGACCGGATCAGCGTGGTGAAGCTGGTCACCGGCCGGTTCTCGATGACCGAGGACCCCGCGCAGGCGCCGTACACCGAGAAGTTCCTCAAGCTCGTGGAGGGCACCCCCGGCGCGTCGACCAAGCAGACGTCCACTGTGGACATCGCGAGTGTCGTGCAGCGCACCGGAAAGCCCGTCCGGATCGCCACCGTGAAGGTCGGCGACAAGTGGTACCCCAGCGTCTACTACTCGCTCGCGGACTTCGTGCTGCAGATGACCGGGCGCTCCTGGCCGAAGGAGTCCATCCCGGCCGTCGGCGCGGCGAGCCCGGAGCAGGCCGTGCGCGAGCTGGTCACCGCGGCGGTGGACGGCAACACGCGCAGGGTGATCGAGCTGCTGCCGCCGACCGAGATGGCGGTCGCGCACGACTTCGGCAACGCGCTCGTGGTCGAGCTCAGCGGCGAGACCCCCTCGGACACCAAGCTGATCGAGCTGCAGACCGAGACCAAGGACATCCCCGGCGGCAAGCGGATCAGCCCGCGCAAGATCGTGGTGGAGACCGGCGGCATGCGGATCACGCTGGCCAGGGACGGCGACTGCGTCACCATCGACGCCGGTGAGGGCAAGCGCGTCATGTGCCTGGACCAGGTGCTCGCCGGGATGGAGATGGCCGCGGCCGAGGAGGGCGTCGTGCTGCCCGAGCCCGCGATCCGGGCCTTCCTCGGGATCGGCCGCAACCTGCTCGACATCGGCGTCGCCACGGTCGAGGAGAACGGCAAGCACTACCTGAGCCCGACCGGCACGATCACCGAGCTGGCCCTGACCTTCCTGCGCGGGCTGGACCCCGCGGCGATGGAGGAACTGGCGAAGCTCGGCCGCTGAGCCGCGCACGTCGAGGGGGGCCGTCCGGAAAATCCGGGCGGCCCCCTTTTGCTTGTCCCACTTTCGGGGACCCTCTTCGTGGGCCGCTGTCCGATTCGGGTCCGCGACGACCTAGTGTCGCCGTGCACAACGCGAAAGAACCGCAGGAGGACCGACCGTGAGCACTCCGGGAAACGATTCGGGCTCGCCCGAGAAGCCCGATCCGGCCGCGGGGGCGGTCCCCCAGCCGACGCCCCAGCCCGCCGAGGCCGGGCCGGACATGACCACGCCGCCGATGGGCACGCCGATGCCGCAGCCCCAGCAGCAGTGGCAGAACGGGCCGCCTCCTGGCAGCAACGCGATCTACGGGCCCGGCCCGGGCCAGGGCTACCCGCCAGGAACCGTGTTCTCCGCTCCCCCCAAGCGCAACACCGGCAAGGTCGTCGGGATCGTCGTCGCGGTGCTGGCGCTGATCGCCGCCGGGGTGACCGCGGTCTTCGCGTTCTCCGGCGGTGGCGGCAACACCCCGACCGCGGCGGCCACCCGGCTGGTGCAGGCGCTCAGCCGGGGTGACATCCCGGGGATGATGGCGAGCCTGACGCCCGCCGAGTCGAAGTTGAGCGTGGACTACACGGTCGCGTCGATGAACGAGCTCAAGCGCCTTGAGGTGATGAAGCCGGACGCCAACCCCGACCAGATCTCCGGGCTGGAGTTCGCGGCGGAGGGCCTGCGCTTCGACGAGAAGGCCGAGGAGCAGCTCAACGACCACGTCGCGGTGTCGAAGCTGGTCGAAGGCAAGATCACCATCACCTCGGACACGGCCAAGCTGCCGCTGGCGGAGAAGTTCGTCGACCTCGCCTTCCCCGGCGGTCGCGTCGACGAGCGCCGCACCATCACCTTCGACGTCGCCCAGCTCGTGCAGCAGATCGGCGGGCCGGTGCGGATCGCCTCGGTGAAGGTCGACGGCACCTGGTACGCGAGCATGTTCTACACGATCGCCGACAACATCCTCGCGCTCGAGGAGATCGCGTGGCCGAAGGAGCCGGTCCCGGCGGTCGGCACCGGCGACGCGGAGACCGCGGTCCGGGACCTGGTGCAGGGACTGCTCTCCGGCAACCCGCGCCGGGCCTTCGAGCTGTTGCCGCCGGACGAGATGGGCGTGCTGCACGACCTGGGTCCGCTGCTGCTCAGCGGGGTCCAGGCCGGTGAGACGGAGTACGGCCTGAAGATCGTCGAGCTCAAGACCACCCGCAAGGACGTCAACGGCGGCACCCTGATCGGCCTGGAGTCGGCGGTGGTCGAGATGAACGGCCAGCGCAAGACGGTGCGGCGGGCCGGGGACTGCTACGAGGTGCAGCAGGAGCCGGGGCCGGTGGAGAAGACCTGCGCCAAGGACGTCGTCGCGAACTTCACCGCCGAGGCCGAGGCGAACTTCCTCCGCACCACCGGGCAGCCGATGCCGCAGCAGCTGAAGGACTTCGCCGAGCGGATCGTGCGCAACTTCTTCAACGCGGGCGTGATGACCACGCAGGTCGGCGGCAAGCACTACGTCAGTCCCGTGCGCACCTTCGCCGAGCTGATGCTGACCGTGCTGCGCAGCTTGGAGCCCAAGGACATCGAGGAGCTGGCCAAGGGCGGCAGGTAACTCCTGGCGGGGGGTTGGGTGGCCAGCCCCCCGCTGCTGGCTTGAAGGAGCCGCGTTGCCGTTCACGTTGTCGCATCCCGCAGTGGTGCTCCCGTTGCTGCGCAAGCCTTTCGTCCCGGCGGGCCTGGTCGCGGGAGCCGTGGTGCCGGATCTCCCCTACTTCCTGAGCGCGCTCGGCGTGTCCTCCACCAGCGCCCAGGACTGGTACGGCCCGCTCCTGCCGAACGCCACGCAGACGCATTCGTTGTGGGGCTTGCTGATCGACATCCCCTTCGCGCTCGGGCTGGTCGCTGTCTTCTGGTCGCTGCGCGCGCCGATCACCGCGCTGCTGCCCGCCGGTCTGCGTCTGCCGGGGCCTGGTTCGCGGCACGTGGGCTGGCTGCTGATCTCCGTTCTGATCGGCGTCGCCTCGCACCTGTTGTGGGATGTCTTGACGGTGTCACCGTTGCTGCAAAACGGAAGCACGGCCATCGGCCTCGTCGCGGTGTGCTGGTACCTCTGGCACCACCGCGGCCGGTTGCGCTCTTCGGAGGCCGTCGCGAAGTTGCGGCCCGCGTTGCGGTGGAGCGTGATCGCGTTGCTGGTCGCGCTGCCCGTGCTGGGCTTCGCCGTGAACGCCCACGAGGACTACGAGTCGTTCAGCACGGTGTCCTCTGCGGACTACGAGCGTCCGATCACCGTTGATCACGGCGACGGCAGGACCGAGACCAGCTACCCCACCACCACCGCGCCCGCGCCGTGGTTCACCCTCGTCGAGGGGATGGCCACCGGAGCCGCCAAGCGCGCGGGCGCCGCGTTCGTGGCCGCGCTGCTGCTGTACGCAGTGGCGTGGCACATCAGCACCGCGGCTCGCCGCGCGCGAGCAACGGGTTAGCTAGCCGGTGATGCGGTCGTCCTCGGGGCGGCCGACGGAGGGGTTGGCGGAGGCGAACTTGCGCAGCCGCATGCTGTTGGACACCACGAACGCCGACGACAGCGCCATGGCCGCGCCCGCGATGAGCGGGTTGAGCAGGCCGAGCGCGGCGAGCGGCAGGGCTGCGACGTTGTAGCCGAAGGCCCACACCAGGTTCCCGCGGATCGTGCCGAGGGTGCGCCTGGCGAGCCGGATGGCGTCGGGCACGGCGAGCAGGTCCTCGCGCACCAGGATCAGGTCGGCGGCGTTGATCGCCACGGCGGTGCCGCTGCCCATCGCGAGGCCGAGGTCGGCGGTGGCCAGCGCGGGCGCGTCGTTCACGCCGTCGCCGACCATGGCGACCACGCGGCCCTCCTCGCGCAGGCGCTGGACCAGCTCGACCTTGCCCTGCGGCAGCACCTCCGCGACGACCTCGTCGATGCCGACCTCCTGCGCGACGGCGTGCGCGGTGGCGGCGTTGTCGCCGGTCAGCAGCACGGGCTTCAACCCGAGCTTGCGCAGCTCGGCGACGGCGGCAGCGGCGGTGGGCTTGACGGTGTCGGCGACGGCGAGGAGTCCGGCCACGGAGCCGTCCCACTCCACGGCGACGACGGTCTTGCCGTGGGACTCCCATTGCTGCCGAAGGGTTTCCAGTTCGTCGGGCAGCGGCGTCGCGAGCAGACTGGTCCGGCCGACGACGACCTCGCGCCCGTCGACGACGCCGCGCGCGCCGAGGCCCGGGAGCGCGACGAAGTCCTGGACCTGGCTCAACGAAGCCAGTTCCTGGCGCGCGGCGGTCACGATCGCGGCGGCGATGGCGTGCTCGGAAGCGTCCTCGACGGCTCCGGCGGTGGCCAGCAGCTCCGCGCGGTCGACGCCCTCGCGGGGGTGGACGGCGGCGAGGGTCATCTTGCCGCTGGTGACGGTGCCGGTCTTGTCGAGCACGACGGTGTCGACGGCGCGGGTGGACTCCAGCGCGGAGGCGCCCTTGATCAGGATGCCGAGGCGCGCGGCCCGGCCGGTCGCCACGAGCAGCGCGGTCGGCGTCGCCAGCCCGAGCGCGCACGGGCAGGCGATGATCAGCACGGCGAGCGCGGCGGTGAACGCGGCCTCGGTCTGCTGGCCGAAGAGCAGCCAGCCGGCGAAGGTGAGCGCGGAGAGCACGAGCACGACGGGCACGAACCCACCGGCCACGCGGTCGGCGAGCCGCTGGACGTCGGCGTTGTCGTTCTGCGCCTGCTCGACGAGCTTGGCCATCTGGGCGAGCTGCGTGTCAGCGCCGATCTTGGTGGCGCGCACGATGAGCCGCCCGCCGACCGCGACCGTGCCACCGATCACCGCGTCCCCCGGCGCGACGGGCACGGGGACCGACTCGCCGGTGACCATGCTGTTGTCGACGGCGCAACGGCCTTCGTGCACCACTCCGTCGGCGCCGACCCGCTCGCCCGGCTTCACGATGAAGAGATCATCTACAAGGAGTTCGCTGATCGGAACCACGACCTGAGCGCCGTCACGGAGCACGGTGACGTCCTTGACGGCCAAAGTGGACAGTGCGCGCAAGGCGTTGCCAGCGTTGCGCTTCGCGCGTGCTTCGAAGTAGCGGCCCGCGAGGAGGAACGCGGTCACGCCCGCGGCGACTTCGAGGTAGACGGAGCCGCCCGCCTCGGTGGTGATCTCGAAACCGGTGTGCAGCTCGGAGCCCGTGGTGAACAGCAGTGAGTACACCGACCAGGCGAAGGCCGCGAGCACGCCCATCGACACGAGCGTGTCCATCGACGCGGCGCCGTGCCGGGCGTTCTTGAAGGCCGCGCGGTGGAACGGCCATGCCGACCACAGCACGACGGGCGTCGCCAGGGCGAGCGACACCCACTGCCAGCCGGGGAAGCGCAGGCCGGGCAGCAGCCAGAACGCCAGCGACAGGTCGCAGAGCGGGATCGACAGCACGAGCGCGACGAACAGCCGGTGCCGCAGCGCGCGCACGGGGTCCGTCGGTTCAGGCTCCTGGGTGACCATCCGCGCGGTGTACCCGGCCTGCTCGATCGTGGCGATCAAGGTGCTCGGGTCGGTGTCGGCGGGCGCGGTGACGGCCGCCTTCTCCGTCGCGTAGTTGACGGTCGCGGTCACGCCGTCGAGCTTGTTCAGCTTGCGCTGCACGCGATTCGCGCACGCGGCGCACGTCATGCCACCGATCATGAGTTCGAGTTCGGTGGCCACACTGTGGGACATGGCTACAAGTCTCCCAAGGGGTCGGCCGCATACGTAATCCGGACCACCCCGTCGCTGTGCCGCTCGGCCTTCGCGTGCACGCCGAAGACCTCGCGGAAGATCGTTGGTGTCAGCGCGTCGAGCACCTCGCCCGCCGCGGCGACCTTGCCGTGGTCCAGCACGACCAGGAAGTCGCAGCTGCGCACGGCGAGGTCGAGTTCGTGCAGTACCGCCAACGTGGTCACGCCGAGTTCGCGCACCGTTGCCAGCAGTGAGAAGCGGGCGCGGATGTCGAGGTGGTTGGTCGGCTCGTCGAGCACCAGCAGCGCGGGTTCCTGCGCCAGCGCACGCGCCAGGTGCACGCGCTGCCGCTCTCCGCCCGACAACGACGTCATCGGCCGCTCGGCCAGCTCCGTCACGCCGGCGCGCTCCATCGCCACGCGCACGGCTCCGCGATCTTCAGGCGTGGCCCGGGAAACCACGCCGTGGTGCGGAGTTCGGCCCAGCTCCACGATCTCCGCGACGGTCAGCGCCGAAGTGCCGCCTTCCTGGAGGACGGCCGCCACGCGCCGCGCGGAAGCTCTGATCGGCATGGCCCACAGGTCGGCGCCGTCGAGCTTGACGGCGCCCGTCAAGGGGCGGAGCGAGCGGTAGACGGTGCGCAGCAAGGTCGACTTCCCGCTGCCGTTGGGGCCGACCAGGCCGACCACACACCCCTGCGGCACGGTCAGGTTCACGCCGTCCAAGATCGGCTTGCCTTCGAGGGTGACACCGACTCCGCCGATGTCGAGCTTCACGTCTCCCCCAACGCCCGGCCCCGGCGGAGCAACCACAAGAAGAACGGCGCGCCGAAGGCCGCGGTGAAGATGCCCAGCGGCAACTCGTTCGGACTGTCCACAGTGCGGGCCAGGAGGTCGACCAGCACCAGGTAGAGCGCTCCGCCCAAGGCAGCCAGGGGAAGCACGCGGCGGTGGTCCGCGCCGACGAGCAGTCGCACGAGGTGCGGGATCATCAGGCCCACGAAGCCGACCCCGCCCGCCACCGCGATCAACGTGCCGGTCAGCAACGAGGATGTCAGCAGGAGCCCGACCCGCGCGCGCCGGACGTCCACGCCGAGCGAGGTCGCCGACTCCTCGCCGGTGACCAGAGCGTTGAGCCGACGACCGTAAAGCATGAGCGACGCAACGGTGATCAGCACGACCGCGCTCACCAGGCCGAGCTGCTCCCACCGCGCCCCCGCCACGCTGCCGAGGAGCCAGAACATCACCGACTTCAGCTCGTTCGGGTTCGCGCGGAGCTGGATGTAGCTCGTCAGCGCCGACAGCACGTAACCCACCGCGACGCCGACGAGCACGAGCCGCGTCGGAACGAGCCGTCCGCGCTGCTGCCCTAGGGCGAACACAACGGCCACAGATGCCGCCGCGCCAAGGAAAGCGGCCGATGACACGCCCAGCGTGCCGACACCAGCGGTCAGCACGAGAACCGCGCCGACCGACGCTCCGGAGGAGATGCCCAGCACGTAGGGATCGGCCAACGGATTCGCGACAAGCGCTTGGAGGACCACGCCCGCGACCGACAGCCCGGCTCCGCACAGCGCGGCGAGCACGACACGGGGAACCCGGTACTGCCACAGGATCTGGTCGGACACAGGGTCGAGTCCGGCGGTGTTTCCCGTGAGGTGACCGGTGATCACCGCCCACGCGTCACCGAGCGGAATGCTGACGGAGCCGATCGTGGTGGCCACGATCATGACCACCACGAGCAGCACCGCTGAAGCTGTCTTCACTGGGCCGGTTTTCATTGGGCCGGGTGCAGCAGCGCGGCGATCCGCTCGACGGCGGTGGCGTTGTTGGGTCCGAAGTAGATGGAGTCGGAGAGCACCACGTGCCGCTTCGCCTTCGCCGCCGCCCACTGCGGGAACTGCTCGTAGAGCTTGGTCGCGGAGGCGTTCGGGTCGGGGTTCTGGTAGTTCACGACGATCACGGCATCGATCTGCGCGGCGGCGAGCTGTTCCTTGCTGAGGTTGGCGAACAGCTGCGGCGCGCTGTCGGCGAAGGCGTTCACCCCGCCCGCCCGCGCGATGAGGTCGTTCCAGATGCCCTTCGCGCCAACGGAGCTGAAGTCCCCGGCGCCCATGTCCATGCCGGGGATGATCAGCATGACCTTCGGCTTGGGCTTGTCCTTCACCCGCGCCTCGACCTGCGAGATCCGCTGCTTGGAGTCCTCCACCAGGCGCTCGGCGCGGTCGCTGACGCCGTAGACCTTGCCGAGGTCGCGCAGCATCGCGTAGCTGTCCTCGACGGTCTGCGTCCCACCGGTGCCGCACATCTTCGCGGGCACGTAGGTGTTCGCACCGATGGCACTCAGATCCTCACGGGTCGCGAACCCACGACTGCCGTCGAAGCCGCCGGAGTACGTCGCGAGCACGAAGTCCGGGCGCTGGCCCAGCATCGCCTCGCGCGGGATGTCCATCTGGTCGTTGAGCTTGATGCCGCCGGTGGGCAGCTTCGCGATCGCCTCGGCGCGGCCGGGCTCGTCGGAGGCGCCGTAGGACTGCGAGTTCGCCACGACGCGGTCCCCGAGGCCCAGTGCGACCAATGTGGACACTTCGGCCACCGAACCGCCGTTCATCACGACAGTCCGGGTCGGCGGGCGTTGGAAGGTGACGTCCTTGCCGCAGTTGGAGATCGTCACCGGGTAGCCCGGCGCCGTGGGTTGCTGCGCCGCACCCGTTGACGTGCCGCACCCGGCGATGGTGAGCAGCACCAGTGCCATGGCGGTGCGCTTGACCTGCATGTGATTCTCTCCTAGTTGACGGCGGGAAGCAGACCTGCGGCGACGCAGTGGTCGAGTAGCCGGTGCACGCCAGCTCTGTCCACTGTGGAGGTTTCCGGCTCGTTCGCCTCCGAGTCGGACCACAGGTCGAGTAGTGCGGAAGTGGCGGGATCGAGGTCGGTCACGCGCGCACGCCAGTCCACGCGCGAGCACACCTCGACGGGGTAGCCGTAGTCGGCGATCCACGCGTAGAGGTCGTCCAACACGATGCGGCTCTCCGGAGCCACGGCGTGGACCCCGCCGTGCTGAGCCAAGATCTCACGAGCTGCGACGCGGGCGTCGACCCACGGCTCAGCGTGGTGGAGCTTCGGCAGAACTCCGGTGGGGATTCCCTTGAGCAGCAGCCGCCACAGCACGTCGTGCGGGTTGAACGTCGGCCCGGCGACTCGGCCGAGCCGGTGGATCGTCGTGTCCAGCCCACGCCGACCGGCTTCGAGCACGAGTTGTTCCGCCACCCACTTGCTCTGCTGATATCCGGTGTCGTGTCCACTGAGGACGGACACAGTGGACACATGATGGAATCGCGACGGTGCTCCAGCCGCAGCTAGCCGCAGCAGTGAACGAGTGCCTTCAACGTTCGCAGCCCGGACGCTGTCGTACCCGCGCAGCAGGCTGACCTCGGCGGCGCAGTGGTAGATCGCATCGACCCTCGTCAGGTCCTGCCAGGTCGCCGCATCGAGACCGAGCCAGGGCTTGGTCAGGTCGTACTCCGGCCGCGCGAGGCAGATGATCTCCACGTCCGTGGTGCCGCGCAGCTCGGCGAGGAGGTGTCGGCCGACGAAGCCCGTGGCGCCGGTCAGCAGGATGCGGCCGGTCTGACTTCCGGGAGGGCCGGGGAGGATGTCGCGATCGAGCACCGCGTCTTCCTCCGGCGATGCCTGCGGTTGCCGCTCACCGCCGTCGAGCGCGCGGGCCAGGCCGCCCGCCGTGGGGTGCTGGAACACCAGCTTGGCGGGCACTTCGATCCCCAGCGCGGCGCCGATGCGGTTCGCGACCTGGATCGTCTGGAGCGACTGGCCACCTGACTCGAAGAAATCGTCCTCAGTGGACAGATCGGGCCTGCCGAGCACGTGTCGCATGATCCCGAGCACCGTGCCGTCGTTGGCGGACCGGTCGAGCTTCCCGGAACGGTTGCGGGGCAGCGAGTCCACGAGTTCGATCACGCTGGGCACGACGGAGAGCTGTTCGCGCAGGTGATCGCGCAGGTCGGTCACCACCTTCGCGGCGAGCACCTTCGTGCCGTCAGGGCGGGCGGTCGCGGTGACCATCGCCTCCCGCACAGCCGGATGTCTGACCAACGCAGCCTCCACGGCGGTCGGCGAGATCCGGTGCCCACTGATCTTGACTTCGTCGTCGAGCCGTCCGAGGTGGTAGAGCTGCCCGTCGCGACCCACGCGCGCCCTGTCCCCCGTGCGGTAAGCACCGTCGCGGAAACGCTCGGCTGTCAGCTCCGGCTCGCCGAGGTAGCCCTGCGCGAGCCCGTCTCCGGCCAGCCACAGCTCCCCCGCGACTCCGACCGGCAGGGGCTTTCCCGCAGCGTCCGCCACGACTGCCCGCACACCGCGCAGCGGAGTCCCGATCGGGACTCCGTCTCCGGCAACGAGATCGGCGGCTATCGCCACCACGGTGGCTTCGGTGGGGCCGTAGGTGTTGATCAGCTGTGCGCGAGGTTGTGCTCTGCGCCAACGCTCAACACGCTCTGGCAGTGCCGTTTCCCCGCCGATGATCACCAAGCGCAGCTCCGGCGGCAGCGGTGGCATCGCGAACGCCAGCTCGTGCCAATACGCCGTCGGTAGATCGAGAACAGTGATCCGCTGCTCCGCGCATGCGCGCAGAAGTGCTTGCGGGGACTCGGTCATCTCGTCGGTGCGCAGGACGAGAGTGCCGCCGACGCACAGGATCGGGAAGATCTCTTCAACGCTCGCGTCGAAGTTCAACGGCGCGAACTGAAGGACGCGGTCGGTGTTCCGAAGTTCATAGCGCTCCACAGCAGCGGCCACGAAGGCGTTGAGCGCGCTGTGCCCGACTACCACGCGCCGTGGTCTGCCGGTCGAGCCGGACGTCTGCATCACATACGCCGGGTCGGCGAACTCCATGTCCGGCAAGGGGTCTTCGAACGGGGCGTAGGCGCCGCCCGCGAGGACGGCTCCGACGATCTTCGCGACGGTGTCGATGTCCCGTGTCGGCTTGACCTGGACCACGCGCTCGGTCGCGGCGAGGAGTTCCCCGTAGGTGAGCCGCTGCTCCCCGCGCTCGATCGCGATCGCATGCGGAGGCTGAGCGCGGATCAGCTCCGCGACCGAACGGACTTCGTTGTGTGAGCCGCCATCGAGCACGGAAAGTTGCCCGGCAAGGAATCCGAGCACTCCGTCGAGGTGCCGTTCAAGGTCATCGACAGAGTACCGATCGGGGTTGCCGTCGATGACGATCTCGATCCCGGAGCCGTCGCGGCGGTCGTAGACGTTGACCGCGATGTCTTCGACCGGCCCCGCCGACAGGTTGTGCGCCCGGCACGGCGCGCCCGCGAAGCGGAAGTCGTAGTCGAAGGGCATCACGTTCACGACCGGCCCGAACAACCGCTTGCGCAGGCCGATGTCGCGGCGGAGCTGCTCGAAGCGGTAGTGCTGGTGCGGCAGGCTCCGCCGGAGATCCGCGGACACCCGCTCGGCGAGCACGGCGAGATCATCGGTGTCCACGCGCAGCCGCAACGGAATCGCGTTGAGCACCGTCGTCGGCACGCTCAACGCGGCGGTGTCTGGCCGGTTCAGCACGGGCAGGCCGAGCACAACCTCCTCGGCGCCGCTCACGTGACTCAGGTGGGCGGCGACCGCCGCGACCACGAGGTCCGGCTTCGCTTCCGCCCGCGCGCGAACGCGGTGGAAGTCGCGTGAGGGCAAGCCACCGCCCTCGGCGAAGCTCACGACCGGAGGACAGCCTTCGAGGTAGTCCAACCAGTACTGCCGCGAATCCGTGATCGGCTCCACGACAGCCGTGCCGAACTTGTGCGGTTCAGGAGCCCGCCCCTCGGCCAGCGCGGTGTAGACCTCGGCCAGCCGCCGGGCGACGAGCGCGACGCCATAGCCGTCCAGGGCGATGTGGTGAACTCGGTGATACCACAGGAAGACCTCGTCATTCACCTGGAACAGCGCGTGCCCGAAGAGCGGCCCCTCATCGAGGTCGACCGCCGTCCCCAGGTCCCGGCGCATCCAGGCGAGCGCGTCCTCCACTGAGGACTGTCCTTTGTGGAATGCGAATCGCTGGCCGATCTCGCTCATGACCTGGCGGAGCGATCGTTCGAACGCGTCCGGGTCGATCGTGCCGCGGATCTCGACGTATTCGCCGGTGTTGTACGCGGGACTGGCCGGATCGAGCAACTGCGCGGCCCGAATCCCTTGCTGTGCTGAGGTGAGAACCTGGTTCGGTGTGGCCTGTTCGGAGGTAACAGTCAGCATCGACCACCAGTCGGCGACGGTGGGCCGTTCCATGAGGTCGGCGAAGGCGACGTGCACGCCGTGCTCGCGCCAGCCGTCCACGATCGTCAGCATCCGGACGGAGTCCAGCCCGGCGTCGTACAGGTTGAGGTCGTCGGTCAGCTCCTCCGGCTCCATCAACAGAAACTCGGCGACGTCGGCCCGAACCTGGCGCAGCGTCAGGGCCACGTCAGTTGACCTGCCGGTCGCGGTCGGCCCAGAACTGCTCGCGCAGCACGCGGCGGAGCACCTTGCCGCTGGGGTTGCGCGGGATCGCCTCGACGAACTCGTAGCGCAGCGGCAGCTTGAACGAGGCGAGCTTGCCCTGGAGGAAGGTCATCAGCTCCCGCGCGGTGGCCTTCTCCCGCGTCACCACGAAGGCGTGCACGGACTCGCCCCACCGCTCATCGGGGACGCCGATCACCGCCGAGTCCGCGACGGCGGGGTGCCCGGCCAGCACGCCCTCGATCTCCGCCGGGTACACGTTCTCCCCCGCCACGATGATCATGTCCTTGATGCGGTCGCGGAGGAAGACGTAGCCCTCCTCGTCCACGCACCCCGCGTCGCCCGTGCGCAGCCATCCGTCCACAAGGGACTCTTCGGTGGCCGTGGGATTGCGCCAGTACTCCAGCATGTTCGCCGGGCTGCGCAGCCACACCTCACCGACCTCGCCCACCGGCAGCGGCTTCCCCCGCGCGTCACGGATCTCGGCGGCGAAGCCGGGGTACGGGCGTCCAGCCGCCTGCATGCGCGCACCACCGGGCTTGTGCTCGGACGGCGGCAGGCAGACGGCGGTGTTGCCGGTCTCGGTGAGCCCGTAGATCTGCGCCAGCTCGCACCCGACCTCGTCGATGCACCGCGACAGCAACGCCTCGGAGATCGGCGAGCCGCCGTAGACGATCTTGCGAAGTCCGCGCAGCGGCTGACGTTCGTCGAGCATCAGGCGGAGCATCGCGGGCACCACGCACGTGATCGTCACGCCGTGCTCGCGCACGAGCTGGACCGCCTCCGCCGGGACGAACGCGGGCATGATCACGTTCGTGATGCCGGCGGTCAGCCCCTGGACGGCCCACCACAGGCCGCCGATGTGAAACCCAGGAACACCAACGAGGCTGACGTCCTCGGAGCGCCAGTCCAGCCAGTCGAGCCCGTTGGCCTCCAGCGCCGCGCGCACCTCGAAGAAGCCGCGCTGACCGAGCACGACACCCTTGGGCAAACCGGTGGTCCCACTGGTGTAGAGCTGCGCCACCGCGTCGTCCGGCCCCGCCTGGACGGGATTCCCCTCGGGCGCAGAGGCTTTCCAGTGCTCGAAGTCCTCCAGCCACACCACGGGCATGTCCGGAACCGCTTTGGCGCAGCCGCGATCGGCGAAGATCACGGTCGCACCGGAGTCCTCGACGATGTGCTTCACCTCGGCCGCGGTGAGCCGCCAGTTGATGGGCACGAGCACGGCGCCGGAGCGCGAGCACCCGAACAACAGCTCGTAGTAGTGCGGGGATTCCTTGCCCAGGAAAGCGATCCGCTCGCCGGAGTTCAGTTTCCGGGCGATCCGGTCGGCTTCCCGGTCAAGCTCCGCATAGGACGTTCTTTCGCTCCCGCAGATCAACGCGGTGCGGTCGGAAGCCTGCGCGCGCAGGGCTCCGCCGAGGGTGCGCTCAGCCACGCGGCGGCTCCATGATCGCCAGGAGCACCTTGCCCTGCGCGGCGCCGCCCTCGTCGTCCCAGAACCGAACTTCGGTGCGGGCCAACAACATCGGCCGGGTCGCTTCGCGGTAGCGGATGTCGGCGATCGTGACCTCGCCGGAGAACCGCCTGGCGTTGATCGGCCGCTTGAACCGGGACTCGAACGAGGCGATGAGGATGTCCGGCAATTGCTTGCGCCAGTAGTCCTCCAGCGTCCACGGCTCGAAGTCGGGCATCGACCCGTCCTGCACGGCGCGCGCCATCAGGTAGTAGACGAGCTGGTTGTAGCAGATGTTGAACTCCACCGAGTTGAAGTGCCCGGTGTCGTCGATGTAACAGGACTCGGGGATGGCGAAGTCACCGCTGGCCTTGTCACCGATCGGTTCGGCGGAGAGCAGGTAGCGACAGTCCACTTTGTACGGTCGGAGCACGCGCTCCAGCAGCAGATCACCCATCACAGCGCCCGCGCGTAGAGCTTGTGCTCGTCCAGCACGGTGACGCGGTGCGAGACCGCGGGCTCCGGCGTCGCCGTGTGCAGCGCGCGGTGGATCAGGCTGCGGTTGTCCCAGATGAGCAGGTCACCGCGCTCGTAGGTCTGGAGGTGGATGTTCGGGTGCGCGCACTCCGGGTCGAGCTGTCCCGTCTCGTGCAGAAGCCGTTGCAGGACATCGTCTTCGGCGCCTTCGATGGCGTAGGTGAAGCCCTCGCTGATGAACAGCACGGACTCGCCGGTGACGGGGTGCTCGAAGACGGTCGGCTGCGCGACGGGCGGCGTCTCGCGCTCGATGTCCTCCATGACCTCCCAGATCGGCCGGTACACGTCGCTCGGCCGGATCTTGAAGTAGCGGCGCGCGCTGTGCAGGCTCGTCGTCCCCTCGATCGCCGCGCGCAGGTCCTCGGGTAAGCGCTCGTAGGCCTTGCCCATGTCGATGAAGTAGGTGCCCCGGTTCTCGCTCGGCACGACCTGCGGGTGGATCAGCGTGATGCTGAACGGCTCCGGCATGAACTGGTAGTCGGCGTGCCAGAACTTCCCGGTCTTCGGCACGCCGTAGCCGCCTTCGTTGGCGGAGACGAAGATCTCTGGCAACTCGGGGTGCCGGTACATCGGCTGGTAGTAGGTGACCGGCTCACCGAAGCGCGCGCCCAGGTCCAGGAACTCGCGAGGGTTCAGCTCTTGGCCCTTGAGCAGCACGATCTTGTGCCGGTAGACCGCGTCGGCGATCGCCCGGACGTCCTCGTCGCTCGCGGTGGCGGCGTCGAAGCCGGTCACCTCGACCCCCATGGCCTTCCCGGCCTGTGGCGTGATCCGCATGTCCGAGTGGTCGGCGCGACGCGGGCGGGAGTTCCAGGCGAAGGTGACGAGTCGATAACGCTCAGCCGGTGTCGCGCTGCTCCGCGAGGTCGAGCAGGTCTTCGCGGGCGCGCGCCACGCGGGAGCGGATCGTGCCGACCGGGCAGTCGCAGACCTCGGCGGCCTCGGCGTAGGACAGGCCGAGCACCTGGGTCAGCACCAGCGCCTCGCGGCGGTCCCCGGCGAGGCCGTCCAGCAGCAGGTTCAGCTCGACCACGTCCTCGAACCCGGCCGCCGTGCTCCGGGACTGCGCGGCGTCGGCCGCCGCGGCCCAGTCGACCCCGCCGGTCGTGCGCGGGCGGACCACGGCGGCGCGGACCTGGTCGACCACCACGCGGCGGGCGATGGACAGCAGCCAGGTGCGCGCGGAGGAGCGGGCGGCGAAGCGGTGCAGGCTGCCGAGGGCTCGGAGGTAGGTCTCCTGCGCGAGGTCGTCGGCCGAACGCACGTCGGCGAGGTGCGCGACGAAACGCCACACGTCACGCTGCGTCGCGCGGACGAACCGTTCGAGCGCGGCGCGGTCACCGGCCCCGGCGTCCAGCGCCCACTGCGTCACGCGCTCGTCGTCACCCTCCGGCACACTCACGACGCCGAAGCGTAATCCACCGGCCGCCGGGAACTCACCCCCGTCCTCAGCCGACAATCAGGGTGTGAACTGTGCGACCTGCCGTGAAGCGCTCTCCGCGAGGATGGACGGCGAACCGGAGCCCGTCGACCCCGACGCGCACCTCCGGGGCTGCTCCGAGTGCCGCGCCTGGCAGGACCGCGCGACCGCTCTGACCAGGTCTTTGCGCGTGCGCCCAGCCGTCACCCCGCCCGACCTCGTGCCCGCTATTCTCGCCGCGGCCCCCGCGCCCCGCCAGCCAGGCCGGTGGACCCGCGCGGCGCTCGTCGCGGTCGCCACGACCCAGTTGGCGCTCGGCATCGCGCAGTTGATCGGCGTCGACGCCGCGCACGGCGGGCTCATGTCGGGGCACCTGTCCAACGAGAGCACCGCGTGGAACATCGGCCTCGCGGTGGGCATGCTCTGGGCGGCTTTGCGGACCCGCGCTGTGGCCGGGTTGCTTGCGGTTTTGTCGGGGTTCTTGGTGTTGTTGATCGGGTATTCGGTGCACGACCTGATTGCCGGGACTGTGCCTTTTGCCCGGGTGGCGTCGCATGGGTTGTTGTTGGTCGGGTTGGGTTTGTTGTTCGCTTTGAATCGGCAGGAGCGGTTGCCTGCGCCGTCGTCGCCGGATCGGCGTGAGGTTCCTGTTTTGCGGGCTACGGACGCTGCTTAGGTTTCCCGGGGTACGGCTGGCTGCGCTGGTTCCGGCGTGGGGCCGGCTTGACCTGGGACCCCTTGCGCGTGCCGTCTTTGGCCGGGCGGGCACGGGATGAATCCCGGCCCACGCGGACAAGCGTATGGCACGCGCACCCCAGGTAAAGCCGACCATTCCAGCCGCGCGTTCCGTTGGTCGGGGGTTGCGTTTTTCGGGCGGCGGGGCGCCTGGGAATTCATTCTTTAGAGCCATGATCGTTTCGAATTCGAGGGTAGAATTGAGGTATGACCCTCGAAGAGTTGTTGGTCGAGGTTGAGGCGAGTCACGCTGCTTTGTGTCATGCGAAAGCGAATCTCGCTTCGGCCTTGACCGCATTCCAGGACGCCGCCGATGATCGTGACTACCGGTATGTGCAGAATGAGGTCGCCTGCGCCTTGCACATCTCCCGACGCGGCGCCGACCACATCCTCTCCAACTCCCTAGAACTCACCGAACGCCCCTTGGTGTTGGCGGCGTTGTCGGCCGGTTCCATCGATGAGGGCAAAGCCCGCCTCATCGTCGACCAGCTGCAGATCTTGAAGGAGCCCCAAGCGTCGATCGCCGAGGCAGATCTCCTGGACTACGCGCCCACCCGTACCCACACCTCAGTCCGTCGCCGTGCCCAGACGTTGATCCACAAACTGGACCCGAAGGCTGCTGAGCGTCGTCATGAGGAGAAGCGCAAAGAGCGGTTGGTGTGGAAGACCAACCTGGACGACGGCATGGCCGAACTTCGCCTGGGCATGACCGCCCACGACACCGCCATGGCCTACGACCACATCGACCGCATCGCGCGCAGTCTCCCCAAAGACGACCGAACCCTCGACCAGAAACGCGCCGACGTCGCCCGCGACCTCCTGCTGGGACTCGACACCCCCGCCCCGCAGGGACAGACGATGGTCTACCTGACGATGCCGGTGACCGCGCTCCTCGGGTTGACCGATGACCCAGGCATGCTGGCTGGATACGGGCCAATCCCCACGAGCGTCGCTCAGGACATCGCAGCGGGCGGCATCTGGAAGCGGATCTTGACCGACCCGGCCACTGGCATGGCGGAGGAAGTCAGCAACACCTACCGGCCCACGGCGAAACAGCGGGAGTTGATCAACGCCCGCTACCCGCGCTGCACCGCGATCGGATGCCAACAACCGGCACAACGCTGCGATGTGGATCATTGCCGCCCCTACGACGGAACCAACACCACGATCCGCAATCTCCGGCCGAAGTGCAGGCACCACCACAACATGAAGACCCACTCCAACTGGCGGTGTGAGAACCGGGACGACGGCAGCCACGTGTGGATCACACCCAGCGGCAGGGTCCACGAAACGGAACTGGAACCCATCGCGGACCCGGCACCGTTCTAGAGCCGCCGAGCGCCGACTCGGTTGATCACCACGTGAGCGGCACCGAGAACCACGAGGGCCAGCGGAACGTGCCAGGCCAGCGAAGCGGCCAGGGCGGCAGGCGGTGCCGGAACGAACATCTGGCCGACCAGATCACCCAGCGGCGGCACGCGGCCCAAGCCCACGGCGATGAGCATCACGGTGATCAGGGCGCTCATCGTCCAACCGGGACCGGCGAGAACGGGGCGCGCGCAGAGGAGGCCGACGGCGATGCCGAGCGACGCGGCGACAACGTGGGCGCCGAGGCCGATCAACACCGTGGACACCGGGTACGGCGAGGGGTTCACGAGGATCGGGACCAGCACCGAGAGGGCGACCAGCAGGGCGTTGCACAGCGCCGCGAGGAGGAGCACTCCGGTGGACGCGCGGCGCCAACCTCCGGCGGCGGTGATGGTGACCATGCGGGTGACGGGGTCTTCGCTGTTGGCGACCACGGCGCTGAGCCAGGCGCTGACCGGGAACAACAGGAGCACGGTGGCGCCGTAGGCGGGGATCGCGGGGCCGGCGCCGGTGGAGTAGAGCATGCCGAAGACGGCGGCGAAGACGACCATCGGCGGGAACCAGCGTTGGGAGCTGATCAGCTCGGCGCCGAGGTAGCGGACCAACGCGGTCATGCGGCGCTCCGGCGGACCTCGTGGACCGAGCAGCCGAGGGCGAGTGCGGCGGTGAGCACCGAATCGACCTCGGCGCCGAGAACTTCCAGGCGCACCAACGGTCCTTGCGAGGACTGGAGCACTCCGGGCAGCGAGATCACCTCAGCGTGCAGGTCGGACGGGCACGTGAGGACGACCGCGCCGGTGCCGGTGGAATCGGTGTCGACGGAGCGGACCGAACCGTCCGCGACGGCGACGGTGCGGGTCGACGCGAGGCGGGAGCGGGAGCCGGTGTGGTCGGTGACCACGGCCGACGCGCCCTCGGTGACGGCGGCGTTGATCATGGCGCAGAGCTCGGCGCGGGAGTGCTCGTCGAGGCCGGCGAAGGGTTCGTCGAGCACGAGCAGGGCGGGGGCGGCGACGAAGGCCTGGGCGAGGGCGACGCGCTGGGTGTTGCCCTTGGACAGCTCGGCCATGGGGCGGTCGGGGTTCCCGGCGAAACCGAGTCGCTCCAGGAACTCCATGCCGGTGTCACCGGCACCGCGCACCGCCGCCTGGTGGCGGAGGTAGTCGCGGGCGGAGAGCTTGAGACCGGCGGGGAAGCGCTCCGGCACGAAACCGATCGTGCTCCGGCCGGTGACGGTGCCCGCGGTGGGCGCGACGATCCCGGCGAGCACGCGCATCAACGTGGACTTGCCGCTGCCGTTGACACCGAGCAGCACGACCAGCTCGGCGCGGTCCACATCCAGGCTGACGCCGCGCAGCACCCACGGGCCGCGCCCGTAGCGCTTGCCGACGTCGGTCAAAGCGATCACGGGACAACAGTGCCAGACGCCACGTGCACCCCGGGTTGAACGCGAATACAGGACAAGCGTACTGTTTTCATCAAGTGAGGGGTGCGCCAGCGAACTCAGCGAGAGTGCGCAAGACTCGCCCCCGTTCCCGGACTCACCGCCCGTGATGGAGTTTCACGTGACTGCACCTGCGAGCAAGGACAGCTTCGGTGCCCGCGGCACACTGGCCGTCGGCGACGCCTCGTACGAGATCTTCCGCCTGAGCGCCGTCGACGGCGCCGCGAGGCTCCCGTACAGCCTGAAGGTCCTGCTGGAGAACCTGCTCCGCACCGAGGACGGCGCCAACATCACCGCCGACCACGTCCGCGCGCTCGGCAGCTGGGACCCGAAGGCCGACCCGGCCACGGAGATCCAGTTCACCCCGGCCCGCGTCATCATGCAGGACTTCACCGGCGTGCCCTGCGTCGTGGACCTGGCCACCATGCGCGAGGCCGTCACCGGCCTCGGCGGCGACCCCGCCAAGGTCAACCCGCTCGCCCCGGCCGAGCTCGTCATCGACCACTCGGTGATCGCCGACGTGTTCGCGCGCCCGGACGCCTTCGAGCGCAACGTGGACCTGGAGTACCAGCGCAACAAGGAGCGCTACCAGTTCCTGCGCTGGGGCCAGAGCGCCTTCGACGAGTTCAAGGTGGTGCCGCCCGGCACCGGCATCGTGCACCAGGTCAACATCGAGCACCTGGCGCGCGTGGTCATGACCCGCAACGGTCAGGCCTACCCGGACACCGTGGTCGGCACCGACAGCCACACCACGATGGTCAACGGCATCGGCGTGCTCGGCTGGGGCGTCGGCGGCATCGAGGCGGAGGCGGCCATGCTCGGCCAGCCCGTCTCCATGTTGATCCCGCGCGTGGTCGGCTTCAAGCTGCACGGCGAGCTGCCCCCCGGCACCACCGCCACCGACCTGGTGCTGACGATCACCGAGATGCTGCGCAAGCACGGCGTCGTCGGCAAGTTCGTCGAGTTCTACGGCTCGGGCGTGACCGCGGTGCCGCTGGCCAACCGCGCCACCATCGGCAACATGAGCCCGGAGTTCGGCTCCACCGCGGCGATCTTCCCGATCGACCAGGAGACGGTGAACTACCTCAAGCTCACCGGCCGCACCGCGGAGCAGCTGGCGCTGGTCGAGGCCTACGCCAAGGAGCAGGGCCTCTGGCACGACCCGGCCGCCGAGCCGGACTTCTCCGAGCACATCGAGCTGGACTTGGCCACCGTGGTCCCGTCCATCGCCGGCCCCAAGCGCCCGCAGGACCGGATCGTGCTGGCCGAGGCCAAGGCGAAGTTCCGCGGCGTGCTCGGCGACTACGTCGGTGACTCCGGCAAGGCCGACGAGGCCTCCGAGGAGTCCTTCCCGGCGTCGGACTCCCCCGCCATCTCGAACTCCAACGGCGCCGACGAGCCGCACGGCCTGCCCAGCGCGAAGGGCCGCAGCAGCAAGCGCGTCGCGCTGACGCTGGCCGACGGCACCGAGACCACGCTGGACCACGGGCACGTGGCGATCGCCTCGATCACCTCGTGCACCAACACCTCCAACCCCTCGGTGATGATCGGCGCGGCGCTGCTGGCCAAGAACGCCGTCGAGCGCGGCCTGGCCAGCAAGCCGTGGGTGAAGACCTCCCTGGCGCCGGGCTCCAAGGTCGTCATGGACTACTACGAGAAGGCGGAGCTGCTGCCGTACCTGGAGAAGCTCGGCTTCCACCTGGTCGGCTACGGCTGCGTCACCTGCATCGGCAACTCCGGCCCGCTGCCGGAGGAGATCTCGAAGGCGATCAACGACAACGACCTGTCGGTGGTCTCGGTGCTCTCGGGCAACCGCAACTTCGAGGGCCGGATCAGCCCCGACATCAAGATGAACTACCTGGCCTCCCCGCCGCTGGTGGTCGCGTACGCGCTCGCGGGCACGATGGACCTCGACCTGGACACCGAGCCGCTGGGCACCGACCCCGACGGCAAGCCGGTGTTCCTGGCCGACATCTGGCCGACGCCGCAGGAGATCCAGGACGTCATCTCCAGCTCGATCTCCTCGGAGATGTTCGTCAAGGACTACGCCGACGTCTTCGCCGGTGACGAGCGGTGGAAGTCGCTGCCGACGCCGACCGGCAACACCTTCGAGTGGGCCGATGACTCCACCTACGTGCGCAAGCCCCCGTACTTCGAGGGCATGACGATGGAGACCACCCCGGTCACCGACGTCTCCGGCGCGCGCGTGCTGGCGCTGCTGGGCGACTCGGTCACCACCGACCACATCTCCCCGGCCGGTTCGATCAAGGCCGACTCGCCCGCTGGCAAGTACCTCACCGAGCACGGCGTTGAGCGCAGGGACTTCAACTCCTACGGTTCCCGCCGCGGCAACCACGAGGTGATGATCCGGGGCACCTTCGCCAACATCCGCCTGCGCAACCTGCTCTTGGACGACGTGCAGGGCGGCTTCACCCGCAACTTCCTGGCCGACGGCGAGCAGAGCACCATCTACGACGCGTCGGTGGCCTACGCCGAGGCGGGCGTGCCGCTGGTGGTGCTGGCGGGCAAGGAGTACGGCTCGGGTTCCTCACGGGACTGGGCGGCCAAGGGCACCAGCCTGCTGGGCGTGCGCGTGGTCATCGCCGAGTCCTTCGAGCGCATCCACCGCTCCAACCTGATCGGCATGGGCGTGCTCCCGCTCCAGTTCCCGCAGGGCGAGACCGCCGAGTCGCTGGGCCTGGACGGCACGGAGACCTTCGACGTGGCCGGGGTGACCGGGCTGAACGACGGCTCCACCCCGCGCACCGTCAAGGTGACCGCGACCAAGGGCGACGGCTCGAAGGTGGAGTTCGACGCGGTCGTGCGCATCGACACCCCCGGCGAGGCGGACTACTACCGCAACGGCGGCATCATGCAGTACGTGCTGCGCAAGATGGTTCGCAGCTGATCCAGCGCTCGATCTCGTCCGCCCGTCACCAGTTCCAAGTGACGGGCGGACGTGGTCCTGGGCGGTACTCGCAGTAGGTGCCGGTGCGGATCGTGGTGTCGAGGTGGTGGCCCAGCTCCGCGTCGCCCTCGGTGATGCGCGCGATGATGGTGCGCAGGCTGCGGGTCACGTTGAGCCGGGCGCGCTCGGCACTGGAGCCGGTGCGCCGTTCGCGGCCGCCGAGCCCCACAGCGCCCGCCAGCTCCTGGACGAGCGCGTCGATCTCCGCCTGGGCGCGGTCGGCGCGGGCGAGGTCGTTGAAGGACTCGGCCTCCTCCTGCTCGGCCCGAAGGTCCTCAAGGCGCGCGCGGTAAGCGGCCTTCGCGGTCGCGTCGAGCACGGGAAGCCCTTGCTGGGCAACGGTTTCCGCGCCCACCAGATCGAGGACGTGCAGCTCTCCCGAACTGGACAGCAGCCGCACCAGGTAGCCGATCCCCTTGGTGTTCCTGAGCCGCACCACGTTCTGTCCACAGTGGAGCGACCAGTACTCCCCCTCGCGCCGCAGCGAAGCCGATCGCGCGGCCCCGACCGGCTCCACGTGCGCGAGCGCTTCCTCGTGCAACAGAGCCATTCCCAGCTCGGCGCACTCGTCACGCACCTCGGCGGCCAGCGAAGCTCCGCGCGGTGTCCCGCCGAGGAAACGCGCGTGGTCCAAGCGAATCCGGGCGAAGAGCGGCCGAGCGCGCATGGACTTGGCCTGCCCGGCGGCGCGACTCAGGTAGCGCTCGGCCTCCTCGGCCCGGGACAGCAGCACCGCGAGCAGCCCGAGCGCGTGCGCCACCAAGCCGTGCACCGTCCCCGCACCGACCGCGACGCAGCCGTCGTACGGGCTGAGCGCGTCGAACAGCGGCTCGGCGTGCTCGGTGGCGCCGGTGCGGTAGGTGATCTCGGCGAGCATCGTCAGCAGGCAGATCCCCAGCGGCTGGCCCGCGATCGCGGGAGCGCTCTGCGACATCGCCATGTCCAGGAAAGCCTTGGGCTCAGCGGTTTTCCCGAGCTTGGCCTGGACGACGGCGGTGACGCAGAGGCCGAACGCGGTGAACTCCGGTCGCTGTGACATCCGCCTGCCGTACGCGGCGAGCTGGGCCTCGGCCTCCGCGCGGTCGCCGCGCGCCAGCGCGAGTGCGGTCTTGTGCTGGTAGTAGAGGTGTTCGGCGGCCTCGACGTGCGCGCGCTCGCCGAGGACCAGCGCCTCCTCGATGATCGGGTCGGAGTCGGCGAAGCGCCCGTCCAGGAAGGCGAAGTGCGCGGCGACGCACCGGTGGTAGAACAGCCTCAGCGGCGCGCGCAGCTCCTCGGCCCAGCGGCCGTACGCGACAAGGGCTTTCTCCGCCTCGACCCGATCCCCCAGCTCGACCAGGCACACCACCCGCCACAGCGCGCCGTCCGCGGCCAGGTTCTCGTCGCCCGCGCGCCTGCCGAGCTCGATGATCTCGATGGCCGTCCGCAGGCGGTCACCGGCGTTGTCCGGGGTCCAGTGCGCGTTGTGCATCGTGCCCAGGACCTCGGCCAGCGTCGCGGGATCGTCTGCGGCGCGCGCCAAGGACTCTGCCTCCGCGACCAGCACGCCACGCCGCTCCCCCGTCCCAGGCACGAGGACGAGTTCGCGCGAGAGCCGCGCGAGCAGTCGTGCGCGCAGCGCGGAATCCTTGTCTCCCAAGGCATCCAACGCGTACTCAAGGTTGACGATCAGTTTCGGCTCGTTCGCCCACAGCTCGTCCCGCACGCAGCAGCCCAGCGCGGCGAGGCCGAGCGAGCGCACGTCGCCGATGGCCTTGGCCAGCTCGAAAGCGTCCTGGTAGGTCCGCGCGGCGAGCCTGCCGTTGCCGGAGCGCCACTGCGCGAGCGCGAGGTTCATCAGGATGTCGCAGCGTTGCGCGCCTTCCCCTTCGGCGGCGGCCTCAGCGGCTCGGGCGAAGTGCCGGACGGCGTCCTCGAAGGCGAGCGAGCGCATCGCGTGCTTGCCCGCGAGCACGTCGTACTGGACCGCCTGCTGCGGGCCGTTGCCGAGGCTGAGGTGGTGCGCGACCCGGCTCGCGACGGCGCCCCGATCGGTGGCGCGCGCGAGGATCGCCTTGCCAGCACGGCGATGCAGGGCCTCGCGGTCGGCGACGGCCAAGCGGCGGTAGAGCGCGTCGCGCAGCAGCGCGTGCACGAAACGCAGTCGGTCTCCCTCGACCGCGACCAGCACGCGACGGCGCAACGATTCCGCTAGGCGGCCGCGCACGTCCACCAGGGCCAGGTCGGCGAGTTCGGCGGGATCGAACTCCGCGCCGAGCACGGCGGCGGTGGACAGCAGCGCCACCTCCTCCTCGCCGAGCAACGCAAGGCGGCGGTCGATGACGTGCTCGACGGCGGCGGGGATGTCCAGGCCGGAGCCGCCCGCGCCGAGCAGCCGCGCGACCTCCCCGGCGAACAGCGGGTTCCCGCCGCTGCTGCGGTGCACCTTGGCCACGAGGTCGGCGGGCGGGCTCGTGGCGGTGATCGAGCGCATGAGCTGGCCGACCTCCTCGCGGTCGAGCCCGGTGAGGTCCACCCTCGGCCCGAACCGCCGCAGCTGCGGCAGCCGCTCGGTCAGCGCGGAGTCCTCGGCGTCCACGTCGCGGTAGGTGCCGATCACCACCAGGCCCGCCTGCCGGAGCTGATGACCGAGGAATTCCAGGTAGCGCAACGATCCCTCGTCCGCCCAGTGCAGGTCCTCCAGCACCACCAGCAGCGGCCGTTCCCCGGCACAGCCGACGAGCACCCTGGTCAGCGTGTCGAACAGGCGGAAGCGCGTCGACTCGTCCTCGGCGCCTGCGGTGTCCTCACGCTCGGGCAGCACCCGGCTGAGGTAGCGCGCGTCCTCGCCGACGAGCCCAGAAACCCAGTCCCAGCCCCGATTCGCGACGCATCCGCGCAGCACCTGCACGAACGGCCAGTACGGTGACTGGCCCTGGCCCGGCCAGCACCCGCCCCACAGCACCCGGACGTCGCGTTTGCCCGCGGCGGCGGCGAAGCGCTCGACCAGAGCCGTCTTCCCGATCCCGGCCTCACCTGCCACCAGCACCAGCGACCCCAGCCCGGCCACAGCGCGATCGAGGCAGGCGGTCAACTCCGCGACGGCAGCGCCTCGCCCCACAAAGGAATGTGCGTCGTGCATTGCGGCCCCCTTGCGCGTTCCCCGGCGCAGCCCATCAGCGCCGGGCTCGACGCGCCAACCCCATTTCTCCACCAGAAAGGGCAAATCGCACTTAAGGGCAGAAAAACCACCCGTTTGCCAACCATCGCTCTTTGTGTGGGATCAACCACGGCGCCGGGATCGCGAGCGCTCGGCGTGCAAACGTATGGCTGTGTCCGCGCTGATGCTCGACCCCGCAAGCGGAACTTCGGTCGGACTGCTGTTCGCCGGGCTGGTCGTGCTCGTGGGCGCCGTGGTCCAGGGCGCGGTCGGCTACGGGCTGAACCTGCTGGCCGGGCCGTTGCTGGCGTTGATCGACCCGGCGCTGGTCCCCGTTCCGGTGCTGATGATCGCCTGCGTCCAGGCCGCGCTCGCGGTCGTGCGGGAGCACGAGCACACCGACTGGCGCGGCGTCGGCTGGGCGATGCTGGGCAGGTTGCCCGGCAACGTGCTGGGCGTGCTCGCCGTGGCCGCGCTGCCGTTGACGCAGTTCAACGTGGTGATCGGCGTGTCCGTGCTGGTCTGCGTCGGGCTGTCCCTGCTGTCGTTGAAGCTCACACCGACCCGCCCGGGCCTGGTCGTCGCCGGGGCCGCGAGCGGCGCGTTCGGCACCGCGTCCTCCATCGGTGGGCCGCCGATCGCGCTGCTGTACCAGCACTCCAAGGGGCCGGTGGTGCGCGCGACGCTCGGCGCGTACTTCCTGCTGGCGTCGATCTCCTCGGTGGTGACCCTGCTGATCGCCGGGCAGGTGCGGGTGGAGCACCTGGGCGCGGCGGCGGTGCTGCTGCCGTTCATGCTGGCCGGATTCGCGGCTTCGGGCCCGCTGCGCAAGTTCCTCCGCGGCCCCCGACTGCGCTACGCCGTCCTCGGAGTCGCCGCCGCGAGTGCCGCGTTCCTCATTCTGCGAAGCTTTTTCTGATGAGCGCCAAACGTTCCACAGGCGCGTTCTGAGCGAACGGAATCCACACCAGCTCGGAATCGTCCGCGCTCGGCCGCAATGCCACCAGATCGCGCTGACTGCTCAACTCGTAGGCGAACAACGTGTGCCCAGCCGGAGCGCGGTGCAGCTCAGGATTCCAGCCCGCCGAGGCCGCGTGCTCCAGCACCGCGGTCGAGTAGCCGGGCGCGCGCTCCTCCGGGAACCACAACAGCCGCTGCCCCACAAGCGAAGTCCAGTCCACAGTGGACAACTCGGCCAGCGGGTGCGAGCGGTGCACGACGACGCCAAGCGGTTGCTCGGCGAGAACCGTGCTCTTCAAGCCGTCCAACGGCACGGGCAGCCGCACCACACCGAGGTCGAGCGCGCCCGAACGCACCAGCCCGGGCTGAGCGGCGGAGTCCGCGGGCTCGAAGCGAACCTCCCCGTCGACCTCGGCGCGCAGGCGGTGCAACAGCTCGCCAGACACCCCGGAGCAGAGCCCGACAACGACCTCTACCGGGACCGACCGCGCCGCGTCCAACCCGTCCGAGAGCACACGGAACGCCTTGCGGGCCGCCACGGCGAGCGCGTCACCGGCAGGGGTGAGCCGGACTCCACGTGCGTTGCGGCGGAACAGCTTCGCGCCGACCCGACGCTCCAAGGCACTGATCTGCTGGCTCAGGCTCGGCTGCGCGATCCGCAGCTCCTCGGCCGCGCCCGTGATCGTGCCCGCCTCGACGACCGCGAGGAACGCACGGAGGTGCCGCAGTTCGATGCCGTCGAGCTGAGCCATAGGCCCCAGCCTATGCCTCGCGCGCGGATTCGTCTTGGTCAGCGAGCCATCGCACGAGCTTCACTGGAGGCATGTTCCTCGTCCTCTTGAAGTACCACTCGATGGAAGCGATCGACGCGTTGTTGGAGCAGCACTACGCGAACCCGCACGGCGCGTTCGCCAAGGGCTTGGTGCGCCTCGCGGGCCGCCTGGAACCCCGTACTGGCGGGCTGATGGTGCTCGACGGCACGCGCGAGGAGGTTGAGCGCGCGGTGGCCAGAGACCCGTTCGTCACCAGCCGTGCGGCCACAGCGGAGATCGTCGAGTTCATCCCGACCCGTCAGATCAGCGAGCCCGTCAGCGGGTCGTAGCGGTGCACGCCTCCGGGCAGCGTGAGCACGCCGCCGCGCACGTCGTCGACCGCGCGAACCACGGTCAGCGGTTGGCCGTCGCGGAGCACCTGCGCACCCTCGGTCAGGCCGCCTTCCACGGGCAGCACCGAGTACGCGGAACCGTTGGGCACCAACACGTCCAGGCCGCCATCGGCGCGAATCGTGAGCGTGACGACGAGCTGTCGATCGGCGTCGTGGACCGGGGCGGGATCGCCGACGTAGAACTTCTTGCGACCCTCGCCGACGACGTCCATGCCGTTGTAGAAGTTCGCGCCGGCCTTGTCCACCCAGAAGTGCGGCACGTGCGCCTTGGGAGCGCTGAAGGTCTGCCCCGGGTAGTACGACAGGTGCCAGTGCGGCGGGTTGTCGGTGTGCAGCGTGTTGTTGGTCTCGAAGCCCATCAACGCGAAGAAGTGCCCGCGCTGCCGGGCCTTCTCGACCAGCCCCGCGTCGCGCAGCACCACCTCGGCGGCGGCCATGTGGTTCACCACGGCCTTCACCTGCCCGGCGGGCCAGGCCACCGACGTCCACGGCCCGGCGACGCGGTCGGGGTCGTTGTGCTCCACGCGCCAGTAGAGCCCGCTCGCGGTCGACCCGCTGAGGTAGCTGGACACCTGCACGGTCCAGCTCGCCGCGTTGGGGCTCGCCGCGAGCACCGGCACGGTGAACCGCACGCCCTCCGGCTCCGCCTCGGTGGGAATCCGGTCCTTGCCCTCGATCACCGCGCCGATCGGAGTTCCCGGCCAGCGCACGGAGATCTCCACCCCCGTGCTGCGCGGGCCTTGCAGGTAGAAGTGGAACTCCGCGCGGCTCGCGACCTGGTGCTTCGCGCCGGGCACCATCGAGTAGCCGGTGGGCAGCGTGATCTCCGGTGTGCTCGGCGCGCTGGGTGTCGCCTTCACCAAGCGGACGGCGGCGTAGGACACCGGCTCGGCCGCCGCCGTGACCCCGCCGCCGAAGACCAGCAGGGCCATGACCGTCGCGAGAACAGCACGTGTGGGCACACGGCGAACCTAGCCAGCTCGACGCGTCGCCGGGGAGGCCCATTGGCCGTGCCCGAAAGTCACGTCCTGGGCGTCAGCAGGAGCACCCTGATCCGCCGCGACCCCGCCCGCTCCGCGTAGGTGTCGTAGGCGGGCCAGTGCTGGGTGATCAGCGCCCACAGCTCCGCACGCAGCTCCCCCTCGGCCAGTTCCGCCCGCAGCGCAACGGGTTTCGCGCGGACCAGGGCTTGCGCGTCGGGGTTGGCGATGAGGTTCGCCGACCACGCCGGGTGCTTCTCGCCGCCCCAGTTCGAGCCGGTCACGATGAAGCCGCGCGGGTGCGGGACGTAGAGCAGCGGCACCTCGCGCGGCTGCCCGCTCTTGCGCCCGGTCGTGGTGAGCAGCATCGACGGCAGGCCGAGCAGCGCCAGCAGGCTGATCTTGCCCCTGGTCCGGCGCTGCACGGCGAGGTCGACGGGCACGACGGCCCGGCCGAGGTCGGAGAACCACTTCTTGCGGCCGAGCCGACGCGCCACGGCGGTAATCGGATTCACGTTCCCGAGGTTACCCGCCGGTAGTCGCGGTCACCTGCGCCAGTGCCACCGAGTACCGGCCCGCCCCGTCGGTCCAGAACCGGCGCAGCGCCAGCCCGGCCGCGTGCAGCTCGTCGGCCAGGCCCTGCCTGCGGAACTTCGCCGAGGTCTCCGTGCGCAGCTCCTCCCCTTCGGCGAAGGACAGGTGCAGCCCCAGCTCGGCGACGGTCACGCTCATGGCCCGCCGCGCGCGCAGCCACATCTCGATCCGCTCTGCCTCCTCGTTCCACCGCGCGACGTGCTCGAACTCCTCGACCTCGAAGTCCGCGCCCAGCTCGCGGTTGAGCACGTGCAGCACGTTGCGGTTGAACTCCGCGGTCACCCCGGCGGCGTCGTCGTAGGCGGGCACCAGCACTCCGGGGTCCTTCACCAGGTCCGCGCCCAGCAGCAACCACTCCCCCGGCTCCAGCGCCTCGCGCACCGAGCGCAGGAACACCGCGCGCTCCTGCGGCTCCAGGTTGCCGATCGTGCCGCCGAGAAAGGCGACCATGCGGTTGGGCACGGCCGGGATCGCGTCCAGGTGCGCGGTGAAGTCGCCGACCACCCCGTGCACCTCGACGTCGGTGTACTCCGACGCGATCGAGGAGGCGGCCATGGCCAGCGCGCTGGTGGAGACGTCCAGCGGCACGAAGCGCTTGAGCAGGCCCTGCCGGTGCAGCGCGTCCAGCAGCAGCCTGGTCTTCTCCGAGGAGCCCGAGCCCAGCTCCACCAGCGTCTCCGCCCCGGTCACCCTGGCGATCTCGTCGGCCTCGCGCTCCAGCACCTCCCGTTCGGCCCGGGTCGGGTAGTACTCGGGCAGCCGGGTGATCTCCTCGAACAGCGCGCTGCCCCGCGCGTCGTAGAACCACTTGGGCGGCAACCACTTCGGGGTCGATGCGAGGCCGGCGAGGACGTCGGCGCGCAGGGAGCGCGCGGCGTCGGCCTCGGTGTGGTGCAGGTCGAGCACGAGCTGTGGCATGGTGAAGCTCCTAAAGGCTCTCGATGTCCACAGTGGATTCACTAATCGTGATGAGTTGCTTGTCCGACAACGCTTTCCAGTCGGACTCGTCGTCGATGGGTTCGGAGGAGACCAGCACGCCGCCTGCGGTCTGCCGCACCGACAGCGCATGGTCCCAGGTCGTCGCGGCGAGCTGCCGCCCGTTGGTGAGCATCAGGTTCAGCCGCGACCCCGGGGCCGCCGCGTCGACCTCCGCGACCACCTCGGCCAACGCGTCCCCCGGCGGCGCTCCGGCACGCAGGCAGTCCCGCACGAGCGCCCACAGCACCGCCGAGTCCGTGGGCGCGTCCAACGTGATCAGGTCCACGGTCGGCAGTCGCGCGGCGAGGCCCGCCAGCGACACCGGCCACCCGTCGACGCGGCCGTTGTGGCTGAACAACCACTCGCCGTCAGCGAAGGGAGCGTTCGCGGTCTCCACCACGGGCATGCCGACCGTCGCCGAGCGCACAGCGGCCAGCACCGCGCCGCTGCTCGTGGTCCCGGCGAGCGAGGCGAACGCCGTGTCGCTCCACAGTGGACGGATCGTGCGGTAGCGGGTCGGCTCGGGTCGAGCGGCCGTGTACCACCCGACGCCGAAGCCGTCCGCGTTGATCGTGCCCCCGCCGCGCATGTCCTGCGGCGCCCAGGACTGGCGCATCAGGGAACGCGGCGGCAGCAACAGCAGGTCGCCCAGCAGGACTTCCCTGCCGAGGTAGCCGAGGTGTCGGCACATGGCGCTACCCCAGCTCCCCACCCCCTGGCGTTCGCGCGCAACGGAATCCGGAGAAGATCTGCCTGCGGATCGGGTAGTCCCAGTTGCGGAACGTGCCACGGCAGGCCGCCGCGTCGGTGCCGAAGCAGCCGCCGCGCAGCATCTTGTAGTCGGGCCCGAAGAAGACCTCGGAGTACTCCTGGTAGGGGAACGCGGTGAAGCCCGGGTAGCCGTGCAGGTCGGTGTCCACCCACTCCCACACGTCGCCGATCAACTGCCGCACACCCAGCGGTGACGCACCCTCCGGGTAGGCGCCGACCTCCGCCGGGCGCAGGTGGCGCTGGCCGAGGTTGGCGTGCTCCGGCCCGGGATTCTCATCGCCCCAAGGGAATCTGCGCGAGCGCCCACTCTCCGGGTCGAAGCGCGCGGCCTTCTCCCACTCCGCCTCGGTCGGCAGCCGCTTGCCAGCCCAGCGCGCGTACGCCTGCGCCTCGTGGAAGCTGACGTGCACGACGGGTTCGGCGTCGCGCACCGGCCCGACCACGCCGAAGCAGTCGCGCAGCCAGCGATCGCCGTCCCTCCGCCAGTACAGCGGCGCGCGCAGATTCGCCTTGTTGCGGTGCTCCCAGCCCACCTCGCTCCACAGCTCCGCGCGCTCGTAGCCGCCATCGGCCATGAACTCCTGGTACTGCCCGCAGCTGATCGGCGTGGTGTCGATGAAGAACGCGTCGACGTGCACCTGGTGCGCCGGGCGCTCGTTGTCCAGCGCCCACGGCTCGGTCGAGGTGCCCATGGTGAACGGCCCGCCCGGCACCAGAACCTCTTGGGGCAGAACGGCTCTGCCCGCTTTCGGCGGGTCCGGAGCGTGCAGCACGGCCGTGCTCTTGCGGGTCTGGTGGGTGATCAGCATCGTCTCGTCGTGCTGCTGCTCGTGCTGCACGAGCATGCCGAAGGCGAAGGCGTTCTCGACCAATCTGCGCCCCTGCAAGGGAACGCGGTCCACGACGTCCATCGTCTTGCGTCGCACCTGGTCCACGTACTGCCGCGCCTCACCCGGCTTGAGCAGCGGCAGCGCCGGTCGCGACGACCGCGAGTGCTTGAAGGCGTCGTACAGCTCATCGATGTCGCTGCGCACGGCGGGCAGGCCGCCGACGTCGCGCACCAGCCACAGCTCTTCCTGGTTGCCGATGTGCGCGAGGTCCCAGATCAGCGGCGACATCAGCGGCGAGTGCTGCCGCACCAGCTCGTCGTCGTCCAGCACGTCGGTCAGCGCCGCGCTGCGCAGCCGCGCCCGTTCCAGTTCGGCGGCGGCCTTCGCCCGCAGCTGTTCCTGCTCCGTGGTCGTCATGCCAGTTCACCCGCCCTCGCCCGATCAAGGGATTCGGTCACCAGCGCGGCCAGTTCGGCGGGCAGCCCCAGCGCGGGGATCGCGCGCACGCCCAGCTCGAAGACCTTCGCGGCGACCTGGGCCAGCACCGGATCGGCCAGCCCGTACCGCGCCGCCTGCTCCCAGCGGTCGGCGGCGTCCTCCGTCACGTCCAGCACAGCGTCCACAGTGGACTCCCGGTGGAACAGCGCGGTGAGCAGCACCACCGGCACAACCCACTCGCCGGGCCGCTGCGTGTCCAGGTAGCGCACCTCGATGTAGCCGCGCGGGCGCACCGGCGGGAACATCGTGCTCAGGTGGTAGTCGATGTCGTCGGTGGTCGGCGCCGGCGCGAGCGCGCCGTCCGCCCAGTCGCCGAGCGTCACGCCAGCTGGCGGCGTCCAGTCGTCACCCGGTCTGCGCAAGCACACCAGCGGCGTGTCCAGCGCGTGCCGCGCCCACAGCAGCGCCGGATCGGCACCCACGGGCGCGGGCGACGTGCGCCCGGGATCGGTCCCGGAAACCGCGCGCATCCTCGTAGAAGCCCAGCCCGTGCGCGCGCCGCACAGTTCCGGGGAATTCGCGAAAGCCGCCGACAGCACCGGACCGAGCGCGTGCACCGCGGCCCAGCGCGCGGGAAGCCGGTGCGGCTCCCCCGCGTCCAGGCAGACCTGGAGGCCAGCGGTGCTGCACATCATGGTTCGGCCGTGCGGCCCAACGGGTTCGAAAGCCCGCTCCATCGCCCGATAGCGGGGCGTGTCCAGCAGGCGCTTCTGCGGCCGGAACGGATCGGTCCCGTTGGCGCCGAGCACGAGCCCGGACTGACGCAGGAGTTCGGCGACGTAAGCGATGTCGCCGGAAGTGAGGGAGATCAGGGTGCTCAGTTCGGGCTGCGGGGCGGTCGAGATCTCGACCTGGCCACCGGGCTCCACGGTGAGCAGCGAACCGTTCGGCAGAGGGAGTTGCGGGCCGCTCAGCTCGGACGGCGCGTGGGCCCCGAGCGCGGCGACGAGGTTGTCGTGTTCCAGCGGTCTTCGCGGGTCGTCGGCGTGGTGCACGGTCCACTCCAGCTCGACGCCCACCAGACGCGGAGGCCCTGTCTTGAAACAGATCGAGGCGATGTAGGCCTCGGCGTGCGCGCGCGTGCTGACGACCTGCGCGCTCGGGGGCGCGGTGCGTGCGGTCAAGATGATCACTCCTGGTGCCTGGGGTCATCCCGAAGCTACACACGCCCCCTGACACCCGCACCCCGTCGAGTGAGGCGCCGCCGCACGGGGGACGGCTTGAGCACCGGGTTTCACCAGCGGGTCATCACCCGTTCAGCCCCGAGCCGTCCCCCGTGCGTCAGCCACCTCAGCCGGTCAGCTCCACGTGCAGGACCCGGTCGTTGTTGGCCGTACCGTCCTTGTCGGTGGTGGTTGTCAACCAGAGCCCGCCGGTCGGTGACTTCTCCACCGTGCGCAGGCGGTCGTAGGCGCCCTGGAAGTACGCCTTGGGCGCTTCGACCCCGTCACCGTTGATCTTCATTCGGTACACGCGCTGCCCGGTGGTCTGCGCGATGAAGATGTGGTCGTTGACGATCGTCAAACCGCTGGGCGAGTTCGACCCCGTCGGCGCGAACGTCCGCACCGGCCGGATGAACCCGGGCTTGCCGCAGCCACCACCGCCGAGCCCGGTCGCGGTGCCCTCGCAGTCCGCCCAGCCGTAGTTGCCGCCCTTGACGATCAGGTTCAGCTCGTCCATCTGGCTGTTGCCGAACTCCGTTGCCCACAAACGACCTCGCGAGTCGAAGCCGAGTCCCTGGACGTTGCGGTGGCCGTAGCTCCACACCGGGTTCCCGGCGAACGGGTTGTCGCCCGGCACCTTTCCGTCCGGCGTGATCCGCAGGATCTTCCCCGCCGTGGAGCCGAGGTTCTGCGCGTTCTGGTGCGCCTGCGCGTCACCCGTTGCCACGTAAAGCATTCCGCCCGGCCCGAAGCGCAACCGTCCGCCGTTGTGGTAGCGGCTCTGCGGGATGTTGCCGAGCAGGACCTGGTAGCTGGACTGGACGAGCGCGTTGTTCTCGTACTTCATCCGCACGACGCGGTTGCCCGCGTTGGACGAGTGGTAGATGTAGACCCACTTGTCAGCAGCGAAGTTCGGCGACACCTCAAGCCCGAGCAGGCCGCCTTCGCCGCCCGTGGTGACCGCGTTGGGAACCTTGCCCGCGGCAGTGCGCTGTCCGCTCTGCGTGAGCTTGAATACGTTGAAGTTGTTGCGCTCGCTGACCAACGCCGAACCGTCCGGCAGGAACGCCACTCCCCACGGAACGTCCACATTGGACGCGATCGTGGTCACCCGCCCCGGCTCCACTCCACCGCCACCACCGGGCGGAGCTGTCGTCACGGTGACCTCGTTGCTGGCAGCGGATCTGTTGCCAACGGCATCGCGCGCGCGAACCGTGAACCTGTAGGCAGTGCTGGGATTCAGCCCGCCGACCTCGCCGGAAGTTCCCGTGGCCGTGGCCGCGACCTGGCCGTCGCGCAGGATCTCGTAGCCCGTCACGCCGATGTTGTCCCGCGACGGACTCCATTGCAGCGCAACGCTGTTCGGCCCGACCGTGCCGCGCGCGAGGTTCGTCGGAGCAGACGGCGCCTCGGTGTCCTGCTGCGCGGGAGGCGTCTTGATGACCACCTCATTGCTCGCCGGGGAAACGTTGCCCGCCGCGTCCTTCGCGAAGACCGTCCACTGGTACTCGGTGTTCGGCGTGAGCCCGTCGACGGTCGTGGACAACCCCGTGACCGACTTCATGTGCTGGCCGTGCTGGTAAACGTCGTAGCCCACGACTCCGACGTTGTCACGCGCGGCATCCCACGCCAGCGCGACGGTGCTCGGGGTCGCCGCGCCGTTGGAGCGCAGATTCCCCGGCGCAGTCGGCTTTTCAGCGTCAGCGGCATCGACGGTGAGCTTGTCCGCGTTGGGCCCGCCCTCCGCCGTCGTCGCGGTCGCGCGGATCTTGTTCTGCCCGGCCGCGAGCGTCGCCGTGACGGTCTTCGTCTGCCAGGTCGTCCACGCTCCCGTGCCCGGGAAGGCCACCGCGCTCGCGGACAGCGCGCCGTTGACGCGGATGTCGACCGGCCGGTTCACGCCGGTTCCGTTGGCGTACCGCAGGGTCAACGAGTGCGTGCCCGCCTGCGCGGCGTTCACCGTCCACTCGACGAAGCTGCCGGAGACGTTGGTGTAGTTGACGAATCCCCTCCCGGAGAACCCGGCGTGGTTGGACTCGACGACGCCCTGGGAGACCAGCGCGTCCTCGGCCTCGTAATCAGTGGGCGCGGCGTTCGCGGACGCGGCCAGCGTCGCGGTGATCGTGGTCGCCGCCAGTGCCACGGCCAGGGCGGGACGCCATCGGGGTTGGACAGCCACAGTGCCTCCAGAGCGAAGAGGGCGTGCAGGGTGCGGCGGCGGTCCAGCGGCGGTCGTGCTCACAAAAGGTGAAGGAAGTTCCCTGATGGTTCGCCAGATCCCCGCACCGCGCAAGAGCACGGGGTAAGCGCTTGCCGCACACCCTCCGATCGGATTCGTCCATCCGGGGCGCGTGGCGGTACCGTTCGCCCCGTCGCGTGAGGTCAGGCCCAATACGTACGTACGGATTGCACAGGGCGCACACCGGCTGACACGATCTGCCCGTGCCCAGGGTCAGCCAGGACCACCTCGACGCCCGCCGCCGCCAGATCCTGGACGGCGCCCGGAGCTGTTTCGCGCGCCACGGCTACGAGGGCGCGACCGTGCGCAGGCTGGAGGAGGCCACCGGGCTGTCCCGCGGCGCGATCTTCCACCACTTCCGCGACAAGGAATCGCTGTTCCTCGCGCTCGCCGAGGAGGACGCGCTGCGGATGGCCGAGGTCGTCGCCGAACAGGGCCTGGTGCAGGTGATGCGCGAGCTGCTCGCCACCCCGCAGGACATCGGCGGCGAGCACCCGGTGCACTCGCTGGCCACGCGCCTGGAAGTGACGCGGCGGCTGCGCACCGACCCCGACTTCCGCGCCCGCTGGGCCGAGCGCTCCCAGCAGCTCACCGAGGCCACCACCGCGCGGTTGCAGCGCCAGCGCGACGCGGGCAACCTCCGCGACGACGTCGACGTGAAGGTGCTGACCGCGTTCCTGGAGCTGGTGCTCGAAGGGCTCGTGTCACACCTGGCGATGGGCCTGCCCGCCGACGACCTCGACCCCGTGCTCGACGTGGTCGAGGAAACCGTGCGCCGCCACCGCAACCAGAGCTAGGCCCGGCGCACCGTCAGCTTGCCGAAGACGTTGCGGCCGCTGAGCCTGATCACCGCGCCGGGGGTTCCGGCGGGCCGCCCCGGGATGCGCCGCTTGCCGAAGACCGCGCCGCCCTCGTCGAGCACCACCGCGTCCTCGGCCACGGTCAGCTCGATCTTGCCGAACAGCGAGGACAGCCTCAGCTCGACCTCTTCGCCGGGCGCGGCGGAGCGCAGGTCGAGCACGGCCGTGCCGAACACCGCGCGCACGTGCAGCGGGCTCGCCCCCTCCGGCGCGCGCAGGACCTTGCTGAACACCGCGCTGAGCCGCTTCGGCGTGCGGTCCACGGACGCGGGCAGGTGCAGGTCGGCCAGTACGGGGCTGAGGTCGGCCGCGGTGCGCGCGGCGTAGACCAGCTCCAGCCGCTCGGCGTGCTCCGGCCAGGTCAGCCTGCCGTCGGCCACCGCACGGTTGAGCACGACCGCGGCGTTCTCCCGGTCCGCGTCGGAGATCCGCCGTGCGAGCGCGGAGCTGTCGTCCGGAGTCATGGCCGCCCCCATCCTTGCCTTGTTAACCAAGATTCTTCAGTTCGGAAAAAAGTCGGTCAAGCTCGCGGGTGCCGCGCCTACCATCGAGTAACATGCACCCGCGTCCCGCTCCGGGCCCGGCGGCACTCCGCGTCGGCCGGGTCGGGACGATACTTCTTCGGGGACGCGGCCCGACCCGGGAGGGACACGCCATGGGCATCAACGAGGATGTACGGCGGACGGTGTCATTCTTGGTGGAGCGCGCGGCTCTGAGCATCTACTCGTCCCGGGGCGACCACGGCGCCAAGCTCCTGCGCCGGGGTTCGCACAGCCCCTACCCGCTGTACGAGCGCATCCGGCGCGACGGCGACCTCGTGCGCAGCAAGCTCCAGCTCTACATCACGCCCTCGCACCGCTGGGCCACCCAGATCCTGCGCGACCCGCGCTTCGGCGTCAGCCAGGTCTCGGCGAGCGAGGGCATGCTGATCCCGCTGCCCCCGCGCCCGCCGGAGCCCGTGCACCCCATCGAGGACTCGTTCCTCAGCATGGACCCGCCCGAGCACACGCGGCTGCGCAAGCTCGTCGCGCCGTGGTTCACCCCGCGCGCCGTGCGCGCCCGCTACGCGCAGATCGAGCGCACCATCACCGGCTACCTCGACGAACTGGCCACGCGCGAGCGCTTCGACCTGGTGCCCGAGTTCGCCGACCGCGTGCCGATCCAGGTGATCAGCGACATGCTCGGCGTGCCCGCCCCCGACCACGAGCAGTTCAGCGCGTGGGCCAGGCAGGTCGGCCCCGCGCTGGACGGCGTGCACTCGCTGACCGAGCAGCGGCGGCTGGACAGCGTGATCGGCGAGCTGCACACCTTCTTCACCGACCTGATCGCCCACCGCAGGCGCTCCCCGGGCGATGACCTGCTGAGCCAGCTCGTGCACGCCGAAGTGGACGGTGCCCCCGTCGCGGACCGCGACCTGCTCGCCACCGCGGGGCTGCTGCTGCTCGCGGGCTTCGGCACCACGCTCAACCTGATCGGCAACGGCGCGCTCGCCCTGCTGGTCAACCGCGACGCGCGCGAACGCCTGCTCGCCGACTTCGACCTCGCCGCCAACGTCGTCGAGGAGACGCTGCGGCACAGCCCTCCCGTGCACTTCACCGTGCGCGCCGCGCTGGAGCCCGTCGAGATCGCCGGAACCCAGCTCAAGCCGGGCGACCACGTCGCGGTGCTGCTCGCCGCCGCCAACCGCGACCCCAAGGTCTTCCGCAACCCCGACCGCTTCGACATCACCCGCCGCAACGCGCGGGAACACCTGGCCTTCGCGGGCGGAGTGCACTTCTGCGTCGGCGCGGGCCTGGCCAGGATGGAGGGCGAGATCGCGCTGCGCGAGCTGTTCCGCCGCTTCCCGCACCTGCGCCTGGACGGCCAGGTCAAGCGCAACCACGCCCGCCTGCTGCCGACCCTGGAGAGCGTCCCCGTCTCCCTGGTCCGCCGCCGCACCACGGTCCGCTAGCACTAGTCGAACGAAACGAAACCTGCTACGTTTCGTTCGAAAGTGGAGGTGCGCAATGGGCGAGAAGCTGCGCCAGGAGACCTATCTCCCGGAGCCGGACGAGGGCGATCAGGTAGCACGGGTCTACGACTTCCTCCAGGCCCACGAAGACGCGGGACGCGGCCGTCCGCACGTTCCCTGCTTCCTCAGCGGGAACGCGCCCGGCGACCGGGTCGAACTCCCCGACGAGCTGTACCGCGTCCTGCGCCAGGTGGTCACCGCGCTCCAGGAGGGCCTGGCGGTCTCCGTGGCCCCGGTGACGGCGACGCTGACCACGCAGCAGGCGGCTGACCTGCTCGGAGTCAGCAGGCCGACAGTCATACGCCTGCTCGACGAGGAGCAGATCCCGTTCGAACGGGTGAACAGCCATCGCAAGATCCTGCTCCGAGATCTGCTCTCATACCGTGAAGAGCGCCGTGCCCGTCAGTACGCCGCCCTCGAAGCGACCGCGGTGGAGGACGACGAGGACATCGACACCGCACTGGCTCGCTTGAAGAAGGCGCGCCAAGAGGTCGCGAGACGTCGGGGCAACGGCATGAGCTGATCATCGGACAACCCCGGAAGAGCCGACCACGTGTTCACCGCCCTGCTCGACACCTGCGTTCTGTGGCCCAGCCTGCAACGCGACTTCCTGCTGTCCCTCGCGGTCGAGGGCATGTACAGACCGGTGTGGAGCACGGCGATCCTCGAAGAGCTGGAGTACGAGGAAGAGCAGAAGCTGGTCGCACGGGGCGAGGACACCACGCGAGCGGCGCACCGCGCGAGAAGGCTCGTCACGGTGATGCGCCAGGCGTTCGACGATGCGGAGATCGACGGCTGGCAAGGGCTCGCGGGCACCTACGGCCTGCCGGACCCCGACGACGAACACGTGATCGCGGCCGCCGTCGTCGGCGGAGCGGGCGCGATCGTCACCCACAACACCAAGGACTTCCCGCCACACCTGCTCCCCGATGGCATCGATGTCCTCGCCCCGAAGCGATTCGCCGCTGACACCGTCGCACTGAACCCAGCGCAGGCGCTCACCGCCGTCAGGGCGATCGCCGCGCGATCCGGTCGCACGGGGCGTCCGCGCGAGATCCCCGAGATCCTGAACCGGCTCGAAGTCCTGTACGAGATGACCGAGGCTGCCGCTCTGCTTCGCCCGCTGATCTGAACGAGAACGGCCCGCCGTCCACAGTGGACAGCGGGCCGCTCCGCGATCGGGACGAGCGCTACTCCGCGCCGCGCATCATGAGGCGGATCTTCGGAGCGCTGACCCACAGCAGCACCGCGAGCACGACGGCCGCCCCGGCGAACATGCCGAAGTACACCGCGTCCGGAATGTTGCCGTACAAGGGAACCAGCTGCGCCGCGATGCCCTGGCCCGCCGCGATCGACAGGAACCACAGCGCCATCATCTGCGACACGAACGCCTTCGGCGCGGCCTTCGAGGTGACCGAGAGACCGATCGGGGACAGCAGCAGCTCACCGATGGTCTGCACCGCGTAGACCGCGAGCAGCCACAGCGGGCTGACCAGGCCACCCGCGCTGGTCGCGTCGGCGAGCACGATGACGCCGAAGGAGGCGCCGATCAGCACCAGGGCGATGGCGAACTTGCGCGCGGTGGAGGGCTGGCGCTGGCCCATCTTCATCCACACCGCGGCGATCAGCGGGGCGAAGAGCAGGATGAAGACGGGGTTGACCGACTGGAACCACGACGCCGGGAACTCCATGCCCAGCACGGTGTTCTGCACCTTGTCGCTGGCGTAGAGGTTGAGCACGTTCGCGGCCTGCTCGAAGATCAGGAAGAACATCACCGAGGCCAGGAACAGCGGGATGTAGCCCTTGACCCGGGAGCGCTCGTCGTCGTCGAGCAGCGGGCTGCGCAGCATCACCGCGAAGTAGCCGACGGGCAGCAGGATCGACATCAGGCTGATGCCGTCGATGACCAGCGGCAGGTCCAGCAAGCCCATCGACAGCAGCACGACGATCACCAGCACGAACGCGGCCAGCCCCGCGCCGATGCGGCCGAGGACCTTGCCGCGCTCGTCGGCGGTCAGCGGGTTCACCGGCACGGCGGTGGCCGCGCCGAGGTTGCCCCTGCCGAGGACGTACTGGATCAGGCCGAGCGCCATGCCGACGGCGGCCGCGCCGAAGCCGAGGTGGAAGTCGATCTGCTGACCGAGCCAGCCGGAGATGGTGATCCCGGCGAAGCTGCCCAGGTTCACGCCCATGTAGAAGATCGTGAAACCGGCGTCCCTGCGGGCGTCGTGCTCGGGGTAGAGACCGCCGACCAGGGTGGAGATGTTCGGCTTGAGCAGGCTCGTTCCGAGGATGACCAGCGCCAGCCCGGCGAAGATCGTGGTGCTGCCGCCTGGAACGGCCATGCAGATGTGGCCGGCCATGATCAGAACGCCGCCGTAGAGCACCGAGCGCTGCCCGCCGAGCAGCCGGTCGGCGATCCAGCCACCGGCCAGCGCCGACATGTAGATCGCCGCGCCGTAGGCGCTGACCAGCGAGGACGCCAGCCCCTTCTCCATGCCCAGACCGCCCTGGGCGACCGAGGCGGTCAGGAAGAAGATCAGCAGGACCCGCATCCCGTAGTAGGAGAAGCGCTCCCACATCTCGGTGAAGAACAGGGTGGCCAACCCCCACGGGTGGCCGAAGAAGCCCCGCTGCTGTGCTGGCTTCGTGGATTCCGTGGCCGTCACGATCGACGTCCTCCCTCTGGCGTTGTCGCCCCGAGGGCACGCCAGCACCACGCCAACGGCCCCGGTGCCGTTGTCTGGACCATAGCGAGCGCGGCCCCGATTTCGTCGAGAGCCGGAAGTACTCAAATGTGTGTGACGTGAGACAACTTCACACCTGCTTTCTCCGGGGACGCGCGGCGCCGGAAGCTCCGCCCCGCCGGGCAGACCGTTACGCTGCCCCGTTGACCGGTACGGAGGTGACGGGTGGCGCATCATCAGGTGACGCTGGCCGAGGTGGCCAAGCACGCGAAGGTGTCCCTGGCGACGGCGTCGAGGGTGCTCAACGGCAGCACGCGCCAGGTCAGCGCTGAGCTGCGGGAGCGGGTGCTTGCCACGGCGCGCGAGCTGGGCTACCTGCCCAATGCCTCGGCGCAGGCGTTGGCGCGCAACACCAGTTCGCTGGTCGGCCTGGTCGTGCACGACATCGCCGACCCCTACTTCTCCTCCATCGCCGCCGGGGTGACCCGGGTCGCCGAGGAGGCCGGGCTGATCGTGGTGCTGGGCACCACCTCCCGCGAGCCGGAGCGCGAGCTGGCGCTGCTGTCCACCTTGCGCGCGCACCGGGCGCGGGCCGTGGTGCTGGTCGGCACCAGGACCACCGACGACTCCGCGACGCAGCGGCTCGCCGAGGAGATCACGGCGTTCCAGGCCCAGGGCGGCCGCGTGGCGTGCGTCTCCCAGGCGCACCTGCCCGCCGACACCGTGGTCCCCGCGAACGCCCTCGGCGCGCACGACCTGGCCGCCAGCCTCGCCGCGCAGGGCCACCGCGAGTTCGCCGTCCTCGCCGGACCGGAGAAGCTGCTCGCCGCGCGCGACCGGCTGGACGGCTTCCGCGCGGGACTGGCAGAGCACGGCCTCGAGCTGGCCGCGCACAACGTCGTGCACGGCGCTTTCACCCGCGACGGCGGGCACGTGGCCATGCACGAGCTGCTTGAGCGCGGAACCGGCGCGAAGTGCGTGTTCGCGGTGAACGACGTGATGGCGGTCGGAGCGCTGGCGGCCGTGCGCGAGCGCGGACTGCGCTCCCCCGAGGACATCGCGGTCGCGGGCTTCGACGACATCCCGACGCTGAGCGATCTCGTGCCGCCGCTGACCACCGTGCGGCTGCCACTGGAGGAGATCGGCGAGCGGGCGGCCCGCCTGGCACTGGAGGGCGAGGCACCCTCGGCGCCGCGCACGGTCGAGATCGGCGCCGAGGTCGTGCTGCGCAAGAGCACCGCAGTTCTCGGCTGAGCCGCGACAGCTGCCCTGAAGAGCACTTACACTGGTCAGCAACCCGTTCAACCAAGGGAGTGACTACCTCCGTGCCCGATCCGCAGTCCCAGCGGATGCTCGAACAACCCAGCGGTTCCTCGGAACCGTGCGGCGAGCCCTGTAGTACTGAGCCGGGGGAAAGCCCCGGCTGTCATCTGTACCCGGCCTCCTCCCTGCGGGGCAGCTCATGAACGACGTGCTGTTCAGCCTGATCGGCCTCGCCGTCGTGGTCCTGCTCACCCTCGGCACCGCGGTCTTCGTCGCCGCCGAGTTCTCCCTCACCGCGCTGGAGCGCAGCCAGGTGGACAGCCACGTCCACCTCGTGAAGGACCGCAGGGCGCACACCGTGCAGAAGGCCCACCGCACGCTGTCCTTCCAGCTCTCCGGCGCGCAGCTGGGGATCACGATCACCACGCTGGTCACCGGCTACCTCGCCGAGCCCGCGCTCGCCGTGCTGATCACCCCCGGCCTGGTCGGCCTCGGCCTCGGTGAGTCCGCCGCCGCGGGGATCTCACTGGCGATCGCGCTGCTGGCGGCGACCTCGCTGTCGATGATCTTCGGCGAGCTGGTGCCGAAGAACCTGGCCATCGCCCGCCCGCTGGGCACCGCCCGGATGGTCGCCGGGTTGCAGGCCGGGTTCTCCTCGGCCTTCCGCTGGCTGATCACCGCGCTCAACGGCTCGGCGAACTGGATCGTCCGGCGCTTCGGCGTCGAGCCCGCCGAGGAGCTGCGCTCCGCCCGCTCCCCGCACGAGCTGGGCTCGCTGGTCCGCTCCAGCGCCGCCGGCGGCACCATCGACCAGGGCACCGCGACGCTGCTGGACCGCTCGCTGCGCTTCGGCGAGCGCAACGCGGAGGAGCTGATGACCCCGCGCGTGCGGGTGGAGGCCCTGCGCGCGGACGCGACCGTGCTCGACCTGGTCGAGGTGGCACGGCGGACGGGCTTCTCGCGTTTCCCCGTGCACACCGGTGACCTGGACGAGATCCAGGGCGTTGTGCACGTGAAGCAGGCGTTCGGCGTCCCCCGCGAGGAGCGCGCCACCACCAGGGTCGTCGCGCTGTGCCGCCCGGTGCCGACGGTGCCGGAGACGTTGGAGGGCGACGCGCTGCTGGACCGCCTGCGCGGCTCGGGCCTGCAGACCGCCGTCGTCGTCGACGAGTACGGCGGCACCGCGGGCCTGGTCACGCTGGAGGACCTGGTCGAGGAGATCGTCGGCGACGTCCGCGACGAGCACGACCGCAACGAGATCGCGCCGGTGCGCCCGCTCGGCAAGCTCAGCTGGGTGGTCTCCGGACTGCTTCGGCTGGACGAGGTCGACGAGGCGACCGGCCTGCGCGTGCCCGACGACGAGTACTACGAGACGATCGCGGGCTTCGTGCTCTACCGGCTCGGCCGCATCCCGTCGGTCAACGACGAGGTGCGCTACGACGGCTGGCGGCTGACCGTGCTGCGGATGGACCGGCACCGCATCGCCGAACTGCGCGTGTCCAAGGTCCCCGAGCCCGAGTCCACTGTGGACACCGCGGGCACCGCGCAGCAGAAGGAGGCGGCCCGATGAACAACTCCCTGGCCGTCACCATCTCGCTGTTGTTGCTGCTGGCCAACGCTTTCTTCGTGGCCGCGGAGTTCTCCCTGATCAGCGCGCGGCGCGATCGCCTCGAAGCTCTGGCGGAACAGGGCGTGGCCGGGGCGCGCACCGTGATCAAGGCCTCCGAGCAGGTCTCGCTGATGCTGGCGGGCGCGCAGCTGGGCATCACGATCTGCTCGCTGGTGCTCGGCAACCTCGGCAAGCCCGCCGTCGCCGACCAGCTGGAGTCGCTGCTCGGCCCGCTCGGCGTGCCGCAGGCGGTGCTGGACCCGCTCGCGTTCGTGCTGGCGATGGCGATCGTGGTGGTGCTGCACATCGTCCTCGGCGAGATGGTGCCGAAGAACATCGCGATCGCCGGGCCCGAGCGCTCGGCGATCCTGCTCGTGCCGCTGCACGTCGCGTTCGTCCGGCTGGTGAACCCGCTGATCCAGCTGTTCAACGTGGCGGCCAACGGGACGCTGCGGCTGATGAAGGTGGAGCCCAAGGACGAGCTGGACACCGCCTACACCTCCGACGAGCTCTCCGCGCTGATCGCGGAGTCCCGCAGGGAGGGCCTGCTCGACGCCTCCGAGCACCGCAGGCTGGCCAAGACGCTCTCCTCCACCGACCGCGCCGTCGCCGACGTGCTGGTGCCGATGGACCGGCTCACCACGCTGCCGGAGAACCCGTCCGTGGGTGACGTGGAGCGCGCGGTGACGAGCACCGGGTACTCGCGCTTCCCGGTCCGCGCCGCCGACGGCTCGATGCGCGGCTACCTGCACGTGAAGGACGTGCTGGACCAGGTGGGCGCGACCCCCGAGACGCCGGTCCCGGCCGGTCGGGTGCGCGGCCTGCCCGCGATCCCCGCCGACGCCGGCCTGGACGAGGCCCTGGCGGCCCTGCGGCGCGCGCAGAGCCACCTGGCCACGGCCGTCTCCTCCACCGGGGAGGTGCTGGGCATCGTCGCGATGGAGGACCTGGTCGAGGAGTACGTGGGCACCGTCCGCGACGCCACCCACGTCGGCTAGCCGCCCGCCCTTACGCCCTGAATGACTCATTGAGGTACTTGAGCGCCCTCACTGAGTCATTCAGGGCTTTGACGACGGCTGAGACGACCGCGGTGGCGTGGCGCGGGCACAGAAAAACGCCCCACACCAGCGGGTGCCGGGGCGTTTCGGGGAGTGGCTAGAGGAGGCGGGGGCGGGCGGTCTTGAGTTCGCCGTGCAGCGACTTCGCCGCCTGCCAGCACTTGTCGCAGGTGGGGAAGGCGATCCACTCCGACTCCGAGGCGGCGCGGACCCGGACGGGCTGCGCGCACAGCGACTGCCCCTGCTCGCCGAGCTCGTAGTCGGCGTGCGCGCCGGGGATCGCGTGCCGCGCGCCCTCCTCGGGCTGCCAGAAGAAGATCTGCGGGTCCAGTCGGCCCGGGTTCCTGGTGCCGCGACCGGGGTTCGGGGGCTTGGTCATCGTCGTCTCACGCTCTCGCCGTGCTCGGAATCCGTTGTGGCGCGGGGAAGCCCCCCATGGCCACCTCGTGCGCCCGCGCCACGCGCAGGCAGAGGTCGTCGCGTAATCGGGGGCCGACGATCATCATGCTGACCGGCAGGCCGTCGACCAGCCCCACGGGCACCGCCGTCGCCGGGTGCCCGCTCGCGTCGAGCGGGGCCACGTTGTTCACCATGCCCAGCGCGGCACCCACGTACTCCGCGCGCGAGGAGTCCTTGCCTGGCAAGGGGTTCGCCACGTGCGGCACGGTCGGCAGCACCAGGACGTCCACTTCGGACAGTGCGGCGTCGTAGCCCGCGATCAGCTCCGGAACCAGGTTGCGCGCCATGGCGTAGTGCGCGCCGTGGTAGCGGCCCAGGGTGTAGGCGCCGTTGAGGGTGACCAGCTTGACGGTCTCGGAGAAGGAGTCCGCGTGCTCGGCCCGCCCGGCGCCGAAGTGCGCGACCAGCTCCGGGTCCATCGGGCCGGGCACCCCTCGCGCGAGGCCGTTGCCGTCGATCATCTGCCAGGCGATGCCATCGGTGGCGATCACCTTCCAGACGTCGAAACCCTTGATGTGCCAGGGAACGCTGATCTCGCGAACGTCAGCGCCGAGCCGGTGGGCCGCGGCGCGCACGGCCTCGTCCACCCGGGGGTCGGACAGCCCCGGCAGGCCGAAACCCTCGGTCAGCACACCGATCCGCAGGCCCGCGACGCCGGAGTCGAGGTCGGCGAGGTAGTCGACGGGCTCCGCGCCGGGGCCCTGCCTGGGGTCGAGGCCGTCCGGCCCGGCCAGCACGCCGAGCAGCGTCGCCACGTCGGTGACCGTCGCCGCCATGGGGCCGAGGTGGTCCAGCGTGTTCTCCATCGGGAAGGCGCCGGTGCACGGGACCAGGCCGTGGGTGGGCTTGTGCCCGACGATTCCGCTGAACGCGGCGGGCACCCGCAGCGAGCCGCCCTGGTCCCCGCCGAGCGCGAGGTCCGCCTCGCCAGTGGCGACCAGCACGGCGGGACCGGAGGAGGAGCCGCCGGCGGAGCGCTCGGGGTCCCACGGGTTGCGCACGGGCCCGTCGGCTCCGGTGTGGCTGCCCGCGGAGTAGCCGAGGTCCTCGCAGGTGCCCTTGCCGATGATCCGCACCCCCGCGTCGAGCACCCTGGTGATCACGGTCGCGTCGGCGCGCGGCACGAATCCCCGCAGTGCGCGGGAGCCGTTGGCCATCGGGACGCCGCCGACGGCGATGTTGTCCTTGACCACCAGGGTGCGTCCGGCCAGCGGGCCGTCCCGGTGCGTGCGCAGGTCGGTGCGCACGCACCAGGCGTTGAGCGGGTTCCCCTCCGGGGAGGGGACCGCGTGCTCCCGCCGGAGCGGTTCGGGGGCCCGCTCGGCGTGGAGCCGCTCGACCTCGGCGTAGGAGGCGAGGGTCGGTGCCATCAGATCGCGGAAGGACGCGAGCGCGTCGTCGTCGAGGGACAGGCCGTGGCGCTCCGCGATCTTCCTGAGCTCCGCGACGGACGGAGGGACTATGCCCATCGACGACGGTTCCCTTCTGCGCCAAGGTTCTTGTGCGGTGGTCCGTGCGGATTCCCAGACACCGCAAAGGGTATGGACGCCCCGAGGATCGTGTCAATGGATCTTGACCCGACTTCGGGCCGCCACGCCTGGACTTCGACCTTCCGAGGGACGGTTTGCCAGGGTGGCAAACGCGGCGATACCCTGCCGATCTTCAACTTCGCGGGCGGCGGGCGGTTCGGTGAGCCAGATCTCGGGCAGTTCCTCCGGCGCGTTCGACGCGCTGGCCGACGACACCCGCCGCGCCGTTCTGAGCCTTCTCTCCGAGCACGGCGAACTGACCGTCTCCGATCTCGCGTCGCGGTTCGACCACATCGGCCGCACGGCGGTCTCCATGCAGCTCAAGGTTCTGCGCGACGCGGGCATGGTCCAGGAGCGGCGCGCGGGCAAGTACCGCTACTACTCCCTGCGGGTCGAGCCGATGAACGAGGTGCTCAGCTTCCTCAGCTCGCTCTACGGCGCCTCGCTGGACTCCTTGGCCGCTGTCGCCGAACAGCGCTCCGCCGAGGTCGAAGGGACGCGGTGGGGAACCTCGTCCTGACCCAGCAACGGCACGTGCCCCTGCTCCCCGGGGACGTGTTCGCCCTGCTGGGCAGCGACGACTCGGCTGGCTGGCTCTTCGGCGCCGACTACGGCGCGATGCGCGTCGGCGGGCTCGTGCGGTTCGACCTCCCCGTGAACCCCGCTGATCCGTCGAGCGCCACGATCGAGGCCACGGGCCGAATTGCCGTGCTCGACCCGCCACGGCGCATCGTCATCGAGCAGCAGACACCGTGGCCGGGAACGGTGACCTGCACGATGCTGCCCGCGAAGGACGGTTCCGGCACAACGGTGCGATTAGACGTCGAAGTCCCCGGAGACGCCGTGACCTGGCTGCTGCGACAACGCGGCTACGACCCGATCGAAGAGCGCGCCGAGCCCGGAACAGTGCGGATCGGCGTGCTCGTCAGCAAATCCGGCCCCGCGAGCATCTTCGGTGCCACCACCGAGCGGCTGGCCCTGATGGCGGCTGACGAGGTCAATGCCGACGGTGGAGCCCGTGTGCAGGTCGTGGTGCGCGACGACGCCAGTGTCCCTGAGGTCGGCGCGGAGCAGTTTCGGCGATTGGTCGGCGTAGACGGTTGCCGGGTGGTGGTCACGAACTGCACGTCGGCGGTGTTCCCGGTGATCGCGAGGCTGGCGCGGCGCCTCGGAGTGCTGCTCGTGCACACACCGATCAACGAAGGTGGCCGGTACTCCCCCAATGTCGTGCGGCTCGGTGAACGTCCGTCGACACAGTTGAGCACCGCGCTCCCCGTGCTGATGAAGAGCACCGGCACCAATGTCTTCCTCGCGGGCAATGACTACGTGTGGCCGCGCGTCATGAACGCGACGGCACGGGGGCTCGTGGAGCGTCTTGGCGGCACAGTGGCCGGTGAGCGCTACAAGCCGATGGGCACCCACGACTTCTCCGACGTCATCGAGGACATCGTCGCCAGCCGCGCGGACGTGGTGGTGTCGACCTTCGTGGGTTCGGACTCGGCACTGTTCGAACGGCAGTCCCACTGCGCGGGGCTGCGCGACCGGTGTCGAACATTGTCGATGGCCTACGACGAGTCCACGCGCGAGCTCACCGGCGGAGACGCGTCGCGTGGTGTGTGGGCGACGTTCGGCTACTTCCAGGAAGTGGACTCCAAGCGCAACAAGGACTTCCTGAGCCGCTACCGCGAGCGGTTCGGTGCCACGGCCGCTCCGTTGTCCAGCATCACGGAGTCGGCCTACTCGGCGATCCACATGCTCGCGGCTTCTGGTGCGCTGACGAAGGACTTCGCGGTGTCCGACCTGTCGTCCGCGTTGCGCGCGCGGTGGAACGCGAGCAAGAAGCGCTCCCTGTACCTGGCCGAGGCGGTCACCGGCGGATTCCGCATCGCGCCGCACTAATACGCTGTGCGGCATGACCGTGGTGTTGAGCGAGGCGGAGTGGCGTGCGCGCCGTGACGCCCATCTCGCGCGCGTCAGTCCGTGGACGCAGGGACACCGCGAGCGACGCATTAAAGGACTCAAGCATCCCGTCTTGGACTTCCTCTTCACCTACTACTCCTTCCGCCCCTCGCGGTTGGAGCGGTGGCACCCAGGCCCCGACGTCGTCTTACAGGGCGCAGACGAGTACTTGGAGTGGGCCGGCTACTCGGCTGTTGAGCACGGCGTCGCGCTCGACCCGGTGACGTTCACCGATGCCCGGCGCCGCACTGCCGAGTTCGTGCTCGCGCTGCTCACTGCCACCGCGTCACGTCCGCCGCGCTTGGGGTGCTTCGGTCTCCATGAGTGGGCGATGGTCTACCGCACGACTCCCGAGGAAGTTCGGCACACCGGCTGGTCGTTGCGCCTAGGGCACGACGGCACAGACGGCGTCGTCGAGGACTCGCGGGTCGCGTGCAGCCACTTCGACGCCTTTAGGTTCTTCACCGAGCCCGCACGGCCGCTCAACGCCGTGCAGCCCACACGTGAGTCACAGGTCGCGCTCGAGCAGCCTGGCTGCTTGCACGCGAACATGGATCTTTTCAAGCACAGCTACAAGCTGGCGCCGTTCACACCGAGCGACCTGCTGGCGGACTGCTTCGAGCTGGCCGTGGACGTCCGCGAACTGGACATGCGCGCCAGTCCCTACGAACTCGCCGAGCTGGGCTACGCGCCCGTGCGGATCGAGACGCCGGAGGGGCGCGCGGAGTACGTGAAGGCCCAAGCCGCCTTCGCCGAGCGCGCGACGCCGTTGCGCCAGGCGCTGATCGAGCTGTGCCAGCGCCTCCTTCGTTACTCCGTTGGAGCCGACCGGTAACACTCTGTCCACCCCATGTCGCATTTCTTGACGAACTGACTTCACCTGTTAGCGTGACTCGGACGACCGGGCTTCACTGTCGGGGCGATGTAGCCCGGCGCCGACTACGTTGAGCATTCGCGAGCCAGGCGCTGGAAAGGGACGTCGCTGATGGGTCGACACCGCGCGGAACTGCTGAAAACCCGGCGCGGGGTGGCACTGTGGCCGATCGTGGCTGTCGCCGTCGTTGCCGTGCTGGGCCTGGGGTGGTTCACCTGGGACTACGTCAGCGGCATCGTCGACGAGCGGGCAGCCAGCAGCAGCGAGGGCTGCCCCGAGGGTGAGGCGACGCTGCGCGTGGCCGTTGCGCCCTCGATCGCCGAGCCGGTGCAGCAGGCTGCCACCGCGTGGGCCGCGCAACGCCCGGTGATCCGCAACCACTGCGTGCTGGTCGAGGTCCAGGCGATGGACTCGGCCATGACGCTGCAGAACCTCAGCCAGGGCTGGGACCAGGCCAAGGTCGGTCCGCCGCCGTCGGCGTGGCTGCCGGAGTCCACGCTGTGGGTGAACCAGCTGAAGGCCGCCAACGCCGCGCTGCTGGGCTCCACCCCCACCTCCGTCGCGACCAGCCCGGTGCTGCTCGCCGTTCCGGAGCAGGCCGGGGCCGCGATGCTCTCCGGAAGCTCCTTCCGCTGGTCGGACCTGCCCGACCTGGCGTCGGCCGGCGATGGCTGGAGCCGCTTCCAGAAGCCGGAGTGGGGCGCGCTGACGCTGACCATCCCGGACCCCGCGCGCAACCCGGCGAGCGCGCTGGCGATCCAGTCCGCGCTCGCGGGCTCCAGCGCGAAGGGCAGGGGGCCGGTCACCACGGAGATGCTCTCCGACGACCGGATCAAGGACGTGATGAACCGGCTGGCCACGGCCAACACCGCCAAGCCCGCGACGACCACGCTGGAGGCGCTGGTGGAGCTGGGCAAGGTGGAGGACCTGGCCAAGGCGCCCTTCGAGGCCGTTCCCGTGGTCGAGGCCGACCTCTACCGCCGCAACGTGGGCAAGGACGGGGCCGCGAGCCCCGTGCGCACGCTCGCCGGGGTGCAGGTGGGCGGACCGACGCCGACCGCCGACTACCCGTTCGTCGCGCTCGCCGGCGAGCTGACCGACGACGTGCAGGTGCGCGCCGCGCAGCGGTTCAGCGACTTCTTGAAGGAGCCCGACCAGCAGCGTCTGCTCGCACAGCAGTCGGGTGTGCGCGTCGGCTCCACTCAAGAACGGCCGAACCCGGCGCCGGGCATCCGTTGGGCCGCTACCCCGGAAGCGCTGGAGCCTGCCGACGCGGACAGCACGCAGCAGATCTCCGCCGCGTGGGCCAGCTCGGGCGCGGGCGCGCAGGCGGTGACCGTGCTGGTCGACGTCTCCCGCTCGATGACGCAAGACGGCGGCGACGGACAGACTCGGATGTCGTGGCTGAAGAAGGCGTTGCGCGGGCAGGTGGAACGCTCTGTCGGCGGCCTGTTCGGCTTGTGGGAGTTCTCCCGCTCGCTCGACGGCGCGAAGCCTTATAAGCAGCTCGCACCGACGAAACCGGTGTCGCAGCAGCGAACGACGCTGATTGACGCCATCAACGGCCTCAAGCCGACGAGCGCGACGCAGACCTATACCAGCGTGCTGGCCGTCTACCGCTCCGCGATGGAGAACTACGAGCAGGGCAGGACGAACCGGATCGTGGTCGTCACCGACGGCTCCAACGATGGCGGGATCAACCTGCAAGCGCTGCAAACCGAGCTGAACAAGCTGCGCAGCGACGACAAGCCGCTGTCGATCAGTTTCATCGCGTTCGGCGCTGACGTGGACAGGGCGCCGCTGAACCAGATCGCGCGCGCGAACGGCGGCACGGTGTCGGTCGCGGCGAATGGCCGGGCACTGGACCCCGCGCTGAGCCAACTGCTGGCCGGGAACCGGTGACAGACGCGATTCTCCGCACGGCGTCGGCCTTGCTCGGCGCGGCGTTGACTTCGCCCACGGATCTCGGTGGGTCACCGCGCTCCACAGTGCTCCGGTGCACGACGAGCGACGGTGAGTCCGTGGTCGTCAAGGCATACCGCGACGAGCCGGAGGCGTTGCGCTGTTTCACCGCCGAGGCCGCGGGACTGGCACTCGGCGCTGGTGCTGGCCCCAAACTGCTCGCGGTCGACACCGAGTTCCCGTTGCTGGTCATGGAAGACCTCGGTGCCGCGCCGAGCCTCGCCGACGCACTGCTCGGCGATTCCACTGATAAGGCACGGGAAGCGCTTCTCGCGTGGGCGCGCGCGTACGGGCGACTGGCCGCGGAGTCCGTGGGCCGCGAGGAGGAGTTCGCCGCGCTGCGCGCCCGATACGACCGCGGCGAGCAGCAGTCGGACACCAACGACTGGATTCACAAGGCCGTAGAAGGCCTACCGGCGGTGCTCGACTCGCTGGGCGTGACCGCGCCGGACGGCTTGATGTCGGAGATCTCGCTGGTGAACGGGCTGACGCAGTTCCCGGTCTACTCCCCCGGTGACATCTGTCCGGACAACAACCTGCTCTTCCCGGACCGTGTGCGAATGCTGGACTTCGAGGGCGCCGAGTACCACTCGGTGTTCATCGACGCCGTCTACACGCGGATGCCGTTCTCCTCGTGCTGGTGTGTTTTCCGCCTCCCGCAAGGGGTTCAGGCCTCTATCGAGGACGCGTACCGGTCCGAGGTCGTGAAGGGCCACTCCGAATTGCTCGACGACGAGGTGTGGCGCGAAGGCATGCGGCTCGGGATGCTCGCGTGGACCGTGGACGCGACCACCAGCCTCACTCCGCGCGTGCTCGAAGAGGACAGGCCGTTGCACAGAACGCGGCGTCCGGTGCCGAGCCTGCGCCAGTTGGTGCGCTACCGCTGGGAAATCCTGCTGCGCGAAGTGCCGGAGCTGCCCGCGACGGCAGAGACGATGCGGCGACTGCTGGCGGCGACCGAGCGGTGGGACGTGCCCCCGATGCCGCTCTATCCGGCTTTCCTCAGTACGGACCTGAGGTAAACCCCACCCCAGCTCGGTGGTTTTCACCAGCGCGCCCACCCCGGGTGGCGGCGCAGGATCGAGGACGTCCCGATCCCTGTCGAGCCCGTGGGAGTTCCCGATGCGCGTTGTGGCGGCAGCGTTGCGCTGGCACCGACCCCTGATGATCATGGTGGCGGTGATGCTGGGGCTGACCGCGGTCGCGGCGGTCGGACTGCTCGTCGACGACCGGACGCTCACCGGCGCCCCGGTGTGGCTGAAGCCGCTGAAGTTCGGCATCTCGTCAGTGGTCTACGCGGGCACGTTGGCCTGGCTGCTGTCGTTGCAACAGCGCGGCAGGCGGTGGGGGTGGTGGCTGGGCACGACCATCGCGGTGACGCTGAGCGTGGACGTCGCGATAGTGGTGTTCCAGGCGGCGCGGGCGAAGCTGAGCCACTACAACCAGGAAGCCGGCATCAACGAGCTGCTGCAACCGATCTTCGCGTACAGCATCTACCTGATGCTCATCGCCGTCGTGGCGCTCTCGGTCCAGCTGTCGCTGCGCAACCACCTGGAACGGCCGATGGCGATGGCGATCAGGGCCGGGGTCGTGGTCGCGCTGCTCGGCATGCTCTCCGGCTTCCTCATGATCTTCAACGCGCAGCCCGGTCAGGTCGCGGCCCTGCGCGCGGGGACCGGTACGGTCATCGGCGGGCACAGCGTCGGCGTTCCGGACGGCGGCCCGGGCCTGCCGCTGACCAACTGGAGCATCACCGGCGGTGACCTCCGCATCGGCCACTTCGTCGGCCTGCACGCGCTACAACTGTTACCCCTGTTGGCTTTCGGGCTCGCGGCGCTGTCCGCGAAGGTCGCTGTGCTGCGCGTCGAGCGCGTACGGACCCGTCTCGTGCTCATCGGGTCCGCGGCCTACCTCGGGCTCTTCATCCTCGTGGTATGGCAGGCATTGCGCGGCCAGCCGCTGCTCGCGCCGGATCTGCTCACGCTAGGTGCGGCCGGAGGCCTGGTGCTCGCCACCGTCTTCGCGACGTTCGCCGTTCTCGGTGCCCAGCAACGCGCCCACCAACGCGCGCAGCTGCCCGTGCGGGTCGTGGAGCACGCGCAGCCCGCCGCCCACCACTGACGCCGTTACCGGGTCCACGGGATTCGTTGCGGCCCAAGCGGTTTCGGTCACGTCGACCTCCACTTCAAGGCCCGACCCCGTGCTGAAGCGGCGTTCGGTGAGCCAGAGGCCCCACCGTTGGGTGCGCAGAACCTCACGCCCACCCAGCGCCGCGATCCACCCTTCGTCCTCGATGTAGCGGGAGGTGTCCCCAGTGAGCACGATCAGGTCCACGTCGGAGTCCATGCGCGCCGCACCTCGCGCCCACGAGCCCGCCAGGCCAAGCGCCACAACGCCTTCCTGGCCGCGAGCCCACGCAGCGGTACGCGTGAGCAGGGCCTCCACCTCGGCTTCACGCTCCGCTGTCAGCACCTCCGCAGTGTGCCATTCCGTAGGGTGGGAGCGGAGAACAGCACGGCTCGAAGGGGACGTCATGACCAAGCGCAAGCCCGGCGGGAGCACGTTCGAATCCTGGATCGACCAGCAGGTGCGCGAGGCCGAGGAACGCGGCGAGATGTCCAACCTCCCCGGCCACGGCAAGCCGATCCCCCAGCGCCACGGCGGAACCATGGAATGGGTCGCCGAGAAGCTCCGCAAGGAGAACGTCGACACCTCCGCGCTGCTGCCGCCGTCCCTCGCGCTGGCCAAGGAGGTCGAGGACCTGCCCCACCGCCTCGCCAAGGAGCGCTCCGAGCAGGCCGTTCGCGACATCCTGCTCGACCTCAACACCCGCATCCGCGCCGCCCAGCTGGCACCCCAGATCGGCCCGCCCATGCGCACCCGCCAGGTCGACGTCGACGCCACCATCACCACCTGGCGCGCCTCCACCCCCTAACACCCGCCCCATCCTCCGCGCAGCCTCACTACACCCGTTTCGTACTCATAGCGGGAAATAGAGCGCTCCCATTTGCCGGTAGGAGTACGAAACGGATACGTGGGGTGGGGCGCCACTGCCCTGGGGAGAGGGAGTGGCGCCCCACGGGGCGGAGGGTCAGGGCAGGAGCTCCAGGACGGTGCCCGCACCGACGGTCCGGCCGCCCTCGCGGATGGCGAAGCCGAGGCCCTTGCTCAGCGCGATCGGCTTGCCCAGCTCGACGGTGAACTCCACCGAGTCGCCGGGCAGCACGAGCTGGTCCTCCGCCAGCTCCACCACGCCGACCACGTCGCTGGTGCGGAAGTGGAACTGCGGCCGGTAGTGCGCGCCGAACGGCGTGCGCCTGCCGCCCTCCTCGGCGGAGAGCACGTAGACGCTCGCCCGGAACCGCGTGTGCGGCCGGACGCTGCCGGGCAGGCACACGACCTGGCCCCGACGGACGTCGTCACGGCGGACCCCGCGCAGCAGCAACGCCGCGTTGTCCCCGGCCTGAGCGCTCGGCAGCGACTTGCCGAACGTCTCGATGCCGGTGCACACGCTGGTCACCGTGGGGCCGAGCCCGACGACCTCGACCGCGTCGCCGACGCCGATCACGCCCTGCTCCACCGCGCCGGTGACCACGGTCCCGCGCCCGGTGATGGTCAGGATGTTCTCGATCGGCATCAGGAACGGCCGGTCCAGGTGCCGCACGGGCTCCGGGACGTAGCGGTCGACGGCGTCGAGCAGCTCCACCACGCTCGGCGTCCACTCCGGGTCGCCCTCCAGCGCCCGCAGCGCGGAGACCCGCACGACCGGGACCTCCTCGCCGGGGAAGCCGTAGGTGGTGAGCAGCTCGCGCAGCTCCAGCTCCACCAGGTCAAGCAGCTCCGGGTCGTCCACCGCGTCGGCCTTGTTCATCGCCACCACGATGTGCGAGACCCCGATCCGCCTGGCCAGCACCACGTGCTCCCTGGTCTGGGGCATGGTGCCGTCCTGCGCGGAGACCACCAGGATCGCCCCGTCCAGCTGCGCCGCGCCGGTGATCATGTTCTTCACGTAGTCGGCGTGGCCCGGCATGTCCACGTGGGCGTAGTGCCTGGTCTCGGTCTCGTACTCGACGTGCGCGATGTTGATGGTGATACCGCGCTCGATCTCCTCCGGCGCCTTGTCGATCTTGTCGAAGGCGATGTGCCTGGTGGCGCCGTCGCGCTCGGCGAGCACCTTGGTGATCGCGGCGGTCAGCGTGGTCTTGCCGTGGTCGACGTGCCCCATCGTGCCGATGTTGAGGTGGGGCTTGGTCCGGACGTGCTCCTGCTTGCTCATCGTGTTCTTCCCTGGTCAGGCTCGTGGCACGGGATCAAGAACCTGGGCGCGCGCGTGCCCCGCCGAGAGAGCGGGGTTTCGCGGGGGCCGACACCCTCCTCCGTGGTCCTTGGAAGAAGGGAGGAGGGTCAGCTTCGGGCGCCTGCCAGCACCGAGGAGACGGCCGCCAGCGCGCCGAGCAGGTCTGCGCCTGCCAGCGTCGAGAGGACGGCCGTGGTGAACACGTCGATGATGGTGACAGCGGCGACCGCGGCTGTCACGGGGTTTTCGCCGAGCGTCCTCAGTGGACGGCGGGAGCGAGCGCCCTCGCCAGGCGGGCGGACTCGGCGCGGACGCCGTCCTCGTCCATGGCGCGGACGCGCTCGGCGGGCAGTTCGACGGTGGAGCCCTCGGCGGTGGCCAGCCTGAGGTCCACGCCGGTCTCGCGGTGCCGCAGCCAGGCCAGCACGGCCGAGGCGAGCACGGCGCTCTCCCGCTCGGTGCCGGTCGCGACGACCAGCACGTCCACCACGCCCTCGGGCCCGCTGGCGGCACGGGGCCGGTGGCCGAGGTGCAGCGGCCCGAGCAGCTCTCCGGTCTCCACCAGCCATCCCCGCAGCGAGCGGAGGCAGTCCGTGGTCCCGGTGCCCCGCACGGAGATCGTCACTGCCGGGTGATCATCCATCAGGGCAACGTAACACCGCGCGCAACACCCCCCGTCAGGCGCGCGTCAGCGTGGCCCTGACGTGGTCGACGAGGTCCAGCTCCGCGGCCCGCTCAGGGGCCAGCCAGGCGCAGCTGTCGTGCTCGTCGGGGTTGAGCACCACCTCGGAGGCGCCGTCGTCCTCGACCTCGAAGATCCGCGCGTGGATGCGCAGCGGGCGGCCGTCCACGTCCATCCACGAGTGCCTGCTGCGCTCGCCGACGACCTTCACGATCAGCCCGGTCTCCTCGGCGGCCTCGCGGACGGCGGCGTCCTGCTCGGGCTCGCCGGGCTCCACCGTGCCGCCGGGCAGCTCCCACCGGCCGCCGAGGAACCCCTTGGCGCGGCGGCGGATGAACAGCACCTCCGCGCCCCGCTCGATCCAGCAGTACACGAGGTGCTTCTCCGCGAACTCCACCATCACGGCATCCTCGCAAACTTCCCTCAGCCGGGCGAAAGAAACACGCGATCGGGCAAGAGGGCTCTCGCGCACCGCTCAACCTTGGTTAGGTCGGTCGGGAAGTCGCCCTGTCCCGCCAGGAAAGGAGCTTCCCGTGGTGCGCACCCTCCTGACCGCGGCTCTCGTGGTCGCCGCCCTGCTCAGCCCCGCCGCCGCGCACGCCGACGAGCAAGCGCGCATCGTCGGCGGTTCCGAGGTGAAGGCCAACCGCTACCCGTGGACGGTGGCGCTGGTCGACGCGGGCAGGAGAACCCAGTTCTGCGGCGGTTCCCTGGTGAACAGCAAGTGGGTCGTCACGGCCGCGCACTGCACGCACGGGCGGCGGGCCGAGGGGGTCCTCGTCGCGCTCGGCGCCGCCGACTGGCGGCAGCCGGTGCGCACGGCCGCGGCGCAGCGCCTGGTCCAGCACCCCGGCTACGTCGATCCGAAGGTGAACAAGGCCAGCAGGCTGCTCAACGACATCAGCATGATCGAGCTGGCCGAGGAGATCCCGCTGACCGATCGCCGCATCCAGACGATCGCGCTGCCCAAGCCGGGAACGGGCTTCCTGTCCGCGGTCGCGGCGGGCTGGGGAATGACCACCTACCAAGGGAAAGCCTCGACCAAGCTGCTGGAAGTGCCGCTGCTGAACCAGGAGTTCCTGTGCGCGCGGCTGTACCCCTTGCTGCGCTTGACCTTCGACTCCCGGGTGCAGACCTGCGCCGCGGCTCCGGGCAAGGACGTGTGCAAGGGCGACTCGGGCGGTCCGCTGATGGCCGCGATCTCCGGCCGGATGTACCTGGTGGGCCTGGTGTCCTGGGGCGTGGTGTGCGGCGACCAGAGCAAACCTGCCGTCTACACCAAGGTCTCCGCCTTCACCGACTGGATCAGGGGCGTGGCGCGGACCGGGCGCTGGCAGCAGAACCCGGGCGTGCCCAACCCCTGATCCCGCTGCGGGCGACCGAAATTCGGCTGCGCCCCAGGACGTGCCGCGCGTACAACTGGGGCCATGAAGCACAGCAGCCCCGCGTTCGCCGCCATCTCCGCGCGCGGCACGATCCTGCTCAGCCAGGTGGGTTCGGGCCTGCACGGCACCGCCATCGCCGGGACCGACGACCGGGACGAGATGGGCATCTGCGTCGAGCCGCCCGAGTACGTCATCGGGCTGCGCCGCTTCGAGCAGTACGTCTTCCGCACCCAGCCGGAGGGCAGCCGCTCGGGGCCGGGTGACCTCGACCTCGTCGTCTATTCGCTGCGGAAGTGGCTTCGCCTTGCCCTGCAAGGAAATCCGACCGTGTTGCTGTCGCTGTTCGCCCCCGAGGAGGAGATCGTGCGGATCACCGACCTCGGGCGGGAGCTGCGGGCCCGGCCGGAGCTGGTCGTCTCCCGCCAGGCCGGGCACAAGTTCCTCGGTTACCTGCGCTCGCAGCGCGGGAAGATGGTCAGCGGCGACCGCGCGGTCAAGCACGCCATGCACATGGTGCGCCTGGGCCTGCAGGGCGTCGAGCTGTTGGAGACCGGCCGGATCACCCTGCCGGTTCCCGAACCCTGGCGCACCTGGCTGGTGGACCTGCGCCTGGGCAGGCACGAGATCGCCGAGGCGGTGGAGGTCGCCGCCGGGCTGGAGGACGAGCTGAAACGTCTCATCACCAGCTCGCCCCTGCCCGAGCGGCCCGACACCGCGCTCGCCGACAAGTGGCTCATCGACGCCTACCAGCGAGCGTGGGCGGAGCTGTACTGATCTCGTGGTGGCCGTCGCTGTTCGGCGACGGCCACCACGATCGGTCCGACCTCAGCCGACCTCGTAGTTCCCGCGCACGGGAATGCCCGCGCCGGGCCCCTCCGCGTAGGGCTCCACGGTCAGTGACACCTTCACCGCCACCTTGCCGCGGTTGGTCCAGATGACCTGACGCTCAGCGATGCCGACCGAGGTTCTGCCGACGAAATCACCTCCCTTCTGGACGATTCCACACGGAGCAGCGCCGAAGTCCTTGGTGTGACAGGAGAACGGCACCTTCACCGGGGCGGCGGCGAAGCCGGAGACGGACACGAAGGTGAACACGGCGATGCCGAGAACGGCGAGTTTGCGCAACATGGCCCGAACCTGGACATGTATCCCCGAAGCGGTCTCCGCAGAGATTCTGAATCACGGCACGGGCAGGGCACGAGAACGCATCCCCTTCGCCAGGACGACGGCCAGCACCACGTACGGCACCGCGAACATCGCGAACACCGCGCCGTGCGACATCCCGGACGAAGCCGCGGCGTAGATGCCGTAGAGCAGCACCGTCAGCACCCCCGTCCCCAAGCCCGCCACGGAGGTCACCGTGGCGCGAGCGGGACCGGCGATGCTGTCCTGCAAACGAGCTCCGAGCACCACGCTCGCCAGCTGGAAAGCACAGAAACCCATTGCCAGCAAGAAGAATCCACTGAAGGAGCCGACGAGCGAGCCCGTGCCGCACACGACCGCGCCGACCGCGAGCAGCACCGCGGTGCCCTTCACGGTGAGCCGTTCCCCCAGGGGCGCGAGGAGTCCGCCGCTGGTCACTCCGAGCCAGATGAGCATCATCACCCACGGGACCGTCGTCGGTGCGACGCCCTTCTCCAACGACAGCAACGGGATGTACTCCTCCAGCGCGTCCCACACACCCATCACGAACGGCAGCATCAGCAGCGTCCACCGCACGGCGGGATCGAGCCGCGCCTCACGCAGTCCTTGGCGCAGGGTGGTCAGGTAGCCCTGCTCGCCGGACTCGACGCGAACGCGGTGCTCCGGAAAGGACAACGCGATCGCCGCGGCCACCACGCAGGCCAGGACACTGGCGATACCAACGGTTTCATAGCCGCCGAGCGCCAGAACCGGCCCCGCGACGGCCATCGCGACGACGATCGCGATCTGGCTCGCCGCGCGCGCTCGGCCCATCACGCGCGTATAGCGGCTGGCCTCGCCGACGCGGTCGAGCTCCTCGTACACCAGCGCTTCGAGTGAGCCGGAGGTCAGCGCGTTCTCCACGCCCCACAGCACGAAACCGAGCAGGAACGCCCAGTACGACGGGAAGGCGACCCAGAGCGCATATCCGGCTCCGGCGCACAACGGGCCGATGGCGAGCAACCACCGGCGGGAGAAGGTGTCCGCCCACGCGCCGGAAGGGATCTCCAGCACGATCGAGGCGACGCACCAGACGATGAACAGCGACGAGATCTCGGCGACCGAGAGGCCGGTCTCGACGAACAGCAGCGAGTACACCGGGTACAGCAGCACGAGGCTGCTCGCGAACATGTACGTGTACAACACGCCGGCGAGCTTGCGGGCGCGTGAAGAGGGTGCGGTCATGGGATCTTCCCAGGAGGAGGGACGCGGACGCGAGCGGACCGCGGTCCTGGGGGACCCCTAGTTCTGGATCAATGTCGCCAGCTCATGCCGGGAAGGGTACCCCCTCCCGGCACGAACCGACCAGGAATTACTCGCCGTAAGCGCTCAGCGGCGGGCAGGAGCAGACCAGGTTGCGGTCGCCCTTCGCGCCGTCGATGCGCCGGACCGGCGGCCAGATCTTCGGCGCGCCGGTGCCGACCGGGTAGACCGCCTCAGCACGCGTGTACGGGTGCGGCCACTCGCCGGTCACGCACGCCGCGGTGTGCGGGGCGTTGCGCAGCGGGTTGTCCTCCACCGGCCACTCACCGGAGCCGACCTTGTCGATCTCCGCCTTGATGGAGATCATGGCGTCGCAGAAGCGGTCCAGCTCCGCCAGGTCCTCGCTCTCGGTGGGCTCGACCATCAGCGTGCCGGCGACCGGGAACGACATCGTCGGCGCGTGCATGCCGTAGTCGGCCAGCCGCTTGGCCACGTCGTCCACGGTCACGCCGGTGGCCTTGGTGATCGGCCGCAGGTCGAGGATGCACTCGTGGGCGACGAAACCGCCCTCGCCGGTGTAGAGCACGGGGAAGTGCTCGTCGAGTCGCCGCGCGACGTAGTTGGCCGCGGCGACCGCGGTCAGCGTCGCCCTGCGCAGGCCGTCGCCGCCCATCATCCGCACGTAGGCCCAGGAGATCGGCAGGATCGACGCGCTGCCCCACGGAGCCGCGGAGATCGGACCGACCCCGGTCTCCGGACCGGCGGTGGGCTGGAGCGGGTGGTTCGGCAGGAACGGTGCCAGGTGCTCGCGCACGCCGATCGGGCCGACGCCGGGACCGCCGCCGCCGTGCGGGATGCAGAAGGTCTTGTGCAGGTTCAGGTGCGAGACGTCGGAGCCGAACTTGCCCATGCGCGCCAAGCCGATCAGCGCGTTGAGGTTGGCACCGTCCACGTACACCTGGCCGCCCGCGTCGTGCACCAGCGCGCACACCTCGCGCACGGTGTCCTCGTACACGCCGTGGGTGGACGGGTAGGTGATCATGATCGCGGACAGGTCGTCGCGGTGTTCGTCCACAGTGGACCGCAGGTGGTCCATGTCGATGTTGCCGTTGTCGTCGCAGCGGACCACGATCACCCGCATGCCCGCCATGACCGCGCTCGCGGCGTTGGTGCCGTGCGCGCTGGAGGGGATCAGGCAGACCTCACGCGCTTCCTGGCCCTGGCTGCGGTGGTAGGCGCGGATCGCCAGCAGACCGGCGAACTCGCCCTGGCTGCCCGCGTTCGGCTGCAGGCTCACCGCGTCGTAGCCGGTGACCTCGGCCAGCCAGCCCTCCAGGTCGCCGATCAGGCTGGTGTAGCCCTCGGCGTCGGCGACCGGCGCGAACGGGTGCACGTCGGCGAAGCCGGGCCAGGTGATCGGCTCCATCTCCGCGGTGGCGTTGAGCTTCATCGTGCAGGAGCCCAGCGGGATCATGCTGCGGTCCAGCGCGACGTCCTTGTCCGACAGCGCACGCAGGTAGCGCAGCAGCGAGGTCTCCGAGCGGTGCGTGTGGAACACCGGGTGGGTCAGGTACTCCGAGGTCCGGCGCAGCTCGGCGGGAATGCCGTCGGCGGTGTCGGCGTCCAGAACGTCCACATCGGACACGACGACGCCGAAAGCCTTCCACACCAACGACAAGTGCTCGCGCGAGGTGGTCTCGTCGCAGGCGATGCCCACGTGGTCGGCGTCGACCAGGCGCAGGTTCACGCCCAGTTCGCGCGCGGTGGAGACGATCTCGGCGGCGCGGCCGGGCACACTGGCGAGCACGGTGTCGAAGAACTCGCCGTGCACGACGTCGACGTTGTTCTCGCACAGACCGGCGGCGAGCACGGTCGCCATCCGGTGCGCGCGCGTGGCGATGGTCTTCAGCCCGTCCGGGCCGTGGTAGACCGCGTACATCGAGGCGATCACCGCGAGCAGCACCTGCGCGGTGCAGATGTTGCTGGTGGCCTTCTCGCGGCGGATGTGCTGCTCGCGAGTCTGCAACGCGAGGCGGTAGGCGGGATTGCCGTCCGCGTCCACACTCACGCCGACCAAGCGGCCGGGCAGCTGGCGCTCCAAGCCCTTGCGCACGGCCATGTAACCGGCGTGCGGCCCACCGAAGCCCATCGGGACGCCGAAGCGCTGCGAGGTGCCGACCACCACGTCCGCGCCCTGCTCCCCCGGCGCGCGCAGCAGCGTCAGCGCCAGCAGATCGGCCGAGACCGCGACGAGCGCGCCCTGCGCGTGCGCCTCCTCGATCACCGGGCCGAGGTCGCGGACCACGCCGGAAGCACCGGGGTAGGACAGCAGCACGCCGAAGTAGTCACCGCCGAGGCCCAAGCCCTCGATGCCCTGCGACAGGTCGGCGACGACGACCTCGATGCCCAGCGGCTCGGCGCGGGTCTCGATCACCGCGAGGGACTGCGGCAGCGTGTCCGCGTCCACCACGAACTTCGCCGACTTGGAGCGGCCCGCGCGGCGCAGCAGCGTCATCGCCTCGGCCGCCGCGGTGCCCTCGTCCAGCATCGACGCGTTGGCCACGTCCATGCCGGTCAGGTCGGCGACCATGGTCTGGAAGTTCAGCAGCGCCTCCAGCCGCCCCTGCGAGATCTCCGGCTGGTACGGCGTGTACGCGGTGTACCAGGCCGGGCTCTCCAGCACGTTGCGGCGGATCACCGGCGGCGTGATGGTGCCGTGGTAGCCGAGGCCGATCATCTGCACGGCCAGCCGGTTGCGCCCGGCCAGCTCGCGCAGCTCGGCCAGCGCTTGGGCCTCCGTCGCCGGGGCGGGCAGGGCCAGTGCCAGGTCCTTCTCGTGGATGCTGGCGGGCACCGCGCGCTGGGCCAGCTCCTCCAGCGAGCCGACGCCCACCACGTCCAGCATCCTGGCCAGCTCGGCGGGCCGGGGACCGACGTGGCGGTCGGCGAAGGGGGTGCCGTGCTCCAGCGCGGCCAGCGGGATGCGGTCGGGGGTGGGCTGGGTCATGCTCTCGCCTCCGGCAAGGGTTCAGGGCGCGCGGCCGGGCTGCTGCCCGGTGTGGGGCCCTCCCCCTCTGTCCGTACCCGGTTCCCGGGTGCCTGAGAGCTTCGCCCGGGGCTCCAGGCTTGCACCGTCGGCGGGGCGCCGCGCCAGGGCTGGGACTCCCGGGCTGGCCCGCTTTCCAGAGGCGTCTGCCCACGCGGTCCTGGGTGCCTGAGAGGTTCCGGGGAGGAGTTGCTCCTTCGGCGCCGTTGCCCGCCCGGTGAAGCGCCCGGCCGGTCACGGTCTCTCCCGCGTGGGATCAGCGACTACGCGCGAATCCTACCTGGAGTGCCTGGCGACTCCGCCCAACTGTGACGCGACACGGGGCGCCGGGGTCAGCCGATGCGGCGAGCGCGGCGCTGGGAGAGCTCGTCGGGGGTCTCGGCCACCCACTCGCCGCCGTCCGCGCGCTCGGCGGGGAAGGCGTGGATGGTGCCGCTGATCTCGCGCATGGCGCCGCTGACCGCGATGCCGAAGACGCCCTGGCCGCCCTGGAGCAGGTCCACGACCTCTTCCGGCGAGGTGCACTCGTAGACGGTGGTGCCGTCGCTGAACAACGTGATCCTGGCCAGGTCCTGCACGCCGCGGCTGCGCAGGTGCTCGACGGCCACCCTGATGTTCTGCAGCGAGACCCCGGTGTCCAGCAGCCGCTTGACCACCTTGAGCACCAGGATGTCCTTGAACGAGTACAGCCGCTGGCTGCCGGAGCCGTGCGCGCTGCGGATCGTCGGGAGGACGAGGTCGGTGCGGGCCCAGTAGTCCAGCTGCCGATAGGTGATCCCGGCGATCTGGCACGCGGCCGGACCCCGGTAGCCGACCATCTCGTCAGGCAGGGACATGTCAGGGAACAGCTCACCCTGCTCGCCAGCGCCCAACCGGATTGGCGCCTGTTCGCCCACGCCTGCCTCCCCTCGGCCGGTCCGCGAAGACCGGCGCCGCCGACTGTGTGGACCGATCCACCTCGGTCCGCCGGCCGCGGCACCCTCCCGGTGGAACGCACCGGAAGGACTCGCTCGGACTCGACGGTAGAACCGGCCATGCGGGCGGTCAACGCGACGCGCGGGCAACAGGAACCCTCAACTCAAGGTCGAGGGTTCTCCCCGGGAGGCCGCCCTCGAACACGGAGAGCGACGACAAGATCACGCCCAGCCTGGCACGACCCCGCCCACCCCGCAGGGCAGAACGGCGTCACCAGGGCGCGCGAGCTTCGAATGAAACTTGCATTCTCATTGTTGCACGCGCGACGGGCGCTCAGATCACCCGGTGTAGGCATCTCATCTTCACCCGGCGGCCACGGCGAAGGGCCGACGACGCGCGGAAGGGGCGCGCAAGAAAAACGCCCCGGATCTGCACGTTGCAGGCCCGAGGCGGTCAGGTTGCGCGGGATCAGCTCTCCGGGGCGGCGAAGTCCTCCGGCGAGACGTTGTCGAGGAACTCGCGGAACTTCTCCACCTCGTCCTCCTGCTCGTCCGGGATGACCAGTCCGGCCTCGACCAGCACCGACTCCTCGGCGTGGATCGGCACCCCGATCCGCAGCGCCAGCGCCACCGAGTCACTGGGCCGCGCGGAGACCCGCAGGTCCCCGTCGAAGACCAGCTCGGCGAAGAAGGTGCCCTCCTGCAGGTCGGTGATCCGCACCTGCTCGAGCTCCCGCCCGAGCGCCCCGATCACGTCCTTGAGGAGGTCGTGGGTCAACGGCCGCGCGGGCCGGACCCCCTGCTGCTCCAAGGCGATCGCCGTGGCCTCGACCGAGCCGATCCAGATCGGCAGGTACCGATCCCCCTCGGTCTCGCGCAGCAACAGGATCGGCTGGTTGTGGGGTAGTTCGACCCGCACCCCGACGACGCGCATCTCGCTCATCGGATCTCGCCTCCTCCAGTGCTCTCCACGTGTGGGAAAACCTCGCCGTTACCGAGCATCTCGTACCACCGGCGCCGACGCTACCCGCGATCCGGCTGGCACGCCGCGCGCGTTTCTCAGCCCTTGGCCACGCCGCGCAGACCGACCCTGACGAGCATGGCGTGCAACGACACCGACAACGCCGCGAGCCGGTCCAGTATTTCCTCCGCGCGCTCCCGGGCACGCGGATCTCGTTGCAGCAGAACGGGAGCGACGATCTGCTCCAGCAGCGCCACCTCGCGGTCGGCCGAGGAGCGGAAGGCACGCAGGTGCCGGGGCTCGATGCCGAACCCCGTCAGCTCCTTGGCGGTGCGCGCGATCGGCACCGCGTCCTGCTCGTAGAACCCGGCGGCGCCGGGGCGGAGCAGGCCGTGCTGTTCCAGCTCGCCGAGCAACCGCTCGTCGACCCCGGTGGCCTCCAGGAACTCCTCCCTGGTCAGCCTGGCGCGCCTGCTCACGTCGGGCAGCCGCGGGCGGGCGGGCGGAGCGGGCACCACCGACAGCTGCGCCGCCGTCGGATCGGTGCCGTGCCCGGGGTTTCCCGCGTTCTCCGCGGCGTCCAGCTGCTCCTTGATCACCTTCAGCGGGAGGTAGTGGTCCCGTTGCGCGGTGAGCACGAAGCGCAGCCGCTCCACGTCGGAGCGGGCGAACTGGCGGTAGCCGGAAGAGGTGCGCGCCGGCCGGACCAACCCCTCCGACTCCAGGAAGCGGATCTTGGAGATCGTCACCTCCGGGAACTCGGACCGCAGCTGCGCGAGCACCGCTCCGATGCTCGAACCCCCGCTGTTGGCCCGTCCGGCCGCCGCCGTCATCTCGCAGCTGTCCTCTAGTTGTTCGGGCCCGTCAGGAACACGAGCCGGAACTTGCCGATCTGCACCTCGTCGCCGTTGGACAGGACCGCGGTGTCCACCGGGGCCCGGTTCACGTAGGTGCCGTTGAGGCTGCCGACGTCGACCACGACGAAGTCAGCGCCCTCGCGGCGGAACTCCGCGTGCCTGCGCGAGACCGTGACGTCGTCGAGGAAGATGTCGCTGTCGGGGTGCCGCCCAGCGCTGGTGGTGTCCCGGTCCAGCAGGAACCGGGAACCGGCGTTGGGACCGCGCTTGACCACCAGCAGCGCCGAACCGCTCGGCAGGGCGTCAACGCCCGAGACCGGCGGTTCGGGAGCGGGAGGTGCCTCGGCGCCCTCGACGTCGGCGAGGAAGTCGGCTCGGAAGATCGACGTCGATTCGGCCGCGCCTTCCGGCGGGACGCCGCCGGGCCCGTCGTTCTGGCTCACCTGAGCTCTCCTCGTCCTGGATGAATCCTGCGGAGTACCGGTCAAACCTACCGTGCCGCCAGTGGCGGCCGGGGTCTGGCTCCTCCGCTTGCCGAACAGCCGTCGAAAGATCGATATCACGCTTCGCCGATCAGCCTTCGTTGATCTTCCCACGGTACCCGGCCGCGTCGAGCAGGCCGTCCACCGCGGCAGGGTCCTCCAGCCTGATCTCCACCAGCCAGCCGTCGCCGAAGGCGTCGGTGTTGATGGTCTCCGGCGCGGTCACCACGGCCTCGTTCACGGCGACGACCTCGCCGGCGAGCGGGGCGTAGATGTCCGAGACGCTCTTGGTGGACTCGACCTCGCCGAGGACGTCCTCCGCCGCGACCTTCCTACCGGTCTCGGGCAGCTGCACGAAGACCACGTCACCCAGCTGGTTCTGGGCGTAGTCGGTGATGCCGATCCGCACCGTGTCCTCACCCGTGCGGGCGACCCACTCGTGCTGCTCTGTGTACCTCAAGTCCTCGGGAACCACCGAGCGTTCTCCTCCCGTCCAGTACGCAAACCGGCTTGCGACTGTCAACCGGCCGGGCGAGCGTATTTGTGGCTCCGCTCGGGCCGCAAGGCGGTGATCTCCACACGTTCACTCTGGGTGAGGCGGGAGCCGCCACCGGCCCGTTCCACGGAGTCCACGACGCCGCCGGGGATGTTCAGCGCTTGCGCAAGCGTAGGGGGGTCCCCCACGGCCACGATCACGTAGGGCGCCGACAGGTCCGCGCCGTCCAGTCGCAGGCGCCCGGCGGAGCCGGTGAACGCCGAGTCCACGCCGGTCCGCACGCCCCCGACCTGCACCGCTTCGGCTCCGGCTGCCCGCAGCTCCTGCACCGCGTCCAGCAGCGTCTCCGGCCCGACCTTTCCGCGTGGGTCGGTGATCTCCACCCGCACGCCCGGCCCGGCCGCCGCGACGGTGCCCGCGAGCACGCCGAGCGCGGTGGCCCTGCGCCTGGCCTCCTCCAGCGCGGCGGTGGAGCCCTGGCCGCTCTCCCTGAGCCTGCGCAGCGTGGCCTCGGAGTCGGCGATCTCCTTGTGCAGCGCGGCTTCCCGCTGGCGCAACCCGTCGAGCAGCACCACCAGGTCCTGCGGTCGCTGGTCGGCGAGCGCGTCCCCGGCGCGGGTCCTGCGCACCTGGGTGACCAGCGCCAGGCCCAGTGCCAGGCACAGCAGCGCGATCAACGACCCGGACAGCAGCCGGTGCCGCTTCTCCTGCCGCTGGGGCTTCTCCGGCTCAGTCATCGCCCATCACGCCTTGAAGAGGTGCCTGCGGATGGCCGAGGCGTTGCCGAAGATGCGGATGCCGAAGACCACGACCACCGCCGTGGAGAGCTGCCCGCCGACGCCGAGCTCGTCACCCAGCAGCACGATCAGCGCGGCGATCAGCACGTTGGACACGAAGGACACCACGAAGACCTTGGCGTCGAAGATCCCGTCCAGCCGGGCGCGCAGCCCGCCGAGGACCGCGTCCAGCGCGGCGACGACGGCGATCGGCAGGTACGGCTGGACCCAGTCGGGCACGGTCGGGTCCAGCCACAGGCCGAGCACGACCCCGACGGCGAGGGCGATCACGCCGATCATCTCGACTACCTCCCTGTCGTGGTGGGTGGAGCGGTGGGTGGGGCGATGGGCGCCGCGGGCACCACCGCGAGCCGGGGCTCCTCGGCCGCCGCCGCGGCCAAGCGCAGCTCGCCGACCCGCTCGATGGTGAACGTGGTGCCGTAGAGCTGGGTGAACGTGGTGAAGCGGCCGTGCCCGTCGGTGCCGACGAAACGGGTCTCCAGCTCCTCGGGGGAACCGATCGCCTCCAGCACGTAGGGCTGGGTGACCGGCCGGTTGTCCACGAGCATCCCGCCCGCCTGGCGCACGGCGGTCCTGGGCTGGAGCCGGTGCCCGCCGATCGCGACGGCCTCGGCCCCGCTCGCCCACAGCGAGTTGACCAGCACCTGGAGATCGCGGTCGAGGACGTTCTCGCGCGAGCGCGTCCCGCGCCGCTCCGGCGGATCGCCCACGGTGACGCGCAGGCCGGGACCGGTGACCGGCACCGCGGCGGTGGCGCGTTCGAGCCGGGTCAGCTCCTCCAGCACGACGCGGCCCTGCCCGTCGCCGGTGAGCGCGGCGGTGCGCGCCTCGTCCAGCCGCTTGGCCAGATCGGCGGCCCGGCGCGCGAGCGCCTCGGTGTCGGCGCGTTCCGCGCGCACGCCCGCGACGAGCCCGCGCTTGGTCTCCTCGGCGCCCGGCTGGCGCGCGGCGGCGTTCACCGCGGCGACGCCCATCAGCGAGCCGAGCAGCAGCGCGCCCACCGCGAACCACACCCGCTGGGCGAGCCACGGCACCGGCCGACCGGCGCGCTCGCGGTGCGCGGCGGCGTACCCGGAGTCCAGGTGGTCGCCCAGCAGCTGGCGCAGCAGCGAGCTGCTCAGGTCGTAGCGCCGCCGCTCAGGCACCCGCGAGCGCCCCGCCGACCTTGCCCTTGCGGATCGCCGCGCCGAGCTGGACCAGGTAGAGCACGCCGGCCCACAGGTAGAGCAGCACGCCCCAGATGGTGAAGCCGTAGGCGATCGGCCGCACGAACTCGGCCACCGCCGACGTGCCGTCGGCGGCCAGCAGGAACGGGAAGGCGTAGAGCAGCACGAAGGTGGCGGCCTTGCCGGTGTAGTGCACCTCGAAGGTGCCGTAGCCGTAGCGGCGCAGCACCAGCAGGCTCAGTCCGAGCACCACCTCGCGACCGACCAGCGCCAGGATCACCCACCACGGCAGGATCTCCCGGACGCCGAAGGCGATCAGCGTGGCCAGGATGTAGAGCCGGTCGGCGGCGGGGTCCAGCATCGCGCCGAGCTTGCTGCCCTGGTTGAGCCAGCGCGCGAGCTTGCCGTCGAGCCAGTCGGTGAACCCGCCGACGGCGAGCACGACGATCGCGAGCACGTCCTCCTCCGGGCCGAGCAGCAGCCACAGGAAGAGGGGCACGCCCGCGAGGCGGAGCATGCTGAGGATGTTCGGGATCGTCCAGACGCGGTCGGACTGGGGCAGTTCCCCGCCTGACGACGGGGCCGCCGTCACCGCTTCGCGTTCCACCTGGACTCCTCGACCGCACGCGCGGCGGAGCCGGGGAACGGGGAGGCGCGCCGCGTTTCGCCCGCACCCGCTTGCGGCGGCAAGCCTGCCACACGGCGGACGGCGGGGCGCGGGAGGCCGGGGCGTGTTCGGCGAGTCCCGTTCGACGGGGGTCACCCCCGGCGCCAAGCCGACGTCGCACCACGGCGAGATCGGTTCCTGGCGGGGCGGCGGGTGCGTCCGCGCACCGATGTCGCACGGGACTTCCCGGCTGCGCCACCGGAACGGGCCGTCGCGAGCGCGGCCCCGGGGAGCGCGCCCTACAGGCGGGTGCGGCTCCAGCCGCGGCGCTGCAGGTCCGCGTGGCTCATCAGGGTGGGGCGGCCGCGGTCGTCGACGCCGACCCAGCGGCTGCGGCCGTGGCCGCCTTCGAGGACGTAGGCGTGGCCGCCGCTCCAGACCACGCTGCAGGGCGCGGTGGGCAGGCTGGCCCCCTTGGTCGTCCTGCGGTCTGTGACCGGGTCCTCGGCGATCGCGGTCGCGGTGTCTGCGCTCATGGCGGCTTGGCTCCTTGGTCGAGCCCGGCGACGGGCTCCGTCAACTCTCGTACTGGGTGTCGGCCATCACCTCGGAGGTGTTAGCCGGGACACACGAATTGTGGACCGTGCCGCCCGGGAAGACGGCGGTTTCCCGGGCGGCAGCGCCCACCGGGCGAACGGCGTCGCCCAGCAGCACCGGGGTGAGAGTCGCGACCGTCACACCCCACTCCGGCAGGGTGCCGTTCACCGATGATCAACGGCCGGACAACGGCGACCGAGGTTCACCCCGGCCGATAACGCCTGGTCAGGGCGTCCAGGTGAGCGGAGCCCTTCCGGTGTCCAAGCGGTAGTGCAGGCTGCCGGGCTCGGCGCCCTCCGGCAGCATGTGGATCTCGCAGGTCGTGTGCTCCTGGTCGGTGGACCAGCCGCGCGGCGGAATGCCGCTGGGGCAGGAGCTGAGCTTCGGCCCGCCGAGGCCGATCACCAGCAGCTTGGTGCCGGACTTGTTCGCCTTGTCCAGAACGGAGAACCGGTTCGGCGTGGTCATGCTCTCCACCGCGCCCTCCATCCGGTTCACCATTTTGTAGGTGAGGTAGTAGGGAACCCTGCCTGCGGAGGTCTTCTCCTCGATCTTGATGCCGGCCGACCTCAGCTCCTCGAAGCTGCCCTTCTCGACCTTCACCGGGACGATGCCGATGGTGTAGATCTTCGAGCCGAGCGGGTTCTCCACGACGGCTTCCTGGCCGTACTTCAGCGCGGTCCCCGCGTCGGTGAGCGGTTTGGTCGCCTTGCCGACGTGCTCCGGCGCCGACGAGGTGCTCGGCGGTGCCGTGCGGCTGGAGGACGGCGGCGGGCCGGGCGCGGCGACCGCCTCACCGGCCTGCGGGCTGGCGCAGGCGGAAGCCATCGTCAGTGCGACCGCGGTGACGGCGAGAACGCCCGCCGCGCCGCGTCGGTGACTGGAAGTCGTGCCCACCGGTCCTCCTTGCCCTGAAACGGGAAGCGCCGGGAACGGCACTCACGGGATGAGACCCCCGATCGTGTTGCCCCGTTCCCGGCACTCCTGTGACTCAGGTCACATTTTTGCGTGGGTGGTGCTCAGTTCTCCAGCTCCTGCAACGCCTCCTCGGCGGCGGCCAGCTCGGCGCGCAGCGC
>NZ_MUMH01000130.1 GCF_002155965.1 Allokutzneria sp. NRRL B-24872
CCCAGGCGTCCGCCACGCCGAAACGCAACCCCCTCCCAACAGAACACGCGGCTGGAACGGGTCGGCTTTACCTGGGGTGCGCGTGCCATACGCTCGCGCGGGGGCCGGTGTTTCATCACCGTGCCGCCCGGCCCTTTTCGGCACGCGCAAGGGGTCCCCAGGTCAAGCCGACCCCACGCAGCAACCCCCGCGCCCCCAAGACCAACCGCACCCGCCGAAGACACCGACACCCGCTGGAAGCCCAGCTGTCCCCGGCCTGGAAGCGCAGCCGTACCCCGCTGGAAAGAGCTGAACAAGCCCTTCCATCACGCCACCACATACCCAACCCGGGAAGCGGCCCCGCAGCCACCATGGGAAGCTCTGCGCATGACTCGCACGCTCTGCCTCGCCCAGGAGCCCCAGGCGGACGCCCTGCTCGCGGCCGACCCGCTCGCCCTCCTCTTCGGCATGCTGCTCGATCAGCAGATCCCGATGGAGAAGGCGTTCAAGGGGCCCAAGGTGATCGCCGATCGCATGGGCGGGCTGGACGTGCACAGGATCGCGGAGTCCTCGGAGGAGGAGTTCGTCGAGCTGGCCTCGACGCCGCCGGCGATCCACCGGTTCCCGGGCTCGATGGCGAAGCGGTTGCAGACGCTGGCACGTTTCCTGATCGAGGAGTACGACGGCGCGGTCGAGAACGTGTGGACGCGGGGCGAGCCGGACGGCAAGGAAGTGCTGAAGCGGCTGAAGGCGCTGCCGGGTTTCGGGGACCAGAAGGCGCGGATCTTCCTCGCGCTGCTGGGCAAGCAGCTCGGGGTGGAGCCGAAGGGCTGGCGCGCGGCGGCAGGGGCCTACGGCGAGAAGGGGTCGCGGCGCAGCGTGGCGGACGTGGTGGACGCGAAGTCGCTCGGTGAGGTGCGCGAGTTCAAGAAGGCGGCGAAGGCGGCGGCGAAGCAGGGCTGAGCCGTCCGGGTGCGGCGGATCAGCCTCTCAGCCCCTTGCGGCTGGTGCCGTTGACGTAGGTGGCGCCCGATTGGCCGCCGAGTGGACCATTCCGGATCTCCGGAACCCCTGGCGCGCGGAGGGTGTGCTCCGGCGGGAGTGTTTCTCCTGACATCACAGGGGATTCCGTTGCGTGCAATCGTTGGGATACGCTCGCCGAGAGAGCGCTCTCGCGGGCCGTGGACCGACTTTCGTCTGTCGGTCGCGAGGTCGAAAGAGTCCACTGTGGACATAGACCGGCGTGCCATAGTGGATCTTTGCGGCGACGGTGGGAGGACGAAGTGTTCGAGCGCATCCTGCGGTTGGTCGACGGGATTCCGGAGATCGACCGCTTCCTCGGCGTGGACGACCTCCTCGCCGGGATCGACGCCGTTGCCCGGCAACACGGCGACTGCGCCTCCGTCCGCCGGATCGGCACCTCGCGGCTCGGCGAAGCGCTGTGGTCGTTGACGATCGAGGGCGGACCGAAGCAGGCCGTCGTCTTCGCCGCGGTCCACCCCAACGAGCCGGTCGGCGGGCAGACATCGCTGCACCTGGCGCGGACGCTCGCGGCGGACGCCTCGCTGCGCGCGGATCTCGGGTACACCTGGCACATCATCCCGTGCATCGACCCCGACGGGACGAGGCTGAACGAGGGCTGGTTCGAGCCACCGCTGACCATGCGCCGCTACGGCAGGAACTTCTACCGGCCAGCCGGGCGCGAACAGGTGGAGTGGTCCTTTCCCTTGGCGTACAAGGGAGTCTTCTTCGATGCGGTCATTCCGGAGACCGTCGCGCTGATGCGCCTGTTCGACGAGACCAAGCCGGACTTCATGTGCTCGCTGCACAACGCCGAGTACGGCGGGGTGTACTACTACGTCGACTCGACCACCCCTGAGCTCTCCCGCGCGCTGTCGGCGATCCCGGAGCACCTCGGCCTGCCGTTGCAGACAGGGGAGAACGAGGAACCCTACATGCGCGAGTTCTCGCCCGGGGTCTACCTCGGGCTGAGCGCGCGGCAGCACATCGACTACCTGGAGTCGATCGGCGTCGACCACAGCGACTTCGACGCCGGTGAGTCGAGCATGTCCTATGTGGAGCGTTACGGAACTCGTTACCTGATCAGCGAAGTGCCGTACTGGACCAACGAGGACTCGCGCGACAAGACACCGCTGGACGTCTCCTACGCCGTGGTCTTGCGCGAGCGGGCGAAAGAGCTGACAGAAGCGGACCGCGTGCTCTCAGGGCTCATGTCATCAGTTCGAAACGATCTCTCGGTCTCCTCGCCGTACCGCCGCGCGCTCGACGCTTTCCTGCCAGGTCTTACCAAGCAGGCGCGGATCGCGACGGCGGCGGCGGACGGTTCGAGCGCCGAACGGCTCGCCGTCGTCGCAGAGCGCTTCCACTCCGAGGAGGTCCTGCAGTCGGTGCGGATGCGCCTCGGCGGGATGCTTCTGTCCACTTTGGAGGGTGAACTGGCGATCGGCAACGGCACCCCGGCCATCCGCGCCGCGCACACCGAGCTGACCGAGGTCTTCGAGCACTGGGCCGACCTCGCCGAGGCCGCGGTGCCCGCCACCGCGATCCCGATCCGCAAGCTGGTCGCGACGCAGTTCGGCGCGATCCTGGCGGCGGTGTCGACCCCGCGCTGAACAGTTCGGAAAACATCTAAGATTTCGGGTTGCCCTCGCGAGGGCGGTTAAGGTCTTCCTGTTGACCGTTCTCCGAGGGAATCGACGAAGTGACAATCGCCCTTCTGCTGTCCTTGGCCGCGCTGGCGTTGGTGGACAGCACCAGCTTCGGCACGCTCGGCATCCCGATCTACCTGCTGCTGGCCCTCAAGGACCGCCCGGTCCTGCGGATGATGGTCTACCTCGGCACGATCGCGGTGTTCTACTTCGGCGTCGGCGTGGGGCTGATGCTCGGCCTGCGCGGGGTGTTCGACCAGTTCGGCGAGCTGCTCGCGGGGCGGACCGGCTACTGGGTCTCGGCGATCGTCGGTGTGGCGATGTTCGTCGCGAGCTTCTGGTTCGACTCGAAGCGCCGCAAGCCCAAGCCGCCGCGCGAGCCGAAGGTCGGGGGCAGCCCGCTGTCGATGGTGGGCCTCGGGATCACGGCCGCGTTGATCGAGGTCGCGACGATGCTGCCCTACCTCGCGGCGGTCGGCATGCTCACCAACGCCGGTGTCGGCCCGATGACCTGGCTGCCCGTGCTCGCGGGCTACGTGGTCGTGATGATCCTGCCCGCGCTGCTGCTGCTCGTGGTGCGCGCGCTGGCGTGGACCTGGCTCAAGCCGAAGCTGGAGCGGCTGCACGCGTGGATTCTGCGCAACAAGACCGAGGCGATCGGGTGGGCGCTGGGCATCGTGGGCTTCCTGCTCGCCCGGGACGGGATCGTGAACCTGTTCTTCAAGTAGCGTGTGCGCGTGCGGGAGAACACCTCGGGGGACGTCTTCGGCAACCTCGTGCAGGCCAGGGACATCCACGGTGACGTCCACCTGCACCAAGGGCCAGCGAGCGTTGCACGGCAACGGCTCCAGCACGCGCTGAGCGCAGCGGTCGTCACCGTCGACGGCTGTCGCGGCGTCGCGGTCGAGCCAGGTGTGGCGCTCGTCTGCGGCCCCGGCGGAGTTGTGTTCGTCGACGTGGAGGCACAGGCGTTTGCCTGCCTGCACCCGGAACTGCTGCCCGGTGACGAGCTGGTCCGGCTCGACGCGGAGCCCGGAGCGCCCGTGCTGAACCTGCGCACCGGCGGGGTGTGCGCGCTGGTCGGGCCAGACGGTCCGCTCCGGGTGCCAGAGGTGCGTGGCGGCCAGCGCGAGTGGCTTGACCTGCTCGAACCAGAGCAGCTGCGCGCGGGCGGCTGGCGGCACGTCGGCCCTCAGCTGCGCGGGTACCTCGACGCCGTGCGCAAGGCCGACCGCGACCACCCGTACCCGAGCGTGCGGCACGCGGCGCCTCCGCTGTCGAAGATCTACCTCACCCGCCAAGCGACCCGGCAGGCCGAGGACGGTGAGGAGGAGGCGCTGGAGCGCGTGGACGCGGACAGCCTCCTCGAACGGCACGCGGGCGTCCAGGTGCTCGGCTACCCGGGAGCCGGGAAGTCCAGCCTGGTCAGGCACATCGCGGCCACGACGGCGCAGCGCTGGCTCGCCGAGGGCGAGGGCGCGTTCGTGCCGGTGCCGATCACCGCCGACGTGCTCACTCAGGACCGCACGCTGCCCGACGCGCTGGCCGACGGCGTGGTGCGCGGGCTGAGCCACGGACTGGACCGAAACGCCCTGCTGGAGCTGTTCCGCGCGGAGCCGCTGCCCGGAGTGCCGTGGCTGGTGCTGGTGGACGGCTTGGACGAAGTGCTCGAACCGGCCGCGCGGCACGCCGTGCTGCGCAAGGTGGCCGACCACCGCGAGAACCCCGCCTACCGCTTCCTGGTCACCAGCCGCCCGTTGGACGGGCGCGGGTTGATCACCAGCGCGCAGTTCCCGACCTACGTCATCGAGCCGTTCACCGACACCGAGCTGCACACCTTCGTCGTGGGGTGGTTGTCGGCCAGGGAGTTCGCCGATCCGGCGCGCGCGGCTGCGGACTTCGTCGCGAGGGTGCGGCGGACGAAGCTGTACGAGCTGGCCCACGTCCCGCTGATCTCCACGATGCTGTGCCTGCTGTTCGCGGAGAAGCCCGACGCCGACCTCCCGGACAACCAGTCGCAGCTGTACCGGGAGTTCGTGTCCTGGCTCGTGGTGAAGCTCCGCGAGGCCGACGCTCGGCGCCAGCTCCGCGAGCGCGTCGCACCGTACGGGCCGAGCGCGGAGGCCGCCGCGGACGCGTTGCTCGAACGCATCCAGGACCTGTTCCAGGACATGGCTTTCGGGCATCAGCAACCGGGCGACGACCGTACTTTGCTGGAGCACGCGCTGGCGTGGCGCGGTGTCGAACCGCCGGTGAACGTGCCGCCGCAGGAGTGGGCGGAGGTCATCGCGGACGCGCTCCGGATCAGCGGTCTGGTGGTGCAGCGGAGGGACTGGCGGTTCCTGCACCAGACGGTCGAGGAGTACTTCGCGGCCTGCCACCTCGCGGCGCGCCACCCCGATCCGCGATCCTGGTCGAGCCGCAAACTCCTTGCCCCGCAACGCCAGTGGCCGTGGCCGCAGCTGGAGGTCATGGTCTTCCTGGTGGCGCGCTGGGTGGAGGCGGGCCAGGACGTCGACCGCAAGCTCCTGCGGCTGCTCGGGTGGCGGCACCGCGAGCACAACATCGGCTTCGTCGCGCAGCTCATCCGCAGCGGCGTCTCGGTGGGCGAGCGGGTGCGCGCTCGTGCGGTGGCACTGCTGACCAAGGAACTATCCAAAATGGACACAGAGCGGAAGCGGTGGCACGACTGCGCGGGATGGCTGCGCGACATCGATTCCAGACTCGCCTCGCGCGAGGTGGAGCTGGTGGTGGGGAGCTCGGCCCCTGAGCACCGCCGCTTCGACGCGATCCGGTGGCTGCTGACCGTCGACCCGGCGCCAGGAGTCCTGTTGGGGCTGCGCTTCCTGGTGAACACGAAGAACGGTGCTACGGCGAGGAAAGGCGTCGCTGACCAGCTCGCCGAGCTCGACCTGAACCTGGCGAGAAGCCTCTTTTCTCGAGTGGCGCAGCGGGAAGAGCGCGACGCGGTACGGTTGAAGGCTGCGGAGCTGCTCAAAGGTGTAGACGAGGAGCTGGCCGCAGAGACCTTCGCGAAGCTGGCGGAGTATCCCGACGCCGAGGTCGCGACCCGCCTTCTCGCCGCGCGGGAGGCGTGGGAAGCACACAGGGACGTCGACCGCACGTTCTCCGTGCTGGCGGAGCTGCTGGCGACGCGTGGGCCCGAGTGGGGGAGCACGGCCGACTTCGCGGTCTCCGTGTCGGCGTTGCGGGCCGAGAAGCTGTTACGAGGGCTGGCCGACACCGATCAGCACGGCCGCAACCTCCAGCTCGAAGCCGCGCTGTTCCTGTCGGAGCGGATGGCCTTCGACGAGAAGCAGCTGGTGCGGCTGGCCAAGGACCGTCAGCTCGACCGCACGTTGCGCATGCGCGCCGCCGAGGAGGTCCAGCCCGCGGTGGCCGCGGAGATCCTGAGGAAGATCGCCGACGAGTGTCGAGCAGGAGATGCCTACCTGTTCACCGTGTTGCAGAAGCTGGAGCAGGTTGACTTCCACGGGGTGACTTCCCGGCTGGTCCAGCTGGCGAGCACGGTCGGGTGGCCGGACGAGGATCGCTTGCGCGCGTTCGAGATGCTGAAGTCGCGCTTGCCCGCGGCGGGTCTGGCCGAACTCGCCGGGAGCCTGGGACGGCAACGGCTCGAAGCCGCGCTCACCGCGAGGTGGCGCGGCAACTGCGATGACGAGCTGGAAAGCCTTGCCACGGAATGGCGCGTCGACGACGAGGTGCGGGTGCGGGCGGCGATCGCGCTGCACCGGAACCGGCCAAGGCGCGGGCGCGAGGTGCTGCGCGCGATCGCCGCCGACGTCACGGTGTCACCGTCGATTCGGCGGCGGGCCGCTGAGCGGCTGGAGAAGTGACGGCGCCGACCCCGCAGACGCTGGCCTCCAACGCGTCGTTGAAGCTGGCGTCGGTGAACGCCGCGCTGTAGTGCTGGTGGAACTCCGCCCGGCTCAGCGTGGGTGCCTGCGCGGCGAGGTCGCGCCACTGCTGGTGGCGGCGCAGCTGGTAGGCGACGCGGGCGTCGCTGAGCGAGCGGCGGGTGACGCCGGGGTCAGAGCGGGCGCAGGTCCGGCAACCCGGGGATCGGGGCGGAGGCCGCGTACAGCTCGAAGTGGTCCCCGTCCTCCTCCATCGCGGCGCGCAGCGAGCTGCCGTCCGGCAGCACGACCGTCCACTGGCCAGGCGGTTCGGTGTCGCCGTACAGCACGAACGCGTCGAAGTGGGCGGCGAAGCGCCGCGCGAACTCGTGGCGGCCGACCCGCTCGGCGAGCCTGCCCTCGATACCGACGCTGAAGCTCATCGCGAAGTGCCCGGAGACCTCGCCGCGCGTCCAGAACGCCGCGCTGGGCAGCTCGTGGTCGGCGATCTCGAAGCACCGCACCAGGAACTCGCGCAGCTCGGGCTCGGTGACAGCGCGCGAGGACAGCCCGTCGTAGCCGGTGGCCTTCACGACGCGGTCCACAGCGCGGCAGCCCGAATGCCCATCAGCAAGGGCACCGATCCGTCATCGCGGACCCGTGGCGGCAGGCTCGGCGCGGCCAGCAACCCGTGTCCGGCGAGGAGTTCCGCCCCGAGAACGGCCAGGTCGAGCTCGACCAGCACCTGGGCGGAGCTGTACAGCCGCTCCGTGCGGGCGGGCTTGCGGCCGCGGATCTGGTCGCTGCTCGCCGAGAGCGTGGTGAGTCCGAAGAACTCCGGCTTCGCGCCGCGTTCCATCCAGCGGCCGAAGCCGAGAACTCGGGTCTCCAGCACCTCGTCGCGTCGGATTCCGGTCTCCTCCAGCAACTCCCGCTCCATCGCGGTGCGGATGACCACCGTCAGGTCGTCGTCCTGCGCGTCACGGGGTTCCAGCGTGCCGCTGCCCGAGGGGGCCAACAGCCGAGGGCTGGCGGAGTTGCGCTCCGACTGAACGACCGCGAGCAGAAAGCCGTCGCTGGTCATCGCGACAGTGCTCGCTCCGACGAGATCGGCCAGCGAACTCGCTGACAGCGCCCGAACGTGGCCAGAGGAGTCGATCAGCTCGCGTCGCCGCAGGTCGTGCTCGACGCCCGTCGCGCTCTCGGTGATGCGGAAGGCGCAGACCTCGTTGGAGCACTGACCGTCGAAGAAGCGCGCTTGGTGCAGCCGGATCACGCCGGGCTCAGATTCGTTGCCGGGCAACGGTTCTCCGTGCATACCCAGAACGGTGCCGTTGAACAGCAACCTACCTCGTGCTTGGAGCGGCAGCACGTGCGGCGCGGTCGCGCGCAGTCGCGCGGGCAGTCGGTAGCGCTCTTCGTCGATCTCGATCCTGAACCGCCTGGTCAGCAACGCCTGGTCCATCGCGGGACTCAGCAGCACGGTGCCGCGGTTGGGGATGTGGAGGTACTGGGCTTCGGGATAGGACAGGGGAGCGGGTAGCTCAGCAGTGGGAAAAGGTGCTGCGATGGCGGAGAAGTCGTAGGCCGACCACCGCGCGTTCAGCAGGCGGATGTCGCGGATCAACGTGATCGTGCCCAGCAGCAGCGCGAGGACTGACAGGGCGAAGCCGATGGCGCTCGGAAGCAGCGTCACCACGCCGAGAACGACGCCCGTCGCCGACAGGAGTACCGGCCACTCCCTGGCCAACAGGAAGGTGAGGTAGTCAGTTCGTGTCCGGGTCCGGCTGAGCAGCTTCGGGGGCACAGTTGATCACCATAGGACACCGTGCGCCCGTGTGGCCGGATTGTGGTCATCCCGCCGCAAGGCCGTTGTGCGCGGAACGGGAGGATGTCGCGCATGGGCGATCTCGAAGAGTGGCTCTCGAAGCCCGATCCGCGCTTATCGACCGTTCGCGACACCGCCTTCGTGGTGATCGCGGTGTGCGAACTGCTGGTCATCACGTGGCCGGCGACACCGACGGCGTTGTCCTGGCTGGGCAGCCAGTCCGCGGTGTGGTGGGGCGCGGTCGGCACCTGGGTGGGCGCGGTCGCGACCACTGCGGCCGTCATCGCGGCGTTGTGGATCGCGGGGCGCGACAGCCGGGTACGGCAGGCCGAGCGCGCGGACCGTGACAAGGCACAGGCGAGGCTCCTCGTGGCCGTGATGGCCAACCGGGGCGAGTTCGTGACAGTGCGGATCGAGAACCACAGTGCGGCGCCGCTGTTCGACGTGGTGTTGACGCACGTGGAGCCCGCGCTGGCGTGGCGGCTCGGCCCGTCGACGGTGCAACGGCCCAGTCAGGACGTCCTCAAGGCGGGCGAGCACTTCCAGCGCAACGTGGAGCTGCTGGGCGCCACCGGAGAACCGCAGCGCGTCCCGGACGCGGAGTACAGCTTCACCTTCGAGTTCGTCGACAGCGCGGGGCTGCGGTGGAGCCGCCGCGACAACGCCGAACCACAGCGCGTGCTGGCTGAAATCCGCAGGTAGGACGTGGTTCGCGGCTCGCTGAGATGATGTTGTCAGACCCCCTGTCTACCGTTGTCCCCATCAGCTCGTTCTGGAGGGGAACATCGATGGTGCGCAGGGCGTTGGGCGTCTTTCTCGCGGTGGTGCTCGGCCTCGGCCTGGTGGCCCCACCGGCCTCGGCGAACCAGGGGTTGTGGACGGCCACGTGGGCCGCCGCGACGCAGCGGCCGACCGCCGGGTTCGGGCCGAACTGGTCGGAGAAGGGCTTCGACGACCAGACCGTCCGGCAGGTCGTGCGGACCAGCGTCGGCGGCGTCTCCGCGCGCGTGCGGCTGTCCAACCTCTTCGGCGCGAAACCCTTGCGCATCAAGGGGGCGACGATCGCGCGCACCTCGGAGGGCGCTGCGGTGCGCCCGGGTTCGGTGCGCCCGTTGACGTTCCGGCTGTCCCGGTCGGTGGAGATCCCGGTCGGCGGTGAGCTGGTGAGCGATCCGGCTCCGCTGCTCGTCGCGCCGCTGGAACGGCTCACCGTGACCCTGTACCTCGCCGAGCCGACCGGTCCGGCCACGGCGCACGTGTTCGGCACGACCACGACCTACCGCGCGAGCGGCGACCACGTCGCGGACCTCGGCGCGTCGGCGTTCACCGAGAAGACCACGTCCTGGTTCTACCTCAGCGGTGTCGAGGTCGCCGGGGCACCGCGGCGGGACGGGGTGGTCACCTTCGGCGACTCCATCACCGACGGCGCGGCGGCGACGATCGACGGCTTCAGCACCTACCCCGACGAGCTGGCCGAACGGCTCGGTGGCAGGCGTCCGGTGCTGAACACGGGCATCGGCGGCAACCGGGTGCTCAACGACTCCACCTGCCTGGGCGAGCGCGCGGGCAAGCGGTTCCAGCGGGACGTGCTCGACCGGCCGGGGGTGCGCTCGGTGATCGTGCTGGAGGGGATCAACGACATCGGGATGAGCGAGTTCCCCGGCGAGGAACCGTGCGTGCTGCCCAACCCGAGGGTGAGCGCCGCCGAGCTGATCGCCGGGCACCACGAGCTGGTGAAGCGCGCGCACGCCAAGGGAATCCGGGTGATCGGCGCGACCATCCTGCCGTTCAAGGGAGCCGGGTACTTCACCGAGCGCGGCGAGGCGGTGCGCGATGAGGTGAACACCTGGATTCGCACGTCCGGCGTGTACGACGCGGTGCTCGACCTTGACCGCGTCATGGCCGATCCGGCCGACCCCGACTCGCTGCGCCCCGCCTACGACAGCGGCGATCGCCTGCACCCCAACGACACCGGCTACCGCGCCATGGCCGCCGCCGTCGACCTCACCACCTTGTAGCCGTGCTGGGTGGTAGCCGCGTCAATCCCGGTGGATGAGGGCGGTGATCCGGTCCACATCGAGTCGTTCGGCCTCGGGCAGGGGAGCTCCCGCGTCGGCGCGCAGGGTGGCCGCGGCTTCGAGGAGCGCGGCGGCGCGCTCGCGGTCACCGTTGATCGCGTGCGCGCCCGCGAGACCTTCGGTGGCGAGGGCGACGGCTCGCGGGTCACCGGTCTTCTTCGCCGCGACGAGGGATTCCTGGTGCAGGCGCAGTGCTTTCGCCGCGTCGCCGCGCGCTTCGGCGATGAACCCGAGTTCGGCGAGCAGCAGGGCGTCCCCCGGCGCGAGGTCGGCGTCCCGCTGCCAGTCGAGCATGCTGTGGACGTGCGCTTCGGCGACGTCGAGCTTGCCCTCGCGCCGCGCGCCCAACGCCAGGCCGAGTTCGGCGTGCACGACTCCGGGCTGGTAGGAGTGCTCGGCGGACAGGCGCATCGCGCGCTCGTGCAGGTCCTGGGCGGAGGGGTAGTCGCGGGCGAGCAACCGCAGCCGGCCGAGGCCGGTCAGGCGCTCGGCCACGTCGGTCCACAGGCCGAGCTCCTCCGCGAGCCGCAGGCCCTCGGTGTGCAGGTGCTCGGCGCGCTCGTAGTCACCGGTGATCTCGGCGAGCGCGGCCAGCGGGGACACCAGCTGCGACCGCCCCCAACGGTCACTGAGCCCGTCGAGCAGCGCGGCGCTCCGCGAGCCCGAACGCTCCACAGTGGACAGATCGCCGCGCAGCAGCGCCTGGTCGGCCTGGACGCTCAGCGCGACGGCCTCGCCCCACGGGTCGTGGACGAAACCGGCGAGCGCGCGGGAGATCAATTCCTCGCTCGCGGTCAGCTCGCCCGCGGTGAACAGGGCGTAGCCGAGGAACCAGTGGGCGCGGGGGAGCCCTTCCGGATCACCGACCTCGGCGTACTCACGCAGCGCGGCGGCGCACGCGACCACTCGCTCACCACCTCGCCCGGCGAGCAGGTCCAAACCGAGCTGCCACACCCTGGCCTGCGCGCGCAGGGCGGGCGAACCACCCAGCGCCAGCGCGGAGTTCAGCGCGTGCGTCGACTCGCTGCGCCGCCCGCGCAGGAACCAGTAGCCGGTGAGCGCGTTGGCCAGCCGCAGCGCGGAATCCGCCGCTCCGTCGCGGACCATCCCGTCCAGCGCGGCCCGCAGATTCGCCGATTCCCGGTCCAGCACGGTGATCCAGTGCCGCTGGCGCCGTCCGTAGAGCTCGTCCTTCGCCTGCTCTGCGAGGTCGAGGTACCAGTTCTGGTGGCGCTGCCGGATCTGCGGCTCCTCGCCCGCCTCGGCGAGCCGTTCGGCGCTGTACCGCGCCACTGACTCCAGCAGGCGGTAGCGCGGCTCCGAGTCGTGCGCGACCACGACGAGGCTGCGCTGCGCCAGCGCCGTGAGCTGGTCGAGCACGTCCACCCCGCTCACAGCCTCAGCAGCGGCCAGCGCGCACCCGTCGACGTGGACGGAGAGCCTGCGCAGGACAACGCGCTCCGGCTCTGACAGCAGGCTCCAGCTCCAGTCGAGCACCGCGCGCAGCGTGCGCTGCCGAGGAGGTGCACCGCGATAGCCGTCCGTGAGCAGCGAGAATCGGTCGTCGAGCCGCGCGACCAGCTCCCGCACGCCGAGCACGGGCACCCGCGCGGCAGCCAGCTCCAACGCCAACGGGATGCAGTCGAGTCGCTGGCACAGCTCGATGATCGCGTGCTCCTCCGGCAGCGCGTGGCCCAGCGCACGGACGCGCTCGGCGAGCAGGCGGACCGCGTCGGGCTCGTCGAGCGGCGGCACCGGGTAGCGCATTTCTCCTTGCAGGCCAAGAGGTTCCTGGGTCGTGGTCAACACGCGGACGCCAGGAGCCTCCCGGAGCAACCGCGAAACGAGGTCGGCCACAGCAGTGACCATGTGCTCACAGTTGTCCAGAACGAGCAGAACTTGCTTGTCCCGCAACGCTGTCAGCACGAGGTCGGCCGGAGCCAGCTCCTGGTACTCGCGCACGCCCAGCGCGGTGAGAACGGCCTCGGCGGCGGAACTCGCAGCCGCCAGCTCGACGAGCCACACACCGCCGGGCGGGCTGAGCCGCCGCGCTGTCCCCAGGGCGAGCCGTGTCTTGCCCACACCGCCGGAACCGGTCAGCGTCACGAGCCTGTGCGCGTCGAGCAGCGCACGCACGTCAGCGATCGCCGAGTCCCGGCCGACGAGCGGCGAGATCTCGGCGGGCAGATTGGTGCGAGCCCGGCTCAACCCGGGGTCGTGGCGCAGGATCTCTTGGTGCAGCTGGGAAATCTCCGGCCCTGGGACGACGCCGAGTTCTTCGCGGAGCACGTGGCTCAGCTCGTGGAAGCTCTCCAGTGCCGCGCTCTGCCGCCCGGCGCGGTACAGGGCGCGCATGTGGACCGCGCGCAACCGCTCCCGCACCGGGTGGGCCGACACCAGCTCGGTCAGCTCGCCGAGATCGTGCTCCTCCTGCGCTTCCAGGCGGTCTTCGATCGCGGTGAGCCGCTGGTCGGACAGCCGGGTGATCGCGGGCTGGGCGAACGCGGCGTCGGCGAAGTCCGCGTAGGCCGGGCCACGCCAGAGTGCGAGTGCCTGGTCCAGCAGTTCGACCTTCGTCCGCGGATCGGCCGCCGCGCGAGCTTGTGCGGTCAGAGCGGTGAACTCGTTCGCGTCGACGTCATCCGCGTGCAGCCGGTATCCGGCGGGGGTGGACTCGACGAGTGAGCGATCACCGAGGGCGGACCGAAGTTGCGAGATCCGCACCTGAAGCGTCGCAACGGGGTCGCGCGGTGGCTTGGCGCCCCACAGGTCCTCGATCAGCTTGTCCGCCGAGACCGGTTCTCCACGGTGCACGAGCAGGTCGGCGAGCAGCGCGCGGACCGAGGTGCGCGTGACGGTCACCGGCTCGCCGCGCGCGGTGTGCACGGTGAGCGCCCCGAGCACGCTGAATCGCATGCCGCTGAGAATAGTGCGGTAAGTCCTTGGTAGGTGGTTCAGCCGAGGCTCAGCTCATGGAGAAGACGATGGCCCGGGCGGGTGTCCGGGAGTGGATCGGCCTGGCCGTGCTGGCGGTGCCGACCCTGTTGCTCGCGATGGACGCGACCGTGCTCTACCTCGCTGTGCCGCACCTCAGCGCTGACCTGCGGCCTTCTGATGCCGAGCTGCTGTGGATCGTGGACAGCTACGGCTTCCTGGTGGCCGGGTTCCTGGTCACCATGGGCACGCTGGGGGACCGGATCGGCAGGCGCAAGCTGCTGATCATCGGCGCGAGCGCGTTCGCGGCGGCCTCCGTGCTCGCGGCCTTCGCGCCGAGCCCGCTGTTCCTGATCATCGCGCGCGGGCTGCTCGGCGTCGCGGGCGCCACGCTCGGCCCGTCGACCCTGGCGCTGATCAGCACCATGTTCCCGCCGAACCAGCGCGCGCTGGCCATCAGCCTGTGGGCGACGTGCTTCTCGGCGGGGATCGCGCTCGGCCCGATCGTCGGCGGGGTGCTGCTGGAGTGGTTCTGGTGGGGTTCGGTGTTCCTGCTGGCCGTGCCGTTCATGGCCGTGCTCGTGCTGACCGCGCCCTTCCTGCTGCCCGAGTACCGCGATCCCTCGGCCGGGAAACTGGATCTGACCAGCGTGTTCCTGTCGCTGGCCGCCGTGCTGCCGGTGATCTACGGCATCAAGCAGCACGGAGGCGTCGTCGGCGGTGTCTCGATCGCGGTCGGCCTGATCGCTGGCTGGCTGTTCGTGTCGCGGCAGCGTCGGCTCGCCGATCCGTTGCTGGACCTGCGGATGTTCGGCAGCCGGTCGTTCAGCGTCGCGTTGATGGCGCTGGTGTTCACCATGACAGCGATCGGTGGCGTCTACCTGTTCGTCACGCAGTACTTCCAGCTCGTGCACCACTTCACGCCGCTGGTCGCCGGGCTGTGGCTGATGCCCTCCGCGGTCGTGCTCGTGCTCAGCTCGCTGGTGACGCCTCGGTTGGCGGCCAGGTTCGCGCCCGCCCACGTCGTCGGCGTCGCACTGGCCCTGGCCGCGCTCGGCTTCGCCGCGCTCGCGTTCGCCGGTGGGCTGCTCGGCGTGGTGGCCGGGTTCAGCTTGGTGTACTTGGGAGTCGGCCCGCTCATGGCCCTCGGCACGGACCTGGTGATCGGCGCGGCCCCGCAGGAGAAGGCCGGTTCCGCCGCCGCGATGTCGGAGACCGCGATGGAGTTCGGCATCGCGCTCGGCGTCGGGGTGCTCGGCGTCGTCGGGGCGTCGGTCGCCACTGATGGCGAGCCGCTGCTGGAGGCGACCGCCGCGAACTTCACCGCCGGGCTCAACGTGGTGTCGGCGATCGCCGCGGTGATGACCGGAGTGCTGGCGATCCTCGTGCTGCGCCTGCTGCGTCAGCGCGGTGGTTCGCAGGACGCGGCCTAACCGGCTGCGGCGAGGGCGGGGGCGATGACGGCAAGGGCCTCGCGCATGCGGTCTACCAGAGAGCCTTGGGGGACAACGAGAAGCGGGTTGCCGGGGGCGGGGCTGACCCAGCTCTCCAGTGCCACGCGCGCGGCGGCTGAGACGGCTGAGGCCAGGACCGTGGCGGCGAAGGCCGAGCCTGTGCGGGCCTCGATGGCGGCGGCCAGTGGCTGCTCGATCTCGGTGAGGGTCTGCACGAAAGCCTTGCGCAGCGCGGGGTTCGACGTGATCAGGGTGAGCGCGTCACCGCTGGGCTCCTCTGCGGAGGTGTACGGGTCGAGCACGGCGGCGACGACGGCTTCGGCCAACGGTTCGTCGGCGGGGCGGGCGCGCAGCGCGGCACCGACGCGGAGCGCGCGTTCGGCGGCGAGCGCGGCGACGATGGCCTGCTCCCGGCTGGAGAAGTAGTTGTTGTAGGTCCTCGGCGAGACACCGGCGGCCTCGGCGATGTCGTCCACGCGCACGTTCTCCGGGCCGCGCTCCATGGCCAGGCGCAGCGCGGCGGCGCTGAGGGCTTCGCGGGTCGCGAGCTTCTTGCGTTCGCGCAGGCCACCGGTCTCGTCAGGGCTCATGCGGCCAGCCTAACCGACCGCGTTGCGTGCGCGCATTTTTGCGTGCACGCAACTTTGTGTACGCTGCCGTTGGCACTCGGGACGCACGAGTGCCAGTCCGAGTGGTCGGCGCCGTGGTGCAACACCGTCGCGGGTGTCGGCGCCGACCACCCCTGAGCAGCGAAGAGGACAGACGCATGGCGAAGATGATCGCGTTTGACGAGGAAGCCCGTCGCGGCCTTGAGCGGGGCATGAACACCCTCGCCGACGCCGTCAAGGTGACGCTCGGGCCCAAGGGCCGCAATGTCGTGTTGGAGAAGAAGTGGGGCGCTCCCACGATCACCAACGACGGCGTCTCCATCGCCAAGGAGATCGAGCTGGAGGACCCGTGGGAGAAGATCGGGGCCGAGCTCGTCAAGGAAGTTGCCAAGAAGACCGATGACGTCGCTGGTGATGGCACCACGACCGCGACCGTGCTCGCCCAGGCGCTGGTGCGCGAGGGTCTGCGCAACGTCGCCGCCGGCGCCAACCCGATCGCGCTGAAGCGTGGTATCGAGAAGGCGACCGAGGCTGTTGCCGAGCAGCTGTTGAAGAACGCCAAGGAGGTCGAGACCAAGGAGCAGATCGCTGCCACGGCCTCGATTTCGGCTGCTGACTCCACGATCGGTGAGTTGATCGCCGAGGCGATGGACAAGGTCGGCAAGGAAGGTGTCATCACCGTCGAGGAGAGCAACACCCTCGGGCTCGAGCTGGAGCTCACCGAGGGCATGCGCTTCGACAAGGGCTACTTGGCCCCGCACTTCGTCACCGACACCGATCGGCTGGAGGCGGTGCTGGAGGAGCCGCACCTGCTCTTCGTCGCGGGCCGGATCTCGACCGTGAACGACCTGCTTCCCTTGCTGGAGAAGGTGATGCAGACCGGGCGGCCCCTGGTGGTCGTCGCCGAGGACGTGGAGAACGAGCCGTTGGCGACGCTGATCCTCAACAAGCTCAAGGGCACTTTCAAGTCCGTCGCGGTGAAGTCGCCCGGTTTCGGCGACCGCCGCGAGGCGATGTTGCAGGACATGGCGATCCTGACCGGTGGCCAGGTGATCTCCGAGAAGCTGGGGCTGCGCCTGGAGAACACCGACGTCTCGCTGCTGGGTTCGGCTCGCAAGGTCGTCATCACCAAGGACGAGACCACGATCGTGGAGGGCTCCGGCGACGCCGAGGCGATCCAGGGCCGGGTCAACCAGATTCGCGCGGAGATCGAGAAGTCGGACTCCGACTACGACCGCGAGAAGCTGCAGGAGCGCCTGGCCAAGCTCGCCGGTGGTGTCGCGGTCATCAAGGCCGGCGCGGCCACCGAGGTGGAGCTCAAGGAGCGCAAGCACCGCATCGAGGACGCGGTGCGCAACGCCAAGGCCGCCGTCGAGGAGGGCATCGTCGCCGGTGGCGGCGTGGCGCTGGTGCAGGCGGGCGCCGCGCTGGACGGGCTCGACCTGCACGGCGACGAGGCGACCGGCGCGGCGATCGTGCGCGTGGCGCTGGAGGCCCCGCTGAAGCAGATCGCGGTGAACACCGGACTGGAGCCGGGCGTGGTCGCCGAGAAGGTGCGCGGCTTGGCCCCCGGCCACGGGTTGGACGCCGCGACCGAGACCTACGTGGACCTCGTCGCGGCCGGGATCATCGACCCCGCCAAGGTCACGCGCTCCGCGCTGCGCAACGCCGCCTCGATCGCCGCGCTCTTCCTCACCACGGAGGCCGTCGTCGCCGACAAGCCCGAGCGCTCCGCCCCGGCCGAGGCGAACACCCCCGACTTCTGAGGCGTCAGCTTGCCGGGAGCGGTTGTTGCGGGAGTTCGTCGAGGATGAGCACGGTGTGGCTGGACACCACGTCGGGCATGGTCTGGAAGCGGTTGAGCACGAGGTCGCGCAGGCTCGACGCGTCGCGCGCGCGGACGAGCAGCACGAGGTCGTGCTCGCCGGAGACGAGCGCGCCGTGCCACACCTCGGGGATCTCCAGGATGCGCTGGCGCACGGACTTCCAGGAGTGCTGGCTGACCTTCAGGTGCACGTAAGCCGCGACGCCGAAGCCGTAGCGCTCGGGGTCCACGGTCGCGCTGTAGCCGGTGATCACCCCGTCCCGCTGCAACCGCTCCACCCGGGCGTAGGCGCTGCCCCGGGAGATGTGCAGCTTCTCCGCCAGCGCGCGCATGGACATCCGGGCGTCGGCGCGCAGCTCGGCCACGATCCGCCGGTCGGTGTCGTCGAGCGGGGCGACCGGTGTGCGCTTTGCGGACACTTCACTGGACATATGGCCGACTCTAACCGTTTGCACGAGCCATCTGCCCAGAAAACCGGCTCCCATCTGGAAGAACGGCACCTGCAAATTTCACCATGAGCAGGACGACGCCGTCAGCCAGGTCACCACGGGAGGTCCCATGTCCGTCACCGGCCTTTCCGCTCGGGAGCGCTCGCTGCTGCCCACCGATCTTCCGCTGGCCCTGCTCGACAAGAACGGCATACCCGTCGACGACCCGGCGCTGGAGATGCCCGCCGACGAGGTGCTGCTGGAGCTGCACCGGCGCATCGTGATCGGCCGCCGCTTCGACACCCAGGCCACCGCGCTGACCCGGCAGGGGCGCCTCGCGGTCTACCCGTCCTCGCGCGGGCAGGAGGCGTGCGAGGTCGGCTCGGTGCTGGCGCTGCGCGAGCAGGACTGGCTCTTCCCCACCTACCGCGACTCGGTCGCGCTGGTGACCAGGGGAGTCGACCCGGTGCAGACGCTCACGCTGCTCCAGGGCGGCTGGCACCTCGGCTACGACCCGTACGAGCACAAGGTCGGCCCGCAGTGCACCCCGTTGGCCACCAACACCCTGCACGCCGTGGGCCTGGCGCACGCGGCGCGGCTCAAGGGTGAGGACACCGTCGCGCTGGTGCTGCTCGGCGACGGCGCGACGAGCGAGGGCGACACGCACGAGGCCCTGAACTTCGCGGCCGTGTGGAAGGCGCCGGTGGTGTTCCTGGTGCAGAACAACGGCTACGCGATCAGCGTGCCGATGAGCAAGCAGAGTGCCGCGCCGTCCCTGGCGCACAAGGGAATCGGCTACGGCGTGCCGTCGTACCTGATCGACGGCAACGACCCGGCCGCCGTCTACGCGACCGTGCGCGAGGCGATCGCCGCCGCCGCTGCCGGTGGTGGGCCCGCGCTGATCGAGGCCAGGACCTATCGCATCGAGGCGCACACCAACGCCGACGACGCCGGGCGCTACCGCGACTCCGAGGAGGTGGCGGCCTGGTTGGACCGTGACCCGCTGGACCGGATCGAGCGCTACCTGAGCACGCGCGGCCTGCTCGACGACGAGCGCCGCGCGGAGATCCAGGCCGAGGCCGAGGACTTCGCCGCGTCCGTGCGCGAGGGCATGAACGCCGAGCCCGAGCTGGACCCGGCCGACCTGTTCGCCCACGTCTACGCCCAGCCGACGAAGGCGCTGCGCGAGCAGGCCGCCATGCTCGCCGAGGAGCTCGCGTCATGACAACCGCCGTGCGCAACCAGGAACTGTCCATGTCAGCGGCGCTGAACCGGGCGCTCGCGGACGCGCTCGAAGCCGACGAGCGCGTGCTCGTCTTCGGCGAGGACGTCGGCCCGCTCGGCGGGGTCTTCCGCGTCACCGACGGGCTGAGCGCGCGCTTCGGCGAGCAGCGCGTCTTCGACACCCCGCTCGCGGAGTCCGGCATCGTCGGCACCGCGATCGGCATGGCGATGAACGGCATGCGCCCCGTCGTGGAGATGCAGTTCGACGCCTTCGCCTACCCCGCGTTCGAGCAGATCACCAGCCACCTGGCGAAGCTGCGCAACCGCACGCGCGGCCGCGTCGAGCTGCCCGTGGTCATCCGGGTTCCCTACGGCGGCGGCATCGGCGGCGTGGAGCACCACTGCGACTCCTCCGAGGCGTACTACACGCACACGCCCGGCCTGCGCGTTGTCACGCCAGGAACTCCGGGGGACGCCTACCAGCTGCTGCGCGACGCGATCGACTCGCCGGACCCGGTGATCTTCCTGGAGCCCAAGCGCCGCTACTGGTCCAAGGGCCCCGTCGCGTTCGACCGCTCCGGCCCCGCGATGGACCGCGCGGTCGTGCGGCGGCCGGGCAAGGACGTCACGCTGATCGCCTACGGCCCGATGGTCGCCACCGCGCTGGAGACCGCGGCGGCCGCGACCGAGGAGGGCTGGGACGTCGAAGTCGTCGACCTGCGAAGCCTTTCGCCGTTCGACGACGAGACGGTCACCGAGTCGGTGCGCCGCACCGGACGGGCCGTCGTGGTGCACGAGGCTTCCGGGTTCTCCGGTTACGGCGCGGAGGTCGTCGCGCGCGTCACCGAGCGGTGCTTCCACCACCTGCACGCGCCGATCCTGCGCGTCACCGGCTTCGACATCCCGTACCCGCCGCCGAAGCTGGAGGAGCACCACCTGCCCGGCGTCGACCGCATCCTCGACGCCATCGGCCGGTTGCAGTGGGACGACGAGGTGGTGGGCTTCCATGGCTGACTTCCTGCTGCCGGACCTCGGCGAGGGCCTGACCGAGGCGGAGATCATCAGCTGGCTGGTCGAGATCGGCGACACCGTCGCGATCGACCAGCCCGTCGTCGAGGTCGAGACGGCCAAGGCCGTGGTGGAGGTGCCCTCGCCGTACTCCGGCGTCGTCACCGCGCGCCACGGCGTCGCGGGCGAGACGCTCTCCGTCGGCTCCGTGCTGCTCAGCGTCGGCTCTTCGGAGGATGCGGAAAAGGGCTTCGCTGAGCCGGGAATCGTCGTTCCGGCGCCGTCTGGGCCGGTCGACGAGGGCAGCGGCAATGTGCTGATCGGCTACGGCACGTCCTCGGCGCCGCGCCGCAGACGGGGGCGCGGGCGCGTCAAGCAGGAAGCCACAGCCGGTGCGCCCAAGATCGAGGTCGCGAGCGCGAAGCCAGCGGTGATCTCGCCGTTGGTGCGTCGCCTCGCCAAGGACAACGGCATCGACCTGACGGTGGTGCGCGGCAGCGGGCCGGGCGGAGTGGTGCGGCGCTGCGATGTCGAACAGGCGATGACCAAGCCGGTCGCGGCCACGACGGGCGAGCGCAGGATTCCCCTGAAGGGACTGCGAAAGACCGTCGCGGACAAGCTCAGCGCCTCGCGCAGGGAGATCCCCGAGGCGACCGTGTGGGTCGACGTCGACGCGACCGAGTTGATGGCCGCGCGCGCCGCGCTCGACGGGGTCAGCCTCCTGGCGCTGTTCGCGCGCTTCGCCGTGCTGGGGCTGCGCAAGTTCCCCGAGCTGAACTCGCGCGTCGAGGGCGACGAGATCGTGGTGCTGGACGACGTGCACATGGGCTTCGCCGCGCAGACCGAGCGCGGGCTCGTCGTTCCCGTTGTGCGAGACGCGAACAAGCTGACCACGGCGGGTCTTTCGGCGGCGCTCGCCGACCGCACCTCGGCCGCGCGCGAAGGCAAGCTGGGGCCGGCCGAGCTCACCGGCGGCACGTTCACCGTGAACAACTACGGCGTGTTCGGCGTGGACGGCTCGGCGGCGATCATCAACCACCCCGAGGCCGCGATCCTCGGCCTGGGCCGGATCATCGACCGGCCGTGGGTGGTGGACGGGCAACTTGCGGTTCGCAAGATCACCGAACTGACGCTCGCGTTCGACCACCGGGTCTGCGACGGCGCCACAGCAGGTGGATTCCTGAGATTCGTGGCCGACTGCGTGGAGTCCCCCATCCGGGCACTGGCGGACCTATAGGGTCAGGCGGCATGGACGATCTCGTCTGCCTGAGTCCGCCGGAGCGGGTGCGGCGGTGGGCGCGGTTGCTGGACCAGGTCGACACCCGGCTCCGGGACCGCGCGGACGGGCGCGTGGACTGGGTGCGGCTCAAGCTCACCCTGATCCGCAAGGGCCGCGCCATGGAGGTCTACTCGGCGTCGGAGGCGGCGGTGCGCACCGCGGCGTTCGTCGCCGAGCTGCACCGCGAGGGCATCGCCGACGAGGTCGCCGAGGTCCTGCCATCCGCCGAGGAGCTGGTGCGCGCCTGCCTCGCGGAGATCCCGATCCCGCCGGAGCGCGTGCTGACCAGGGGCGTGCTCGACGACCTCGACGTGGACGCGATCCGCACCAGCAGGCAGGCGAAGATCCTGGTCGAGGCCGCCGAGCAGCACCGGGCCCGGCTGCGCGACGGTCGACTGGCCGCCGAACTGCGGAGCTGGAGCTCGCTCAAGCCCCGGCTGGTTTGACAGTCCACTGTGGACATCGTGGGCTTCGGGAGTTGCTGAAAACCTGTCAGCTCCGATCTGCGTACCCTGGCGCGGTGACCGATGTGCAGCCCTCGCCGCCCGCCGAGGACGAGAAGCCCGAGACGACCGAGCGGCCCAAGAAGAAGACCTCCTTCTGGCGCGAGCTGCCGATCCTGATCGTCACCGCACTGGTGCTGGCGTTCCTGATCCAGACCTTCATCGCCCGGGTCTACGTGATCCCGTCGCAGTCGATGGAGACCACGCTGCACGGCTGCCCCGGCTGCACCAACGACCGGGTGCTGGTGGACAAGGTGATCCACCGCTTCACCGACATCGAGCCCGGCGAGGTCGTGGTCTTCCGCGGCCCCGAGTCCTGGACCAGCAACCACCTCGCCGACCCCGACGACGGCTGGGGCTGGCTGCGCGAGGTCGGCTCGCTGTTCGGGATGCCCGCCGCCAACGAGCGCGACTTCGTCAAGCGGGTGATCGCCGTCGCCGGGCAGAAGGTCGAGTGCTGCACCCCGGACAACCGGGTGATCGTGGACGGAAAGCCGTTGAACGAGCCCTACGTGCACTACCAGGAGGGCTTCGACGACAAGCAGATCGCTTTCGGTCCCGTCGTCGTCCCGCCCGGCCACCTCTGGATGATGGGCGACAACCGCCCCAACTCGCGCGACTCCCGCGCGGCGGGCCAGGGTCCGGTTCCGGTGGACAACGTGATCGGCAAGGTCCGCGCGATCGTGCTCCCGCCCAGCCGTTGGCAGGCCATCGACCACCCGAACCCGCAGGCAGTCGCGCTGAGCGCGCCCGCGTGGCAGTCCGCGATCCCGCTCGGTCTCGGCCTCGCGGGCGCGTGGCCCGCGCTGTGGGTGACGCGCCGCACCAGTCGCGCGCTGCGCTCTCGCATGGTCTGAGCAGATCTGTCGTTTCCCCCCGACTGAACTGATTCCCGGAGTAGGGTCCCGGAATCTGATGTTGGGGGATTGATGCAATTCAAGGATCTGCTGGGGCGATTCGTCCCGGTGTTCGCCATTGGCGCCGTGCTGGTGTCCGGGTGCACCACGACGACGAGCGGGGAACCCTCGCCCGGCGAAGCGCCGCCGACGACCGACGCCGCGCCGAGCTCGACCAGGAACAGGGGAGGCGGCGGCGCGTCGGCCGCCATCGACCCGTGCACGCTCGTGCTGATCGGTGATCTGAGCAGCTACGGCACGTTCAAGGGGCCCACGAAGGACGTCGTCGGTGACTCCCGGGGGTGCAACTACGTCCAGACCGGCGGCGACTCCGAGCCGAAGTTCGGGCTCAGCGTCGCCATCCGGGACCGGGACGGGATCAGCCTGGTCAGCGACAGGGGTTTCGGCAAGACCGACGGCGACCTCAACGGCCGCAAGACCGCCAAGGTGCCGACGAGCGCCAGGAACTGCATGTTCGTGCTCGCGATCGGCGAGGGCTCCCGGGTGGACGTGGTGATCAGCAGCCAGGAGTCCGCGCGGTCGTGCCAGGTCGCCGAACAGCTCGGTGACGTGGTCGAGCCTAGGTTGCCGAAGTGAGGGCCGTCGCGGTGCTCGCCGCCGCTGCCGCGCTGCTGACAGGGTGCACCACGACGTTGAGCGGGTCGCCGTCGCCCGGTGAGGTGTCGCCGTCGACCACGACCAGCAGTGCTGGCGCGTCGACCGCGCTGGACCCGTGCTCGCTGCTGCTGATGAGCGATCTGACCAGCTACGGCACGTTCAAGGGGCCCGCGCGCGACGACATCGGTGGCTCCCGCGCGTGCACCTTCAACCAGACCAAGGTGCACGCGTCGGACCCGAGCTTCGCGGTCAGCGTCGGCATCCGGGACAGCCAGAGCGTCGAGTCGGTCAACGACAAGGGGCGCGGCAAGATCTCCGGGAACGTCAACGGCCGCAAGGCGTTCAAGGTGCCCCAGTCCTCCCAAGACTGCATGTTCGCGCTCGCGCTCGGGCACAGCGCCCGGGTCGACGTCGTGATCGCCGGCCAGGAGGTCGAGAGGTCGTGCGGCCTCGCCGAGAAGTTCGCCGAGGTGGTCGAGCCGAGGCTGCCGAAGTGAGAACCGCCGCCGCAGTCGTGCTGGGAGTCGCGCTGCTCTCCGGCTGCACGTCGACGGTGAGCGGTGGTCCCGCGCCCGCCGAAGGGCCGATGCCGGTCGCACTGCTCGATCCGTGCGCGTTGATCCAACCCGGCGACCTGACCGGGCACGGCGCGTTCAAGGCGCCGCGGCGCCACGAGGTGGACGACGCCCGCGTCTGCGCCTACAACAGGGACGGGGCCTCCGATTTCGAGCAGCGCTTCTCGGTGAGCGTGGGTGTCCGGGACGACCGGACCCTCGACACGGTCCGGTCGACGAGCCGCGGCAAGACCTTCGGGAACGTCAACGGCCGCAAGGCGGTCACGGTCCCGACCTCGTCCTTCGACTGCTTTTTCCATCTCGCGATCGGCGAGAGGTCCCGGGTCGACATCCTCGTCCTCGGCACCGACGTGAACTCGTGCGCGCTCGCCGAGAAGGTCGGCGCGGTGGTCGAACCGCGGCTGCCGAAGCGGTAGCTCAGCGCGTGTAGTGCGAGCCGAGCGCCTGGCCAGCGGCGGAGAGCGTGCGTTCGACGAGGTCGGTCGCGGTTCCCTTGCGCCAGCGCTCGGCCCACTCGGCGGCGTAGCCGAGGTAGTCGCCGTACTGCTCCGGCGACCACGGGCCGTCCATGCCCCAGTCCGAGCCGCGCAGCGCGTTCACGGCGATCACCACGTGCTCGTCCAGGATCAGCGGGCCCTTCTTGCCGTCGAAGGCCGCGAAGTACAGGACCTTGGTGAAGCCGGAGCCGGGCAGCCTGCCGAGCGCGTGCGAGCCCTTCCTGGTCAGCATCGCGAAACCGGCGAGCGGGCCATCCTCGCGCGTCGCGCGCACGGCGGCGGCGAGGTTGGGGCCGACCATGTCGGGGTTGTGCCCGAAGACCATGCCGAGCTTGATCGCACCGCGCTGCTTCGGCCCCGACGTCCAGACCGACGCGGCCACGAGCGTGTGCACGGCGCCCAACTCGTCGTCGGCGCGGCGGGCGATCTGGAAGACCGTGTGCCGGTCCACGGTCCCGGTCTCCAGCTCCGGCGGCCAGAACGCGGGGTCGGGCAGCTGCGGCAGCCAGTGCAGCTTGGTGAAGCCGACCTTCTGGCGCAGCAGGTACACGCTGTCCCGGGCGGGCGGCGTGCCGCGGAAGACCTTGTCGAAGTCCAGGGCGCTCACCTCCGAACGGTATCGAGGCGCAGCGGCAGGTCGCGCTCGGCCCACTCGGCCATCGTGTCGAGCACCTTCTTCAGCCGCGCCCCGGCCTCGGTCAGCTCGTACACGACCCTCGGCGGCACCTCGGCGTAGGCGGTCCGCGTGACCAATCCCGTCTCCTCCAGGCGTTTCAGCCGCGCGGACAACGTCTTCGGGCTGATCCCGGACAGTCCGGCGCGCAGCTCGGTGAACCGCTTCGGGCCGTCGAGCAGGTCGCGCACCACCAACGTCGCCCACGGCCCCTCCAGCACGACAAGGAACCGGGCTATCGGGCATTCGGGTAGATCGTGACCCAGCTCACCCACGCCAACTCCAATAGTTCATTTGAGGTAACTGATTCCTTATCGGAACCATAGCCGCATGACCATGATTGTTCACGGAGCCACCGGAGCCCAGGGCGCCCCCGTCGTCCAAGCCCTCGAAGCTGCTGGGCTGCCGGTGCGCGGCCTGTCCCGCGCCCAGGGCGACCTCGATGACCGCGCCGCGCTCGCCGCCGCGTACGAGGGAGCGACCGGCGCCTTCATCCACTTCCCGATCACTCCCGACCCGGCCGCCCCGGCTCGTTGGGCGGAGAACCTGGCCGCCGTCGCCCGCCCGCACCGCGCGGTGATCTCCACCAGCGGCGGCGTTCCCGGCGATCCGGCCTCGCCGTTCGGGGCACCGCGGCTGGCGGCCCTCGGCGACCTCGCCGAGCGACTGTGCGAGGCGGGCGTTGTGGTGACGGTGCTCGCGCCGCGCCTGTTCCTGGAGAACCTGCTGCTCCCGCCCGTCCGGGAAACCCTTGCGCGCGAAGGAGTTCTGACCTATCCCGTGGTGGCTGAGCAGCCTGTCGCGTGGTCGAGTCACCTTGACGTCGCCGACGCGGCGGTCGCCGCGCTCACCCACGCCGACCCACCGTCCTTTGTGGACGTCGGCGCGGTTCCTGGGCTGACCGGCGCCGACCTCGCGGCCGAGCACGGCGCCTCGGTGACCTACCGCGCGATGTCCCCGGTGGAGTTCGGCGGGCTGCTCGCCCCGATCCTCGGCGAGGGCGCCTCCGCCGGTATTCAGGCGCTCTACCAGGCAGTCTCGGCCCGCCCGGACGCGCTGGCGGTCACCGCCGAGACCGGGACGGAGAAGCTGCTGGGTGTGCGGGCGCGGTCCGTGCGCACCTGGCTGGAGGGGTTGAGCGCTCACCCGGTCGGGTAGTTAGGACCGGTGAGCAGGCCGGAGGAATCCGAACAGCGTCAGCTCGCCCGCAACCTCAGCGAGCTGCTCCAGGAACTGCGCGTCGCCCAGGGCGGCGTGCAGATCCTGTTCGGGTTCCTGCTCTCCATCGCCTTCAGTGACCGCTACGAGGACGTCGACGGCTACATCAGGACGCTGCACCTGATCACCGTCGTCCTCGCGGCGGTGGCCGTCGCGCTGCTGACCGCTCCGGCCGCGTGGCACCGCCTGCTGTTCCGGCAGGGCATGCGCAAGGAGATCATCGAGACCGCCAACGTCTTCGCCATCAGCGGCATGGTCTTCCTGGCGCTGGCGATGATCGGCACGGTGCTCTTGCTCGGCGAGGCCATCGTCGGCGGCTGGCTCGCGGTGGCGATCGGAGTGCTCGCGCTCGTCGGCTTCGGCACGCTGTGGTTCCTGCTGCCGTTGCTGCGCAGGAATCGCGCCCGCTAGCCGCCCTCGGCGTCGTCGGCCGATATCGCCCAGCAGATCCCCGCGCCGACGCCGAGCACCGTCAGTGGCGCCAAGGCCAGTTCCAGCAACACCGCCACGCGGCCTCCTCCTGTTCGGCGACTCGTGTGGAGAACACCCCGGAGGAGCGGCGCTGGTTGTATGACGCGGGTCACTCGACGCCGGTGGCCGGGATCGCCGAGATCAACAGGATCGCGTCGAGCAGCCGCCACCAGTCCGGTTCCGTGAGATCCCTGCCCAGCACAGGTGCGAGCATGCTCGCCGCGCCGAGCAGTCGCGCGGCGAACTGCTGCGGGTCACGGCCGAGTCCTTCGGCCGCTGTCGCGACGGTGGCGCGGAACCGGCGGCTTCGGCTCAGGCGGGCCAGCTCCTTGGGCACGGGCGCGGTCGGTGTCCCCTGTGCCGGGCCCAATTCGATCCGCAGTTCGGTGCCGAGCGCCGAAGCCAGGCTGCTCAACGCTCGCAGGGTCGGGTTTCCCCTGCCGTTCTCCAGGTTGGCGATGTAGGGCACCGACAGTCCGGCGTCGGCCGCGACCGAGGCCACGGTTCGTCCGGTCGCCGTGCGCAGCGCGCGCAGCTGCGTCCCGATCTGCTCGTCCCGCACCCGGAGCTCCTATCTTGACAGAACACATCTCGGTCGACGTATCTTCTCACAGGATTACTCGACGGGGGTGGGGCAGTGCTGGAAGCGTTGCGATTCCGGGATTTCCGGCTGCTCTGGGGCGCCCGGCTGGTGGCGGCGCTCGGGTCGTGGCTGCTGGTGATCGCCATCCCCGCGCACGTCTTCCAGGTCACGGGATCGCTGGTGGCGACCGGGCTCACGCTGGTCGCGGAGTTCCTGCCGCCCCTGGTGCTGGGGCCGGTGGCGGGCGCGCTCGCCGACCGGTGGGACCGACGGCGGGTCATGATCTGCGCCGATCTGGTCCGCGCGGCGGTGATCACGCTGATGTTGTTCGCCACCAAGGAGAACTCGCTGTGGCTGGTCTACGTCGCGCTTCTCGCGGAAAGCGCCGCCGCCACGGTGTTCCGGCCCGCTGCGCAGGCGCACACCCCTGCGGTCGTCGGCACCGGCTCCGCCCTGAGCGGCGCCCAGTCGCTGAACGCCGTCACCGACGGGATCGTCCGGCTCGTCGGGCCACCGGCCGGAGCCGCCCTGCTCACCCTGGCGGGCTTCGAGTTCCTCGTCCTGCTCGACTGCGCGAGCTACCTGGTCTCGGCGGTCGCGATCGCGGCGACCGCGCCCCGCACGCGCCCGCCCGGCGAGCGCAAGGCGGTTCTCGCGGAGATCGCCGGCGGCCTGCGCGTGCTGCGCCGCGTGCCGATCGCGTTGGCGCTGCTGCCTTTCAGCGCGGTCTTCCTCGCGGCCAACGCCTCGCTCAGCGCACTGCTGGTGCCCTTCGGCGTGCGCCAGCTCGGCGGCAGTGAGCAGGTCGGCTTCGTCAGCTCGGCACTGGGAGTGGGATTCCTGCTCGGCGCGGTGGTCATCCGGCGCTGTGTCGACCGCTTCCCGCCCGGTCACCTCTTCGCGGCGAGCCAGTTCGCCACCGCGATCGCCTTCTTCGTCCTGTTCGACTCGATGACGATGGGCGTCGCGCTGCCCGCTGCCTTGGCTGTCGGCGTCTTCGGTTCGATGACCGTCGTGACACCGCAGGTGGCCTTGCAACGTGCTGTGCCGAACGAGGTTCTTGGCCGGATCAGCGCGGTCTTCCTGACCGCCGAGGCGCTGGCGGCGCTGCTCGGCGCGCTGGCCGGTCCGGCCCTCGCCCAAGGGTTCTCCTTGCGCGCGGCGATGGTGACCGCGTGTCTGGTGACGATGCTGAGCGCGCTGGCGAGTGCGTTGCTGATCCCCGAACCGACGGTGTTTCCGCCTCCGATGCACGGGTATGGCCTTGAGGAGAGCGAAATCCACGATGCGAGGGGAGATCACAGATGAGCGTGATCGAGGAACAGGTCGACGTGCATGTGCCGGTGCGCACCGCCTACGACCAGTGGACCCAGTTCGAGTCGTTCCCGCAGTTCATGGACGGCGTCGAGCGGGTCGAGCAGCGGACGAACACGCTGACCCACTGGCACGCCTCCATCGCCGGTGTCGACCGCGAGTTCGACGCGGAGATCCTGCACCAGGTGCCCGACGAGCGGGTGTCGTGGAGCGTGCTCTCCGGGCCGAAGCACAAGGGCACGGTGTCCTTCACCCCGCAGGACGCGACGCACACGAAGGTGTCACTGCGGATCGAGTACGAGCCCGAGGGCGTGGTGGAGAACGTCGGCGACAAGCTCGGCCTCGTGCAGAACCGGGTGCGTGGAGACCTCAAGCGCTTCAAGGAGTTCATCGAGAAGCGCGGCGCGGAGACCGGCGCGTGGCGAGGCGAGGTCAAGCCGGGGGATTCGCGGCTGTGACCGAGATCTGCGGCCGCACCAAGGTCGTCGCCCCCGTCGAGGTCGTGCGAGCGCACTGGCAGCGCGTGGAGTCCTTTCCGGAGTTCATGCTCGGAGTGCGCGCCGTGCGGCGCGAAGCCGGTGAGCTGACCACGTGGCGGCTGGACGATCAGGAGATCACCGTGCGCGTGAAGACGAGCGACCGCGGCATCTCCTGGTCTACAGTGGACGGTCCGAAGTACGAGGTGGTCGTGCTCTGGCGAGCGCTTCCCGGCGGCAGGACCCGCCTGACGTGGCGGATCTGGGTTGACGAGGACAGCGAACTGGGTACTCCCAAAGAGCTCGCCGTGCGCTTCCAGGGCGACTTGGAGCGCTTCGCCGATCGCATGGTCTCGATCCGGGGCCTGCGCATCGACCACGGTGAGGCTTGGCTGAAGGACCCTTGCGGCGGACGCCAACCGGTTGCGCTGTGAGGAAGACCGCGTGGGCGGGGTGTGGGCTGGCGCCCGTACCCCGCCCGGCCGTCTGTCATCCCCGGACCCGGTCGACGAGCGTGCTGAAGTCGCCGTCGGCGGCGCGGAGGAGTTCGCGCAGCGGCACCAGCAGGTGGCCGAGCAGGTCCGCGTGCACCCCCTCCGAGGCGCTGGCGTCGGCGATGTTGGCGATGGCCACCGCCTGCATGTCCGACGGCGAGTCGGAGTCGTCGGCGTCGGAGGCGGGCAGCCCGGCCGTCGCGCTCAGCCACGGTGGCAGCAGCGCGGACAGCGCTTCGGAGTGCTCCGGGCCGACCAGCGCCAACGCGTGGCTCACCCCGGCGGACTGCCCGTACATGGCGCTCAGCAGGGCCAGGTCGTACAGCGACGCGAGCCCCGCGTCCTCACCGACGTACTGCGCGGCGCCGAGGACTTCGAGCACCGGCGCGTAGCGGTCGAACGCGGCCCGGGACCCGCTGTAGAGCACGAGCGAACCCGGCTCGCCGATCATCACCGGCACGGCCATGATCCCGCCGTCCACGTAGTCGAAGCCCGAGGCCTTGTCAGCCGTGGCGCGGGCCTGCTCCGGCGTGCCGTTGGTCAGGTTCACCACGGTGCGGCCCTCAAGGGCGTCGTCCGCCCCGCCGAGCACGTCGTGCAGCGTCGGGTAGTCCAGCACACAGATGATCACCAGCGGGCTCGCGGTGATGGCATCCGCAACGGTGGCGGCCCGCGCCGCACCGTTCGAGACGAGGTCGTCGGCCTTCGCGGCCGTGCGGTTCCACACGGTGGTCCGGTGACCGGCCTTGAGGAACGCGGCGGCGAGCGCGGAGCCCATGGCGCCGAGCCCGATCAGGCTCACCGGCACCGGAGTGTTGTTGTCGGTCATGCCGCCACTCTCCGCACCCCCGGTCTAGATCTGGTCTAGGCCGCCCTCAAGATCGTCATTTCGCGTTGTGGCGACTCGTGCGGGGGAGCGCTCCCCGATCGCATGTCGTTGCCACAACGTGAAGGGCGGGGGTGGGTAGCGTGGCGGTGTGCGTTTCGGGGTGCTCGGTCCGCTGGAGATGTGGACGGCGGACGGGACTTCGGTGCCGGTCCGCGAGGCGAAGGTGCGCGCGCTGCTCGTGAACCTCCTGCTGCACGAGGGCGAGTTCGTCCCGGCGGATCGGCTCATCGACGATCTGTGGGGCGACCGGCTCCCGGTGAACCCGGCGAAGACGCTTCAGACGCGGGTCTGGCAGTTGCGGCGCGCGCTGGAGGAAGCCGGAGCGCGCGAGCTTCTTGTGTCACGACCGCCTGGCTATGCGTTGCGCGTGGAGAAGGACGCGGTCGACGCGGGGCGGTTCGAGGCTCTTCGCGGGCGCGCGCGGACGACGACAGACCCGCGCGCGAAGGTGAAGCTGCTGACCGAAGCGCTGGAGTTGTGGCGCGGCCCCGCCTTCGCGGAGTTCCAGGACGCGGAGTTCACGCGCCACGCGGTCGAACGCCTCACGGAGAACCGGCTTCTCGCGCAGGAGGACCGCGCGGAGGCGTGGTTGGCCGCGGACGGGTACGACGCGGCGGACCTCCTCGGCGAGCTGGGCGAGCTGGTTGACTTGCACCCGCTGCGCGAACGGCTGCGCGCGGTGCACATGCGCGCGCTGTACCGCGCGGGGCGGCAGAGCGCGGCGTTGGAGGGCTACGACGAGCTGCGCCACCGCCTCGCCGATGAACTCGGCCTTGACCCCGGCCCCGAACTCGTGGAGCTGCGCCAGGCGATCCTCCAACGAGATCCCGCGTTGAGCGCCGAACCGCCGACGAACCTGCCCGCCGCGCTCACCACGCTGATCGGCCGCGTCGACGCCATCGCGGAGCTGCGCGCGCTGCTGGACGACAGCCGCCTGGTGACGTTGACCGGGCCGGGCGGTGTCGGCAAGACCCGCCTCGCGATCGAGACCGCGCGCCAGCTCACGAAGGCGTTCCCCGACGGCGTCTGGCTGGTGGAGCTCTCCGCGCTGGACCGTGGCGTCACCGAGCTCGTGTCCACTGTGGTCGGTCTGCGGCACGACGCGCCGGGCCCCGGGTTGGAGCAGCGGCTCGCGAGCATGCTGAGGACCAAGCGACTGCTGCTCGTGCTGGACAACTGCGAGCACGTGATCGAGGCCGTCGCCGAGCTGACCGAGCGCCTGTTGCGGGCCGCGCCGGACGTGCGCGTGCTGGCCACGAGCCGTCAACCGCTTGCGGCGGAAGGGGAAGCGGTGTGGTCGGTGCCGCCGCTCACCCCGCAGGCCGCCGCCCAGCTCTTCGCCGCGCGCGCCGCCCCCGGGTTCAGCGCCGACGAGGCCGGAGCCAACGCCGAGGCGGTCGCGACGATCTGCCGCAGGCTCGACGGCATTCCACTGGCACTGGAGCTGGCCGCGACGCGGTTGCGCGCGCTCGGCGTGCGGGAGCTGGCCGCGCGCATCGACGACCGCTTCGCGTTGCTGGCGGGGGGCCGAAGGACCGCGCCGAGCCGCCAGCGCACGCTGCGCGCGGTGATCGACTGGAGCTGGGACCTGCTCGCGGAGGACGAGCGGACGGTGCTGCGACGCCTGACCGTGCACGCGGAGGGCTGCACGCTGGACGCGGCGGAGGTCGTGTGCGGCGCGACGCTCGACGTGCTCGCCCGCCTCGTCGACCGCTCGCTGGTCGTGATGACCGAGACGACCGCCGGGCCGCGCTACCGGCTGCTCGAATCCGTCGCCGCCTACTCAGCGGAACGCCTCGACGAAGCCGGAGAGACTGAGCCTCTGCGCGCACGACACCGGCGCTATTACACGGAGTTCGCCGAGCGCGCCGAGCCGCACCTTCGCGGTGCGCAACAACAGCGGTGGCTGCGCGCGCTCGACGTGGAGAGCGCCAACCTGCACCGCGCGCTCGACGGCGCCGAGGCCGACTGGGCGCTCCGGCTGGTCAACGCGCTCGGGTGGTACTGGTTCCTGCGCGGGCGGTTGGGGGAGGCGCGTGGAGCGCTCGACACGGCGCTCGCGCTCGGCGGCTCAGCACTCCTGCGCGCGAAGGCCGGGGTCTGGCGGGCGGGTTTCGCGTTGCTGATCCGCGACGCGGCCGAGCCGGAGTCCGTCGAGCCCGACCTCGCGCTCCTGGACGCCGTCGAGGACCGCGCCCAGGCGGAGTGGTTCCTGCACTTCGCGCAGAAGGGCTTCGGCGCGACGGTCTCCGGCGATCGGCTGCTCGCGGACTTCCACGCGGCAGGGGATCGGTGGGGCGTCGCGGCGGTGCTGAGCACGGAGGCGTTCTCGCTGGCCACGAGCGATCTCGCGGAGGCACGGCGGCTCGGCGCGCGGAGCTTGGCCCTGTTCGAGGAGCTGGGCGACCGCTGGGGCCAGCTCAAGGCCGGGCAGGTGTTGTCGCAGCTCGCCGAGATCGACGGCGACTACGACACCGCCGCCCGCCTGCGCCGCGAGGGCCTGCGCAACGCCGAGGACCTGGGGTTGTGGACCGAGGTGGCGCACGAGCTGGCCGGACTGGGCCGCAGCGCGCTGCTCGCCGGGGAGCACGACCGCGCCGAGGAACTGCACACCCGCTCGATGCGGCTCGCCGAGGAGCAGTCGCACCAGTGGGGAGTCCAGCACGCGGAGATCGGGCTCGCGCTCGGCGCCCGGCGGCTCGGCAGGTTCGACGAGGCGGAAACGCGCCTGCTGCGGTGGCTGGACTGGTGCCGGAAGTGGGGCGGCGCGCACGGGCTCGCGTTCATCCTCGCCGAACTCGGCTTCCTCGCCGAACAGCGCGGTGACGCCCGGACCGCGCTCGCCCGGCACCTCGACGGCCACACCGCCGCGCGCTCGACCGGGGACCCCAGGGCCGTCGCGCTCGCCCTCGAAGGACTCGCGGGCGCGCACAGCCTTTCCGGCGATTTTTCACAGGCCGCCCGGATGCTGGGAGCCGCGCGCGCGTTGCGCGAATCCGCCGGCGCGCCGTTGCCACCAGCAGAAAGCGCCGACTTCGAGCGTATCTCGCAGCGCATCCGCGCCGCGCTGGGCCCGTCGGCCTTTGCCGAAGCATTCCGGCTGGAAGGCGAATTCGATCGCGGATGACATCGTCCGGGTGGTCAAGGGTTGGAGTGAGTTCTTCTTTTTTGCTAGGGTTGTTTCGTACACACTATTCAGACAACTTCTCCTTGGGTGATGTCGCATGGCGCAGCGCACTGTTGTGCAGTTGATCGATGATCTGGACGGCACGAGCAGCGAGGACATCTCGCGTATCGAGTTCGGCCTCGACGGTCTGACCTATGAGATCGACCTCAATGAGGAGAACTCGGCGAAACTGCGCGCCGTCCTCGAACCGTTCGTGGCCAGCGGCCGCAGGCTCGGTGGCCGGGCCAAGCGCGGCACCCGCCTCGGCGCGCCCGCATCGGGCCGCAGCAAGGACGAGACCAGGGCCATTCGCGAGTGGGCCAAGGCCAACGGGCACGAGGTCTCCGACCGGGGCCGCATCCCGAGCACGGTGATCGAGGCCTACGAGGCGGCGAACCCCGCCGCGGCGTGATGCCGCCCAGCTCTTTCGACACCCGGCGGACGCCCGAGCGCTTTCGGTAAAGAAAGCCCTCTGGCGTCCGCCGGTTTTCGCTCGACACCTCGGCGGACGAGCGCGCGGATTGGTCCAGCGCGAGCGCCCGCCTCTCGGCCGGTGCCGAGATAGTCCAGTACCGCCGCGTGTGAGTCAGCCCACCAGGCAGAACCGCCGGGCGGATAGGCCGATTGTCGGGCCGCGATACGGCTCACCGCCTTATCGCGGCGCCCCCGTGCTCGGCGGGCCCGAAGAACGCCGCGGTTCCCATTCGGTTTCGAGCGCGTCTCACTTCCTACCGGGACCTGCCGTCACCAAACCGAGCAGCACCATCACGACGCCGAGCCCGAAGTGCAGCCAGTCGTCAGCGGCGTTGAGCGGCACCGCGTTGGCCGGGCTCGCGTCATCGGTGAGCAGCCCGTAGCCGCACAGGCCCAGGCAGAGCGCACCGCCGACGAACAGGTAGCGCCGCGCGGAGGCCGGTTCCTTGCCGAACACCAAGCCGCCTACGCCGAAGGCCAAGTGCACGACGTTGAGCAGCACCGACACGGCGAAGACACCGAAGAGCAACGCGGCGGAATCCTGCCCGGCCATGCGCAACCGCTCGTAGCCGGTGGTCGCGCCGGGGATGAACCCGAGAATGCCCAGCGCGAGGAAGAGCCCGCCGACCCACGCCGCGACTGGCTGTACGGGAGCGTGGATCTCGGCGGCCATGCGCTCCGGCTACCCGGGGCCCACCACCACAAACACCCCTCATCCGGCGAGCAGATGACGCGGCTGGTAGCTGTAGGCGCTCAACGGGACGGAGACGCGGAAACCCGTCACCGGCACTTGTTCTCGCGGCGGCGCCAAGCGCGATTCCAACGAGGTCAGCGCCGCGAGGTGGATCGAGGTCTTGTCCCACGCCCCGCACGGCCACGCGACCGGGCGGCGCAGCACCGAGGTCCGGCACGTCGGACAGGTGTAGCCGCGGCTGGGGTGGTCGACGGGCCGGTGCTCGTCCAGGATCGAGCGCCACCAGGTGATCCCGAAGCGCAGCTGCTGGCGCAGCGAGACGACCTCGGGGTCGCTGAGCACGGAGCGGTCGGCGAGCGCGGTCAGCGTCGTGTAGACGGCGGCGACCAGGGTGTCGAGGTAGGGGACCGGTGGTGTGGAACCGGGGCGATCGGAAGAGATCGTCATCGTGCCTCCCTCTGCGGCGGCGCGTCCCCGTCGGGACGGCCCGTCACCAGAAGACGAGGATGTCGGAGCAAGGCTGCGAAAGTGTCGCGGCTCCGTCACCGATCACCAGCCGATCACGAGCCGTAACGGATCGCCGCAACGCCGGTGAGGCCGGACAGCGCAACGACCTGCTCCACCGCGTTGCCCTTTCGGAGCACCAGCTCCAGCCGCCGGTCGCGGGCCTGGGCGAACAGCACGCGCAGGCCCGCGCTGTCCAGGTAGGTCGCGCCGAGCAGGTCGACGACCACGCGGGCCCCGACGTCGCCGAACTCCGCCTCCAGCTCGCCCGCGTTGGCGAAGTCGACCTCGCCGACCACCGTCACGGTGCGGACCCCGTCCTCGTCACGGCCGGTGAACTTCGCGGTCATGTCGAGCGCCTCCTCCACATCCGGACCGTGGTGCCGCCGTCCCCGCTGTCGATCGCCACATCGTCCATCAGGGCACGCATCATCCGCACCCCCCGACCCCGATCGCTCGGCGCGGGGTTCGGCGACAGCCAGTGGCCCTCGTCGGCGACGACGACCTCCACGCGCGAGCCGTCCAGCCGCACGAAGACCCGCACGCGCCCGCTGGGATCGGCCTCGTAGCCGTGCTCCATCGCGTTGGTCGCGGCCTCGCACGCCGCGACCACGACGGGCTCGGTCGCCTCGGCGGCCACGTCCGCCCGCGCCAGCCACGCGCGCAGCTCGGTGCGCATCACCGCGAGCTGGTCCGCCCGCGCGGGCAGGTCCAGCTCCAACGGCGGCGGGGGATGGCGGTAGACCAGCACCGCCACGTCGTCGTCGTGCCCGACCGGGGGCAGCAGTTCGGCGAGCAACCGGTCCGCCAGCTCGCTCGGCCGCAGCGCCGAGGAGTCCAGCACCACCCGCTGCGCGGCGCCGATGCCCTCCAGCACCGGCACGTCACGGCGCTCGATCAGCCCGTCGGTGTAGAGCAGCAGCGTGGAGCCCGCGCGCAGCTGGACCTTGGTCTCCGGCCGCGCGCGCCCCGGGAACACCGCGAGCGGCAGCGACCGGTCGGAGAGCAGTTCGTGCGTGCCGTCGAGCTGGGCGAGCACCGGCGGCGGGTGCCCGGCGTTGCTGTAGCGGACCGTGCCGTCCACCGGGTCGATCACCGCGCAGAACATCGTCGTGCACAGCGCCCCCGGGATCTGTTCCGCGAAGGTGTCCAGGTCCTCCAGCGCCTGCGCGGGACCGTTGGCGCGCAACAACAACGCCCGCGCGGAGCTGCGCAGCTGGCCCATCACCGCCGCCGCTTCGAGACCGCGCCCGACGCAGTCGCCCACCACGACGCCGATCCGCCCGTCCGCGAGCCGCACCACGTCGTACCAGTCGCCGCCGACCTCCAACGGCTGCACGGCGGGCTCGTAGCGCACCGCGAAACCGGGCGGCAGGTCGGTGGGCCCGAGGATCGCGTGCTGGAGGGTCAACGCGACCTCTCGGGCCCGGTCGTAGTCGCGCGCGCGGTGCAGCGCCTGCGCGAGATGGCTGGAGAGCAGGCCGAACAACGCCTCCTCGCCGGCGGAGAGCGGCTGCCGCGCCCCGAGGCCGAGCCACACCGCGGCGTCGCCGCCGCCGAGCGGGGCCGCGACGCCGGGGTTCTCGCCGAGCGCCGCCAGCACCGTCGACACCGGGCGCGACCTCGCCGCCGTGAGCGCTTCCTGCGCCGCCGGGTGCAACCGGCCCACCACCAGCTCGGGACTCCCGTCAGCGGCGAAGATCACCGCGATGGCGTCCGGCACGTCCAGCGCCCTGCACAGCGCGGAGATCCCCGCGTTCAGCACCTCGCCGACGTCGGTCGCGGCGGCCAGCGCGGTGGCGAACTCGGCGATCGTGGTGTCCCGCTCCGCCGCCCGCTTCTCCTCGGTGATGTCGCGCAGCGTGCACACGAACAGCCGCTCACCCGTCCCGCCCGGAACGGTCGTCGCGTTCACCGCCACCCAGATCCGGTGGCCCTCGCTGTGCCGCAGCGGCACCCGGAACTGACCGCCGGTCCCCGAGATGAACCGCCCGAACGCCTCCATCTGCACGCGGTGTTCCTCCGGCCGTTCCTCGGCGTCGAAGAACCACCGCTGCGGCCACGGCGCGGGCAGTTCGCTCGCCGGATAGCCGGTGATCTCGGTGAACGCCGCGTTGACCTCGATCGCGGTGCCCCGTGCGTCGGCGACCAGGAATCCCTCCTGGAGGGAGTCCACCAGCGCGTGCCGGAACCGCGACTCCCGCCCGCGCAGCCGCGTCAGCTCCAGGTTCGCCCGCACCCTCGCGACGAGTTCGTTGCTGGAGAACGGCTTCGGCAGGTAGTCGTCGGCGCCGGCGGCCAGCCCCTCGACGGTGCTCACCTCGCCCGAGCGCGCGGACAGGAACAGCACGGGGATCGGCGCGGTCGCCGGGTCCCCGCGCAGTTCGCGCACCATCTCGAAGCCGTCCATGCCCGGCATCATCACGTCGCTGAGCACCAGGTCAGGCCGGTGCTCGCGGGCCAGCGCCAAGCCGTTCACGCCGTCCGCGGCCAGCAACACGCGCCAGTGCGGCTCCAGCAGGCGCAGCAGGAATCCGCGCATGTCGGCGTTGTCCTCCACCACCAGCACAACGGCCGAGTCGCCCTCGAGCGCGGCAGAGGTGTCCGGTTCCGGCTCGCTCCACTGCAACGCCTCGTCGAGGTAGACGCTCGTCCCGGCGAGACTGGTCTCCCTGGGCGCAGCCTCGCTCGCGGAGAACGGCAGCAGCACGGTGAACGCGCTGCCGACCCCTTCCTCCGAGGCCGCTCCGACGCTGCCGCCGTGCAGGCCGACCAGCTCGTGCACCAGTGCCAAGCCGATCCCCGCGCCCTCGTGCGAACGCCCGCCCCTGCCCTGAACGCGGTGGAAGCGTTGGAACAGAAGGGGAATCTGGTCTTCGGGAATGCCGATGCCGGTATCGGAGACGGTCAGCCGCGCGTGGTCCCCGGTGGCCAGCAGGTTCAGCTCGACGCGCCCGGAGCGGGTGTACTTCACCGCGTTGGACAGCAGGTTCAGCACCACCTTCTCCCACATGTCCGCATCGAGGGGGACCGGGCGCGGCAGCTCCGGCGCGCTCACCGTGAACTCCAACCCGGCCCTGCGCACGGCCGGCGCGAAGGACTCGGCGATCTCCCTGGTCAGCGCAGCGAGGTCGGTGTCGACGAGGTCGGCCCGCAGCCGTCCCGCCTCGATCCTGGAGAAGTCCAGCAGGTCGTCGACGAGCCTGCCGAGCCGTCCCGCGTTGCGCCGGATGATCTCCAGCCGCTCCCGCTGCCCGTGCGCCAACGGCTCCGCGCTGTCGCCGAGCGCGTCCTCGGCGGGGCCGGCGATCAGCGTCAGCGGGGTTCTGAACTCGTGGCTGACGTTGCTGAAGAACTCGCTCTTGGCGCGGTTGAGCTGGGCCAGCTTCTCCGCGCGCTCGCGTTCGGCCTGGTAGTCCAGCACGTGCGCGAGCACCTGGCCGACCTGCCCTGCGACGAGGTCCAGGAAGAGGCGGTAGTCGGTGTCCAGCGCGCGCAGCGGGCTCACCCCGAGCGCCAGCGCGCCGATCGGTGCGGGCCGCCCCGCGACCAGGGGCCGCACCACCACGCCGTCCGCGTGCTCGCCCGGAATCTCGGCCTCGCCGAGGTGGATCGTCGCGTGCGGGATGTCCTTCGTGAACCCTGCGAGCACTCGCATGACCGCTTCGCAGGCGCCGTCGAGGTCGCGCGCGGTGCCCCTGACCTCGGCCAGCTCGCGCAGCGCCCGCATCCGGCGCTCGCCGAGAACCTGCGGCGTGGTGTCGGTGGTGGCCACGAAGATGCCGAGCACCGCGCCCGCCGCGTCCAGCACC
>NZ_MUMH01000131.1 GCF_002155965.1 Allokutzneria sp. NRRL B-24872
TGGCGTCGCCGATGACGGTGAGGTTGCGCAGGCCGAGGAAGTCCATCTTCAACAGGCCGATGGCCTCGCAGGAGGGGTAGTCCCAGCCGGTGATGATCGAGCCGTCGTCGCGGCGCCACAGCGGGATGGACTCCATCAGCGGCTGCGAGGACATGATCACCGCGCAGGCGTGCACGCCAGCGTTGCGGATCAGCCCCTCCAGGCCGCGCGCGGTCTCGAAGATCTTCGCCACTTCGGCGTCGTTCTCCACCAGTGCGCGCACTTCGGCCGCTTCGCCGTAGCGCTCGTGCTTGGGATCGACGATGCCGGAGAGCGGGATGTCCTTCGCCGCGACGGGAGGAGGCAGTGCTTTGGAGATCCGGTCGGCGATCGCGTAGCCCGGCTGTCCATAGTGGACACGCGCGGAGTCCTTGATCGCGGCTTTCGTCTTGATCGTGCCGAAGGTGATGACCTGGGCGACCTTGTCGGAGCCGTACTTGTCGGTCGCGTAGCGGATCATCTCGCCGCGCCTGCGGTCGTCGAAGTCGATGTCGATGTCCGGCATGGACGTGCGCTCGGGGTTGAGGAAGCGCTCGAACAGCAGGCCGAGCCGGATCGGGTCCAGGTTGGTGATGCCCAGCGAGTACGCGACCAGCGACCCCGCCGCCGAACCACGACCGGGCCCGACGCGGATGCCGATCTTCCTGGCGTGGTGGATGAGGTCGGCCACGACCAGGAAGTACGCGGGAAAACCCTTCTGCGCGATGATGTCCAGCTCGAACTCGGCGCGCTCGACATAGGCCTCCGCCACGCCGTCGGGGAAGCGCCAGCGCAGGCCCTCCAGCACCTGGTGGTGCAGCCACGTCGCCTGGGTCTCGCCGTCCGGGACCGGGAACAGCGGGATGCGGTCGTGGTAGGCCCAGACGTCGTCGTAGGGCTCCACCATCTCCGCGACCAGCAACGTGTTGCTCGTCGCCCCCTCGACCTCGGAGTCCCAGATCGCCCGCATCTCCGCGGCCGACTTCAGGTAATAGCCATCACCGTCGAACTTGAACCGGTTCGGATCATTCAACGTCTTACCCGACTGCACGCACAACAACGCCGAATGCGTGTCAGCCTGATCCTTCGTCACATAATGCGAATCATTCGTCGCCAACGGCGGAATGCCCAGATCCTTACCGATCCTCAACAAACCCTCACGGACCCGGCGCTCGATGTCCAGACCGTGATCCATCAACTCCAGAAAAAAGTTCTCCGCCCCGAAAATGTCCCGATAATCCGCCGCGGCCTGGATCGCCTCTTTCTCCTGACCCAACCGCAGCCGCGTCTGCACCTCACCCGACGGACACCCCGTCGTCGCGACAATCCCCTCCGCGTACTGCGCGATGATGTCCCGATCCATCCGAGGCTTACGATAATAACCCTCGATACTCGCCAAACTCGACAACTTGAACAGATTCCGCAAACCCGCCGAGTTCCGCGCCACCATCGTCATGTGCGTGTACGCACCACCACCAGCAAGATCATCACCACGCTGGTGCGGCTCACCCCAGAACACCGGCTTCTTATGACCACGAGACGTCGGCGCGATATACGCCTCAATACCGATGATCGGCTTGATCCCGAACTTCTTCGCCTGCTGATAGAACTGATCCGCCCCGTACATGTTCCCGTGATCAGTCATCCCCACCGCGGGCATACCCAACCGCTGCGCCTCAGCGAACAACGGAGCGATCTTCGCCGCACCGTCCAGCATCGAGTACTCGGTGTGCACGTGCAGGTGCACGAAGGTGTCCACCCCGGTCACTCCCCCTCGTTGTAGGTTCCTCAGCGCCGGGGCATTGGAACCCGCTCGCAGAGCGGTCGTCCAACAACCGGCACACGGCGCTGACAACCACCAGGAGTGACCATGGAGCTGGACCTCGGCGCCGTGCGCGCGTTCGTCGTGGTGGCGGAGGAGCGGCACTTCGGCGAGGCCGCGATGCGGCTCGGGCTCTCCCAGCAGGCGGTGTCCAAGCGGATCGCCCGGCTGGAGGACGACCTGGCGACGACGTTGCTGCACCGTTCGCGCAGCAGCGGAACGAGCCTCACCAACGACGGCGACGCGTTCCTGCCGCACGCCCGCGCGCTGCTCACGATCGCAGACCAGGCGACGGCGGCGCTGCGAGCCAGGAAACGACCGCTGCGGATCGACGTGCTGCACACCTGGCTGGCCTCGACCGAGCTGGTCCGGGAGTTCTACCAGGCCACCGGCGTGGAGGTGGAAATCGTGACCTCCCAAGGACTTCGCGACGCACGACCGGCCCTTGCCGATCGCAGTGTGGACGCGGCGTTCGCCCGCGTGATCGGCACGCTCGACGAGTCCGTCGCGCACCACCCGGCCTACCTCGAACCTCTGCACCTGCTGGTGGGGCGCAAGCACCCGCTGGCGAAGCGGCCCGCCGTCACCGTGGCGGAGCTGGCCGGGGGCACGGCGTGGATGCCGGACAACCAGCCCGGCAGCGAGTGGGCCGACTACTACGAGGCGTTCCAGGAGGAACTGGGTATCAGGATCGACACCTCCGGCCCGCACTTCGGCTTCGACCACCTGCTCGAACGGCTGAGCGAGTCGACGGACTGGTTCGCCTTCGCGGCCGAGCGGATGCGGGTGCCGTGGTACCCCGACGTCGTCCAGATCCCCATCGTGAAGCCGATCCCGGTCTACCCGTGGTCACTGCTGCTGAACCGGCACCACCCGCACCCCGCGCTGCCGACGCTCGTCCGGCACGTCGAGGAGCACTTCACGCCACTGGACCCCGCACGCCACTGGGTTCCACCTGCCGACCGTGCGAGTTTCAGCTGATACCGAGTCCGCGCAGCACGATCTCGAAGCCCTTGCGGAACTCCTCCTCCGGCGCGACCGCTCTGGCGCGCGCGGCGGTTTCGGAGAGCAAGGGGAACTCCTCGGCCGGCAGCTCCGCCAGCGCGGCGGTCCCGGGCCCGGAGAGCGGGCCGAAGTGCGCGACCTGGAGCGCGCCGAAGACCTGGCTGAGCACCGCGCGGAAGGCGATCACTCGCGGCTTTCCGGTCAGCCCCGCATCGGTGAGCACGGTCAGCACCGCCTCGCCCCAGCGGCGCGAACTCGGCGAGCTGTGCCGGTGGACCAGCAGCAACGGCACGACCGCTGGATGGCCGGACACCGCGACGCGCACGCGATCGGCGAGCACGGTGAGCCGCTTCGCCGCCGCGCCACGGGGGGCTTCGGTGTCCACCGCCCCGAGCACGAGGTCGACGACCAGTTCCTCCACCTGGCCGCGATCGCTGACGTAGCGGTACAGCGACATCGTGCCCATGCCCAGCTCCTGGGCGAGTGCGCGCATGGACAGGCCGTCGAGACCGTCACGGTCGAGCACGCTCAGCGCGGCCGTCGCGATCTGTTCCGAGGTCAGGGATCGGGGTCGAGGCATGGTGTTTGACAGCGTACAACATACGCGCATACCGTCGTAGGCGTACATCGCACGCCTACAGAGGAGTGAGCCCGTGCACGAGGTCACCGCGCGTGAACTGATCGCCGTCTCCGGAGAGCGCGTCCGCGTCCCCGACCCGGATCGCTTGGTACACCTGCAGTTCCGCCGCTTCGCCGGCTGCCCGATCTGCAACCTCCACCTGCGCTCGGTGGTACTGCGGCACGATGAGATCACCGCCGCGGGTGTCCGCGAGGTGGTCTTCTTCCACTCCCCCGCCGACGAACTGCGCCAGTACGACCTGCCGTTCGTGGTGATCGCCGACCCGGAACGGCGCTACTACCGGGAGTTCGGCGTGGAGGCGGGCCGTCGCGCGCTACTGCACCCGAAGACGTGGGGCGCGATCCTGAGCGGTACCGCGTTCACACTGCTGGGGAAGTTCCGGCCGCCCGCCGCCAAGCAGGAGGGCGGGCGGCTCGGCCTGCCCGCGGACTTCCTCATCGACCAGGACGGCCGCGTGCTCGCCGAGAAGCACGGCGAGCACGCGTACGACCAGTGGTCGGTCGACGAACTGCTCGCGCTGGTCAGTCGCGCAGCTCGACCGAGACGCTGCTGACCGAGTCGGCGCCGACATTGGGACAGAACGCCAGCGAGCCGATGCGCACCCGAGCCCAGGCGCCGTAGACGACCGAGCCGTTCTTGCAGACCGCGCGGGCGCGGTGCAGCCCGGTGCCACCGGAGCAGTCCGACATCCCGACCTCCATCAGCTTCCCCGTCCTGCACCCGGTCGGCAGGGCCTCGGCGGACGGCGAGGCGACACCCATCAGGCCAATGCTGAGAACGGCACTGGCACCGAGAACCATCAGAGCACGCATGCGATTTCTCCTTTGTCCGAAAGGTGGCACGCGGACCGTAACCCTGATTCCGGTTAACGTGAGAAAAGTTCAGCACAATCACGCAGCCGCAGCGCCAGCGACCCACAGAGTTGTTGGCGCATAAGAAAAATCGCGCCATCGGTCAACTGGGTTCAAGTGCTCCCGAAACAGATTCGGCCAAATGCCGCGCGTAGGCGGCGTCGGTCCCGGGGACGGAGAACACGACGCGGAAGTACAGCGGCGCGACGACCCGGTCCACGACCTCGGTGAGCGTCGGCGGTTCGTGACCGGCTTCGCGCGCCCGGTCGAGCAGGGCCTCGATGGTGGCGCTCGTGCGCCTCAGGCATTCCCGGAGCCCGGCCCTGCGGTCGTCGACATCGGCGGCGACCTCGGCGCGGAAGAACGCGATACCGCCGGGGCGGGAGAGGTCCACCAGTGTCCACTCGGCGAAGTCCGCCAGGTCCGCGCGCAGGTCCCCGGTCGGCGCGGGCGCTCCGCCTTCCGCCGCCGCGGCGACCTCGGCGAGCAGCGCGGGGATCGTCCCCCAGCGGCGGTAGACCGTCGTCGGGTTGACCTCGGCGCGCTCCGCCACGGCCGGGATCGTCACCTGGTCCGCCCCGCGCTCGACGACGAGTTCGGTGACGGCGCGGTGCACCGCGGCCTGGACGCGCGCGCTGCGACCGCCGGGACGACGGGTGGTGGCCATGCGACGAGCTTAACGCAGAGCCCTTTGCTTTAGTCGCCGACGTGCCGTAGCGTCGAGAAAGCCAAGATGTTTGCTTTAAGGAGGCGGGCATGACGCGAGCCCTCGCGTTCTGGACCCTTGCGGCGACCCTGTTCACCTTCATGGCCGCCGCCGCGGCTCCGTCGCCGCTTTACGTTGTGTACCAAGCACAGTGGGGATTCACCGGGACGACGCTGACCGTCGTGTTCGGCGTGTACGCGCTGGCGCTGCTGGCCGCGCTGGTGACGGTCGGCGCGGTGTCGGACCACGTCGGCAGGCGCCCCGTCCTGCTCGCCTCGCTCGCCGTCCAGCTCGTCGCGCTCATCGTGTTCGTCAGCGCGGACGGCGTCGGCTGGCTGCTCCTCGCGCGCGTGCTCCAGGGTCTGGCGACCGGTGCCGCGACGGGAGCGATCACCGCCGGGCTGGTCGACGTGCAGCCAACGCGGCGGCCCGGGCTCGCGTCGCTGGTCACCAGCGCCGTGCCCGGCCTGGGCCTCGGTCTCGGCGCGCTCGGGTCCGGGTTGCTCGTGGAACACGCACCCGCGCCGACGACGCTGGTGTTCGTGCCGCTCATCGCGGTGACGGTGCTCATGACGGCGGGCATCGCGCTCGTGCCGGAGACCTCGACGCGGCGTCCAGGAGCGCTCGCGTCGCTCCGCCCTCGGCTGGCGGTGCCGGTCGCCGGGCGCGCGACGTTCTTCGGCACCGTTCCGATCTTCGCCGCGACGTGGGGCGTCGCCGGGCTCTACCTGTCGCTCGGGCCGTCGCTCGTCGCGGAGGTCCTGCACCTGCGCGACCACCTCGTGAGCGGTGCCGTGGTGTGCACGCTGATGATCGGCGCCGCGGTCGGCTCAGTGCTGGCGCGCGGCCGGGAGCCCCGGTCGGCGATGATCACCGGCGCGCTCGGGCTCGCGCTGGGCCTGGCGCTGACCCTCGTGGGGCTGCACTCCGGCTCACTCGGAACTCTGTTCCTCGGCAGCGCGGTATCGGGCCTCGGGTTCGGGTTCTCCTTCCTCGGCGCGTTCGCGACAGCGGCGGCACTCGCCGCCCCGGAGCACCGCGCCGCCCTTTTCGCAACCATCTACACGGTGAACTACCTTGCCTTCAGCCTGCCCGCGATCGCCGCCGGCGCGGCGGCGACCTCGTTCGGCCTGGCCGCGACCGCGGACGTGTACGGCGTCGTCGTCATCGTGATTTCCCTGGCAGCGGCCGCTTTCCTGACCAGGAGACAGCCAGCGCCCGTCCACTGTGGATGATCGCCGTTGCCGACTCGTTGTCGACAACGGACGCGCGTGCCGTCATCGTGGACGCATGGGTTCAGCTGCCGTTCGAGACGTGGTGCGCGATGTGGTGGCCAAGGTCGCGCCGGAGGAACTGCCGGTCGTGGACGGCCTCGTGCTCTTCGACGACGCCACCGTCGTCCGGCGGCTGCGCCGGGGCGGCAACCGCCGGGACCCGCTGGGCTTCGGGCTCGGTGAGATCGTCGTCATGGTGACGCCGGTGGTGTGGCTGGTGATGGAGCAGATCGCCGAGAAGGCGGCGGGCGCGGCGGTCGACGGCACCGCCAAGGGCGCGAAGGCGTTGCTGCGCAAAGTCTTTCGCAAGCGCTCGGCGCCCGTGGTGATCCCGCCGCTGTCCAAGGACCAGCTCGCCGAGGTGTGGCGGAGAGTGCAGGAGGCAGCCCTGCAGCGCGGCATGTCCGAGGATCGTGCCAAGCAGGTGGCCGACGAGGTGGTCGCGCGGCTGTTCCTGGAGTCTCCCGATTCCGACGAGTCGAACTAGATCTCGATGGGCGCGGGCTTCTTCGGGCCCCAGAGGTAGACGACGTTGCCCCGCTTCGGCAGGTAGTAGCCGGTCGGGCAGTTCGCCTCGACCACCTTGCCGTCGCTGCGCACCTTGCTCTTCACCGTCTTCGGTTTCCCGGTGAGTGGACCCTGGAGCGGGCAGACGGCGATGACGCCGTAGACGCCGGAGCTGCACACGAGGCTGACACCCCGTGAGTCGCGCGCCGCGAGGCACGGAACCGCCCCCGATGCCGAAGCCGGGGAGCCGACGAGCAGGCAGCTCGCGACCACGACACCACTCATTGCGATCTTGCTGATGCGTCTCATGCCCCAGGAGACTAGGGCTCGTTCGGATGCTCTGGCGGCGCCATCGAGCCTTCGCAAGAAGGACCTCCGAGCATGCGAAACGCAGACACGTTCACGATTCCACGCAGATGCGGAGTTTGCGCGGCGCGTGCAGGACGCCGCGCGAGGGAACGGGAGCCCTGTGGGGCACAAGCCGATGTGACTGGAGCACCGTGCTGAGGATGACGGTCAGCTCGGTCAGCGCGAGCTGCGAACCGGGGCAGAAACGTGGTCCGAGCGCGAACGGGAAGTAACTCCCGGAGGCTGGACGAGCACCCGAAAGCCAACGCTGCGGCCGAAACTCGTCCGGCTCGGCGAACGCGCTCGGGTCGCGCTGGTTGAGGTAGGGGCTGAACAACAACGTCGCGCCCGCCGGGTAGTCGCCGACCGGCTCGGCGAGCTGCCGGGGCAGTTGCCAGACCGGCGGATGCAGGCGCAGCACCTCGCGCACAACCGCTTCGCAGAACCGCGATTCCGCACGCGCCCGCTCTTGGACGTCTGGGCGGGTCGACACCTCGTGGAAGCACCACGCGAGCGCCGCGCCCGGAACGTTGTGGCTGGACAACAACATCGTGCGCACGGCCAGCGTGATCGTGCGCTCGTCGAAGCCGTGTTCCCTGAGATGAGCGGGAAATCCCGTGCCGCTGACGCGGACGTGCTGCCGAATCGCTTCGAAGGTCGCGCGCTGCGCCCGCCTTCGCCGCGACCTGAGTTCTTTGTCCACCAGGGAGGAGAGCCCCGGCGCCGCTTCACCGAGCACGTGGCGGACATTGATCGCCGACACCAGCCGAACAGCCTCGCCCATCGCGTCGACCACGCCACTGTTGATCTTCTCGACCGGCTCGACGGTCTCGACCGTCGCTGACAGCAGCGGTCGCAGTGCCCGGCGGACCGCCATCCACGTCGCCAGCCCGTCCGACCCCCACGACGTCACCTCCGTGCGCAGATCGCCGCGCGGAGCCAGCGCCGCCTTGCTCGCGAGAAGCCGTTCCGTGGCAAGTGGATCGGTCACCAGCCAGACCCCGGGCTCGACCTCCGCACCCGACCGTGCGGCGGCCGCGGACAGGGCCGCCGCACGCGGGTTCATCACACAGCCGGATAGGCGTAGTAGCCCGGCGACGCGAACCGGCGACGGCGGACGAGGCGCTTGAGGAGTTTCATGGCGGTCTCCTTCGTGCTCGGGGAAATCACCACGGAATATCGGGCGGCGGAGCACGGGTGTCAAGGAACCGTTGCCGCGGAAGGGGAAGTCAATCGACTGGAAGCTGGTTGGAGTTGGCGGGACTCCGCATCTTTTGCGGGGGCGTGTCCTGGTTGTGTCTCGACGCTGTCGTTGTCGTGATGCTGGGCATCCTTGGTCGGGGACGGCTGGGCTTCCAGCTGGTGTCGGTATCTGCGGCGGGTGCGGTTGGTCTTGGGGGCGCGGGGGTTGCTGCGTGGGGTCGGCTTGACCTGGGGACCCCTTGCGCGTGCCGAAAAGGGCCGGGCGGCACGGTGATGAAACACCGGCCCCCGCGCGAGCGTATGGCACGCGCACCCCAGGTAAAGCCGACGGTTTGTTGCGCGGCTTACGTTTCGCGGGGGTTGCGTTCTCGGCGTGGCGGACGCCTGGGCGTGTGAGGTCGACGAAGTCGACGAACCCCTTGTCACGCAACGTGTTCACCCTATGGGGAGAGGATGTCGATCTTCGCATTTGGGACAATGGAAGGAGGGAGAAGAGGGGGAGAAAGTTGTTTGATACCAAGGGTTTGATCGCATCGTTGCAGGCTCATCTTCGTGAGCGGGATGCCTACAAGTTGACCGGTGATGGGTTGTTGGATTGTCTGCGTGAGCACGAGAAGCTCATCAACATTGTGACCGCTTCGGCGATCGAGGTCGCGGCCGAAGCGGAAGCGCAGGGTGTGCCCGCACGTCAGGGTTGTAAGGACCTGGCAGTCTTGTTGCGCACCACTTTGAAGATCGCGCCGGAGGACGCGGCTCGGCGTAGTCAGTTGGTGCAACGGTTGCCGGGGTTGGACAGAACCCGGAAGAAGCTGCACGCGGGGAAGATCAGCGTGCGGCATGCGCAGATCATCGCCAACACCGTCGAGAAAGTCCCTGCCGACAAGGCGAAGAAGGTCGAGAAGGTTCTCTGCCGTCACGCACCCCGGTTGAATCCTCGACAGTTGATGTACGCGGCGAAGGTCGCGCGGGCCACGATCGATCCGGAGGGCACGTATCGGGACGAGAAGGAGGGGGTGGCGCAGCGGTCGGTGAAGATGGGCACCAACGAACACGGCCACCTGCACCTCATCGGCAGCTTCGACACCCTGACCGGGCAGAAGATCCAAGCCCTGCTGCACGCCCTGGCCAAGAAACGCGCCGGAGACGACCGCACGACCGAGCAGCGGTACGCGGATGCCTTCGCGGAAGTGGTCGACCTTGCCCTCACGGCGAAAGCGTTGCCAACGCATGGCGGGGCACGGCCGCAGGTGATCGTCACGATCTCCTACGCCGACCTGATGGCCAGCCTCGGCACCGGCTTCACCGCCTGGGGCGACCCGATCAGTGCCGGACTCGCCCGACAGATCGCCTGCGACGCCAACATCCTGCCCGTCCTCCTAGGAAGCGAAGGCAGACCACTCGATGTCGGACGAAGCAACCGCACCGCGACACCGGCCATGCGCAAGGGATTGGCGGTGCGGGACAAGGGGTGTGCGTTCCCGGGGTGTGATCGGCCCCCGGCGTGGACGGAAGCTCATCACGTCGTGCACTGGCTTCACGGCGGGGAGACGAAGATCGACAACCTGGTTCTGCTCTGCTCGCACCATCATCACGTGATGCACGACGAGGGCTGGGAGATCGTCTTCCAAGACGGGCTGCCGACGTTCATTCCGCCGAGGTGGGTGGACCCGGATCAGAACCCGATGCGCAACATCAGGGTCGACGACCAGCTCGCACGCTGCTGAGCGGCGGAGAGAACATGCCGCGCGGATCACTCGCGTTTCGCGGCGCGTTGGCGTCCGAGCTTCATTAGGATCACGGACGAATCCGACAAATAGCCGGAGGCGGCATGCTCGACATCAGCGTTCTCACGTGGGTCCTGACGATCGGTCTGATCGTCGCCCTGCTCGCCATCGACCTGATCGTCGCGGCGGTCCGGCCGCACAAGGTCGGCTTCGGCGAGGCCACGGCGTGGTCGGTGTTCTACATCCTGGTCGCGGTGGGCTTCGGGGTGTGGTTCGCGCTGAGCCACGGCGGGGACTTCGGCACGGAGTACTTCGCGGGCTACATCGTCGAGAAGAGCCTCTCGGTCGACAACCTCTTCGTCTTCGTGATCATCATGACGACGTTCGCGGTACCCGAGGAGCACCAGCACAAGGTCCTGACGTTCGGCATCGTGCTCGCGCTGATCATGCGCGCGATCTTCATCGCGCTGGGCGCCACGCTGCTGTCGCTGTTCTCCTTCATGTTCCTGATCTTCGGCCTGCTCCTCGTCTTCACCGCCGTGCAGCTGTTCCGGCACCGCAACGAGGACCCGGACGTCGAGAACAACGTCATGGTGAAGACCGCGCGGCGGCTGTTCCCGAGCACGGACGGCTACGTGGGCGGCAAGCTCGTCGTCCGCGAGAACGGGCGGCGACTGGTCACACCGCTGTTCGTCGTGCTCCTGGCGATCGGCAGCGTGGACCTGCTCTTCGCGCTGGACTCCATCCCGGCCGTCTTCGGCGTCACCGAACAGCCCTACATCGTCTTCACCGCCAACGCCTTCGCGCTGCTGGGCCTGCGCGCGCTCTACTTCCTGGTGAAGGGCCTGCTCGACCGGCTGGTCTACCTCTCAACCGGGCTCGCGCTCATCCTGGCCTTCATCGGCGTCAAGCTGATGCTGCACTGGGCGCACGTGGACATCGACGCGCGCGTGCCGGAGATCTCCACGCCGGTCAGCCTCAGCGTGATCATCGGGGTGCTGGTGATCGTGACCGTGGCGAGCCTGCTGAAGACGCGCAAGGACCCCACGGCGAAGGCCCACCCGGGCTCGTTGCGCGGATCGCGGGACAACGAGCCCAAGCGGGACTGAGCCCTACCAGCGGTCGGCGACCTGCGGAGCGATCAGCTCGTCGTAGACCTCGCGCACGGCCTCCAGCTGCTCAGCGGTCAGCGGCTGGAGGTCGGCGGCGGCGGCGTTCGCCCGAGCCTGCGCAGCAGTGCGGGCGCCGGGGATCACCACGCTGACACCGGGCTGGTCGACGATCCAGCGCAGCGCGAACGCGGCCATGCCCGCACCGGACGGGACCAGCGGAGCGAGGCGGCGCACGGCTTCGAGGCCGGTGCCGAACTCGACACCGGAGAAGGTCTCGCCGACGTCGAAGGCCTCACCGTTGCGGTTGTAGCTGCGGTGGTCGTTGTCGGCGAACGTGGTGTTCGCGTCATAGCGGCCGGAGAGCAGACCGCTGGCCAGCGGCACGCGCGCGATGATGCCGACACCGGCGGCGCGCGCGGCGGGCAGGACCTCGGCGAGCGGACCGAGCCGCAGCGCGTTCAGGATGATCTGCACGCTGGCCACACCGGGCCGGGCGATCGCGGTCAACGCCTCGGCACGGGTCTCCACGCTCACGCCGTAGGCGGCGACACGGCCCTCCTGCACGAGGGTGTCGAGCCCGTCGAAGACCTCGTCAGCGGAGTAGACCGGCGTCGGCGGGCAGTGCAGCTGCACGAGGTCCAAGGTGTCGACACCGAGGTTCTCCCGGGAGCGGTCGGTCCACGCGCGGAAGTTGTGCAGCGCGTAGATCGCGGGGTCCTGCGGCGCGATCCTGCGCCCCATCTTGGTGGCTACGGTGATCCCGGAGTCCTTGCGCCCCTTGAGGAATCGGCCGACGAGCCGTTCGCTGCGACCGTCGCCGTAGACGTCGGCGGTGTCGATGAACGTGACACCCGCGTCGGCAGCGGCGGAGAGCACGCCGAGCGCCTGGTCCTCATCGACCTCGCCCCAGTCGGCGCCGAGCTGCCACGCGCCGAGCCCGACGACGCCGACCTGCCTGCCAGTCCTGCCAAGCTCTCGTTTCTGCACGTCAACGACGCTAACACTCACCCCTTGCGTGCGCGGTAGGCCGCGACGGCGAGACGGTTGCCACACGTGGTGCTGCAATACCGCCGCGAGCGGTTGCGGGAGAGGTCGAGCACCAAGCCCTCGCAGACGTCGCTGGCGCACAACGACAGCCGGCCCATCTCGTCGGCGCGGATCAGGTCGACCATCGCCATCGCGGTCTCCACGGCGATCCGCTCGGCGAACGGCCGGTCGGCGCTCACCGCGTGCAGGTGGTAGTCGAGCGCGTCGTGCCGGACGAGCTGCGGCAGCGCGCGGAACTCGGCGAGCATCCGGTTGACGATCTCCACGGCGGTGTCGCGGTCGCTGGTCAGCAGGGTCCGCAGCGGAGCGCGCAGCGCACGCACCTCGGCCAGTTCTTCGGCGTCGCGGGAGCGGGAGCCGGTGTAGCCGTGCTCGGCGAAGAAGGCGTCGAGCTGGTCGAGGCCGGTCAGCGTGTCCGGCTCCTCGGCCGAGTTCACCAGCGCGACCGCCGCGGCCAGCGCTCCTGCGGTGTCATCAGTGAAAAGCACGTTGACACATTACCTCACCGGCCATACCGTCATGTGCCATGATGCCTTTGACTCATGACATGCGCACGGGGTGGGGCTCCGCGCTGCTGGCGGCGGCCACCTTCGGGTTGTCCGGGCCGCTGGCCAAGGGGTTGATGGACGCGGGCTGGTCGTCGGCGGCAGCGGTGGCGGTGCGCGTGCTGCTGGCCGCGGTGGTGCTGGCGCCGATCGCGGCGCGTCAGCTGCGCGGACGCTGGACGCTGTTACGCCGCAACGCTTCCTTCATCACCGTGTACGCGATGCTGGCGATCGCGGGCTGTCAGCTGGCGTACTTCAACGCGGTGGCGCACATGGAGGTCGGCGTCGCACTGCTGATCGAGTTCACCGCCCCGATCGCCGTGGTCGGCTGGCTGTGGCTGAGCAAGGGGCAGCGCCCCACCAGGCTGACCGTGCTGGGCGCGGGGCTCGGCGTGGTCGGGCTGCTGCTCGTGCTGGAGGTGACCTCGGGAGCCCGGGTCAGCCTCGTCGGCGTGCTGTGGGCGCTCGGCGCGATGGTCGGAGCCGCCGCCTACTTCGTGCTCTCCGCGCGCGAGGACGACGCCTTGCCCGGCACGGTCCTCGCCGCGGGTGGCCTGCTGATCGGCGGCATCGCGCTGCTGCTGGCCGGACTGGCCGGGATCGTGCCGTTCACGGTCTCGACCGCGCCCGTGACCTTCAGCGGGTTCACCGCGCCGTGGTGGCTACCGGTGCTCGCGCTCGGAGTCGTGACCGCAGCGCTGGCCTACGTCGCCGGGATCGCGGCGACGCGACGGCTCGGCTCGCGCCTGGCGTCCTTCGTCGCTCTCAACGAGGTCCTGATGGCGCTCGTCTTCGCCTGGTTGCTGCTCGGCGAGGTCCCGCGAACCTCACAGCTCCTCGGCGGCGCGCTAATCCTGGCCGGAGTCGTCGCAGTCAGGCTCGGCGAACCCGTCGTGGTCGTTGACGAAGCGCAGGATGCGGGCGTTCAGCTCGGCAGGCCGCTCGGCTGACAAGCCGTGGCTCGCCGCAGGCCACAACTCCGCATTCAGGTTGGGGCCCAAGGCATTCGCACGAGCGTAGGCAACCCCCGCGTCGTGCATGACGCTGCGCCCGGCGACGATCGCCAGCACGGGCAGCTTGATGCCGCGCAGTTGCTCGTCGGAGAAGAGGGACGGCAGCGGGGTGCCGAGCCGGAAGGTCCGCATCCCCCTGATGATCACGTCGCCGACCGGATCGCCCTCCGGCATCACGGCACCACCGGAAACCCAGCTCAGGAACGCGCGCCAGCCGCTCACCTCGGCGACGGCCACCCGGAACACCAACCGCGCCGAGAAGCGGGCGAAGGTGCTCACCGCGTCGACCAAGATCACCGAAGCGAGCCGGGACGGCGCGCGCACGGCCTGGTTGCAGGCGAGCCACCCGCCGAAGGACACGCCGACGAGGTGCACTCCGCGCAGGTCCAACGACTCCAGCACCGCCGACAACCACTCGGCCTGGTCGGCGGCGCTGGTGATCGGCGCGGTCTGGGTGCTCTGGCCGGGTTCGCCGAGCGGTTCCACCGCGTACACCGAGCGGTGCTCGGCGAGCGCGAAGATGTTGGGCCGCCACATGACCGTGGCTCCCGCGCGCCCCGGCAACAGCACGATCGGCGCACCCTCCGCCGCACCGAAGCGGTACACGCGAACGGAGCCGTAGGCCGTGGGGACGTCGTGCACGGCGGTCGGCTCCGGCAGCATGCTCATCCCCGCCCGGTAGCTGACCTCGTACTCCACGCCGGCTCTGGCGGACCGGAAGCCCCCGATCCTCACGGTGCCACCTCCAGTGCCTGCACGGGAAAGCTGGCCCGGACCGCCGTGCCCGAGGACGACGTGTCGACGCTCAACTCCCCTCCGGTCGCGGCGACGCGCTGACGCATCGACACCATGCCCACGCCAACGCCCGTCGGCTCCTCGATCCCCCTGCCGTCGTCGCGAACCTCCAACAGGACGCACTGCGACTCGACGGTCACGGTAAGGCTGATCGAGGTCGCGGCGGCGTGGCGCGCGGCGTTGGTCAGCGACTCGGCGGCGACGTGGAAGACGGCGTCCTCGCTCAGCGGCGGCAGCTCCGCCGGGATGTGCGCGACGACCGGGGTCGCACTGGTGGACAGGCGGCGGCACAGCTCGACCAATGCGCCGCGGAGCGCGTACTGCTCCAGCAACAACGGCCGCTGATTCCTCGTCACACGGCGGAAATCATCGAGTATCTGTCTCATGTGGACAGACGTGCTCTCCAGCAGCGCGGCCTCTTCGGAGCGCGGCGCCAGCATGGTGCGCACGGCGCTCAGTTGCAGGGTCACGCCCGCCAGCGCCGGGCCGAGGCCGTCGTGCAGGTCCCGGCGGAGCCGCAGCCGCTCCTCCTCGATGTTGCGCTCCAACCGCTCGCCGATCAGCATCGTGTTGATCACGGTCGCGGTCTGCTCCACGAGGGGCTCCAGTGCCGCGATGTCCAGCTCGTCCAACGACGTCTGTCCGGAGCGCGGCCACACGAGCAACCGGCCGGTCTCGCCGAGCGCGAACGCAGTCGGTTCCCCTGCCGAAGCTCCGATGCTCGCCAACCGCGTGCCGTTGACCTCGATCGCCGCGGCGGGCAGGCGCAGCACGGTGACCACCGTCTGGCACACCGCCAACGGGATCTCGCCCGCCGACAAACCCTCGTTGAGCTTGCTGGGCAACGCCCTCAGCACCCGGTACGGCTCCGCGCGGTCACCGTAGAAGGCACGGTCGACGCGACGGCGGACCGCTCCGACGGCATCGCGCAGGCCGAAGCCCGCCAAGCCCGTGGCCAGCGCGACGACCAGTGCGCCCCACGACGCCGCGCCGGGCAGCACCCGCGACAGCACGGCTGTGATCAGCGTGTAGGACAGCACCAAACCGCCGATCACGGTCACCGCGATCACCGCGACGCGGGCCGCCCGGTCGATCTGGTGCAGGTGCGTCCTGGTCATCGCGAAGCCCAACGCTGGCAGGCCGACCAGGGCGATCACCAGGCGCAGCACGTCGAGCACCGCGTCCGGCACCGTCACCACGGCCCGCGCGAAGGACTGGTCGGTGAACCACATCTCCAGGAAGAACGAGGCGTAGCCGACCGAGAAGATCGTCAGCACCACCGTGATCTGCCTGCGCCGCAACCCCTTCGGCCGCTTGCGGAGGTCCAGGTAGGTGGCGACCAGGCACACCGCCCAGAGCACCTGGAACGCCAGGATCGCCGTTCGCAGCACGAGCACGCCCAGCCCGGAGAAGCCGGGAACGAGCGCTTGACCGCCGGGCACCGGCACCATCAACAGCAGGCCGATGACCTGAGCGGCCGCGATGAGGCCGAGCACCGGGTAGACCCACCGCCACCGCCGTCCCGGCAGCACTCCGTCCGGCGTGAACAACGTCAGCAGCGGGAACAGCACCACACCCGCGACGTTGAAGACGAGCCAGGCCAGGAACGCGGTGGTGCGCAAGCCCTGCGGCAGCTCGTGGCGCAGCACGGCGCCGAGGAACGGGTACATCGCGTCGCTGACGCCGAGCACGACGAACAGCCACCCCAACGGCAGCCGTGGCATGTGCGCTACCAGGAACATGCCGATGACCGCGAAACCCAGGCCCTCAACGGATTTCTCCCCGGTCAGCAACCAGTACCACAGCGGCCGGGGCGGTCCGGGCGGCGCGGTGGCGTAGAGCACCCACGCGGCCACGCACAACACCAGGCACACGAAGCTGATCGAGGCCGCGATGACCACGCGAGCCGATTTCACTGTCCCTCCAAAGGGAACTCAGCGCGAACGGTCGTGCCCGCTGGCCCGCTGTCGATCTCACAACACCCGCCGACCGCCGCCGCGCGCTCGCGCATCGAAGCGAGGCCGATCCCCGGAGACCCGAACGCGATGCCCGCCCCGTCGTCGCGGACCTCCACGGTGATCCACTCCCCGGTCACCTCGATCCGCAACGAGATCGAGCGCGCTCCGGCGTGCCGCACGGCGTTCGCCAACGCCTCGGCGGCCACGTGGAACACGACCTCCTCATGCACAGCGGGCACCACGTCCGGCAGCTCAGCGACCACCGGAATGTCCGATGTGGACAGACGACTGCACAGCTCGGCGAGCGCGCCGCGCAACCCGTGTTCCTCCAACAACAGCGGTCGCTGATTCCTCGTCACACGGCGGAAATCGTCCACGATCTGTCTCATGTGGACCATCACGGACGCCAGCAGCGACGACGCCTCCGTGCGCGGCGGCAGCATCGTCCGCACCGCCCCCAGCTGAAGCGTCACTCCGGCCAGCGACGGCCCCAGGCCGTCGTGCAGGTCCCGCCGCAGCCGCAGGCGCTCCTCCTCGACGCTGCGCTCCAACCGCGCCCCTGCCACCAGAGCCGTGATCGCCGACGCGGTCTGCTCGGCGACCGGCTCCAGCACCGCGATGTCCAGCTCGTCCAACTCCTGCTGCCCCGCGCGCGGCCACACGAGCAACCGGCCGGTGCTCCCGAGCGCGAACGCGGTCGGTTCCCCCTCCGAGGTACCGACGCACGCCAGCCACCGGCCCTCCACCTCGATCGCGGCGGCCGGCAGGCGCAGCACGCTGACCACCGTCTGGCACACCGCGAACGGGATCTCGTTGGGCGGCAAGCCTTCGCTGAGTCGACGCGGCAGCGCGCGCAGCACCCGGTACGGCTCCGCGCGGTCGCCGTAGAACGCCCGGTCGACCCGCCGTCGCACGAAGCGCACCGCGTCGCGCAACCCGAAGCCCGCCAAGCCCGTCACCAGCGCGACGACCAGCGCTCCCCACGACGCCGCACCGGGGAGCACGCTCGACAGCAGCGCGGTCACCACCGCGTAGGCCAGCGCCAGCCCGCCGATCACCGTGACCGCGATGACCGTCGCTCGCGCCGCCCGATCGAGCTGGTAGATCCGCGTGCGGGTGAGCACGAACCCGAGCGCGGGCAGCCCGACCAGGGCGATCAGCGCTCGCGACACCAGGAACAGCCAGTCGGGCAGCGTCGGCCCGAACCAGACGAAGGAGCCCCGCGCGAACCAGATCTCCACCGAGTACGCCACGAAGATCAGCAGGTAGATCGCCAGCCCGGCGCGGTTCTGCCTACGCGCCAGGCCACCCGCGCGCTTGCCCCTGGCGTACAGGGAGTACAGGCACATCGCCCAGAGCACCTGGTGCACGGCGACGGCGATCCGGACGAGGCCGATGCCGGGCCAGCCCTGACCGGGTTCGTGCACGGCGGCCGGGATGAGGCTGCCGGTCAGCGGGATCGAGTTCAGCAGCGCGTACAGGTCGAACACCGCGATGGCGGGCAGCGCGACCAGCATCGCCCGCCACCGCTTCCCCGGCAGCCAACCGTCCGGGGAGAACAGGGCCAGCGCGGGGAACACCACGATGTTGAGGAAGTTCGTGCCCAGCCACGGCACGAAGACCGCCGCCCGCGCCCACGCGGGCAGGTCGTAGAGCATCGTCGCGCTGAACAGCGGGTACAGCGAGGCGGTGCACCCGGCGACGAGGAACAGCCAGGCCAGGCGGTTGTTCGGCACGCGCGCGACGACGAGCGCGCCCATCGTCGAGAACGCCAAGCCCTCGACGGACTGCTCGACCATCAGCACCCAGAACCACGCCGACCGGGCGGCCGCGCCCGGGGCCGAGGCGTTGAGCAGCCACGCCAGCACGGTCACGACGACGCAGCCGAAGGTGATCGCCGTGGCGAGGGCCGTCGCGCGGCCGGAGAACCGCTCCCCCTGCATCCTCCGACCTTAGGGCGGGCGGCAAATCAGCTGGACGGCTCGTCGTGCCTGCCGGAGAGCAGCTCCTGAAACCAGATCTTCACCTTGATCACCGGCACCCGCAGCCGCCGTTCCCGCCAGCGCGAGCGGACCACCTTGCGCCGCCCGGCCGGGGTGTCCACGCGGTAGCGCCACCGCGCCCACGGCGAGGACGGCCGGGCCAGCCGCAGCGCGCCGACCACCAGCAGCACCGGGACGAACAACCCGAGCAGCCCGGACCAGACCTTGCCCTTGAACAGGGTCACCACGGCCAGCGCCAGGTCCGCGAGGATCACCAGCACGGTCAGCGCGAGGGCTCCGGGCTCGTCGGGGGCCAGCAGGGCGGCGGCCTCGTCCAGGCCGAGCGGGCGCAGGCCCAGCAGCAGCATCCCGGTCAGCGCGAAGGCGACGAACAGCGCGTCGACGGAGATCCGGCCCTCTTCGGTCCAGTACACATCGCGCAGGTGCAGAATCAGCGCGAACTCGTCGAGCACCAGCGCGGAGCCGATGCCGAACACCACCGCCGCCGTCGCCCGCCACCCCTCGTGGTCGTCGGGGATGGCGAGCGCGGCGACGCCGCCGATCATCATGAACACCACGCCGAAGACCACGTGGTGGATGTGCAGCCCGCCCGGTGTGAAGTTGCCGGGCCACCAGCGAACCTTGGCGCGGATCAGCCGCACCGACATGCGGATGAAGGCGAAGCCGAACACCATGCCGACGAAGAAGCACAGCAGGGGCAGCCTGCCGGTCTCCACGAACGTGCGCTGGAACCACTCCGCCATGTCGGCTTCCCCGCGCCCCGCGCCCGTCAGTCCTTGGTCGGCAGGTCGACCGGGATCGGGGTGACGCCGTTGCTCTTCTGCGGCGCCGGCTGCTCGTTCTGCATGGCCTGCATCAGGGTGCGCGCCAGGCCGAGCCCGGTGCCGCCCATCGACAGCGCCTTGGTGAACAGCTCGGACATGCCCTCGGCGCCGTTGAGCACCACCATGTTGTCCACGTTGGCGAAGGCGCCCGCGCCCGCCGAGACGATCTCCGGCCAGCGCTCGGCGAGCTGCTGGGCCACGACCGCCTCCTGGTTCTCCGCGAGCGCGGTCGCGCGCGCCTTGATCGCGTCGGCCTCGGCGAGGCCCTTCGCCTTGGCGGCCTCGGCCTCGGCGAGGCCTCGGGCCCGCGCGCTGGCCGCGTCGGCCTCACCGGTCAGCCTGGTCGCGGTCGCCGCGGCCTCACCGCGGGCCTTGGTGGCCTCGGCCTCGGCGATCGCGGCGGTCTTCACCCTCGTCGCGTCCGCGGCGGCGCGCAGCTCGGTCTCCTTGGCGTCGGCCTCGGCCCTGGCGACGCGGGCGTCGCGGTCGGCCTCGGCGGAGATCCTGGTGTCGTAGGCCTTGGCGTCGGCGGGCTTGCGGACCTGGGACTGCAACCGCTGCTCGGCCAGGTCGGCCTCCAGTTGCGCGGCCCTGGTCTCCTGCTTGACGACCTCCTGCCGAGCGGTGGCGTCGGCCAGCGGCCCGGACTGCTTGGTCTTGGCGTTGGCCTGGTCGATCTCGGCCTGGTAGGAGGCCTGCTTGATCTTGCTGTCGCGCAGCGCGGCCGCCTTGTTGGCCTGGGCGATCTGCTCGGCCTCGGTGGCCTCCTGGTCGCGCTGGGCCTCGGCGATGCGCGCGGAGGCGGCGACGGCGGCGGCGTGCGGCTTGCCCAGGTTGAGGATGTAGCCGGACTCGTCCTCGATCTCCTGGATCTGCAGGGAGTCCACGACCAGGCCGAGCTTGCTCATCTCGATCGCCGAGGACTGGCGCACCTCACCGGTGAGCGCGTCCCGGTTGTGGATCATCTCCTCGATGGTCAGCCCGCCGACGATGGAGCGCAGGTGACCGGAGAACAGCTCGTGGATGGTGTCGTTCATGTTGCCCTGCTGGGCGAGGAAGCGGCGCGCGGCGTTGGCGATGGACACGAAGTCGTCGCCGACCTTGTAGATCACCACGGCGCGCACGGTGACCGGCAGCCCCTGCTTGGTGACGCAGGAGACCTCCAGGTTCGCCGAGCGGGTGTCCAGCGACAGCCTGCGCGCGGTCTGGAAACCGGGCACCACCATGACGCCCTTGCCGGTGATGATCTTGAAGCCCATGCTGTCGGCGGCCTCGGAGACCTTGCTGCGCGCGCCGAGCCCGGAAATGATCAGCGCCTCGTCCGGTTCGGCGACCTTCCACACCATGCGCAGCAGGAGCAGCAGCACCAGCACGCCGAGCGCGATGCCGCCGATCGTCCACAACGTCGAGTTCACGTTTCCCCCCTTGTGTTCTGGCCTCAGCCGAGGTCGACCGACAACCACGGCTGCACGTGCACGCTGCGCGGCGGGTCGTAGCCCACCACCAGCACCTCGGTCCCCGGCTCGATGAACTCCCCGGGATCGGCGGGGTAGGCGTAGAAGGCCTCGATCCCACCCCGGATCTCGATCATGACCTCGCCGACGAGGCCGGGGCCGACGCGTCCGCTCACCCTGCCGGTCCTGCCGATCACGGGAGTCCTTTCACGAGCGCGGACGGTGCGGGGATCGTATCGGGCGGGACCGACACCCGGACGCCGAACACGAAAGGGCCCGCACCACCGAAGTGGTGCGGGCCCCCGCGTCAGTACAGACCGTCCGAGGCTCAGATGACCCGGATGTTGTTGGCCTGCGGACCCTTCTGGCCCTGGCCGATCTCGAACTCGACCTTCTGGCCCTCGTCGAGGGACTTGTAGCCGTTGCCCTCGATCGCCGAGTAGTGGGCGAAGACGTCAGCGCCGCCGCCGTCCGGGGTCAGGAAGCCGAAGCCCTTTTCCGCGTTGAACCACTTGACAACACCAGTAGCCATTTTCACTCCATGTAGAACAAACCGTCAGGACCCGCTTCGCGAGCCCTGAGTCGCGGCATGCTCACCCTAGAACCCCGGACATATCACACCCCGGCAAAACAAAACGCCTGCGGATGAAACCTCGCAGGCGCCCTAAATCCATGGGTAACACAACTGCAACTAGGGCAACCCTAGCACGGTCAGCGGGCGCGCTGGGTGAGGGCGACGCATATCAAAACGATCACGGCCGCGCCGACCGCGGCGATGCCCGGGTGCTCGCCGAGGAATAGGGCCGACCAGAGCAACGTGAGAACCGGTTGGACTAGTTGGAGCTGCCCGATCCTCGCGACACCGCCCCTGGCCAAACCCGCGTACCAGGCGAAGAATCCGAGGAACATCGAGATCGCGCTGACGTAACCGAAGCCGAAGAGCGAGGAAGCGTTCACCTTCGCGAAATCTCCGAGCGCCAGCGACGCCGCCGTGACGGGAACGGTGACCGGCAGCGACACGACCAGCGCCCAGCAGATCGTGCGGGCCCCGCCGAGCTCCCGCGAGAGCGCGCCGCCCTCGGCGTACCCGAGCGCGCAGGCCAGGATCGCGGCCAGCAGCAACAGGTCCGCGGGTTCGAAGCCGCCCCCGGCGCCGCCCGCCACCACGAAGAAGCCCAGCACCGCGAGCAGCCCGCCACCGCTGGCCAGCCAGAACACCCGCGACGGCCGCTCCCCCGCGCGCAGCACCGCGAACACGGCGGTGGCGGCGGGCAGCAGCGCGACCGCGACGGCTCCGTGGGAGGCGGTCTGCGTGACGAGAGCGAGCGAGGTGAACAGCGGAAAGCCCACCACCACACCGAAAGCGACCACGGCAAGGCGCAGGAGCTGGCTCCGGCTCGGCATGGGCGCACGGGTGAGGCCGAGGTAGGCGATGGCGAGCACGGCGGCGACGACCGCGCGCCCGAACGCCACGAACCAGGGGTCCATGCCCGCCACCGCCAGGCGCGTCGCGGGCAACGAGAAGCTGAACGCCAGCACGCCCAGCGAACCGAGCACCAGGCCGGGCGTTATCCGGTTGCGCTCGATAACGTTACTCTGCTCTCTCATGAATGAGGATAACGCGCTGACCGGCGTTATCGGCGAGCTTCGCGCGGAGATCACAGCGGGGCGCCCCGGCGACCGGCTGCCCTCGGTGCGCGAGCTGATGGGGCGGCACCACGTCTCGCCGGTCACCGTGCAGCGGGCGATCCGCGTGCTCGTCGCGGAGGGCTTGGTCGAGTCCGTTCCCGGCAAGGGCAGCTTCGTCGCGCGCCCGCCCGCTCCCCCGGCCGCGCCGGACCTGTCGTGGCAGGCCGTTGCGCTCGGCGACCAGCCGCGCGGCGAGGAGGCGCTGCCGGAACTGCTCGCGGTGCCGCGCGCGGAGGCCATCCCGCTGTCCAGCGGCTACCTCGACTCGGCGCTGCAACCCGTCGGCCCGCTCGGCGCCGCGCTCGCCCGCGCCGCGCGCAAACCCACGTCCTGGGAGCGGGGGCCGGTCGAGGGCCGCGACGCGCTCCGCACGTGGTTCGCCGCCGAGGCCGGTGGCGCGCTGCGCGCGGGCGACATGGTCGTGTGCCCCGGCGGGCAACCCGCGCTGACCACTGCCTTCCGCGCGCTCGCGAAGCCGGGCGATCCGATCCTCGTCGAGGCTCCGACCTATCTCGGCGCGATCGCCGCCGCGCGCCACGCCGGGCTCCGCGTCGTACCCGTCCCCAGTGACGCGCACGGCGTGCGACCCGACCTGCTCCGCTCCGCGCTCGATCGGACCGGGGCGCGGTTGTTCTACTGCCAGCCGCTCTACGCGAACCCGCACGGCGCCGTGCTGTCCGCCGAACGACGACCGCAGGTGCTCGACGCCGTGCGCGAGGCCGGAGCTTTCCTGCTGGAGGACGACTGGGCGCGCGATCTCACCATCGACCCCGGCCCGCCGCGTCCCTTGGCCGCCGACGACACCGACGGCCACGTCGTCTACCTGCGGTCACTGACGAAGTCCGCCGCACCGGGCCTGCGCGTGGCCGCTGTCGGGGCTCGCGGAGTGGCCGGAGCCCGGCTGCGCACCGCGCGCGTGCTCGACGACTTCTTCGTCGCGGGACCGTTGCAGGCCGCGGCATTGGACTTCGTGACATCGCCCGCGTGGCAACGGCATCGGCGCAAGCTCCAGGGCGCTCTGCGGGAACGCCGCGACGCCCTGCTGGACTCCCTCCGCCGACGGCTCCCCTCCGTCGAGCCCGTGATGGTCCCGCAAGGCGGCCTGCACGTGTGGGCGCGCCTGCCCGACGGCGTCGACGACACCGCCCTCACCGCCGCCGCGGCCGCGCGCTCGGTGATCGTCTTCCCCGGGCGCCCGTGGTACGCCGCCGAATCCCCCGCCGCGCACCTCCGCCTCACCTACGGCGCCGCCGCCCCCGAGGTCCTCGACGAAGGCGTCCGCCGCCTGGCCGAAGCCCTCACAGCCGTCCTTACCGGCTGAACGACTCGTTCAGGTGGCCCAACCACCTCAATGACTCGTTCAGCACGCTCAACCACATGAACGAGTCATTGAGGTGGAAAACGCGCGTGGGCTAGGCGGCCTTGCGCTGGTGGTAGGTGTCGACGTACTCCTGGCCGGAGAGCTCCAGGATGGAGTACATGATCTCGTCGGTGACGGTGCGGTGGATGACCGTGGAGTGCGACATGCCCTCGTAGCGCGAGAAGTCCAGGGGCTCGCCGAAGCGCACGGTGACGCGGTACGGGCGCGGCAGCTTCTTGCCGATGGGCTGGATGCGCTCGGTGCCGATCAGCGCGACGGGGACCACGGGGGCGCCGCTGGCCAGCGCGATCCGGCCGACGCCGGTCTTGCCGCGGTAGAGGCGGCCGTCCTCGGAGCGCGTGCCCTCGGGGTAGATGCCGAAGGCACCGCCCTCGTCGAGCACCTTGATGGCCACGTCCAGCGCGTCCTTGGCGGCCCTACCGCGCCCGCGCTCGACGGGGATCTGGCCGATCATCGTGAAGAACCAGCGGGAGATCGCGCCCTTGACGCCCTTGCCGTGGAAGTACTCCGCCTTGGCCAGGAAGGCGACCTTCCTCGGCACGATCAGCGGGATCACCAGACTGTCCACAAAGGACAGATGATTGCTCGCGAGGATGACGGCGCCGTGCTGCGGCACGTTGTCCAGTCCCTCGATGCGCGGGCGGAAGATCAGCCGAGCCAGCGGGCTCAGGACCCGTCTCATCAGCTGGTAGAGCACGTGGCCTCCTGGGGTGAGGCCACTGACTCTAATCCTGCCCGGTGACCGCGCGGTTTCCTCGGGCCCGCTCCGACAGCCCGCGCCGCAGCGAACCGACCACCCGGCGGGGGCCCGTCAGGGTGAGTTCGCGGTCGTCGACGCGCACGCTCAGGTACCGGCAGCGGGTCCGGCTGCGGCGGGCCGGGGCGTAGCCGAGGGTGTGCTCGCCGATGCGCTCCGCTTCCCCGTACCCGAGGCCCCTGAGCAGGTCGTTCACCGAGTCCACGAGCGCTTCGCCGCCGGCTCCGGCGACCGGGACGCGCCGGGTCACGCTGATCACCAGCGGGGTCACCAGCAGGCCGAACACCACGCCGAAGCCGAGCCCGAACGGTAACCCGATCAGGGGTGCGCATTCCCACACCGCGATGCTGAACACGGCGGCGGAGGCACCGGCGGTGCCGGCGATGAAGGCGAAGGTGTCGCGGAACCCGCGGTGGTGGTGGGACATGAACGCTCCAGGCGGTCTCGTCGGAGCCTGATGCCTGAATCGTCGGCGATTCCGCCGTCCGTGTTAATGGCCGTGACCCATTGGTGTCCCAACGGTGAGCTGCGGTCAGCCGTCACCCGAACGCACTAACGCTGTGCGACGATCCCCTGACAGAGAATCGTCAGGTACTGGGCGGCGATCTCCTCGGCGCCGAGCGTGCCCTCCGGGTCGTACCAGCGGACCGCCACCCACACGGTGTCCCTGATGAAGCGGTAGACCAGCGGCACGCGCAGGTCCGCGCGGAACACGCCGTCCCGCTGCCCGCGCTCCAGCACGCCCAGCCAGCAGCGCTCCAGCTCCGCCGCGACCTCGGCCAGGTAGCCGAAGCGCTCGAACTGCGCCAGGTGCGCCGCCTCGTTCTGGAAGATCGCGATCGCGTCGCCGTCGCTGTCCATCGACTCGAAGGACACCGTGACCAGCGCGGTCAGCGCGGCGCGCGGGTCGGGCCGCTCGGCGAGCACCCGCTCGTAGGCGGCGCGCAACCGGTCGAGGAACCCGCGCAGGATCTCGTCCACCATCGACTCCTTCGAGTCGAAGTGGTGGTAGAGGCTGCCGGAGAGGATGCCCGCGGCGTCGGCGATCTCGCGCACCGTCGTGGTGGCGAAACCGCGCTCGGCGAACAACCTCCCCGCGATGCCGAGCAGCTCGGCCCTGCGGTCCTGTCTGACGGCTCCCACGCCCCAATCCTGGCCTACCCGCGCGCTGGCGCGTCACCCAACCGCATCTTCGCCAATGCCCTACGCGGACCCCACTGGAGATCGCTAGACTTTTGCCACCATGGCAAAGCCGTGGGGTGTGTTCGTGGCACCGCTCGTCGCCCGTCCGCCGCGGGCACCGACGCCGGAGACCGCCAGAGCAGCATGAGTGCACCGAGCCCGGCAGAGTCCGGGCCGACCGCCGCCACCGAGGTGACCCGCGAGAGCGCGGTGTCCGCCCCGGCGCACAGCCCTGCCCCGGCACTGAGCCCTGCCCGCACCTGGGGACTCGCCAGGAGCTGGGCCGCCGCGGTCACCTCGGGCACCTACACCCCGCTGACCAGGGGCGAGGTCGAGCGGCTGACCCACGAGCTGCTGACCCTGCTGGTCTCGGCGATGGAGGCGGGGGCGGACACCGGCGGGCTGCTCGACGAGGTCGCCGAGCGCATGGTGCGCGCGAACTTCACCGGACCGGACAGCCTCAGCCGCAGCGTCGAGGTGCTCGGCGAGGGCCTGCTGGAGGTCTTCGGCGACGGCGCTGACCGGCTCACCACGCGCGTGCTCGCCCTGATCGGCGGCCTCGCGACGAGCTACACCAAGGCGATGCGCGAGCGCACGTTGCACCAGCAGCAACAGATCACCGACGCGCTGCTGCGGGCGAAGCAGGAGGCCGAGCGGCACCTGCGCGCTTCGGAGGCCCGCTTCCGCGAGGTGTTCACCTCCTCCGGCGTCGGCATCGCGCTGACCGACTTCAACGGCCGGATCGTGCAGGCCAACCCGGCGCTGACGGAGATCCTGGGCTACTCCGAGGAGGAGCTCGGCGGGCTGAACCTGTACGAGCTGTTCCAGGAGGAGGGCTCGGACACGCTGCGCGGCGCCTACCGCGAGCTGGCCGACGGCGAGCGGGACCGGTTCCGGGTGCGGCGGATGCTGGCGACCAGGGACGGCGACGCGGTGCTGGCCTACCTCGCGGTGTCGGCGCTGCACGAGATGCCCGGCCACATCGTGACCATGGTGGAGGACGCCACCGAGGTCCACATGCTCACCCAGCGCCTGCGCCAGCAGTCCCTCAACGACGCGCTGACCGGGCTGGCCAACCGGCAGCTGTTCAGCTCGCGGTTGCAGTCGGCGCTGGCGCGCATGGACTCCCGGCTCGGCGTGACCGTGCTCCAGCTGGACCTCGACGGTTTCGGCGTGATCAACGCGGGCATGGGTCCGCGCGTCGGCGACCAGCTGCTCCAGGTCACCGGCAAGCGGCTGGAGCACGTCTTCGCCGACGAGCGCAACGCCGTCGTCGCGCGCTTCGGCGGCGACGAGTTCGCCGTGCTGCTGGAGAACACCGAGGACACGCCCTACCCCGGCAAGCTCGCCGTGCTGATCAACACCGCGCTCGCCGAGCCGACCTACGTCGACGGGGTCGGCGTCGCGGTCTCGGCCAGCATCGGCGTGGTGCGGGCCAACAGCCAGAACCTGCGCCCCGAGGAGGTGCTGCGCGCCGCCGACATCACCCTGCGCCGGGCCAAGGCGTGCGGCAAGGGCCAGTGGGAGGTCTTCGACGCGCAGCACGACAGCGAGGCGAGGCTGCGCACCCGGCTGGCCGCCTCCATCCCCGGCGCCGAGGAGAACGGCGAGTTCGAGGTCGTCTACCAGCCCGTGGTGCGGTTGGCCGACGGGCAGGTCGCCTTCGTCGAGGCGCTGCTGCGGTGGAACCACCCCGAGCACGGCGCGCTGCCGCACACGCGCTGCGTCGAGCTGGCCGAGGAGACCGGCATGGTCCTGCCGCTCGGCCGGTCCGCGCTGCGCGAGGCGTGCGTGATCGCCGCGTCCTGGCCCGCCGGCGCGGACGGCGAGGCGCCCGGGCTGTGGCTGAACCTGACGCCGTTGCAGGCCCGTGACCCCGACCTCGCCGCAACCGTGCGGATGGCGCTGGCGGACTGCGGGATGAGCGCGGCGCGGCTGCGGCTGGGCATCCCGATGGCCTCGCTGCGCCAGCACCGCGACGAGGCCGAGGAGAACGCCGAGGTGCTCGGCGACATGGGCGTGCGCACGGCGCTGCACGAGTTCGAGGGCGGGCTGGCCAACCTCAGCGTCTGCGGCCCGCTCAAGGCCGACCTGGTCAGGATCGCGCCGTGGGTGGTGCACCGTCTGTCCACAGAGGACAGCGAGGCCGACGCGCTGCGGGTGAGCGTCCACTTCCTCATCCCGTCGCTGGAGCGCTCCGGCGCGCGGGTGGTCGTCGGCGACGTCGCCTCCGCCGAGCAGCTGGCGTGGTGGCAGCGCGCCGGAGCGGCCTTCGCGCAGGGCCCGCACTTCGGCGAACCGGTCTCTTCTCAGGAGATAGCCAAAATCCTGTCCTCCCCCTAGGGGAAGGGGATTTGACCGCTCCTGGCGGGGTGAGTATGTGTGGTCGGGACACGCCAGGAGGCCCTGTGAAGACCCGTCCCGCGTTCAACGCGATCGTTCACCCCGCGCACCGGCTGCAGATCTGTTCGTTCCTGGCGGCGGTCAAGGAGGGCGAGTTCCGCCCGCTGCGCGAGGAACTGGGTGTCAGCGACTCGGTGCTGAGCAAGCAGCTGCGCATCCTGGAGGAGGCGGGCTACGTCGAGCTGCGCAAGGCACCCGTCGCGGGCAAGGGCCGCGTGCGCACGTGGATCACGCTCACCCGCTCCGGCAAGCGCGCCCTGGAGAGCCACATCGCCGAGCTGCACCGGATGACCCGCGGCGCCCTCCCCGTGGCGTGAGCCCCGGGCTCGGGAAGCTTGGTCGCCGACCGCGGTGGTGAACCCCGTCGGCTCTACCGGCCCCCGCCTCCCCCTCAAGGCGGCACCTGGCCGTGCAGCAGCGCATCCCCAGCAGGATTCGAACCTGCGACCTCGACGTTCGTAGCGTCGCGCGCTGTCCAGCTGCGCCATGGGGATAGGTGGTGGTGCGCAAAGAAAAACCGCCCAGAACGTCCTCGGGCGGCTCGCGTGGCGGGGCGATCAGCCCATCACGTGCGAGAGCGCCGCGAGGAGTGGCGTCGGCGATTCACCGTCATGGCCGTCCTCCTTCGCTGGTCGTTGTCATGCTCGCTGCGGAGAACTATCCCGGCCGCGACGGGCTTCGTCAACGGGGTTTTCCTCCACCGTCCACTTGGGACAGTGAGCGCAGGCGGGCGCGGACGCGGTCGACGTCGCCGCGTTCGGCCGAGGGCAGCGGGGCACCGGCGGTGTTGCGCGCGGCGGCGGCCTCGGCGAGCAGGCGGGAGGCGTACTCGTGGTCGCCGGTGAGGGAGTGCGCCCCGGCGAGGCCCTCCTGGGCGAGCGCGATGGCGCGGGGGTCGCCGATGTGGCGCGCGACGGCGAGGCCCTTGGTGTGCAGCGCGAGCGCGGCGTCGGCGTCACCGCGGAGTTCGGCGACGAAGCCGAGTTCGGCGAGGATGAGCGCGTTGCCGGGGTCGAAGGCGGCGTGCCGGTTCCACTCGTAGACCTCGCGCAGGTGGTGCTCGGCGGCGTCCAGCTCCCCCTGCCTGCGCGCGCCGAGGGCCAATCCGATCTCGGCGTGGATCTCCCCGGCCCGGTAGCTCTGCCGCGCGGCGAGCTTGCGGGCGCGTTCGTGCAGCTCATCGGCCGCGGCGAAGTCGCAGGTCAGCAGCGCGAGCCTGCCGAGCCCGGTGAGCCGGTCGGCGGCCTCGGACCACAGCTGGAGTTCCTCGGCGATCCGCAGGCCGTCGCGGTTGAGGCGTTCCGCCCGCGCGTAGTCGCCGGAGATCTCGGCGAGCGCGGCCAGCGGGTACACGGTCTGCAACCGCCCCCACTGATCACCGAGCGCCCGGAACAGCGACTGGGCTCGCTCGCCGTCGGCGCGGGCGCGGTCGAGGTCGCCGCGAACGAGCGCTTGGCTCGCGCGCACGCTCAGCGCGGCGGCGATCCCCCACTCATCGCCCAGTTCGGTGTAGCCCGCGAGCGCGCGTTCGATCAACCGCTCGCTGGCGCCGAGGTCCATGCCGCCTCGGTACAGTGCGAAGCCGAGGAACCACTGGCTCTCCGGGTCGTCCGCCTCCGGGATCTCGACGTTCTGTCCACTGAGGACAGACATGCCCGCGAGGCACGCGCTCGACTGGGGGTCAAGGGGTGCGCCAGCGCCTTCGAACGCGCGCCGAGCCTCGCTGATGCGCCCGCTGAGGTACCAGTACCAGGACAGCACCTTCGCCAGCCGGATGTCTCCGGCGAAGTCCAGCGCCTGCCGCAGGTTCGCGTTCTCGCGGTCGAGCCGCAGCACCCAGTCGCGCTGCTCGGGTCCGCGCAGCTGCGCGCTCGCGGCCAGTCCGGCGTAGTAGTCGTGGTGACGCTGACGGACGACGTCCAGCTCACCGGCCTCGGCAAGGCGCTCGGCGGAGTACGCGACGACGGACTCCAGCAACCGGTAGCGCGGGCCGTCGAGCACCACGACGAGAGAGCGATCCACCAAGCGCGCCAACGGGTCCAGGACCTCCGCCGCGCACACCGCCTCGGCGGCCTCCAGCGTGCAGCCGTCGATGTGGACGGCGAGCCTGCGCAGGACGACGCGCTCCGGCTCGGAGAGCAGCTCCCAGCTCCAGTCGATCATCGCGCGCAGGGTCTGCTGCCGTGACGGGGCGCCCCGGTGGCCGGAGGTGAGGACGCTGAAGCGGTCGTCCAGGCGCGCGAGCAGTTCGTGCACGCCGAGCACGCGCACGCGGGTCGCGGCGAGTTCGAGGGCGAGCGGGATGCCGTCAAGGCGTTCGCACAGCCGCGCGACCTCCGGCGAGGACGGGTCGACCGCGTAGCCGCTCGCGGCGGCGCGCTCAGCGAAAAGCTTTGTGGCATCAGCGTTGTCCAGCGTCGGCACGCTCCACAGGGTCTCCCCCGCGATGCCGATCGGCTCCTGGCTCGTCGCGAGCACGCGCAGCGACGGAGCCGTCCGCAGCAGCAGCTCGACCAGGCGCGCCACCGGCTCCACCACGTGCTCGCAGCTGTCCAGCACGAGCAGGATGTCCTTGTCGCGCAAAGAGTCCACGAGACGGTCGAACAGCGACACGGGCGCGGCGTCATCCCGGATGCCGAGCGCCGAGGCGACCGCTTCGACCACCGCGTCGTTGTCCCAGAACTCAACGAGCCAGACACCGTCCACAAAGGACCCGATGAGCTGGGCGGCGGTTTCCACCGCGAGGCGGGTCTTACCGACTCCCCCAGGGCCGGTGAGCGTGACAAGTCGTTTCACCGCAAGGAGTTCGCGCACCTCGGAGACAGCGGCTGAGCGGCCGACGATCTCCGTCACCGGCGCGGGGAGGTTGGTGCGGCGCACGGAGGAGGAGCGCGTGAGCGCGGGGTCTTGACGCAGGATCGCGGTGTGCAGTTCGGCCAGTTCCGGGCCGGGGTCGAGCCCAAGTTCGTCGGCAAGGCGCGCGCGGAGGTCTTCGTACTGCTCGATCGCCTCGTTCTGCCTGCCCGCCAGGTACAGCGCACGGATGTGCGCGGCGCGCAGGCGTTCCCGCAGGGGGTGCTCGGCGACGAGCTGCGCGAGCTCCGGCTGTTCGCCCAGTTCCAGGCGTGCCTCCGCCAGCGATTCCACCGCGCTCAGCCGCTGCTCCTCCGCGCGCTCTGCGGCCGCTCGGACGAACTCCTCGTCGGCGAAGCCCGCGAAGGCGGGACCGCGCCACAGATCCAGGGCTTCGGTGAGGAAGTCGGCCCGGACGCGGGCGTTGTCGGCCCTTCGGGCGCGCAGCACCAGGGCCTCGAAGCGGCCGAGGTCCACCGCTTCCGGCTCCGCGAGCAGCACGTAGCCGGGCGGGCGGGCTTCGACGAGGCCGCCGAGCGCGCGGCGCAGCCTGGACACCTTGGTCTGCAACGACGCCGTCGGGTTCGCGGGCTGGCGCTGCGCCCACAGGTCCTCCGCGAGTCGGTCCGCCGACACCACGCGGCCCCGGTGCACGAGCAGGTCGACGAGCAGCGCCCGGACCTTGGTCTCGGGAACGCCGACCGGCTCTCCATCCGCAGACCACACCTCAAGCGGGCCCAGCACCCCGAAACGCACGGCCGACAGCCTAGCGACAGGAAACCGACAGCGCCCCCGAGCACGGTGGTCTTACCAACGGAACACGAACTAGGGAGACACCGTGAAGGTCACCGTGATCGGCCTCGGCAACATGGGCTCGGCGCTGGCCGCAGTACTGCTGCGCGGCGGTTACGAGGTCACCGTGTGGAACCGCACACCGGAAAGGGCCGAAGCCCTTGTGGCGCAGGGAGCCGTCCGCGCCGACACCGTGGCTGACGCTCTCGCGGCCAGTCCCGTCGCGATCGTGTGCGTCTTCGACACCGCCACCTTCGCGGAGCTGCTGGAGCCCGTCGAGGCCGGTCAGACCGTGATCAACCTGACCACCGGCTCCCCCGAGGAGGCCCGCTCGCTCGCCGCGTGGGCCGCCGGGCGCGGGGTCGACTACCTCGACGGCGCCATCATGGCCGTGCCGGAAGCCATCGGGACCCCGGCCGCGTTCGTCATCTACAGCGGCTCCCGGTCGGCCTTCGACGAGCACCGCGCCGCACTGGACACCTTCGGCGGCAGCCACTTCCTCGGCACCGACGCCGGTGTCGCGGAGTTCCACGACCTCGGGCTGCTCTCCGCCGGGTACGCCACGCTCGGCGGGTTCGTGTACTCCGCCGCGCTGCTGGAGACCGCCGGGGTGAAGGCCGGGGACTTCCTGCCGCTGGCCACCACGTGGCTCACCGGCATGGTCGCCTTCCTCGCCGACATCGCCCGCGAGATCGACGCCAACGACTACTCCAACGGCGCGTCCAGCGTGGCCATCAACCAGGTCGCCCTCGGCACCATCATCCGCGACAGCGCCGCCGCGGGCGTTCCCGCCGAGATGCTGCTGCCCTTCAAGGACCTCCTCGACCGCCGAGCCGCCGACGGGCACGCCCAGTCCAGCGCCAGCGGCATCATCGAAGTCCTCCGCGCCCGCATCGCCCCGCCCCGCCTTTCGCCCTGAATGACTCGTTCATGTGGTTGAGCGTGCTGAACGAGTCATTCAGGTGCTTGGACCCGCCCCCAGTGCTGGTCGACCACTGGGGGCGGGGGTTCGCGTGCTCGAAGACCAGCAGGTGTGGAAGCGCCTCAATGACTCGTTCATGTGGTTCACCGTGCTGAATGAGTCATTGAGGTACTTCAACTCCCTCAATGACTCATTCAGCACATAAGCGTGGGGTTGGTGTGGCTGGTGGGGCGCGTGGGGTTGCGCGAACGGCTCGTTTGACGCGTTGAGCGCACTGAACGGGTCGTTCAGTGCGTTCAAGTACCTGAAAGGGTCGTTCAGGGCTTCAGCGGCGCGCGCGGGCGGAGTGCTAGAAGTCGGATTCCTGCCAGGAGACGCAGGTGGGGCGGGTCTGGGTGTCGAAGAACTCGGCGAGCGCGTGGGCGAGGTTGATCAAGGAGATCTCGCAGTGCGCGGGGAACTCGAGGTCGGCGTAGACGAGTTCGTCGGGCGAGGCGGGGGTGGGGCCCCGGCTGTACCAGGCGCCGGTCTCGTCGGTGTAGTAGAGCGCGGCGCGGCCGTTGCGCACGCCGAAGATCAGCTCGCGCTCGGAGGGGTCGCGGTCGTCGACGGGGCGGTGCCGGTGGCGGATGATCGCGCCGTGCTTGCCGACCTCGGGCAGCCGCCCGGCGAGCATCCGGTCGAAGAGGGTGGCGTTGATGCGCTCCAGGTGCTCCAGCCACTTGCCGCCGACCTCGCTGCGGTAGCTGACGTCCACGCTGGTCATGTGCCCACCCGGAAAGAGATGATCTTGGCGTCCATGGTGCCCCGCGAACAGGCCTCCCGCAAGGAGGTCTACCAGGTCCAGGGCCAGTTCAGCACCGGGAGGCCGATCGCGGAGTCCACCGCGAGGGCCACGAACACCAGCATCAGGTAGGTGTTGGACATGTGGAACAGGCGCATCGGGTTGGCCTTCTCGCCGCGCCGGACCTGGCCGTGCAGGCGGTGGGTCAGCACCGCGAACCACACACCGGCCACGACGGCGGCCGACAGGTACAGCCAGCCGGAGGCCGGGACGAGCAGCAGCGACCAGGCGACCATGAGCCAGGTGAAGATCACGATCTGCCGGGTGACGTAGGCGGGCTCGGCGACGGCGGGCAGCATCGGCACGCCTGCGGCCTTGTAGTCGTCGCTGAACTTCATCGCCAGCGCCCAGGTGTGCGGCGGCGTCCAGAAGAAGATCACGCCGAACATGACGAAGGCGGGCCACTCGACGGTGCCGGTCACGGCGGCCCAGCCGATCACCACGGGCATGCAGCCGGCCGCGCCGCCCCAGATGATGTTCTGCGCGGTCCGCCGCTTCAGGACCAAGGTGTAGACGAAGACGTAGAACAGGATCGTCGCCACGGCGAGCACCGCGGAGAGCAGGTTGGTCGTGGCGTAGAACCAGGCGAAGGACCCCAGGCCCATCAGCACGCCGAAGATCAGCGCGTTGCGCCGGGGCACCGAGTGCGTGGCGAGCGGGCGGGCCTTGGTCCGCTTCATCACCGCGTCGATGTCGGCGTCGGCGACGCAGTTCAGCGCGTTGGCGCTGCCCGCGGCCATGATCCCGCCGACCAGGGTGGTGAGCACCAGCAGCGGCGACGGCAGACCCCGCTGGGCCAGCAGCATCGCCGGGATCGTGGTGACCAGCAGCAGTTCGATCACGCGCGGCTTGGTGAGGGCCACGTACGCGCGGACGCTGCTCTTCCAGTCGGGCCGCGGGTGGTGGTGGCTCCGGGCCGACGCGTCAGCGGTGATGCTCATCGCGTCCCCTCCGCAACGATCACCGGCGGCATGGGGCTCCTTCAAGATCGGACCGGGCAGTCAGTTCGGTTTCGACCCTGGGAACGCGGGTCACCCAAATGGTAGGCACGCTACTGAAGCGACGCGCGCGGGGGGTCGTGTGACGTGCCTTAAGCGACGTTCGCCACCGGCCACTACTAGGCTGATCGGTGGACGAGGGAGAACGAGCGGCAGCGCTAGTAGTTCCCCGCGCGCAGACGCTCCGCCCTCCTCGCGCGCGACCTTGCGGAACCTCAAGCGAAAGTGGGACAGCGTCCGTGTCCGTGAACACCGACCTCACCGGTCTGACCACCCCCAACCTGCCAGAGGACTGGACCGAGCTGGACCGGCGCGCGGTGGACACCGCTCGCGTCCTGGCCGCCGACGCCGTGCAGAAGGTCGGCAACGGCCACCCCGGTACCGCGATGAGCCTGGCGCCCGCCGCCTACACCCTGTTCCAGCGGGTCATGCGGCACGACCCGGCGGACGCGGACTGGCCGGGCCGGGACCGCTTCGTGCTCTCCTGCGGGCACTCCAGCCTCACCCTCTACATCCAGCTCTACCTCGCCGGCTACGGCGTCGAGCTCGACGACCTGAAGGCGCTGCGCACCTGGGGCTCGCTGACCCCCGGCCACCCGGAGCACCGGCACACCCCCGGCGTGGAGATCACCACCGGACCGCTGGGCCAGGGCCTGTCCTCCGCGGTCGGCATGGCGATGGCGGCCCGCCGCGAGCGCGGTCTGTTCGACCCGGACGCCGCGCCGGGTGAGAGCCCGTTCGACCACCAGATCTACGTGATCGCCTCCGACGGCGACATCGAGGAGGGCGTGACCTCCGAGGCGTCCTCGATCGCCGGGCACCAGCAGCTGGGCAACCTCACGCTGATCTACGACGACAACAAGATCAGCATTGAGGACGACACCGCGATCGCGCTCAGCGAGGACGTCGCCAAGCGCTACGAGGCCTACGGCTGGCACGTGCAGTCGGTCGAGGGCGGAGAGAACGTCAAGGACCTGCTGGCCGCGCTGGAGGCCGCTCGCGCGGTCACCGACCGGCCGTCGATCGTCCTGCTGCGCACGGTGATCGGCTTCCCGGCGCCGAACAAGATGAACACCGGCAAGATCCACGGCTCCGCGCTCGGCGGTGACGAGGTGGCGGCGGTCAAGAAGGTGCTCGGCTTCGACCCGGAGCAGAGCTTCGAGGTGGCGCCGGAGGTGCTCTCGCACGCCCGCGAGGTCGTCAAGCGCGGCGAGGCGGCGCGCGGCGAGTGGCAGAAGTCCTTCGACGCGTGGGCCCAGGCCAACCCGGAGCGCAAGGCCCTCTACGACCGCCTGGTCGCCAAGGAACTGCCCGAGGGCTGGGCGGACGCGCTGCCGAAGTGGGACGTCGACGCCAAGGGCCTGGCCACTCGCAAGGCCTCCGGTGAGGTGCTCTCGGCCGTGGCCGACGTGCTGCCGGAGCTGTGGGGCGGCTCGGCCGACCTGGCGGAGAGCAACAACACCACGATGAAGGGCGCGAACTCCTTCGGCCCGGAGTCGATCTCCACCGGCGAGTGGACCGCGCACCCCTACGGCCGCACGCTGCACTTCGGTGTCCGCGAGCACGCCATGGGCTCGATCCTCAACGGCATCGCGCTGCACGGCCCGACCCGCCCGTACGGCGGCACCTTCCTCGTGTTCAGCGACTACATGCGCCCGGCCGTTCGCCTCGCCGCGGTGATGAAGTCCCCGGTCGTCTACGTGTGGACGCACGACTCGATCGGCCTCGGCGAGGACGGCCCGACGCACCAGCCGATCGAGCACCTGGCCGCGCTGCGCGCCATCCCCGGCCTCTCGGTGGCCCGCCCGGGCGACGCCAACGAGACCGCCGCGGTGTGGAAGAAGGTGCTGGAGACCCAGGACGGTCCGACCGGCATCGCGCTGACCCGCCAGAACGTCCCGACGCTTGAGGGCACTTCTGCCGAGGGCGTCGCGCGCGGTGGTTACGTCCTGGTGGACACCGAAGGCACGCCGGATGTGATCCTCATCGGCACCGGCTCGGAGCTCCAGATCGCCGTCGCGGCCGGGAAGATCCTGGCCGAGCAGGGCGTTGCCGCTCGCGTGGTGTCCATGCCGTGCGTCGAGTGGTTCGAGGCCCAGGACCAGTCCTACAAGGACTCCGTGCTCCCGCGCGAGGTCCGCGCCCGCGTCGTGGTCGAGGCCGGGATCGCGCAGCCGTGGTACCGCTACGTCGGCGACGCCGGTGAGATCGTCTCGATCGAGCACTTCGGCGCGTCGGCCGACTACCAGACCCTCTTCCGCGAGTTCGGCTTCACCGACACCGCTGTCGTCGAGGCCGCCAAGCGCAGCATTGGAGCGACGAAGTGAGCAATCCCAACCTCATCGCACTGAGCGAGGCCGGTGTCTCGGTCTGGCTGGACGACCTTTCGCGCGAGCGGTTGGAGTCCGGCAACCTGGTCGAGCTGATCACCGAGTCCTCGGTGGTCGGCGTGACCACCAACCCGACGATCTTCGCGGGCGCGCTGTCCAAGGGCTCCGCCTACGACGCGCAGGTCGGCGAGCTGGCCGCGCGCGGCGCCTCGGTCGACCAGGCCGTCCGCGAGATCACCACCGCTGACGTGCGGCAGGCGTGCGACGTCTTCCGCGCCACGTGGGAGTCCACCGGCGGTCTCGACGGCCGGGTCTCGCTGGAGGTGGACCCGCGCCTGGCGCACGACACCGAAGCCACCGCCGCCGAGGCGCAGGAGCTGTGGAAGGCGGTGGACCGGCCGAACCTGATGGTGAAGATCCCGGCCACCGTGGCGGGTCTGCCCGCGATCACCCAGACCCTGGCGCAGGGCATCAGCGTGAACGTGACGCTGATCTTCTCCGTCGAGCGCTACCGCGCGGTGATGGACGCCTTCCTGGAGGGCCTGGAGCAGGCCAAGGCCAACGGCCACGACCTGTCCAAGATCGCCTCCGTCGCCTCGTTCTTCGTGTCCCGTGTGGACAGTGAGATCGACAAGCGCATCGAGGCGTTGGGCACCCCCGAGGCGGAGGCGCTGCGCGGGCAGGCCGCGATCGCCAACGCTCGCTTGGCTTTCGGTGCTTACGAGGACGTGTTCGCCTCTCCGCGCTGGACCGCGCTGGCCGAGGCGGGCGCTCGTCCGCAGCGCCCGCTGTGGGCCTCCACCGGCGTGAAGGACCCGAACTACTCCGACACCCGCTACGTCGACGAGCTGGTCGCGCCGGGCGTGGTCAACACGATGCCGGAGAAGACGCTGCACGCGGTCGCCGACCACGGCAAGATCACCGGCGACACCGTCACCGGCACCGCCGAGTCGGCCCAGGAGGTCTTCGACGCCCTGGCCGACGCGGGCATCGACCTCGACGACGTCTTCGTGGCACTGGAGACAGAGGGCGTGGACAAGTTCGAGAAGTCCTGGGCCGAGCTGCTGGAGACCGTGACCGACCAGCTCGACCGAGCGAAGGGTTGAGATGACTGACATTTCGGTCACACTCGTCCACAGTGGACTGACGGCTGAGGCCGCTCCGCTGGTGGACAGACTGGTCGCCGACCAGTTCGCGAGCAAGCTGACGGCGAAGGACGCCACGCTGTGGGGTCCGGCCGCCGAGTCCGAGGCCGCCATCCGGCTGTCCTGGACCACGCTGCACGAGACCTCCCGCCCGCTGCTCGCCGAGATCGACGCCCTGCGCGCCGAACTGCACGGCGAGGGCGTTGACCGCGTCGTGCTCGCGGGCATGGGTGGCTCCTCGCTGGCGCCGGAGGTGATCTGCGCGACCGCTGGAGTCAACTTGGTGGTGCTGGACACCACCGATCCAGCGCAGGTGGCGGACGCGCTCTCCGGGGACCTTGAGCGCACGGTGCTCGTGGTCTCCTCCAAGTCCGGCGGAACGGTGGAGACCGACAGCCACCGCCGCGTGTTCGAGAAGGCGTTCCGGGACAAGGGGATCGACGCTGCCTCGCGCATCGTCGTCGTCACCGACCCCGGCTCCCCGCTGGCCAAGGCTTCGGCCGAGGCGGGCTACCGCAAGGTGTTCCTGGCCGACCCGCACGTGGGTGGCCGCTACTCGGCGCTGACCGCTTTCGGTTTGGTGCCTAGTGGTTTGGCCGGCGCGGACATCGCGACGCTGCTCGACGACGCGGCTTCGGCGGCTCCGGCGCTGTCGGCGGATTCCGCTGACAACCCGGCGCTGCTGCTGGCTTCCGTCTTCGCCGCCGCGCACGCGCGCGGCGCGGAGAAGATCGTCATCGCCGACGCGGACTCCGGCATCAACGGTTTCGGCGACTGGGCCGAGCAGCTGATCGCCGAGTCCACCGGCAAGGAGGGCACCGGCCTGCTCCCGGTCGCGGTCGAGGGCATCGACGCGCCCGGCTTCGCCGACGCCGGTGAGGACGCGACGACGGTCAGCGTCGGCGGCGTCGGCGGCGCGGCGGCCCTCGCGGTCTCCGGTTCGCTCGGCGGCCAGTTCCTGTTGTGGGAGTACGCGACCGCCGCGGCGGGCAGGCTGCTCGGGATCAACCCGTTCGACCAGCCCGACGTCGAGGCGGCGAAGAAGGCGGCGCGCGCGCTGCTGGACGCTCCCGCCGACGAGACCACGGCGGCTCCTGCCATTTCCGACGGTCCCATCGACGTGTACGCGTCCGGGCTCGCCGGCGAGGCCGCGGGCTGGGCGGACAAGCTGTTCTCGCCGGAGACCGAGACCGTCGGCGCCGCGCTCAAGGCGCTGGTCGACGCGGCCCCCGAGCACGGCTACATCTCGATCCAGGCCTACCTCGACCGGCTCGACGACGCCTCGATCGCGTTGCTGCGCAAGGAGATCGCGCGGCGCACCGGGCTCCAGACCACCTTCGGCTGGGGTCCCCGGTTCCTGCACTCCACGGGCCAGTACCACAAGGGCGGCCACCAGAACGGCGTGTTCCTCCAGATCACCGGCTACTCGCCGGAGGACCTGGAGGTGCCGGAGCGCCCGTACACCCTTGGCGTGCTGCAGAAGGCGCAGGCGCTCGGCGACGGACAGGTGCTCGCCGAGCACGGTCGTCCGGTGCTGCGCCTGCACCTCACCGACCGGGCAGAGGGCCTGGTCCACCTGGTGAAGGCGGTGCAGGACTCGCTGTGAGTGCCAAGAGCTGGCGCAACCCGCTGCGCGACGAGCGGGACAAGCGACTGCCCAGGATCGCCGGGCCCTGCGGCCTGGTGATCTTCGGCGTGACCGGTGACCTCAGCCGCAAGAAGCTGATGCCGGCGATCTACGACCTGGCCAACCGCGGGCTGCTGCCGCCGGGCGAAGCCGGTGAG
>NZ_MUMH01000132.1 GCF_002155965.1 Allokutzneria sp. NRRL B-24872
GCGAGGTCTGGGCGAGGGTGTCGTCGAGGACTCGGGCCCCGACGGGATGCCGTTCCGTTTCGTAGGTGTCCAGCAGCTCCTCGGGCGCCCAGCCCTGGATCACCGCGGCGAGCTTCCAGGCGAGGTTCGTGGCGTCCTGCATGCCGAGGTTCAATCCCTGGCCCCCCAACGGCATGTGGATGTGCGCGGCGTCGCCGGCGAGCAGCACCCGGCCGTTGCGGTACCGCGCCGCCTGGAGGGTGGCGTTGCCGAAGCGTGCCAGGTACGAGGGGTCGTGCATGCCGAAGTCGGTGCCGACGACACGGCGGGTGCTCTCCTTGAGCTCCGCCAACGTGAGCGGCTCGTCCTTGGGCACGTGCAGCATCGAGTGGTCGGTCGGTGAGACCCGGTACCGGCCGCCACCCAGTGCCACCAGGAACAGTGCGCCGTTGTCCCCGTTGACGGTCAACGACACCGACTCCGGCGGGTCGGCGAGGCGGACGTCGCCCAGCGGCACGCTCAGCGTCGACGGGCTCCCGAGGAACTCGATACCGGCGGCCTTGCGCACGGTGCTGGACGGACCGTCGCAGCCGACAACCCAGTGGGAGTGGAAGGTTTCGCCGGTGTCGGTCTCCACGACGACGGAGTCACCGAGGGAGCGGACGCCGGTCACCGCTCGGCCGCGCAGCACCTCCACGCCGAGGTCCGAGGCGTGCTCGGCGAGCAGGGCCTCGGTCCTCGGCTGCGGGAGGAACAGTACGAACCGGTACTTGGTATCAAGTTCCGCGTAGCTCAACCTGTTGTCCAGCAACGCGAAGTGCGTTGTCGGCAGCTGCTTGCCCTCGGCGAGCCAGCGATCGGCCACCCCGCGCATCGCGAGCAGTTCCAGGGTGCGGGGGTGCATGGTGAGCGACTTGGCGTGCGGGACGGGCTCGGTCAGCCGTTCGAGAACGGTGACCTCCACCCCGGTCCTGCGCAGCTCCGCGGCCAGCCACAGACCGACCGGACCCGCCCCGACGACAACGACCTCGCGCATGGCACTCCCGCTCACCAGCTACACCGGCTCTTCGCCGCCGGACCAACCGCGGACCATGATGGCGGAGTTGTTGCCGCCCATGCCCACGCTGGTGGTGATCGCGGTCGGCACCGGAGCCGGGATCGCCTTGCCCATGACGTGGTTGAGGTCCGCGCAGCGCGGGTCGGGGTTCTCCAGCCCGTAGGTCGGCGGCACCACGTCGCGGTGACTGGCCAGCAGCGCGGTGATGAACTCGACGCCGCCGGTGCCGCCGAGCATGTGGCCGGTGGCCCCCTTGGTACCGCTGACCATCGGGCTGGTCGCGGGGTCGGAGCCGAAGACCTTGCGGATGGCGAAGGCCTCCGCCGGGTCGTTCATCTTGGTCCCGGTGCCGTGCACGTTGATGTAGCCGACCTCGGCGGTGCTGACCCCCGCGTCGAGCAGCACCTCCTCCAGGCACGCGCGCATGCCGGGCGCCTCGTCGGGTCGGATGTCGGACATGTCGTAGGCGTCGCCGCGCAGGCCGTAGCCCAGCACCTCGCCGTAGATCCGCGCGCCGCGCGCCCTGGCGTGCTCCAGTTCCTCCAGCACCACCACACCCGCGCCCTCGCCGAGGATCGTGCCGTCGCGCTTGTCGTCGAAGGGGCGGCAGACGCCGATCCGCGAGCCGGTGCGGTTCTGCGCGAACGCGGCGATGGTGATCTCGTTGACCGCGGACTCCGCGCCGCCGGTCAGCATCAGTTCGGCGCGGCCGTACTTGATCTTGTCGTAGGCGGCGATCAGCGATTCCGCCCCGGAGGCCGACGCGCCGCTGACGGTCACCAGCGGGCCGGTCAGGCCGTGCCGGATGGACACCGCCGAGGTCGGGGAGTTCGGCAGCGTCAGGTTGCACAGCCGCGCCGAGATCGACCGGCTCCCGCCCTGCTCCAGCAGCTTGTACTGGCGCTGCAGGATCTCCGCGTTGGAGTAAGCCACGCCGATGGCGACACCGAAGCGGTCCAGCTTCTTCGGTGATCTCGTGGAGTCGGAGTGCACCTCGTTGCGCGGCAGGTCGAGCCCGGCGTCGGCGGCAGCGGCCTGCGACGCGGCGATGGCCAGCCACTGGAACCGGGCGGTGACCCGGATGTCGCGCTCGGAGATGCCGTGCTCGGCCGGATCGAAGTCCGTCAGCTCGGCGGCCCGCTTGATCGGACACCGCGAGGTGTCGAAGCGGGTCAGCTCGCCGACCCCGCTCCGACCGTCGCACAGATTGGTGAAGAAGTCTTCGACCGTGCTGCCAAGCGAACTGACAACACCGATTCCGGTCACCACGACGCGCCTGCCGCCGACAGCGATCACGTTGCTCCTCACGAACTGCTCGAACTGCATCCGGATATGTGGCGGGCAGACCCTAGCGACACATTCTTCCGCTTCCTAGCCGGATTGATCAGCGGCACGCATAAGGACTGCTCACCGACGCGGCTCGCGGGTACGGGCGCATCGGCGGACCACGTCGGCGCCACCGTGCGATGTGCATGTTCCACCGGCTCGTCCGAACGGACCACGTTCGACGTGGGCCGAAGGTCCGATAAGGCCGTCATTCCCGGTAGCGGTCGGGGAAATACGTGCGGGTCGCGCCCCCGTCCAGGTCGATGGCGGGCCATTCGGGAAGGGCGGCAAGCGTCTGCGGAGACTTGTCTATGCGGGCTGGTGAACCGGTTCAGAGGGCGCATTCGCGACCTGGAAACGGTCAGATCACGGTCACTCGTTCGGCGGAGAGCTGCAAATAGTTGGTATCGATAGTGATACTTCGGTACCTGCGCTGTCATCCGCAATGGTCGCGGATTTGACTGGTATAACTCTCGTGGTCATCGGGCCCTCGTCGGAAAGAATATGTGAAAATGTCGCGCAGTATCACTGGACGAAAAGTGCGGGCACTGCTCGCCGCCCTCTCGCTGCTGCTCGTCGCCTCGGGCTGCGGCCTGCTGGGCGGGGACTCCGGCTCCCGGGCGGCCGACGGCGGCGCCGAGGGGACCGGGCTGGAGAAGACCCGGATCAAGGTCGGCGCGATGCCGATCATCGACTACGCGCCGCTGCACATGGCGATCCAGAAGGGCTACTTCCGGGACGCGGGCCTGGAGGTCGAGACGGTCGGCATCCCCGGTGGCGCCACGAGCGTGACCGGGCTCGTCGGCGCGAGCTTCGACATCTCCGTCGGCAACTGGATGTCCTTCTTCGAGGCCCAGTCCAAGGGGGTCGCCGACCTCAAGCTGATCGCCGACGGGTACCAGACCCGCCCGCACAACTTCGTCATCGCGGTCCCGCAGGGCTCCTCGATCACCACACCGCAGGACCTGGCGGGCAAGCGGATCGCGGTGACCGTCCGCGGCGCCATCGCGGAACTGCTCGCCAAGGCCTCGATGGACGCGCACAGCGTCAACCACGGCGGGGTCAGCTGGGTGGAGATCCCGTTCCAGAACATGCCGATCGCGCTGAAGGCCAAGCAGGTCGACGCCGCGGTCATGGTCGAGCCGTTCATCACCCAGGCCGAGCGCAACTTCGGCGCGATCCCGGTGCTGGACGTCGCCCAGGGGGCCACCGGTGATTTCCCCATCTCCGGCTACGCGACGACGGCCGCCTTCGCCAAGGACAACCCGAAGACCCTGCGGGCCTTCCGCACGGCGCTGATGCGCGCGCAGAAGGAGGCCTCCGACCGGGGCAAGGTCGAGCAGGTCCTGCCCAGCTACGCCAAGGGCATCGACCAGGTCACCGCGAGCCTGGTGCACCTGGGCGCGTTCCCGACGCGGCTGGACACCGTGCGCATCCAGCGGGTCGCCGACCTGATGGCGGTGCACGACCTGCTGCCGAAGCCGCTCAAGGTCGACGGCATGGTGATGGAGAACCTGCCGGACACCGACTGACCGGCCACGTCCACCGAGAAGAGCTGCTTCGCGCCGGCGGAGTAGCGGGTACGCTGCCCGGAGGCGGGTTGGGCCGCCTCCGGGTCCGCGGAAAAGGCTGAGCCTGCCCAGCGAGGACCGGTAGTGCCCTGGCCGCACCACCTCCTTTCACCCCGTCACGCGGACCACGGGGCCATGGAAGGAGGTCGCGATGTCGACCGTTCCCCTGCCCGAACGCCCGCACCTCGGCCAGTTGCGCAAGCAGGCCAAGGAGATTCGAAGCGCCTCGGGCACCACCCTGGCCGACGCGCAACGCGCGCTCGCGCGACGTCACGGCTTCGCGAGCTGGTCGCGACTGGTGCGGCACGTCGAAGCGATCAACGCGCGTTCCTGGACCTACACCGAAGCGCCCGTCGATGAGCCCGCCGCCGACCGCTTCCTGCGTTTGGCGTGCCTGAACTTCGCCGAGGACGCGCCGCAGCGCCGTGCCGAGGCCGCGCGGCTGCTCGGTGAGAGTCCCGGCCTGCCCGCGTCCGGCATCGGTGTCGCCGCCGCGTGTGCCGATGTTTCCCAGTTGCGCCAACACTTGTCCGCCGGGGCATCGGCGTCGGCGCCCACGGGGCCGTACGGCTGGCCACCGCTGATGTACCTCAGCTATTCCCGCCTCGATGTCGGCCTCGACGACACGCTCACCGCCGCGCGGATGTTGCTCGACGCGGGTGCCGACCCCAACGACGGACGGTTCTTCCTGGGGCTGCCAACGCCTTTCACCCTGCTGACCGGCGCCATCGGTGGAGGAGAAGGTGATCAACCGCCGCACCCGCACTCCATCGCCCTCGCGCGGGTGCTGCTCGCCGCGGGCGCCGACCCCAACGACGGGCAGGCGCTCTACAACCGCATGTTCTCCGAGCGGGACGACGCCTACGAACTCCTGTTCGCGTTCGGCCTCGGGCGCGGTGATGGCGGCCCGTGGCGGCGGTTGCTGCCAGATCTTGTTGACGAGCCGCAAAGGGCGCTGCGCAAGCTGCTCGCGTGGGCTGTGCTCCACGGGCAGCTGCAGCGAGTGGCGTTGTTGGCCCGCAACGGTGTTGACGTTCTCAGTCCGCTCAACACGGGTATCACTCCGTTGGAGACCGCGCTGCGCAACGGTCACAGTGCGATGGCGGAGTTGTTGCGCGGCTTGGGAGCTGATGACGCCGAACTCGATCCCGTGGACGCGTTCATCGCCGCCGCGCTCGCCGGGGACGAGGCTGCCGTCGAAGCCACGCCGGAAACCGTCGTCAGCGCCGCGCGGGGAGCTCGCCCGGGACTGCTCGTCTGGGCAGTCGCTCAGCGTCGTCCGTTGGCCGTGAAGTTGTTGCTGGACAAGGGTTTCGATGTGAACGCCCGCGCGCGGAGCGACCTGCCGGTCGACGAGCCGTGGCAGACCCCGCTGCACACCGCCGTCGAGTTCGGTGATGTCGAGCTGGTCCGGCTCCTGCTGGAGCGCGGCGCCGATCCCGGCATTCGCGATCACCGTTTCGACTGTGACGCAAGGGAATGGGCTGAGCACTTCGGTCGAGCGGACGTGATCGATCTGTTCGCCTGACGGAGAAACGGGGTCGCCGTGCGGGCGACCCCGTTCACCGGGCTAGCACCCGCAGCTGTAGAAGACCACGTCCCAGTGGTTGCCTTCGCGGTAGTAGATGTTGCCCGACGGCGCCTTCCACTTGCTGCCGCCGATGGAGGCGAAGTTCCCCTTGACGTAGTTGTCCAGGCAGCTGCTCAGGCCGAAGTCGAGCTTGTAGCCGTTCCAGTGGCTGTAGGTGCCCGACGCGTGCCCGGTCTCCGTTCCACCCGTCACGTTGAGCCCGCAGCGAGAAGCGTTCTTCAGCGTGATGGCGCCCTGGATGGTGGCCAGGTTGACCTGGGTGAAGGACGTGCAGTTGGGGCGGTTGCGATCGCTGCACCCACCGCTGGAGGACCACGTGATCCCGGCGGCGCGCAGCCGGTTCGTCGCGTCGGCGTGGGAGATCTTGGTGGCCATCGCGACCGCGTCACCGCTGGCGGGCGCGAGCACCGGGTCCTGGCCGGACGGCGACGCCGCGGCCCAACCGGAACCCAGTACCAGTCCAGCGGCCGCGACGAGGGTGGTCAGTCCGAGGGCACGAGTCTTGCTCATGGCGGATTCCTTCCTGGCACGCGGTGCAGGGGGAACGCGTGCCGGACTCGCGAACCTAGGTCGCACCGCCTAAGGACCGGTTAAGCACCGCCGCCCGGAGTAGCCGGGACGGGTAGTTCTGCGCATGTGCATGCACCCGTCTGACCAGCAAGCTCTCCGCCATGCACAAGATCGCAGCGATTCTCGCCGGTGCCGCGTTCGCCGTGACCGGGCTGACCGGAACCGCCGTCGCCGCGCCGGCGCCGTTCTTCGAGTACGACGCCGCCGCAGGCGCGCACCCCGTGAGCGGCCGTTCGGGCAGCTACGTCCAGGACCACCTGGCGGAGATGTCCGGCAACGGCCACATCGTCAGGGTCTTCACCAGCGGGTGGCGCGATGAGTGGATGGTGACGCTCAAAGCCCCCGCGGGGCAGAAATTGGTACCGGGTACCTACTGGGACGCCAGGCGCTACGAGGAAGGCCACGGGCCGACCCCAGGCATCGAGGTCGTGCACAGCGGCATCTACTGCGAGGACGCCTACGGTCAGTTCACCATCGACCGGTACGAGCATGGGGACGGTGCGGAGGTCATCGCGTTCGACGGCTCGCTCGAACACCGCTGCGGCGCTCCGGACGCCCCTCCGCTGAAGATCCGGGTGAGCTACCGGCAGCCAACCGGTTGATCACCACGCCGAGCAGGGTGATCAGCACGACGCCGGTCATCAGCACGGCGAGCTGCTCCGGTGTGCGCAGCAGCCCCAGCGCCACGATCAGCGTCGTGGCCCCCGCCGGCGGGTGCGGGACGCCGAGCAGCGGCATCAGTCCGCAGGTCAGGCCGAGCGCGATCGCGGCGGCCCCGACCCGCGCCCAGTCGGCGTGAGCGAGGTCGGGCGGGGTGTTCAGCAGCCCGCACACGGCCAGCCCCAGCCAGCCCGCGCCGACGCCGATCAGGTGCCCGAGCACGGTGTTGCGCGGGCTGGCCGTGGGTGGCGCGGGCCTGGTGAAGATCAGGAACGCGGTCGGGCCGAGCGAGGGGAACAGCAGCGGCTCGCCCGTGGCCATCGCCAGCACCGCGATGACGGCGATGGCCACGAACGACGCCGCCCCGCAGTACAGCGCCTTCGAAGACAGCGCTTTCAATGACAACGCCTTCAAGGACTGGGCCTTCACCTGCGCTGCCACTCCCGGCTCATCCTGCGCTCGACGGGGCGCTCATCGCGGCTGCGGTAGACGATGTACGGCCGCACCAGGTACCGCACCGGAGCGCTGAATGCGTGCACCAGCCGGGAGAACGGCCACAGCGCGAACAGCACCATCGCGAACAGCACGTGCACGCGGTAGCTCAGCGGCGCGCTCGCCATCAGCGAAGGATCGGGGTGCAGCAGGAGAACCCCTCGGAACCACGGCGAAACCGTTGAGCGGTAGTCGTATCCGCCCTGCACACCGTTGGTGATCACCGTGGTGGCCAGCCCGGCGAGCAGCACGCAGACCAGCACCACGTACATCACCTTGTCGTTGCCCGTGGTGGCTCCGCGAACGGCAGGGGTCCTCACCCGCCGCCACAACAGGATCCCGAGGCCCGTCACGGTCGCGAGCCCGGCGAGTGAGCCCATTCCCAGTGACACCAGGTGGTACTGCTCCTCGCTCACGCCGAAGAACTCCGTCAGGTTCTTCGGCACCACCAAGCCGAGCACGTGCCCACCGACCACCATCAGCAGGCCGAAGTGGAACAGCGGGCTGCCGACGCGCAGCAGCCGCGACTCGTAGAGCTGCGACGACCGCGTGGACAGGCCGAACTTGTCGTAGCGGTAGCGCCAGACCGTGCCCGCGACGAGCAGCACGATCGCCAGGTACGGCGCGACAACCCACAGCAGGACATCGGTCATCGGTGGGCTCCCGGGAGCGACATCGGGTAGGGATCGAGTCCCACCTGCTCGGTGGGCGGGACCATCGGCAGTGGAATGCGGCCCTGCGGCAACGTGGCGAGCACCGCGCGGACCGCGAGCTCATAGGGCGAACCGAAGCGGCCGAGGTTGTCGGCGAGCAACCGCAGTCCCGGACGGAACTCTGTCAGCAACTGCTCGCCCACCTCTTGGTCGCCCGTCGTGGCGAACTCCAGCACCACGGGCAGGAAGTCCGGCAGCTCCTCCTCCGGTGGAACCATCCCGTGCGCGCGGTAGATCTGCTTGAGCCGCACCAGGGACGCACCCCGCCGCCGGGTGTCCCCATCGGCGTACCAGGTCATGTACAGGCAGCGGCGGGGACGGCTGTCGAACGCGTCGACGTAGTGCCGCGCGATGTCCTCCGTTCCCTCGATGTGATCGATCAGATGGAGGAGCTCCTTGTGCGACAACGACTCCGCCGCGTCACGCACGACTGGGAGGTTCCGCAGCAAGACCTCGTCGGGGTACTGGAGGCACCATCCGGCGACGCTGCGGACGAGCCGTGGGTCTGCCTTGCGGCGCAATGAGATCACTTGCCCGCCCCCGTCCGGAACAAACCGTCCGGCCTGCTCTTGCCGTCCCAGCTGAACAGGTCGACCGAGCCGCCGTTGCCGCCGTTGTTCCCGCCGCCGCCCATACCTGGTCCGCCGTCGGTGTCCAGGCTGCACCCGGTCGCGATCGATTCCAGCTCGTGCGCGCGCCCGACCCCGGCCGTCGGGATCACGTAGCGCTCCTCGTACTTCGCGATCGCCAGCAGCCGATACATCGACTTGATCTCACGTTCGCTCAGCCCGACCGCCGCCGCGACCGAGGCGTCCGGCTCTTCGCCGAGGTTGACCGAACGCATGTACGAGCGCATCGCGGCGAGCTTGCGCAGCGACTCGGTGACGGGTTCGGGGTCTCCTGCGGTGAACAGTTCGGCGAGGTACTCCACCGGGATGCGCAGGGAATCGATGGCACCGAACAGGTTCTGGCTGTCCTCACCGTCGAAGCCGCTGCCCGCGACGGCGTCCACCACGGGGGACAGCGGTGGGATGTACCAGACCATCGGCATGGTCCGGAACTCCGGTCGAAGTGGGAGCGCGACCCGGTAGCGCGCGATCAGGTCGTGCACGGGCGACCGCTGAGCGGCGGTGATCCAGTCGTGCGGGATGCCGACCCGTTCGGCTTCGCGAACCACCTCGGGATCGTGCGGATCGCAGAACACGTTGAGCTGCGCGGGATACAGGTCGTGGTCGTTCTCGACGCGCGCCGCCCCAAGCACCTTGTCGGCGTCGTAGAGCAGAACGCCGATGTAGCGCAGCCGTCCGACACACGTCTCCGCGCACACCGTGGGCTGACCGGCTTCCACCCGCGGGTAGCAGAAGGTGCACTTCTCCGCCTTGCCCGTCTTGTGGTTGAAGTAGACCTTCTTGTACGGGCAGCCCGTCACGCACATCCGCCAGCCGCGGCAGGCGTCCTGGTCCACCAGCACGATCCCGTCCTCGGCGCGCTTGTACATCGCGCCGGAGGGGCAGCTCGCCACGCAGGAGGGGTTGAGGCAGTGCTCGCAGATCCTGGGCAGGTAGAACATGAAGGTCTGCTCGAACTCCATCCGGATCTTCTCGCCGATCTTCGCGAGCACCGGGTCCTTGACACCGTGTTCCGTCGAGCCGGCCAGGTCGTCGTCCCAGTTGGGACCCCATCCCGGTTGGGTCGGCTTCCCGGTCAACTGGGACGTCGGCCGAGCGACGGGAACGTCGTCGCCGAGCGGGGCGTCGAGCAGCGTCCGGTACTCGTAGGTCCACGGCTCGTAGTAGTCGTCGATCTTCGGCAGATCGGGGTTGGCGAACAGCGAGAGCAGCCTGCGCAAGCGCCCGCCGGAGCGCAGCCGGAGCTTGCCGCGCGCGGTCCGCTCCCACCCGCCCTTCCACTGCTCCTGGTCCTCGTAGCGGCGCGGATACCCCTGCCCGGGGCGGGTCTCCACGTTGTTGAACCACGCGTACTCGACGCCGCCCCGGTTGGTCCACGCCTGCTTGCAGGTGACCGAACAGGTGTGGCAGCCGATGCACTTGTCGAGGTTCATCACCATCGCGAGCTGCGCCATCAGCCTCATCAGTACTCAACCTCCTGCGAGCGGCGGCGGATGACAGTGACCTCGTCGCGCTGGTTCCCGGTGGGACCCAGGTAGTTCAGCGCGAACGTCAGTTGCGCGTAGCCGCCGATGAGGTGGGTCGGTTTCATCTGCACCCGGGTCAGCGAGTTGTGCATGCCACCGCGCTTGCCGGTGGTCTCGCTGCGCGGGACGTTCACCGTCCGGTCCTGCGCGTGGTACATGAACACGGTTCCTTCTGGCATCCGGTGCGAGACGATCGCCCGCGCCACGACGACGCCGTTGCGGTTGACCGCCTCCACCCAGTCGTTGTCGGCGACGCCGATCGCGGCGGCGTCGGCCGGGCTCATCCAGAACGTCGGCCCGCCCCTGGACAGGGTCAGCATGATCAGGTTGTCCTGGTACTCGGAGTGGATGGACCACTTCGAGTGCGGGGTGAGGTAGCGAACTGTCACCTCGCGCTCGCCGTTCGGCCCGATCCTCGGTTCACCGAAGAGCCGTTGCATGTCCAACGGCGCCCGGTAGACCGGCAGCGCCTCGCCGAGCTCGTGCTGCCAGTCGTGGTCGAGGTAGAAGTGCTGCCTGCCGGTGAGGGTGTGCCACGGCTTGAGCAGCTCGACGTTGATGGTGAACGGCGAGTAGCGCCTTCCGCCGGACTCGCTGCCCGACCACTCCGGGCTGGTGACCACGTGCGTCGGCCGGGACTTGGTGTCGGCGAAGGTGATCCGCTTGCTCTCGTTCTCGTGGGCCAACTGCGCCAGCGGTCGCCCGACGCGCTTCTCCAGCACCTGGAACGCCCGCAGCGCGAGGGCTCCGTTGGTGGTTCCGGACAGCGCGAGGATCGCCTCGGCGGCCTTCGCGTCGGTGTCCAGCAGCGGTCTGTCCTGTGTGGACACCCCGTTCTTCTCGGCGAGCCAGTGCAGTTCGGGCGCGACGCCGACGACGCTGCCCTTGATCGTCACGCCCTGCTCGTCGAGCACGGGCCCGAGCGAGGCGAGCTTGTCCGCCACGGCGGTGTAGTCCCGCTCGACCACCGTCAGCGTCGGCATGGTGCGTCCGGGAACCGCGTCCTCATCGCCCTTCGACCAGTCCCGCGCGACACCGCCGGGCTGCGCGACCTCGCCGGGGCTGTCGTGCTGGAGCGCCGTGGCGACGATGTCCTTGCGCACTCCCAGATGCGTCTTCGCGAGCTCGCTGAACCGGCGCGCGATCGAGTGGAACGCTTCGAAGTCCGTGCGCGTCTGCCACGGCGGATCGACCGCGGCGGTGAAGGCGTGCACGAAGGGGTGCATGTCCGTGGAGGACAGGTCGTGCTTCTCGTACCAGGTCGCCGCGGGCAACACGATGTCGGAGAACAACGTGGTGCTCGTCATCCGGAAGTCCAGTGACAGCAACAGGTCCAGCTTGCCCTCGGGTGCTTCGTCGCGCCACTTCACCGACTTCGGCCGCACGGCGGGATCGTTGGCGCTCGTGCGGAGGTTGGTGTCGGCGGCGCCGAGGAGGTGGCGCAGGAAGTACTCGTTGCCCTTGCCCGACGAGCCGAGCAGGTTGGCCCGCCACACCGTCAGCACGCGGGGCCAGTTCTCCGGCGCGTCCGGGTCCTGGCAGGCGAAGCCGAGCCGCTTCGTCTGGAGCTCGTCGACGACGTGCTGGACCGGGTCCTTGCCGAGTTCTTCGGCTTCCTCCGCGAGATCCAAAGGATTGCGGTCGAAGGTCGGGTAGGACGGCATCCAGCCCATGCGCGCCGCGTCCGCCAGGCAGTCCGCCGCCGTCGCTCCGTCGAGCTTCCCCTTGGCCAGCGGCCAGGACAGCGCGTCCATGGAGTAGCCGTCGTAGCGCCACTGGTCGGTGTGCAGGTACCAGTACGCGGTACCGATCATCTGGCGCGGTGGTCGGTGCCAGTCGGTACCGGATGCCAACGTTTGCCATCCGGTGAGCGGACGGACCTTCTCTTGGCCGACGTAGTGCGCCCAGCCGCCGCCGTTGCGTCCCTGGCAGCCAGTGAGCAGCAACAACGTCAGGAAGCTCCGGTAGACCTGGTCCGAGTGGAACCAGTGGTTGGTGCCCGCGCCCATCAAGATCATGCAGCGCCCGCGCGAGCGGATCGCCGTGTCAGCGAACTCCCGCGCGATCCGCGTGACCCGCTCGGCGGGAACCGAGGTGATCTGCTCCTGCCACGCCGGGGTGCACGGCTGCTCAGCGTCCTCGTAACCGGTCGGCCAGTCCTCGCCCGGCAGGCCGGGGCGGTGCACGCCGTACTGCGCGAGCAACAGGTCGAACACCGTGGTGACAAGGCGATCGCCGATGCGCCGCACCGGAACTCCGCGCCGCAGGACAGCTCCCGAGCCGTCGGCCGCGTCGAAGCGCGGCAGCGACACCTCGGCCGTCTCGCACCCTCCACTGTGGAGGGTCAGCGTCGGGACGACGTCGCCGAGGTCCAGGTTCCACGAGCCCTCGTCGGAGGAGGACCACCTGTGCCCGACGGAACCGTTGGGAACGAAGGGTTCCCCGGTCGCCTCGTTGAACAGGACGGTCTTCCACTCCGCCTTCTCGCTGTCGTCACCGAGATCGGCCGCGGTCAGGAACTTCCCGGGAACGAAGCTGCCGTCCTTGCGCTCCAAGGAGATCAGGAACGGCAAGTCTGTGTACCGGCGCACGTAGTCGGTGAAGAACGGGGCCTCGGAGTCGACGAAGAACTCCTTCAGCACCACGTGCCCCATCGCCGAGGCGAGCGCCCCGTCCGTGCCCGGGTGCGGCGCGAGCCACTCGTCAGCGAACTTGGTGTTGTCGGCGTAGTCGGGCGAGACCACGACGACCTTCTGGCCCCGGTAGCGCGCCTCGGTCATCCAGTGCGCGTCCGGAGTCCTGGTCACCGGGACGTTGGAGCCCCACATCACCAGGTACGCCGCGTCCCACCAGTCCGCGGACTCCGGCACGTCCGTCTGGTCGCCGAAGACCTGCGGGGACGCCACCGGCAGGTCCGCGTACCAGTCGTAGAAGGACAGCATCGGCGCGCCGATCAACGACATGAACCGCGAGCCCACCGCGTGCGAGACCATCGACATCGCCGGGATCGGCGAGAACCCCGCGATCCGGTCGGGACCGTGTCTCTTCAAGGTGTGCACGTGCGCGGCGGCCACGATCTCCACCGCCTCGTCCCAGTCCACCCGGACCAGGCCGCCACGCCCCCGCGCCTGCTGGTACGCGCGGCGCTTCGCCGGGTCGTCCACGATCGACGCCCACGCCGCGACCGGGTCGGCGTGAGCGCGTCGTGCTTCCCGGTAGGCGTCGACCAGGACGCCGCGCGCGTACGGGTAGCGCACCCTGGTGGGCGAGTACGAGTACCACGAGAACGACGCGCCCCTCGGGCACCCGCGCGGCTCGTACTCCGGCCGGTCGGCGCCCACCGAGGGGTAGTCGGTGTCCTGGCTCTCCCAGGTGATCACGCCGTCCTTGACGTAGATCTTCCAGCGGCACGAGCCCGTGCAGTTCACCCCGTGCGTCGAGGAGACGACCTTGTCGTGGCTGTAGAGCTCCCGGTAGAACGAGTCCGCCTCCCGCCCCCCTTCGAGGTGCACCGCCCGGAGGTCCTGCGAGGTCTCGCCGCTGTTGAGGAACCTGCTCATGCGCAACAGCGCGTGTGAAGCGGTCATGGTGTTGTCTTGCCTCCCCGAGTTCTTTTCGAGGCTATCGGCGAACGGGGTGGGCGTATTCGTTCCTGGCGGGTATTCGGGGGAGACCTGGGGGGTATTGACGGATGGCCTTTTTAAGGGATCTTGACCGGTCCTTGGTATTGGCGTTTTGGGTGATTTACTGCAGGTTGAGCCGGTTTCTGCCTGGTTGTCGGCTTGATTCAGAACCCTTTGCGCGTGTCGGAACTGGCTGGGGTTGATTCATTCTTCGGGAGGCGTGGCCGATTGTTGTTCGGTAGTGGAATTACTGCGCGCCCGCGACCTGGCGCCCGCTCGTCCCCTTCCGCGAGCGCGCAAAAACGGGGCCGGTCCGACGTGGACCAGCCCCGGAAGAAACCGCCGATGGGATCACCCCGCGTCGCGACGACCCGCCTTCACCGCGCCGAGGAACCTGTGCCACGCGGCCGGGCCGAAGGTCAGGGCGGGGCCGTCCGGGTTCTTGGAGTCCCGGATCAGGACCCTGGTGCGCGCGAAGCCGATCTCCACGCACTCGTTGCCGCTGCCGTTGCTACGGCTGCTCTTGCGCCATAACACTCCCGAGGAATCCGGGACGCGCATGTGGGGGCTCCCTCATGAGGATCGAAGTCCGCCCGCGATCTCGGTGATCTTCTGGATCGACCGGTCGGAGTCGAGCGCGGCCTCCTGTAGGCCGGAGAAACTGAGCTTATACCGGTCCACCGAAGCCTGTTCCTCCAGGTAGAAGCCGTAAATCAGGTTCTCGACGTACACCGTGTCCTGGTAGTGGTCCTGGTCGAAGGACAGCACCGTGAACGGCGATCCGATCGCCGGGACGGCGCCCGCCGAGAACGGGAGCACCTGGATCAGCACGGTCTCCAGTTCCGCGAGCTCCAGCAGCCGCTCCAGCTGCCCGAGCATCACCTCGGCGCCGCCGACGACCTGGCGCAGCGCGGCCTCGCCGACCACCGCCTCGAAGCGCAGCGGGTTCTCGCCCCGGATGCGGCCCTGCCGCGCGGTGCGGACCTCGGCGCGCCGCTTGGCGACCTCCTCGCTGACCTTCGGCAGATCGGCGAGCGCGAGCGCCTCGGCGTAGCTGTGGGTCTGCAGCAGCCCGGGGATCAGGTCCGTCTTGAACGTGGACAGCCGCGCGGCCTCGGCCTCCTGCTCGACGAAGTCGTAGGCGACCTGCACCAGCGCCTCGGTGCCGTAGTCCTCCCACCACTGGCGCTCCTGCGCGGCGACGGCGTCCTGGAACAGCCGGTCCCGTTCGGGATCGGATACCCCGTAGATCAGCGCCAGCGCGATCACGTCGACGGGGGAGATCGGCTGCGCGGCGTTCTCGATCTTGCTGAGCTTCGCGGGCGACCAGCGCAGCTGCGGGGCGATGTCCTGCCCCCGCTTGCCCGCGGCGTCGCGCCACTGCCGCAGCTGCCGCGCCACCCGCCGCAGCCGCACGCTCGCCCGGAAAGCCTCAGCCACGCCCAGCACCCCATCCCCGTGATCGTTCGCGAGCAGCCTACGGGGAAACCGTTGTCATCTCCGATCACCTGACCAGGCGGGGCGGGAGGTTTCCGACCGGGCGGACGTTAAGGTCAGCGCCATGTCCGAGAAGCAGGCCACCGGCGAGCGGGTCAGGGTCGCCGAGATCGACCAGGCCGAGTTCGCCGAGGTGGACAGCCCGTTCGACCTCGCGGTGCTGGTGCGCGTGGAACTCACCCACGAGTTCGACGACACCCTCGACGTCGCCGCCGTCGCCGACCACTTCGCCGAGCGCGGCTGGTCCGCCGACCGCGACGAGGTCAGGGCGGCGCTGGCCCGGCTCGCCGACTCCGAGCTGCTGGAGTGGCTGGTCCTGCCCGCCGACCTCTGAGCAGGTCGACCTGCTTGGGTGCTCGACGCTGTGGCACACCGTTGGCAACATCGTCGGGTGGAGTCGATGAGCGGCAGCCGGACGGCGATGCACCTGGACGCCTTCGCCTTCGGGGGTGACTACAACCCCGAGCAGTGGCCGGAGGCGGTGTGGGACTCCGACATGGAGCTGATGCGCCGCGCGGGCATCACCCTGGCCACGGTCGGCGTGTTCGGCTGGGCCCAGGTCCAGCCCGCTCCGGGGGAGTTCGACTTCGGCTGGTGCGACCGGGCGCTGGACAAGCTCGCCGACAACGGCGTCGGGGTCTGCCTGGCCACGATGACGGCCTCACCGCCGCCGTGGCTGGCCCGGCTGCACCCGGAGACGCTGCCGGTCACCGCCGACGGCACCCGGTTGTGGCCGGGAGGGCGCCAGCACTACTGCCCGTCCAGCCCGGTCTACCGCGAGCACGCCGTCGCGCTCGTCGAACGGATCGCCCAGCGCTACTCGGAGCACCCGGCGTTGCGGCTGTGGCACATCGGCAACGAGTACGGCTGCCACGTCTCCACCTGCTACTGCGACGTCTCCGCCGAGGCGTTCCGGCAGTGGCTGGCCCGCCGCTACGGCGATGTCGACGGGCTCAACGAGGCGTGGTCGACGGCGTTCTGGTCGCAGCGCTACTCCTGCTTCGACGAGGTCCTGCCGCCGCGCACCGTTCCCGCGATCCCCAACCCCGCGCAGAACCTGGACTTCCAGCGCTTCTCCTCCGACGCGATGCTCGAGTGCTTCCTGCTGGAGAAGGACGTGCTGCGCGCGCACGCGCCGGGCGTGCCGGTCACCACCAACCTGCTCGGGCTGGCCAAGTCCGTCGACTTCTTCGAGTGGGCGCGGCACCAGGACGTCATCTCCCACGACTCCTACCCCGACCCGCACCGCGCGGACACCCACGTCGAGGTCGCCTTCAACTACGACCTGATGCGCTCGCTCGGCGACGGCCGCCCGTGGCTGCTGATGGAGCAGGCGCCGAGCGCGGTGAACTGGCGGGATCGCAACGCCCCCAAAGCTCCTGGGCAGATGCGGCTGTGGAGCTACCAGGCGGTGGCGCGCGGCTCGGACGCGGTGCTGTACTTCCAGTTCCGGCAGTCGCGGGGCGGCGCCGAGCGCTTCCACTCCGCCGTCGTGCCGCACGCGGGCCCGGAGACCCGGATCTTCCGCGAGGTCGCCGACCTGGGCGCTGAGCTGGCCGCGCTGCCCGAGGTCCTCGGCTCGCGGGTGGAAGCCGAAGCCGCGTTGCTGATGGACTGGTCCAGCTGGTGGGCGCTGGAGGCGGACTCCCACCCGGCGACCGACCTCAGCCAGGTCGAGGCCAACCTCGCGCACTACCGCCCGCTGTGGGAATCGCGGATCACCACCGACATCGTGCACCCCGCCGCCGACCTCAGCCGCTACCGGCTCGTGGTCGTGCCCAACCTGTACCTGGTCGACGAGGCGGTCGCGGCCAACCTGGCCGAGTACGTGCGCGCCGGCGGCCACCTGGTGATGTCGTTCTTCTCCGGCATCGTCGACAGCAACGACCGCGTGCACCTCGGCGGCTACCCGGCGCCGTTCCGCGACCTGCTCGGCGTGCACGTGGAGGAGTTCTGGCCGCTGCCCCCGCACGGCGCCGTCGGCCTCGCGCTCGCCGACGGCCACCACGGCACCGCGACGCTGTGGTCGGAGTGGATCAACCTGGAGGGCGCCGATGCCCTGGCGACCTTCGCCGGTGGCGAGCTGTCCGGCCGCCCCGCGATCACCCGCCGCCGCTACGGCGCGGGCGTCGCCTACTACCTCGGCACGAAGCCCGACGCCACCACCATGGGCACCCTGCTCCGCCGAGCCGCCACCGAGGCGGGCGCCGCTCCCGTCCTCCCCGGCGCTCCCGCCGGTGTCGAGGTGACCGTGCGCAGGACCGAGACCGGCACCCGGTTCCTCTTCCTGCTCAACCACAACGTCTTCGCCGCCCCCGTCCCCCTCCCGCCGGGCGCCACCGACGCGCTCACCGGCCAAGCTCTCGACGAGCAGGTCACCCTCGACCCCCGAGGCGTCCTCATCGCCCGCCTTCCCTGACCGCCGCTCGCCACATCGGGGTACATCTGTCCACAGTGGACCGTGCGGTGAGCGGAGTTCCGCCCAACCACCACTTCCGCCTTGCGCCCCACGCCTTCGCCCACAACGCTTGAAAGCGGGGGACCCCGGAGCGTGCGAAAGCCACCCTCGCCCGCTCGAAGGCCCGTAGCCGGGCGTGGTCATGCCAGACCGAAACGTCAGGAAGGCTGTGCGGCAGGGGTTTTTCGGAGTCGCGACACGATCCACGCGGACGACAGCGCGAACACCAGCAGGTACACGTTGCTGGTGACGGCTTCGAGCCACGGCCACGAGCGCAGCGCGAACAGCCCGATCTCCGGCTGCGTCTTCCCGCCGACCGGGGGGAAGCTGACGATCCACGCGAACGTCAGCGCGTAGACGCCGCCGACCACCCACCAGCCGGGTCGCCCCGCCGTGCGCGCCACGTGCACCAGGTAGACCAGCAGCGGCACGAACCACACCCAGTGGTGCTCCCAGGAGAACGGGGACACAGCGGTCCCTGTCATGCCGACCACGGTCACCGCGACGAGTTCTTCGCCGCGCCGGTGCGCCCACACCGCGAGGCCCATGCCCAACACGCCGACGACGAGCGCGAGCACCAGCCACGCGGTGGAGGTGGCGTTGCCGTCGCCGGTGAGCCGCGCGAGCATGCCGCTGATCGACTGGTTGCTGTACGACGCGGTGGTGCCGATCCGGTTGGAGGACAGGAAAACCCCGCCCCAATACCGCGCCGAGTCGTGCGGGAGCAACAGGAACCCGAGCCCGATCGTGCCCGCGAACGACGCCACCGCCGTCGCCGCCGCGCGCCACCGCCCGGTGAGCACCAGATAGCCGACGAAGATCAACGGCGTGAGCTTGATCCCGGCGGCGACGCCGATCAGCACGCCCTGCCAGCGGGAGTCGCGCAGCCGGCCGACGTCCAGCAGCACCAACATCATCAGCACCAGGTTGACCTGGCCGAGCGCCGTGGTCAGCCACACCGGGTCCAGCCACAGCGCCGCACCGGCCATCAGCACCGAGGTCAGCACGAGGGCGCGGTCCCGCCGGTAACCCAGTGTCCGCCAGGACAGCAGCACCGCGGGGATCACCAGCAGGAGGTGCGCGGGGGTGACCACCGCGGCCAGCGGGATGACCGGGACGACGCCGAAGGGCACGAAGACCAGCGCGGCGAACGGGGTGTAGGTCCACTCCATCTGGAAGGTGATCGGCCCCTCGTACAACGGGCGCCCGGCGAGCACGGTCTCACCGGCCGCCCGGTACACGTTCAGGTCCACGCCGACCGGGGCGGCCTTCGGCCAGATCAGGAAGGTCAGCGCGTGCAGCAGGACCGCCGCCCCGAACGCGCTCCACGCGATCCGGGGCGTGATCCACGCGCTGAGCGCGCGCTGCTGCTGAAGGCCGGTGCCGGTGCTCACCGGCGCAGTATCGCAGCGCGCTCGTTCACCCGGACGGCGGAGGCAGTTCGGCCGTGATCTCCAGCAGCCGGTGCGCGATGTCGGCCGGGTCGTCGAAGGTCGTGCAGTCCGGCGCGTCCGGGGACCAAGAGCCGTCCACCGCCTGCACCCCGAGCAGGTGCTCCGCGATGTCGGTTGCGAGTTCCACGTGGCACTGAGCCCCAGTCGCTCGCGCCAGCAGCACCGTGCCCCACGCCACCTTGTGGCTGGACTGGCAGCTCCGCAGGTTCTCCCCGCACCGCAGCGCGTAGTCCGCGAAACCCTCCGCCGCGGCGAGGACGTCCGCCGAACCGGTCGCGTCGTGCAGCTTCGCCAGGAACGCGATCGGATACCCGATCATGAAGTACGGCTGGTCCGGGGCTCCGGTACTCAATACCTCAAGGGGCCCGGTGCCGTTCGCGCGCAGCAGGAACTCCCGTCCCCGCTCGGGGCCCGCCGCCAGGAACCGCGACAGCCACAGCCCGGCCGAGCGCGCGGTGCCGAGATCGCCGAGCTGGAGCGCGACCAGCCCGAGGTGCGCCGTGCTGAGCACGTCGGGCTTAGTTCCGGCCGAGCGGGTAGGACCAATCTCGTCGAAGATCGCGTTGCGGCTCTTCGCACCCTCCGCCGTGGCGAAGTCTCCGTCGGCGGTGCCGAACCGCGCCACGATCTCCTCCAGTACCGCGCGGGCCTCCCTCGGGTGCCCGGCGAGACCGAGTACCGCGGGGGACTTGTAGTGGCACGCGAGGTCGTCCGGTCGCGGCCGTTCCACCAGCCAGGCGACGGCCCGGTGCGCGACGTCCTCGTAGCGGGGGGTCATGATGATCGCCATGGTGGACGCTTTCGCAGACCTGTCAACGCCGCTGGTGGCCGACGCGTGCCTGCGGGCAGGTGTGCCGCTGAGGTCGGCCCCTTCGGGCATCCGCGCGGTCGCCCGGGGGCATCGCCTGGCCGGTCGAGCGCTGCCGGTGCGCCACTACGGCAGCGTCGACGTCTTCCTGGAGGCGTTCGGGGGCGCCGAGCCCGGCGACGTGCTCGTGATCGACAACGGCGGCCGCGAGGACGAGGCGTGCGTCGGCGACCTCGCCGTCCTCGAAGCCGCCGCGGCGGGCGTGTCCGGTCTCGCCGTGTGGGGGCTGCACCGCGACACCCCGGAGCTCGTCGAGATCGGCCTGCCGGTGTTCAGCTACGGCTCCTACCCGCCCGGCCCGGTCCGCCTGGACGAGCAGGAGCCGCACGCGCTGACCACCGCGCGCTTCGGACCGCACCTCGTCTCCAAGGCCGACTTCGTCTTCGGCGACGACGACGGCGTGCTCTTCGTCCCCGCCGAGCGCGTCGACGAGGTCCTTGCCCTCGCCGCCGGCATCCGGGCGACCGAGCGCGCGCAGGCCGACAGCGTCCGCGCGGGCCGGACACTGCGCCAGCAGACCCGCTTCGAGGACTACCTGGCCCAGCGCGCCCGCGATCCCGGCCACACCTTCCGCAAGCACCTGCGCGCCATCGGCGGCGCGATCGAGGAGTGACCGCTCAGCCCGACCACTCCCGCGCGAGTTCGAGAAGGAACTCGATGCTCGCCTCCCGGCTCAACGCCGCCGTCCACAACCGGTCGAAGTTCGCCAGGCTCTCCTGCACGTACGACTCGTCGTCCTCGTAGAAACCCTTGTTGAGCGGTTCCAGGTGCACGTAGTCCCCGTCGCCGTCGGGGAAACGCACAACGGAATAGCCCGGCGGCAGATCGGCGCGCTCACGATCCCGGGTGAGGATGCGCACGGTGACATGGGGGTACTTCCGCATCAGCTCGACGATGTGCAGAACCTGCTCGACGGCGATCTTCGCGCGTCGGACCTGGTGCAGGCTGCGCAAGGCGTTCTCGTGCAGGACGGCCTGGTACTTCGGCGGGTTCTCCCGGTCGAACAGCGTCTGCCTGTCGAGTCTGGCGGCGGCGAACTCCTCGACCTTCTCCGGCTCGTTCTCCTCGGCGAACAGCGCCGACATGCAGCCCCGCGCCTGCAACAGGCCGGGAATGTGCATGTCCTGCCATTGGTGGACGGCCTCGGCCCAGATCTCCTGCGAGACGAAGAACTGGAAGTAGGGCGCAACGCCCGCGCGCTCGCGAGGCCATTCGCGCATCGTTTCGGGTGTCTGGCACAGCCGGTCCATCGCCGCGGCCGTGCGGTCGTCTACGCGGAAGAAGTCCTTGAGCTGCTTGACGTGCTCCAGCAGCTTGCCGTTGTCGACCTCGCCCTTCTCCAGCTTGCTCACGAAGTTCTGGCTCATCTCCTCGGGGAACGCCTTTCGCCCGACGGTCCGCTGGACCATGCCGCGCTCTCTGCGCAACGCCTTCAGGATCTGGCCGAGCGCGGCGAGGTTCCTCTCGCGCTGAGTCGTTGTGCTCACATACCTCACGGATCGCTCTCACGGATGGTTCGCCACCGCCGCCCACCCGCGCGGGGGCCGGCGGGTGCTCCGCCGGCCCCCGGACCTCACCGGGAGAACTCGCCCCTGCCCACGGCGGCGACGAAGGAGGTCCACTCGTCGTCGGTGAAGCTCAGCACCGGGCCGTCGGGTCGCTTGGTGTCGCGGACCCCGACCCAGCCCGAGTTCTCCAGGTTCACGGCGACGCAGTCACCGCCCTTGCCGGAGCAGTCGGCGGGGGTGCGCCATCCCGATTCCGGGAAGGCGGCCTCGCCGACAACGGGTTTTCCGGTTCTGTTCATCGCTGGACCCCCGAATCCATCCGCGTCCGTCCGAGTGGACGGTTCGGATGTCCACTGCCTGGACACCCGCGTTAATCCTTCGATAGGCTCGCCGCGGGCGCAATGCGTTCACGGCACTACCTTGGATTAACACAGACAACACGGTGCGGTTCTCTAGCGAAATGGCCGGAGTTCCTTGTCGTGCTGTCACCGGGTCGGGGGACTTCGGGGGAGTGGAGGTGCTGCGGGTGTGACGGCGGCATGGGTGGAATCTTTTTCTTGTTTCGTTTCGCGCAGTGCGTCTTCTTCCGTTCTGTCCTTTCGGCGGCAGGGTGGCAGTGTGGTTCGGGTGCCCCGGGACGGGTCCCGTGGCTGAACAGCATTCCCGGCTTTACGGGCAGCAGCGGCGGGAGACGGCCCAGGAACTCGCCGCCCGTTTCCTGCGGAGCCGGACTCCGATCCAGGAACTGGCCAACGAGGTCAACCGCCGCCCCGCCCAGGTGCGCCAGCTGCTACTGGAGGCGGGGGTGCGCACGAGTGACGCAACCTGCCTGCGCGAGACGGTGGACGAGACCGCCGACGCCGTGGCGCACGCCTACGGCAGGGGCCGGTCCATGCGGGAGCTGGCCCACGAGACCGGGATCGACCGGCGCACGCTGCGGCTGCTGCTGGCCCAGGCCGGGGTGGAGTCGGGCATCCCGCCGGCCACCAGCTACTCCATCGACGTCGCACCACTGGCCGACGCCTACCTCGCCGGGGAGACGCTGCGCGCCCTCGCGACCAGTTCTGGGCTGTCCTACCACGTCATCAGGACCATCCTGCTCGACGCCGGGGTGCCGCTGCGCAAGCGCGGCGGCGCGCAGCCGTGACGGCTGGCCGGGCCACGCGGTCGGGCGCCGGTGCGAGACGGGGTTCGCCGGAACGGGGAAGGACTCGACGGTCGTGCGGTGCAGTTGCGGACGGCCGAACCGGTCGCGTCCGATCGTCACCGCCGTGAGCGCCGGGCTGCTCCGATGTGGTGATGGGGGAACACGAATGGGGTGACCTGGTGAAATGTCGCCGGGAGTCTGCGGTAGAGTCATTTCGGATTTACACCTCGATGGTGGTTGGCAAGCCGGTCGTCGGGGATTGGGCCCCTGTTGGCGCAGGGGCCCTCTTTTCGTGCTTCGTCATCGTATTCGCCGATGGCCGTCCCGCCAACTTTCTTGCGCGTGTGGCACGCATGGCTTGGAAGATGCACCAGGCCGTTCAATTCATGCAAACGTCGCCTCAGCTGGTCTTTCGCGTCGGCGAAACAGCGCTCCATGATCTTTAAAGCCGTTGCGGGTTTATCTTCGTTGACCGATCCCGCGTTAGTCGTGCGACCACGCCTTCACTCTAACGAATGACAATTCGCTACGCGGCGTGCCGGAATCCGCAAGTGATGGCCCGAGGTCACGCTAGTGGGGGACGGGGTCGTTCTGAAGGGTGACGCTTGCGGTGGCGGCAAACGCAGTCCGGGCGCTAGACCTTCTCGATCATGCCGTCGTAGAAGCCGTCCAGCAGGTCCGCGTAGTGCTGTTCGACCACGCGGCGGCGCAGCTTCATGCTCGGCGTCAGCTCGCCGCGCTCCACGGTGAAGTCGTCGCTGAGGATCGCGAACGCCTTCACGGTCTCGTGCTTGGCGAGCGTGGCGTTGACGGCGTCGATGCCCTCCTGCACGGCGGCGCGCAGCTCGGGGTTGGGCGTCAGCTCGGCCATGTCGGCGGAGAGCCCGCGCGTGCCGGCCCACTTCGCGACGATGTCGGGGTCCAGCGTCACGAGCGCCACGCAGAAGTTCCTGCGGTCGCCGTGCACCAGCGCGTTGGCCACGTACGGGCAGGCGATCTTGATCTTGCCCTCGATCGCCTGCGGCGCGACGTACTTGCCGCCGGAGGTCTTGATCAGCTCCTTCTTCCGGTCGGTGATCCGCAGCCGGCCGCGGTCGTCGAGCTCGCCGATGTCGCCGGTGCGCAGCCAGCCGTCCTCCAGCGCGGCGGCGGTGGCCTCCGGCAGCCCTCGGTACCCGCGCATGACGCCCCTCCCCTTGATCAGCACCTCGCCGTCCTCGGCGATGCGGACCTCGGTGCCGGGCAGCGGCCTGCCGATGACGCCGAAGCGCAGTTCCTCCGGCCGCGCCAGGAACGAGGCGGCGGAGGTCTCGGTGAGGCCGTAGCCCTCGCGGATCTGCAGCCCGGCGGCGTCGAAGAACTCGCCGATCTCCGGCGACAGCGGCGCGGAACCGGAGACGAAGTAGCGCACCCGGCCGCCGAAGCGCGCCCGCAGCTTGGTGAAGACGAGCTTGTCCGCGATCGCGAAGCGCACGCGCAGCCACAGCGGGGAAGGCCGTCCCGCGCGGCGGTCGGCGGCGTGCCGCAGGCCGATACCGCGTGCCCAGCGGAACAGCCGCAGTTTCACGCCGCCCTCGGCGCGCACGGTGGCGAGGACGGTGTTGTAGATCTTCTCGAAGACGCGCGGGGCCGCGCCGAGCACGGTGGGACGCAGTTCCGCCATGTTCGCCGCGATCCGGTCCACGGCGCCGTCCACCGCGGTCGGAGTACCACCGTTGATCACGGCGATCTCGATGGCCTTGCCGAAGACGTGCGACATCGGCAGCCACAACAGGTGCAGGTCGTCCGGGCGCATCAGGTCGAGCGGGTCGACGGCCTCGGCGATGTAGAGCCAGTTGTCGTGGGTCAGCTCCACGCCCTTGGGCCTGCCCGTGGTGCCGGAGGTGTAGATCAGCGTCGCCAGCTGGTCCGGGGTGATCGCCGCGACCGCCCGCTCGTAGGTCGTGGGATCGGCGGAGCGGCCGAGCGCGATGACGTCGTCGAGGGAGAGCACCCAGTCGTCGTCGGCGGCATCGCCCTCGATGAGGATCACCTTCGACACGGCAGGTACTCGGTCTCGAACGGAACGAAGTTTCTCGACTTGGCCCTCGTCCTCGGCGAAGACCACCACGCTGCCGGAGTCGGCGAGGACGAACGCGCACTCGTCGGCGGTGTTGGTCGGGTAGATCGTGGTGGTGGCGGCGCCGGTGGCGAGCACGCCCAGGTCGGCGAGCAGCCACTCCACCCTGGTGCCGGACAGGATCGCCGCGGTGCGGCCCGCGCCCACGCCGAGCGCGAGCAGCCCGAGCGCGATCTCGCGGACCCTGGTGCCGGTCTCGGCCCAGGTCAGCGATTCCCAGCCGGAGCGACCCCGGAAGCGGAACGCCTCGGTGCCGGGTGTCCTGGCGATCCTGGCGCGCAGCAGGCCGGGGATCGAGGTGATCCCGGGTTCGCTGATGATCCCCGCCATCGCAACCTCCTCGCGCGCGCCCGCACCGGGCATGCAAGGACCTAACCCCTCGCGGGCGGCGCAGTCGAGACGTCGACCGGGTGTGAGCCCGATTCGGACACTGATCGTGGCCGGTCCGTCACCGAGGAGAGCCGAATGCACAAATGTATTGGGGTAATGCCCAGAGGTCGGTACTTATGTGCACATTGCAGCGCTTTGAGACCGTTAATAACCGGTTGACGGTCGAATGATGGAGTCAGATGCTTTCCTTGGTGGAAGTGAGGTACATCACGTACCTCGCCACACGAGGGGATAGAAGCCATGACGCTCATCTCGGAGCCTCCCGCCTCAGTCCAGCAGCTCGGCCTCGCGCTGGGGCCCGCCCCCGGCCCCGCCGAGCTGGTCGTCGGTGACACCGTCGGCGCGATCTCGATGCGCGCCGGGCTCGGCGCCGAGACCAACGCGATGCTCTCCCTCCACCTGCTCACCGGCCCGGTCCTCGGCGTCCCCGGACACCCCGAGCGCTGGGTGTTCCTCACCGGCCCGGTCACCCCGGTGCGCGTGGACACGGTGCTGGACCTGGTCCGCATCGACGTCCAGCTGCTCGCGCCCGGCACCCGGCTGGCGCTGCCGCCGCTGGTCCCCGGCGAGCCCGGCTCGCGCTGGGTGGTGCGCCCGCGCCCCGGTCACGACCTCCCGCCGTGGCAGGCCGTCGTCTCCGCGGCGCGCTCGACGTCCTCGCTGTGCCGCAACTGGTCGAATTCCTAAGAAAAGGTCAAACCCTAAGTCGCCCTCAAGCCTGGGCCACGAATTCCGGCAAGTGTTTGGGTTCCTCGCGAGTAACGGATTATGTTCCCGCGAACAGCCCTGCCGTGAATCCGACCACGGTGGCTCTCGGTGATCGAAGGGTTTCCCATGGTGCTCGCCGCAACGCCCGCGACGTCCCCGGCAGGGGTCGCGGCGCTGCCCGCCGAGCTGCGCCGGGCCCTGGCGCAGCTGGCCAGGACGCCCCGGCTGCTCGTGGCCTGCGACTACGACGGGACGCTGGCGCCGATCGTCGCCGACCCCGAGCAGGCCCGCCCGCTGCCGGAGTCGGTGAACGCGCTGCGCTCGCTGGCCGCGCTGTCCTCGACGACGGTCGCGGTCATTTCCGGCCGCGCGCTGCGCGACCTCGCCACGCTGTCCCGGCTGCCCGCCGAGGTGCACCTGGTCGGCAGCCACGGCTCCGAGTTCGACGTGGGTTTCGTGCACGCGCTCGAAGGTCCCACCCGCCAGCTCCTCGCCCGCGTGCGGGCGGAGCTGGAGCAGCTGGCCGCCGGGCTCGAAGGCATCTACCTGGAACACAAGCCCGCCAGCGTCGCGGTTCACGTTCGCCGTGCCGAGCCCGAGGTGGGCGAGCGCCTGCTGGAAGCGGTGCGCAGCGGCCCGTGCACCTGGGACGGCGTGCAGGTGACCGAGGGCAAGGCCGTGGTCGAACTGGCCGTCGTGCGCACCGACAAGGGCGACGCCCTCAACGTGCTGCGCCGCCAGGTCGGTGCGACCGCCGCGATCTTCCTCGGCGACGACGTCACCGACGAGAAGGCCTTCGCCACGCTCGCCGGGCCCGACCTGGGCATCAAGGTCGGCCAGGGTGAGACCGTCGCGCCGTTCCGCGTCACCGAGACCGCCGACGTCGCCGCCGTGCTGGCCTTCCTCGTCGAGGTGCGCCGGACGTGGCTGCACGGCGAGCAGGCGGTGCCGATCGAGCGCATCTCCATGCTGGCCAACGAGCGCTCGGTGGCGCTGCTGACCCCGGACGCGAAGCTCACCTGGCTCTGCCACCCGGAGCCGGACTCGGGCGCGATCTTCGCCGACCTGCTCGGCGGTCCGACCGCGGGTGTCTTCGGCATCAAGCCGGAGCGCAACGGCCTTCCGCTGGGCCAGCGCTACCTGCCGGGCACGATGACGGTGGAGACCCGTTGGTCGAAGCTGCTGGTCACCGACTACCTCGACCACGCGAGCGAATCAGGCCGCACGGAGCTGGTCCGCGTGATCTCCGGCGACACCCGCGCGGTGATCGACTTCGCGCCGCGGCCGGAGTTCGGCCAGGTCGCGGTCAAGCTCTCCGCCGAGGCGGACGGCCTGCGGGTGCTCGGCACCTCCGACCCGATCGTGCTGCGCGCGCCCGGCGTCGAGTGGACGATCACCTCCGACGGCCAGCACGAGTCAGCGCACGCCGTGGTCGAGGTGGCCCCCGACCGTCCAGTCGTGCTCGAACTCCGTTGTGGCAGCGACGATCTCTCCCCAAGTTCGCGGAGCGAGCCGGTGCGCCGCGCCGCCGCCGGGACCTACTGGTCCGACTGGCTGGCGACGTTGCGGCTGCCCGAGGTCCAACGTGACCTCGTGGCTCGCTCCGCCCTTACGTTGAAGGGCCTGCAGCACGACGAGACCGGCGCCTTCCTGGCCGCTGCGACCACGTCGCTGCCGGAGGAGATCGGCGGCGTCCGCAACTGGGACTACCGCTACTGCTGGATTCGCGACGCGGCGCTGTCCGCGCAGGCGTTGGTCTCGTTGGGTTCCACGGACGAGGCCGAAAAGTACTTGAAGTGGCTGCACGGCGTGCTCGCGACGCTGCCGGGCCCGGAGCGGCTGCACCCGCTCTACACGCTGCACGGCACGCACCTCGGTCCGGAGGCGGTCATCGACACGCTGCCCGGCTACGCGGGCTCGCGCCCGGTGCGGGTGGGCAACCTGGCCAACCAGCAGGTCCAGCTCGACGTCTTCGGCCCGGTCGTGGACCTGGTCGCACAGTTGGCCGAAGTGCGCGGCGAGCTCACTGACGACGACTGGCGCATGGTCGAGGCGATGGCCGAAGCCGTCACACGGCGGTGGGACGAGGCCGACCACGGCATCTGGGAGGAGCGGCACGCGCCGCGGCACCGGGTGTACTCGCGGGTCATGGGCTGGGTGACCCTGGACCGCGCGATCAAGCTCGCTGGCACCTACGGCCGCGCCATCGACCCCGGTTGGGCCGTCCTGCGCGACACGATCTCCCAGGACGTCCTGAAGAACGGCTGGAACGTCGAAGCGCAGTCCTTCACCACCGCCTACGACGGCGTCGACCTGGACGCGGCGACCCT
>NZ_MUMH01000133.1:0-546 GCF_002155965.1 Allokutzneria sp. NRRL B-24872
ATCCTGCGCTCGCTCGCGGACGTGTGCGACCTGGAGGTCGTGCACGAGGTGCTCGACGGCGCCGCCGGCTTCAGCGTGCTCCAGCAGGGCACCTTCCCGTTCACCGGCCGCGAGGGCGAGGCGCGCTGGAACGAGGTCGCCAAGGTCGTCGACGAGCGCTGGGACGAGGTGCTCGACGCGATCGACACCCTGATCAGCACGCCCGAGACGGACGCGAAGGCGCTGGCAACGGCTCAGGAGGAGCTGGTCGCCTACGAAGAGGCGGCGGCAGAGGCCGAGCCCGAGGAGATCGACGAGGAGACCTCCGACGAGGACTCCGACGAGCCGATCGGCTTCTGGGGCGAGGTCGGCATCGACCCGATCAAGATCATCACCAGCCAGGCCGAGTACTACACGCTGCGCTGCTACCTGCCGGTCGACGACCAGGAGGAGCGCCCGGTCTTCCTGGGCTCCGACGGGCAGATCGACGTCTTCACCTCGGCCCGCGCGCTGGCCCGCCACCTGGCCGACAACGCGGCCGCCGACCCGACGCGCAACCAGCTCGCC
>NZ_MUMH01000133.1:567-1211 GCF_002155965.1 Allokutzneria sp. NRRL B-24872
CAGTGGGCCGACGACGACCGCGTGGCCAACGCGCTGTCCTCCTCGGAGCCGCTGGGCTGGATGGTCTCCTTCGTGCTGCGGCCCGACCCCACGCGGCTCGCGCCGAGCGCGCCGTTCACCGCCGAGGTCGGCGTGTGGCAGGAACTGGTCGGCAATCTCGAAGACCGGCTTCGCAAGCACTAGTCCCGAGAACGACAAGGGCCCCCGCCGAATGTGGCGGGGGCCCTTTCTCGCGCGGGGGTCAGCCGATGAGTTCGGCGTATCCCGGCTTGATCACGTCGTTGATGAGCGCGAGCCGCTCGTCGAATCCGAGGAACGACGACTTCATCGCGTTCACCGTGAACCACTGCATGTCGGCCCAGCCATATCCGAAAGCCTCGTGCAGCGCGGCGAACTCACCGGAAACGGTGCAGTTGCTCATCAGTCTGTTGTCGGTGTTCACCGTGACGCGGAAACGCAGTTTCGCGAGCAGGCCGATCGGGTGCTCGGCGACGGAGGTCGCCGCGCCGGTCTGCACGTTGGAGCTGGGGCACATCTCCAGCGGGATGCGGCGGTCCCGCACGTAGCCCGCGAGCCTGCCGAGGTGGACGGTGCCGTCCTCGTCGACCTTGATGTCGTCCATGATCCGCACGCCGTGGCCGAGC
>NZ_MUMH01000134.1 GCF_002155965.1 Allokutzneria sp. NRRL B-24872
AGGGGTAACGGGTTCGCGGGTGGGCGGGGGTGACGACTAGCCTGAGCGCGTGTCCCGCGTCGTCGTGCTCGACTATGGCTCCGGCAACCTCCGCTCCGCCGAACGCGCTCTGCGCCGCGTCGGTGCTGACGTCGAGGTGACCGCGGACCATCGCGCGGCGCTCGCGGCCGATGGGCTGGTGGTCCCCGGGGTCGGCGCCTTCGGCGCGTGCATGGCGGGGCTGCGCTCCGTTCAGGGGCCGCGCATCATCGGTGAACGGCTCGCGGGCGGACGCCCGGTGCTCGGGATCTGCGTGGGGATGCAGGCGCTGTTCGAGCGCGGCGTCGAGCACGGGGTCACCGACGAGGGCTGCGGCGAGTGGCCGGGCACCGTCGAGCGCCTGCACGCGGACGTCCTGCCGCACATGGGGTGGAACACCGTCCGCGCTCCCGAGGGCAGTGAGTTCTTCGCGGGTCTCGACGAGGACGCCCGCTTCTACTTCGTGCACTCCTTCGGCGTGCGCAAGTGGGAGCTGGACGCCTCCGGCGCCTTCACCCCGCCGCTGGTCACCTGGGCGCACCACGGCGAGGACTTCGTGGCGGCCGTGGAGAACGGGCCGCTGTGGGCAACGCAGTTCCACCCGGAGAAGTCCGGCGACACCGGCGCGCACATCCTGCGCAACTGGCTGAACACGCTCTAGCAGAAGGTATTTCCCGTGACTTTCACGCTGTTCCCGGCCGTCGACGTGGTCGAGGGCAAGGCCGTCCGGCTCACCCAGGGCGAAGCGGGCACCGAGACCGCGTACGGCACCCCGTTCGAGGCGGCCATGGCCTGGCAGGACGGCGGCGCCGAGTGGATCCACCTCGTCGACCTGGACGCGGCGTTCGGGCGCGGGGACAACCGCGCGCTGCTCGCCGACATGGTCGCGAAGCTGGACGTGAAGGTCGAGCTGTCGGGCGGTATCCGCGACGACGCCTCGCTGGCCGCCGCGCTCGGCACGGGCTGCGCGCGGGTGAACCTCGGCACCGCCGCGCTGGAGAGCCCCGAGTGGTGCGCGAAAGTCCTTGCCGCGCACGGGGAACAGGTCGCCGTCGGCCTCGATGTCCGGAGCACCGAGGACGGCGTTTACCGGCTCAAGGGCCGGGGGTGGACCTCCGACGGCGGCGACCTGTGGGAGGTGTTGGAGCGCCTGGAGCGGGACGGCTGTTCCCGCTACGTCGTCACCGACGTGTCCAAGGACGGCACGCTCCAGGGGCCGAACGTGGAGCTGCTGCGCGAGATCTGCGGCCGCACGGACAAGCCGGTGATCGCCTCCGGCGGAGTGTCCAGTGTGGACGATCTGCTGGCGCTGGCCGAGCTCGCCCCGCTCGGGCTGGAAGGGGCCATCGTCGGGAAGGCGCTCTACGCCAAGGCTTTCACGCTGCCCGAGGCCTTGGCCGCGGTCGCGGGCTAGGTCGTCAGCCGGGCTTCGATCTCCTTGCGGGAGACGCCGAGGCCGGTGACGACCTGTGCGCCGGTCCCGGCCTCCTCGCGCAGCAGCGCCAGCAGGATGTGCTCGGTGCCGATGTGCTTGCTGTTGTGCCGCAAGGACTCCCGCAACGTCAGCTGGATGACCTTCTTGGCGCTGCCGGTGAACGGGATGTGTTCCGGCACTTCCGGCAGCGCCGGGGTCAGCACGCGGGTCACCGCCTCGCGAACGGCCTGCTCGTTCGCGCCCTCGGCGGCCAGAGCCTGTGCCGCCAAGCCCTCCGGCGCGTGCAGCAGGCCGAGCAGGATGTGCTCGGTGCCGATCTCGACGTTGCCCGCCGAGCGCGCTTCCTCCTGCGCCTGCACCAGGACCTTGCGTGCGTCGTCGGTGTAGCGGGCAAAGCTCTCCATGGTCATCTTGTCCATCTCCTTGCTGGGCACGAAGCGCTTCTGCGCGGCCTGCTTCGTCACGCCCATGCTCTGGCCGATCTCCGTCCATGAGGCGCCACCTCGGCGCGCCTGGTCCACGAAGTGGCCGATCAGGTGGTCCGCGACCTCGCCGAGGCGTTCTCCGGTGAGCACGGCCGCGCTCAGGTGCTCCAGCGGCGTGCCGTCCGGGAACTGGGTCTTCACGTAGGTGATCAGGTCATCGAGCCGAGCCGGTCCTGGTGTCATGCGTCAACTCTAAGTTGACGCTCGCCGCATCGTCAACCCCGAGTTGACGGTGGTGATCGTGCTCGCGTGCCTGGCCGCGCCCTAACTACAGCGCCCTAACTACAGCCCCCACCCACCCGGGGGCACCCCTTGAGAATCGTGGCTCGGAGCGCCGAAAAAGGCCAGCTCAGGGGTGCTCTCAAGGGTGACTGGGTGGAATTTGACTCACTGGCTGCCTCGCCGTTTCCTCTCCGGCCACCGGAGCGCCGCGCGCCAGGGCGGTCCAGATCTCGCGTTGTGGCAACAACATGTGCGGGGGCGCGTTCTCAAATCGCATCACGTTGCCAAAACGCGGGGGGCCGAGCTGGGACGGAAGGCGCGGGCGAGGGCTCCCGTAGGCTTCGGGGGTGACAGTTGCGGTGCGAGTGATCCCCTGTTTGGACGTCGACAACGGGCGCGTGGTGAAGGGCGTCAACTTCACCAACCTGGTCGACGCGGGCGATCCCGTTGAGCTGGCGCGGACCTACGACGCCGAGGGCGCGGACGAGCTGACGTTCTTGGACATCACGGCTTCTTCGGGGAGCCGCGAGACCACTTATGACGTGGTGCGCCGCACGGCGGAGCAGGTGTTCATCCCGCTCACTGTCGGCGGTGGCGTGCGCGAGGTCGACGACGTCGACAAGCTGCTGCGCGCGGGCGCGGACAAGGTCAGCCTGAACACGGCGGCGATCGCGCGACCGGAGTTGCTGCGCGAGGCGTCGGTGCGTTTCGGCGCGCAGTGCATCGTGCTCTCGGTGGATGCGCGCCGCGTGCCGGAAGGGGGCCAACCCACGCAGTCCGGGTTCGAGGTCACCACGCACGGCGGCAGGCGCGGCACCGGGATCTGCGCGGTGGAATGGGCCACGAAAGGCCAAGAACTCGGCGTCGGCGAGATCCTGTTGAACTCCATGGACGCCGACGGCACCAAGGCCGGGTTCGACCTCGAGCTGCTCGGGCTGGTGCGCGCGGCGGTGACGGTCCCGCTGATCGCGAGCGGGGGAGCGGGCGCGGTCGAGCACTTCCCGCCCGCGGTCGAGGCAGGGGCCAACGCGGTCCTCGCGGCCAGCGTGTTCCACTTCGGACAGTTGCGGATCGGCGAGGTCAAGGACGGCCTGCGCGAGGCGGGGGTGACGGTCCGGTGAAGCGCCCGGTCGAGCTGTGGGCGACGCTGGCCTGCCTGGTCGGCGCGGAGCTGGTCTTCCTCGTCGCCGGACTCGTGCGCTGGGCGAGCGAAGGCGGAGCCGACCTGATCGTGCTCCCGCTGGTGCTGCTGGCGCTCTCCCTCGTCGCGGCGGGCAGCATCATGGCCCGCATCGGCATCGCGAGGGCGGGCGCGATCGCCGTCGCGATCTTCGCGGGGTTGCTGCACCTGCTGGTGGTGCTCGGAGACGGACCCGTCGTCGCCCGCGTGATCTCGGGAATCGTTGGCGCGGCACAGATCTACGCCGTCGTGCTGCTCAGCACCGGCCCGATGCGGAAGTTCCTGGAACGACGATGAGTGAACTCGATCTCAAGATCGCCGAGCGGCTCAAGCGCAACGCGGACGGCCTTTTCTGCGCTGTGGCACAACAACACGGCACCGGCGAGGTGCTGATGGTGGCGTGGATGGACGACGAGGCGCTGCACCGCACGCTGACCACGCGCCGCGCCACGTACTACTCGCGCAGCCGTCAGCAGTACTGGGTGAAGGGCGAGACCTCCGGGCACGCGCAGCAGGTGCACGAGGTGCGCCTGGACTGCGACGGCGACACGGTGCTGCTCGTCGTCGACCAGGAGGGCGCGGCCTGCCACACCGGGACCCGGACCTGCTTCGACACCGACGTGCTGCTCAAAGCCCAAGATCCCCGGTGAGGTAGCGCTGGAGGTTCGGCCCGACCGTCGCTGCCAGCGCGTCGTGGTCGGCTGAGGCCAGCGGCTCCAACTTGATCACGTAGCGCACCATGCCGAGCCCGGCGATCTGCGTGCCGCACAGCGACGCTCGCAGGTCGGGGTGGTCGGGGCCGACCCGCTTCGCGATCGGCCCGAAGACCATGGTGGAGATGAACTCGCGCAGCATCCGCGCCGCGTTCTCGTTGCTGGAGGCGCTGCGCATCAGCGCGACGAACGCGCCACCGCCCCCGCCGTCCCAGACGCCGAGGAACGTGCGCACGATGCGCTCGCCCATCTCCTCGATCGGACCGGTCAGCAGCATCTCGCTGATCTGCTTGGGGTCCACCGGGAGCTCCATGGCGGCGGCGAACAGGCCCTCCTTGCCGCCGAACCAGTGGTTGACCATCGCGGCGTCCACCCCGGCCTCGGCGGCCATGGCGCGCACGGTCGCCCCGGCGAAGCCGTGCTCGGCGAACGAGCGGCGGGCGGCCTCCAGCAGCGCGCGGCGGGTGTCCTCGCCCGCGGGCCGCCGTCCCCGCCTGCGCGGTGCGCTATCTTGCGTTTCGGTGCTCACGTCCACCGTCCTGCCCGATCGGGCGATCTACCGCGTTATTCAACACTTGCGGAAATAATGGGCCGTGGTCATGGGCTCCGTCAACGACCGGGCACAATGTCCCCCATGGTCAGTGTGCTCGCGCCCGGCAGGACGGCGATGGGGGAGATCAGCCCCACCCGCGAGGAGTTCCGCGAACTCGCCAGGGACCGCCGCGTCATCCCGGTGGTCCGGCGGCTGCTCGCCGACGGTGAGACCCCGGTCGGGGTCTACCGCAAGCTCGGCGCGGCCCGGCCAGGGACCTTCCTCTTCGAGTCCGCCGAGAACGGCCGCTCCTGGTCGCGCTGGTCCTTCGTGGGCGCGCACAGCCCGGCCGCGCTGACCGTGGTGGACGGCCACGCCACCTGGACCGGGACCCCGCCGGTCGGCCTGCCGCAGGACGGCGACCCGCTGGTGGCGCTGCGCGAGACCATGCGGCTGCTGCACACCGACGCGCTGCCCGGCATGCCCCCGCTGACCGGCGGCATGGTCGGCTACCTCGGCTACGACGTGGTGCGCAGGCTGGAGGCGCTGCCCGAGCTGGCCGAGAAGGACCTGGAGATCCCCGAGCTGGTGATGCTGCTGGCGATGGACCTCGCCGCCATGGACCACCACGAGGGCACGATCACGCTCATCGCCAACGCGATCAACTGGGACGACACCGACGAGCGCGTCGACGCCGCCTACGACGAGGCCGTCGCGCGCCTGGAGGACATGACCGCGCGGCTGTGCACCTCGGCTGCGCCCAGCGCGGCGGTGTTCTCCCGCCCGGAACCGCGCTTCACCCGCCGCCGCAGCACCGCCGACTACACCGCCGCCGTGGAGAAGGCCAAGGAGGCCATCCACGCGGGCGAGGCGTTCCAGGTCGTGGTCTCGCAGCGCTTCGAGCTGGAGACCGGGGCCGACCCGCTGGACATCTACCGGGTCCTGCGCACCACCAACCCCAGCCCGTACATGTACCTGCTCAACCTCGACGGCTTCGCGATCGTCGGCTCCAGCCCGGAAGCGCTGGTCACCGTCCGCGACGGCAAGGCGACGACGCACCCGATCGCCGGGACGCGCTGGCGCGGCGCCGACGAGGAGGAGGACGCGCTGCTGGCCAAGGACCTGCTGCACGACGAGAAGGAGCGGGCCGAGCACCTGATGCTGGTCGACCTGGCCCGCAACGACCTCGGCCGGGTCTGCAAGCCGGGCTCGGTCACCGTCGTGGAGTTCTTCCGCATCGAGCGCTACAGCCACGTCATGCACATCGTCTCGACCGTGACCGGGCAGCTGGCCGACGACCGCACCGCCTACGACGCGGTGGCGGCCTGCTTCCCGGCGGGCACGCTCTCCGGGGCGCCGAAGCCGCGCGCGATGGAGCTGATCGAGGAGCTGGAGCCGACCCGGCGCGGCCTCTACGGCGGCGTCGTGGGCTACCTGGACTTCGCGGGCGACGCGGACACCGCGATCGCCATCCGCACCGCGCTCGTGCGCGAGGGCGTCGCCTACGTCCAAGCGGGCGCGGGCATCGTGGCCGACTCCGACCCGGTCTCCGAGGACCAGGAGTGCCTCAACAAGGCCCGCGCCGTGCTCTCGGCGATCGCCACCGCCGACACGATGGCGTTGGCCGTCGACGGGGTCAGCGGTGGGTGAGCCCGTTGGCGGGCAAGCCGTCCGGCCCGCCCGAGGTCTCATGTGGACAGTCGTGCTGCTGTTGCTCGTCGCGGCCGGACTGCTCTGGGGCTCCTCCACGATCGCGTGGTTCGACGCCTCCGGCGCGGCGGCCCTGGCGGCGAAGCCGCCGACCGGAGCCGACCAGGTGCCCGCGCTCATCCCGCTCGCGCTGCTCTGCCTCGCCGGGATCGCGGGGGTCGTCGCGACCGGCGGAGTGCTGCGCCGGGTCGTCGGCGCGCTGCTCGTCCTGCTGGCCGCAGGTGCCACCAGTTTGTGGTTCACCGGCGCCCTGACCAGCGCTGACGTCGCGCTCGGCGCATCGAGGGGTACGGGGCCGGTGCTCGCGCTGAGCGGGCTCGCGCTGCTGTTCGCCGCCGGTCTGGCGGTGCTGCTCGGCGGTGGCCGGATGCCCGCGCTCGGTGCTCGCTACGACACCGGGAGTAACGCCAGGGCCTCCGATCCCGACCGGGAGGTGTGGGAGGCGTTGGACTCGGGGAGTGATCCCACGGTCACCGCCCGGAAAGACCCTTGACAGCCAGGACGGATTCGGTGACCCCAGACCGGAAGCGGCACCGCCTGAGAGTTAGCATCCATGAACGCCTCACGGGCGCCGTGATGGGGACGGTCGCTATCGGGTGCGGCAGCAACGAACCGATTCGAGCGCCGGGACGAGCCAGCAACGGCCGCGCCGGACGAACGGATCATGCGGAGGAGCGCGCGTGAACGTCCTGGAGTCGATTCTCGAAGGCGTCCGCGCCGACCTGGCCGTCCGCGAAGCGCAGACACCGCTGGCGGAGATCAAGGAACTCGCCGCGCGGGCCACCGCTCCCCGGGACGTGATGGCCGCGCTGCGCGCCCCCGGCGTCGGCGTGATCGCCGAGGTCAAGCGCCGCAGCCCGTCCAAGGGCGAGCTGGCGGGCATCACCGATCCGGCCGAGCTGGCCAGGGACTACGAGTCCGGCGGCGCGCGGGTGATCAGCGTGCTCACCGAGGAACGCCGCTTCGGCGGCTCGCTCGCCGACCTCGACGCGGTCCGCTCCGCGGTCGACGTTCCCTTGCTGCGCAAGGACTTCATGGTCAGCCCGTACCAGATCCACGAGGCTCGGGCGCACGGCGCGGACATGATCCTGCTGATCGTGGCGGCGCTGGAGCAGAACGTGCTGGAGGCGCTGCTGGACCGCGCCGAGTCCCTGGGCATGACCGCGCTGGTCGAGGTGCACACCGCCGAGGAGGCCGACCGCGCGCTGGAGGCGGGCGCCCAGGTGATCGGCGTGAACGCGCGCGACCTGACCACGCTGGAGGTGGACCGCGACTGCTTCGGCCGGATCGCGCCCGGTCTGCCCAGCGAAGTGATCAAGATCGCCGAGTCCGGTGTGCGCGGCCCCAGCGACCTGATGACCTACGCGGGCTACGGTGCGGACGCGGTCCTGGTCGGTGAGGGCCTGGTGACCAGCGGCAACCCGCGCGGCGCGGTGACCCAGCTGGTCACGGCGGGCTCGCACCCCGCCTGCCCGCGCCCGAGCCGCTGAGCAGTCTGAAAAGAGAGAGCTTGATGACCCACGACGAGGACAGGGACAAGCACGGCCCCGACGAGCGCGGGCACTTCGGCCCCTACGGCGGCAAGTTCATGCCCGAGGCGCTGATGGCCGCGATCGACGAGCTGTCCACGTTCTACGACAAGGCCCGGGTCGACCCGGAGTTCGTCACCGAGTTCGAGCGGCTGCTGCGCGAGTACGCCAACCGGCCCTCGCTGCTCACCGAGGCCCCGAAGTTCGCCGAGCACGCGGGCGGCGCGCGGATCTTCCTCAAGCGCGAGGACCTCAACCACACCGGCTCACACAAGATCAACAACGTGCTGGGCCAGGCGCTGCTGACCAAGCGGATGGGCAAGAAGCGCGTCATCGCCGAGACCGGCGCGGGCCAGCACGGCGTCGCCACCGCCACCGCGTGCGCGCTGCTCGACCTGGACTGCGTCGTCTACATGGGCGAGGTCGACACCGAGCGGCAGGCGCTCAACGTGGCGCGGATGAAGCTGCTCGGCGCGGAGGTCATCCCGGTCAAGACCGGCTCCCGCACGCTCAAAGACGCGATCAACGAGGCGCTGCGCGACTGGGTCGCCAACGTCGACGACACGCACTACCTGCTCGGCACCGCCGCGGGCCCGCACCCGTTCCCGATGATGGTGCGCAACTTCCACAAGATCATCGGCGAAGAGGCCCGCGCCCAGATGCTCGACCAGGTCGGCCGCCTGCCCGACGTGGTCGCGGCGTGCGTCGGCGGTGGCTCCAACGCGATCGGCATCTTCCACGGCTTCCTCGACGACCCGGACGTGCGCCTGGTCGGCCTGGAGCCCGCTGGCAAGGGCGTTGACACCGACGAGCACGGCGCGACCCTGACCCAGGGCGAGCCCGGCGTGCTGCACGGCGCGTTCTCCTACCTGCTCCAGGACGCCGACGGGCAGATCACCGAGGCGTACTCGATCTCCGCCGGCCTGGACTACCCCGGCGTCGGGCCTGAGCACTCCTACCTCAAGGACATCGGCCGCGCCGAGTACCGCGCGGTGACCGACGACGAGGCGATGCAGGCGCTGCGGCTGCTCTCGCGCACCGAGGGCATCATCCCGGCGATCGAGTCCTCGCACGCCCTCGCCGGAGCGCTCAAGCTCGGCCAGGAACTCGGCCCGGACGGCGTGATCCTGGTGTGCCTGTCCGGCCGCGGTGACAAGGACATGGACACCGCCGCCCGCTACTTCAACCTGACTTCCGCCTCCAGCGGGGTCGACCTCGTGGGGGAGAACGCCTGATGTCCTCGCTGACGCAGATGTTCGCCGACTGCCGCGCGGCCGACCGCGCCGCCCTGATCGGCTACCTGCCCGCGGGCTTCCCGACCGTCGAGGGCTCCAAGCAGCACCTCGCAGCGATGCTCGACTCCGGCTGCGACCTCGTCGAGGTCGGCCTGCCGTTCTCCGACCCGGTGATGGACGGCCCGACCATCCAGGACGCCGCGGAAACCGCTCTGCGCAACGGTTTCCGCTTGCGCGACCTGTTCTCCGTCGTGGAGTCGATCTCCGCTTCCGGCGGGCGCGCGGTCGTCATGACCTACTGGAACCCGGTGCTGCGCTACGGCGTCGACGCCTTCGCCCGCGACCTGGCCGCGGCGGGCGGGCTCGGGTTGATCACCCCCGACCTCATCCCGGAGCAGGCCGAGGACTGGATGGCCGCATCCACCGAGCACGGCCTCGACCGGATCTTCCTCGTCGCGCCGTCCTCCACCGAGGAGCGGATCTCGCTGACCGCCTCGGCCAGCAGCGGATTCCTCTACGCCGCCTCGATCATGGGCGTCACCGGCACCCGCGACACGGTCAGCAGCCAGGCCCCGCAGCTCGTCGAGCGCACCCGCGCGCACACCGACATCCCCATCGGCGTGGGCCTCGGCGTTCGCTCCGGCCCTCAGGCCGCCGAGGTCGCCGCGTTCGCCGACGGCGTCATCGTGGGCTCCGCCTTCGTCAACGCCGTCTCCTCCGGCGAGGCGGCCGTCCGCTCTCTGGCCGCCGAACTCTCCTCCGCCACGCACCGCGCCCCCGTCACCGCCTGAATTTCCCGTTTCGTACTCATAGCGGCTGACTCCTTTCCCGCTATGGGTACGAAACGGGCTATTGGGCGGGTGGGCTAGCTCGCACGGCCAGCACGACCGGCGTCGGGGTGCCGCCCTCGGTGAACCGCTCAAGAGTCAAGCCCGCGTTGAGGAACGCGTGCATCAGCGCGGGCAGTGGCCAGTGCGCGGCGCCGACTTTGTCGCGAAGTCCCTGGTCGGTCCACGACTCCGTCGTCCAGTGGCCGTCCAGGTAGCCCGGGCGGAGGACCACCGCGGCGGGGGCGCTGCGGTCGGCGAACCCGCCGCAGAAGCACGGGTGGACGCCGACGTGCACGAACACCCCGCCGGGTTGCAGCACTCTGGCCACCTCGCGCAGCACTGACGGGTACTCGGGCATGTCGGTGTGGACCATCACGGCGACAACGGCGGGCACACTGCTCTCCCGCACCGGCAGCCGACCGGCGTTGGCCCGTGCGACGGGCAGACGTCCCCTGGCGTGGCGCAGCATCCCGCTGGACAGGTCGACGCCGACGGGCGTCCACCCGAGTTCCCGCACGAGTTCGGCGTGGACGCCCGTGCCGCAGCCGATCTCGAGGCACACGCCGCTGCCCTCACCGAGAAGATCGCGCAGCGCGTGGTCGATCCCGAGTGGATCGTGCCCAGGTTCTCCTGATCTCGACCGCTGGGCGCTGAGGAGCTGATCCTCGTACCAGTCCGCGATCTCGTCGTACGCCGCTGTCGCCATCGCACCATTGGACCGACGAGCCAGTACTTGACGCCACAGATTCCGCTGGCGGCAGAACGGCCACGGCGCTGGCCGCGTCATCGTGAGCTCCGCCTTCGCTCGCTCTTTCCCGTTATGAGTACCAAACGGGGTTTCCTGCCGGTTGGCATTTCCTTGTTGCCCCTAGCGCAAAGTGCCCTTCGTTCGAGCGAACCGGGCTGTTCGACGCCGGAAAGGGCCGGAACCGCTCGTGGCCGCAGACAGGGTGGTGTCATGCCGACAACCACATTCGGCCCGGCATGACAGACCGGACACCGGAGGTGACCCGCAGTGGCAGCAGCAGCGGAAACGTTCCCCCAGCACCCGCAACGCTGGACGCTCGACGAGGTCCTCGCACTCCCCGAGGACCAGGGCCAGCGGGTCGAGCTCGTCGACGGGACCGTTGTCGTGAGCCCCGCTCCCGGAGGAGGGCACCAGCGCGTTCTGCATCGTCTGCAGGTGAGTGTGGACAGAGCTGTTCCGACGGAGTACGAGCTGTTGCCCGGGGTCAATGTCGTCCTGAACGGAGAGCGGCTGCTCATTCCAGATCTCGTCATCACGATGGTTCCAGGGGCGAACACCCTCTACTTCGACGCGGCTGACATCCTGCTCGCGGTCGAGGTTCTGTCACCGTCCTCGCGGGTCTACGACCGCGCTCTGAAACGGCAGTTGTACGCCGAGGCCGCCATCCCGTTCTTCGTCATCGTGGACCCGGTGGCCGAGCCCGTGTCCGCGATCGCCTACGAGTTCGACGGGGCTGGTTATCGCGAGACGGTGCGCAGCGACAACGGCGTGCTGAAGTGGGAGCGCCCGTTCCCGGTCCTGGTGGATCTCGCACGGTGAACCCGGGCCGGAGTGGCTGACGAGCAGCGGCTACGGTGAGCGGCGTGACTGGAACGGTGTCCGCGATCCTGGCAACGATCCCCAGCCCTGACCGGGGCGTTTGGTACATCGGCCCGATCCCGCTGCGCGCCTACGCGCTCTGCATCATCGCGGGCATCGTGGTGGCGATCGCCTGGGGTGAGCGCCGCTTCGTCGCCAGGGGCGGGGAGAAGGGCGCGGTCACCGACATCGCGGTCTTCGCGGTCCCGTTCGGCCTGGTCGGCGGGCGGCTCTACCACGTGGCCACGGACTGGCCGAAGTACTTCGGCCCCGGCGGCAACCCGGTGGACGCGCTCAAGATCTGGCAGGGCGGCCTCGGCATCTGGGGAGCCATCGCGCTGGGCGCGGTCGGCGCGCTGATCGCCTGCCGCAAGCGCGGCATCCCGCTGCCCGCCTTCGCGGACGCGGTCGCGCCGGGCATCGTGGTGGCGCAGGCCATCGGCCGCCTCGGCAACTGGTTCAACCAGGAGCTCTACGGCGGTCCGACGGATCTGCCGTGGGGCCTGGAGATCTACCGCAGGATCGACCCGGTCACCAACCTGGAGGACCCGCTCGGCGGCGTGGCCATGGACCACACGCCGATCGCGGTGGTGCACCCGACCTTCCTCTACGAGCTGCTGTGGAACCTCGGCGTCGCGGCGCTGATCGTCTGGGCCGACCGGCGCTTCCGCCTCGGCCACGGCCGGGTGTTCGCGCTCTACGTCGCGGGCTACACCGCTGGCCGGTTCTGGATCGAGATCATGCGCCAGGACGACGCCACGCTGATCGCGGGCATCCGGATCAACGTGTTCACCTCGGTCCTGCTCTTCCTCGGCGCGGTGATCTACCTGGTGCTGGCCAAGAAGCGCGGTGAGCGCGAGGACCTCGCCGCACTGCGGGCCGCGCACGAGGGCGAGCCGGAACCCGAGCCCGAACCGGAACCGGCCGAAGAGAAGAAGGCCGAGGAAAAGCCGGTCGAGTCCGCGACGGTCGACCCGACGAAGACGGACAAGACCTAACATCGGTCCCCATGCGCATCCTCGTCGTCGAGGACGACGACCGAGTGGCACGCGGGCTGGTCACCGCGTTGCAGCACGCCGGCTACGACGTGCACCGGGTGGCGACCGCGGCGGCAGCGCTGCAAGCGGGCCACGCGGACGTCGTCCTGCTCGACCTGGGCCTGCCCGACGCTGACGGGCTCGACCTGTTGCGCAGGCTGCGGCAGACCGAGGGCATGGCGATCATCGCGGTCACCGCGCGCGGCGAGGAGCGGGAACGCGTCCTCGGCCTGCGCAGCGGCGCGGACGACTACGTGGTCAAGCCCTTCGGCACGGCGGAGCTGCTGGCCAGGGTCGAGGCCGTGCTCCGGCGCACCCGCTCCGCGCGGGCCAGCGCCGAGACCGAGGCCGAGACGATCGAGGCGGGCAAGCTCAGCGTCGACCTCTCCTCGCGAGTGGCCACTGTGGACGGTGAGCAGATCCTGTTGACCCGCAAGGAGTTCGACGTGCTCGCGCTGCTGGTGGCGCGACCGGGCAGCGTGGTCAGCCGCGACCACATCCTGGACCAGGTGTGGCACACCAGCTGGGAGGCGCGCTCACGCAGCCTGGACACCCACATCGCGACGCTGCGCGGCAAGCTCGGCGAGCACGTCCGCATCGAGACCGTGCGCGGCGTCGGCTACCGCCTGGCCAGGTGAGCCGTGCTGCGCAGGCTGCTCGGCGTGCTGGTGCCACTGCTGGTCGTGCTCGCCGCGGCCATGGGCGTCCCGCTGGCGATGGCCGTCGCCGAGGGCGAGACGCAGCGGATGTACCTGGACCGCCTCGCCGACGCCAGCCGCTTCGCCTCGCTCGCGGACAACGCGCTCTCCTCCGGCCGCACGGCCGCACTGCGTGACGAGATGGTCCGCTACGACGCCCTGTACAGCAGCCCGGCCGCCCTGGTCGCGCCCGGCGGGCGGATCATCCTGGCCTCGCGGGAGAACTTCGACCTCACCGTCCCCACGGTCTCCGAACAGCTGGAGCTGGCCTTCGCGGGCTACCGCCCCGAGCCGCCGGAGATCGTGTGGCCGTGGCGCGACGCCCCGCTTGTCGTCGTCGAGCCGGTCGGCCGGGACAGCGAGGTCGTCGCCTCGGTGGTGACGGTGTCCTCGACGGCGCCCCTGCGCGCGCAGATCGAGCAGATCTGGTGGCTGCTGGTGCTGGTCGGCCTGGTGCCGTTGCTGGCGCTGGTCGCGGTGGCCTGGCCGATCTCGCGGTGGGTGCTGCGGCCGATCCACCAGCTCGACGAGGCGACCGCGCGCGTGGCCAGCGGCAAGCTCGACACCCGGGCCGACGTGGACGGTCCGCCGGAGCTGCGGCGGCTCGCGGTGTCCTTCAACAGCATGGTCGACGTGGTCGGCCGGGCACTGCGCCGTCAGCGCGCGTTCGTCGCCGACGCATCGCACCAGCTGCGCAACCCGCTGGCGAGCCTGCGCTTGGCCGTGGAGAACCTCCAGCCGCACCTGGACTCCGAGGCAGCTCGCCAAGCGCACGAGATCGCCGTCGAAGAGGCCGCGGAGATGGGCCGCGTCCTGGACGCGCTGCTCGCGGCGACCCGCCTGGACAGCGCCGTGGCGGCCGAACCGGTGGAGCTGGACAGCTTGGTCGCCACGCACGAGCCCGCGTGGGCCGCGTCGGCGCTGCGCGCGGAGATCGAGCTGCACGTGGACATCCCTGGCGGGCTCCGCGTCCTGGAGCCGCCGGGTGGGCTCGGCAGCGTGCTGGACGAGCTGGTGGGCAACGCCGTCCGGCTCTCCGGCGGCAGCGAGATCGTGGTGCGCGCGGAACTCGTCGGCGCCATGGTCGAGCTGCACGTGGTCGACGACGGCACGGGACTGCCGGAGGCAGAGCGCGTTGCGGCGCTCGACCGCTTCTGGCGCTCGCCGCGACACCAGAACATCGCGGGCACCGGCCTCGGCCTGGCGATCTGCGCTGAGCTGGTCACCGCGGCGGGCGGCCAACTCGAACTGCTCTCCCCGGGTCCGCACGGCCTCGACGCCGTGGTTCGCCTCCCCGCAGCGGACTGACCTCAGTACATCTGCTTGCGCGTATATATGCTTTCGCGTATGTTCGCGGCATGGCATCCACCGTGCAACAGCGACTGGCGGCGATCTCCGAACCGAACCGCTTCCAGATCGTGGAGTTGCTGAAGGACGGGCCGCAGCCGGTCGGCGGCATCGTCGACGCGCTCGGCCTCGGCCAGCCGCAGGTGTCCCGGCACCTGCGACTGCTCGCCGACGCGGACGTGGTCGAGTCGGCCAAGCGGGCCCAGCAGCGGATCTACCGGCTGCACCCCGACGCGATGCACGTGATCAGTGACTGGGCGCAGGGCTTCGCGGCGCTGTGGGCGGACCGGATGGACCGCCTCGGCTCCTTCCTCGAAGAAGACCGCGCAAACGAGCAGAACCAATGAGGAGATCGACCGTGCCCGACGGCATCGTGATCGACAGGACGAACAACGTGGTCCACATCAGCCGTACCTACGCCGCCGGTGTCGACCGCGCTTGGTGGGCGTGGACGGACCCGGAAGCGCTCAGCCGCTGGTGGGGGCCGCAGGGCTGGGCGGCCACCGTGTACGAGATGGACGTGCGCCCCGGCGGTCGCTGGCGGTTCCAGATGGCGCCGGTGGACGGCTCGGCGGCCGCGGTCCGCAGTGTCTCCACCTACACCGAAGTCACTCCGCTCGCCGAGCTGGCCTACGACGGCGGTTTCGCCGACGAGGCGTGGCAGCCCGAAGGCACGGACACCTTTCCCACCACAGTCACGTTTGCCGCTGCTGGCACCGGTTGCACCGTCGATGTCGCGGCGAGCTTCCCCGACAGCGCGGCGCTGCAACGGGCCGTCCAGCTGCGGATGGCCGATGGTTACGCCGAGGCGCTCGACCGGCTCAGCGACGTGCTGGACACCTTCGCTCAAGGAGAAACGACCATGGACACCCTCATCTCGGCCGATGGCACCACGATCGCCTACGAGCTGACCGGCTCCGGCCCCGCGATCATCGTGGTCAGCAACGTCGCGGAGGACCACACCGGCGCCGCGGACATCGTTGCCGCGTTGGCCAAGGACTTCACCGTGCTCAGCTTCGACCGCCGTGGCCGTGGCGCCAGCGGTGACCCGCAGCCCTACGACCCGGCGCGTGAGATCGAGGACATCTCGGCACTGATCGACGTCCTCGGCGGTTCCGCGGCCCTGACCGGCGGCTCCGGCGCGTGCGGACTCGCGTTGGACGCTGCCAGCGCGCTGGGCGACAAGGTCAGCGGCCTCTACCTCTACGAGCCCCCGTTCATCATCGACGGCTCCCGGCCGCCGGTTCCCGCTGACGCCATCGAGCACCTGGAGGCGTTGGTCTCGGCCGGGAAGCGCAGTGAGGCCAGCGAGTACTTCATGACCGAGGTGCTCCGCGTCCCCGCCGAGTACATCCCGATGATGAAAGCGGACCCGTCGTGGGAGGTGATGTCGACCTACGCCCACACCTACGCCTACGACCTCAGGTTCTGGCGCGGCCTTCAGGACGGCAAGCCGCTGCCCACCGACCGCTGGACCATCAACGCGCCGATCGCCGTCGCTGTGGGCGGCAACGGCGAGGCGTTCATGCGCGTGGGAGCCGAGGCGCTCGCCGCGATCCTGCCGAACGTCACCGTGCTGACCCTGGCCGACCACGACCACTCCGCGTTCTGGTCGGCCCCCGAACCCGTCGCCGACCAAGCCCGCGCGTTCCTCCTCGGCTGACCGACATCGTGGGTTTGGCCCTGAATGACTCATTGAGGTACTTCAACGCACTGAATGAGTCATTGCTGCCCTCATTGCTGACCGACACGAACGGTGCAGCCTGAGCGTGAGGGCCTGACATGGGGTTCATCGTGTCTAGGGTGGATGGGGACGACGTTGAGGGGGGTGGCGTGCTCATGGGCACGCGCCCCGAAGCGGTCGGCCAGGCGTGGCCTGAAGCGGGTTCGGGCTGAGAAGCGGGTTGAGGTCCCGTTCACCTCGGACAACGATGCGGCGTTGATCTATGCCCGAGAGTCGTACACGAAGGATGGTTCCACGGCGGAAGACGTCCAGTTCGAGAAAGGCTCGCAGTGGGCCAACGCGTACGGCGTCCCGATTGTGGGCACGATCTCTGATCTGAGTGTGTCGGGCGCGCTGAGCGCTTTTGAGCGTTCCGAGTTGGGGCCATGGCTGGGCGAGAATCCTCCGGCTCACTGGAAAACCTTGCTCGTTACGAAGCTCGATCGGGTGGGCCGGGAAACTGAAGACATTCTTGCGTTGTTTCGGTGGGCACGCGAGAACGGCAAGCGCATTGTGTTTGTGTCTGAGGGCATTGGCACCTCGATGGAGCTTGCCAAGCTCATCATCGCTGTGCTTGCGGCTATCGCGGAGATGGAGCGCGATCGGATCGCTGAGCGGATCAAGGACGCGAAGGCCAGGCATCGGGAGCAAGGGCGCTGGATGGGCGACCGGTACGGGTATGGCTTGATGCCGGTGCGCCGCGAGAACGGTGAAGGGCTCGAAATCGCGATTGACCCGATCGCCGTTGAGGTGCTGCGGGAGTTGTCTGCCAAGGCGCGAAGCGGCGCGCGGCAGGCTGATCTCATGCGGTGGCTGACCGAGCGGGAGATCCCGACGCCAATGGAGCGGACCAGGCAGCACAAAGCGGAGCGGGAAAATCTTCCGATGCCGCCGTTGGGGCCAAATGGGCGCTGCCGTCCGTGCGGGATGTGTTGACGAACACGGATCTCGTCGAGTGGGGCATCTTCGGTGAAGCGGAACAGAAGGAGATCAAGGCGAACATTCTCCGGCCGGAATTTCAGGCACGAGGAGCGCGCCGGATCATGCCGTTCTCCGGCCTGTTTGTCTGCCCCGAGTGCGCTGGTCCGTTGTGGCTCAAGACGCGCACGAACAGGTACACCAAGAAAGACGGCACGCCACGGGTGTATGAGACGAAGTCGTGGTACTGCCCGAAGAAACACATCACGTGTGGTGATGTTGAGGGGCTTGAGGCGTTGGCGATGGAGGAGTTCACCGCCGCGTTCTCCGCTGTGATGGTGCGGGAGCGTCAGGTGGTGCCTCCGACTGATCACGCCAACGACATCGCGCGGCTGGAGCGGCGTTATGCAGACACGATGGGATCGGTGGTCAAGGCTCAGCCGGAGGAGCGCGCCGAGATCATCGCGACGGCGGAGGCGATGATGGCGGAGGTGGACCGTCTTCGAGAGTTGCCGATCGATCCGGGCGGCCTGCGATGGGTGGACACTGACACGGTGTGGGCGGACAAGGTGCGCGGTCTTGACCCGCTGGTCCGGCGAGAGGTGTTCCTCTTCTTCGGGGTCCGGTTCGTGGTCCGTGCGGCTGATCGGATCGTTCCCGTGATCGAGGTACCGACCGGGGCACGTGATCGGGACGTGCGGAACATCAACGTTCGGGGCGGTGCCGTGATCGAGATCAGCACCGACACCGGGGAACGCTTCGTCGGGGTGGCCCCCGGACTGATCGTGAGACCGAACCTTGATCCGGACGCCCTGCCCGAGCACGCACAGGTGATCGAGGGGACACCGGAGGTGTGGCAGGACGTGGCCAGCCGCACCAACCCGATCTAAGCGGCTGTGGCCCGTGCGCACGGGCCACAGCATCGCCGGTGCGGGCTTGACTCGGGGTCAGGCATGGCCAGGCACACCCGCGCTCGGCCTGGCCACCCTGGTCACCGTCGCCAGCAGCCACGTCGGCACCCCGCAGGCGCTCGCCACCGCCTACAGTCGCGCGTTCGTGGTGATCGAGGCCCTGATGGTGGTCGTCGCCGCGCTGGCGCGCATCCTGCCATCCCAACGCGACGAACGCCGATCACCCGAACCGACGCGCTGACTACGTGGGGATCGGCTAACCCACGGGTGCGGTGAGGCTGCACTGGAGGCGGTAGCGGTGGCCGCCGAGCGGCTGCACTCCGGGAGTGTTGGCGAAGAGGTCGTGCAGGTCGTCGTGCGCGCCACTCGCTGCAGCTTCACCGTGTGCCTCCGCGGAGGTCCACTCGGTGTAGTTGAGCATCCAGCGGCCGTCGAGGCTGAGATGGAAATGCGCGGAGATCGCCCCCGGATGGCCATCGTCCTCGGGCAGCGCGGCGATCAGCGAGTCGACGAACCAGCGCTGCCGCTCCGGACCGTCCACTGTGAACAACGCGGTCACCAGGCACCCCGGCACACGGGTCTCCTCCGGCGTGGTCAGGCTGCGGTACACCCGGTAGGCGATCGGCTCCGCGCCCAGTGCGTGCAAGCCGGGCAGATCGCCAGAGGGTTGCTCGGACGTGCGCTGGATGTAGGCCAGCACGCTTGCCCCGTCCGTACCCAGATAGCAGCTCAGCGACACCACGTCCGCGGGCCAGGGCTCACGCTGCCAGTCGATGAGCAGTTGCTCGGCGACGGTGCGTTGTTCGCGCTCGTCGGCCACATCGCGAAAGGCGACCAGAACGGTACGGACGTCGGGCCGGTCGACGACTGGGAACGGCACTGCCATGGGCATCTCCTCGTCATCAGGTGGAGTTAGACACCATCCGATACCGGACGATCTGGACATGGCAACGGAATTTCCGGTTACCTGTGAAGGCTATGAGGTACTTGAGCGTCCTGAATGAGTCATTCAGGGCTTAAGCGGCGGCGGTGGGGGTCAGCGTTTGAGGGCGCGGAACCAGCGGGCGGCGCCGGAGTGCAGGGGGATGGGGCCGGTGGAGATGCCGGTGCGGATGTTGATGCGGCGGGCCTCGGGGCGGTCGGCGGCGATCGTGGGGGCTTCGAGGAAGACGGTTCGGGTCACGGTCTCCACGACGTCGTCGGGCACATCCTCCCTGGCCAGCAGCAGGTTCGGGGTGACGACGGTGGGGCACGGCGGGAGCGCGCCGTAGGTGGTGGCGGGGATGGTGGCAGGTAGGTAGTAGCCGTTGGGCAGCCCGGCCAGCGCCTGGGCCTGGGCGGCGAGGGGCACGAGGCGGATGCGGGTGTGCTGCTCCAGGTCGGTGATCGCGGGCGTGGGGATGCCGGTGAGCGTGAAGAACGCGTCGAGTGAGCCGGCGGCCAGGGCCTGCGCGGACTCCTGCTGGTTGAGCAGCACGGGCGTGAACGACATGCCGGTGACGCGGCGGAGGTTGGACACGATGAACTCGGTGCCGGAGCCGCGCGCGCCGATGGACACGCGCTTGCCGTCGAGGTCCTCGAAGGCGCGGATCGGCCCGCCCGCGGGCACGACGAGGTGCAGGAAGCTGTCGTAGAGCCTGCCGACGGCGCTGATGCCGTGTATCGAGGTGTTCGGGTGCTCGGAGATGGCGTCCAAAGAGGACAGTGCGAGCTGCGCGGTGCCGCTGTTGAGCAGGTGCAGGTTCTGCACGGACGCGCTGCTGGGCAGGGCCCGGACGGCGATGCCGGGCAGCGCCTTGGCGAGCAGCGTGGCGATGGCCGCGCCGATCTTCTGGAACACCGCACCGTCCGGGCCGGTGGCCAGTACCAGCTCGCGGATACCGGGGTCCCGGCGCGCCGAACAGCCCGCGAGCAGGCCCGTTCCGGCCGCGACGATCAGCGTGCGGCGGCTCAGCGGACGGGGCAGCATGAGGCGGAGGTTAGTACCTCTTGAACGTGAAAGCGGTGTCACGCGGACGTTGCGGCTACGTCAGACGAGTCTGAAGTTTCTCCGCTGGGCGTTGTCCTGGAGATTCGTGAACGGTCAACATTCCCGCCAACGTCCCCCACGCAACGGAGCCCGAGGAGGGTCGATGGCCGACGCAGGTCGAGCATCAACCAAGAAACCGATCTACCGGCACCTCTACTTCTGGGTACTGGTCTCGATCGCCCTCGGCGTCCTCGTCGGGCTGGTGTTCCCCAAGCAGGCCAGCGAGATGAAGTGGCTGGCGGACTTCTTCGTCAACCTGGTGAAGATGGTCATCGCGCCGACGATCTTCTGCACGATCGTGGTCGGCATCGCCGGGCTGGGCAACCTCGCCAAGGCGGGCGGCCTGGCGCTGCGGACGATCCTGTACTTCACCGCGATGACGCTGCTCGCGCTGATCATCGGCCTGGTCGTGGTCAACGTGCTCAAGCCGGGCGCCGACCTGAACATGCCGATCAACGCCGGTGAGGCCGCGGACACGATCGCCAAGGCCAAGGACACCGACGGCTTCACCGGGTTCATCCTGCACCTGGTCCCGGAGTCCTTCGTCGGCGCGTTCACCTCGGGCCAGCTGATCCAGGTGCTCGTGGTCGCCGTGCTGGTCGCGGTCGCGGTGTCCTTCATGGGCGAGCGCGGCAAGAAGGTCATCGACGCGCTGGACACCGTCTCCAAGGTGATGTTCGGCGTGATCAAGGTCGTCATGTACGCGGCGCCGATCGGTGCCTTCGGCGGCATGGCCTTCACCATCGGCAAGTACGGCAGCAAGGTGCTGACGGGCCTGGCGTTCCTGATGATCGCCTTCTACGCGACCTGCCTGCTGTTCGTCGTCGTGGTGCTGGGCATCGTGTCCCGGCTCGCCGGGTTCAGCGTGCTGAAGTTCGTCCGCTTCATCAAGGACGAGCTGCTGATCGTGCTGGGCACCTCCTCCAGCGAGGCGGTGCTGCCCAGGATGCTGGTCAAGATGGAGGCCGCCGGAGCGCAGAAGTCCGTGGTGGGCTTGACGATTCCCACGGGCTACTCGTTCAACCTGGACGGCACCTGCATCTACCTGACCATGGGCGCGATCTTCATCGCCCAGGCCACCGGTGTGGAGCTGTCCATCTGGACGCAGATCGGCCTGCTGCTGTTCATGCTGCTCTCCAGCAAGGGCGCGGCGGGGGTCACCGGAGCCGGGCTGATCACGCTCGCGGCCTCGTTGCAGGCCTTCGGCGACACCATCCCGGTCGTGGGCATCGCGCTGATCGTGGGCATCGACCGGTTCATGTCCGAGGCCCGCGCGCTGACCAACCTGGTCGGCAACGGTGTCGCGACGCTCGTGGTGGCGCGCTGGCAGAACTCGCTGGATCGCGACCGCCTCAACGAGGTGCTCGACAATCCGTCCCTTGTGGACATGGACGAGCTGATGCGGGCAGATATCGAGAAGAAGGAGCCGGTCAAGACCTGACGGGAGTCACCACCGGGGTGCCGTCCGGCGCTGCGAGGATCGCGACCTTGGCGCCGTAGTGCGCCGCGACCCGCTCGGCGGTCAGCACCTCGGTGGGCGGCCCCACGGCCACCACGTCGCCCTTGTCGATGAGGATCAGCTCATCGGCGTACTGGGCGGCCAGCGTGAGGTCGTGCAGCGTGCTCACCACGGTGGTGCCGTCGGCCCGCCGAAGCCGGTCCACGAGCTCCAGCAGGGCCTGGGCGTGACCGACGTCCAGGCCGGTGGTCGGCTCGTCGAGCAGCAGCAGGCCCGCCTGCTGGGACAGAACCCTCGCCAGCACGGCACGTTGGCGCTCACCGCCGGACAGTGTCCGAAGTGGACGGTCGGCGAGGTGGTCGAGGTCGAGCCTGCCCAGCACCTCGCGCACGATCTCCAGATCGGCGTTGCCCTCGCGGGCCAGCAGGCCGAGGTGCGGGGTCCGGCCGAGCAGCGCGTAGTCGGTGACGGTGAGGCCCTCCGGCGTGACCGGCGTCTGCGGCGCGTAACCGACCGCGCGTGCCCGCGACCGCGCGCTCATCGCGGAGATCGGCGCCCCGTCGAGCAGGATTTCCCCCGTGTGCTCGGTGATTCCGGTGATCGCCTTGAGCAGGGTGGACTTCCCGGCGCCGTTCGGGCCGATGATCGCCAGCCACGAGCCCTGGGGCAGCCGCGCGGTCACCTCGCGCACGACCATGGCGCCCCTGTAGCCCGCCGAGACCGACCGCAGCTCCAGCTCCGCCATCACACACGCCCCTTGCGAGTCGCCCGCAGCACGAAGGCGAAGAACGGCGCTCCGGTGAACGCGGTGATCACGCCGATGGGCAGCTCCGCGGGTGCCATCACCGTGCGCGCCACCACGTCCGCGCCCGCGAGGAAGATCGCCCCGCCGACCAGCGACAGCGGCACCAGCACGCGGTAGCTGCCCGCCACCATCAGCCGGATCACGTGCGGCACAACGATTCCGACGAAGCCGATCAGGCCGCTGACCGAGACGGCCGCCGCCGTGGCGAGGGATGCCGCGACGAGCACCATCAGCCGGACGCGGGCGGGGCGCAGGCCCAGCGCCGCGGCCTCCTCGTCGCCGACGCCGAGGATGTCGATCAGCCGCCCGCTCGCGCAGAGCACGGCCGCCGAGACGGCGACGTACGGCAGGATCAGCAGGACCTCGTTCCAGCCCGTGGTTCCCAGGCCGCCGAGCATCCAGTTGTAGATGATCCGCAGGTTGTCCACGTTGAGCTGCTGGACGAAGGTCTGCACCGCGGTCAGGAACGAGGCGACCGCGACCCCGGCGAGCACCAGGGTCGCGGTCCCGTTGCCAGCGGAGCGCCCGAGCGCCCACGTCAGCCCGACGCCGCCGATCGCGCCCAGGAAGGCGGCCAGCGGCAGCGGTCCGATCGCCCAGCCCTGAACGAACTCCTGAGCGGCGGGCACCGCGAAGACCACGAGGGTCGCGGCCAAGCCCGCCCCGGCTGCCGCGCCGAGCAGGTACGGATCGGCCAGCGGGTTGCGGAACACGCCCTGGAAGGCCGCTCCGGAGATCGCCAGCGCCCCGCCGACCAGGCAGCCCAGCACGACCCGGGGCACCCGGAGCTGCCAGAGGATCGCGGCCTCCTGCTCCGAGAGCGGGGACACGCCGCCGGTCAGCTGCGCCCAGAACTCGGCGAGCACGCGGCTCCAGCCGAGGTCGATGGCGCCGAGCAGCACCGCGACGACCACGACGAGGGCGAGCAGGGCGCAGCTGAGCGCCAGTTGCCGCCAGGTGAGCCTGGTCGGCCGGGGTTCGTTCACTTCGCGGCGGCTGCCGAGACGGCCGAGGAGACGGTGCGCACGAGGTCGACGACGCGCGGGCCCCAGCGGGAGGCGATGTCGTCGTCCAGCGCGATCACGCCGCCGTTCTTCACCGCGTTCACGCTCTGCCAGCCCGGCCGCGCGCCGACGGACTGCGGGTTCTGCCCGCAGCACTTGGTGTCGGCGAGGAAGATCAGGTCGGGGTTGGCCTTGATCAGGTACTCCGCGCTGAGCTGCGGGTAGCCGCTGCCGCTCTTGTCGGCCTCGTCGGCGATGTTGGTCAGCCCGAAGCGCGAGTAGACGTTGCCGATGAAGGTCTTCGAGCTGACGCTGTAGAGGGAGTTGTCCAGCTCGTGGAAGTAGTTCAGCGCGCGAGCGGGCTTGCGGGTGTCGTTGACGATCTTGTCGATGTCCGCGCGCATCCGCTTCGCCAGCGCCGTGCCGTCGGCCGCGTGACCGGTCGCCTTGCCGACGACCTCCGCCTGCGCGAACGCGTCGTCCAGCGTCTTGGCCGGGGGCACCAGCAGCACCTGGATCTTGAGCTGGCCGAGGCCGGAGACCAGGTTGTCGATGTCGTTGGAGGCCACCACCAGGTCGGGCTTGTGGTTGGCGATCGCCTCCAGGTTCGGCTTGAAGCCCGACAGCGTGGTCTTGGGCGCCTCGGCAGGGAAGGTCGACTGGTCGTCGACGGCAACGACCTGCTTGCCGGCGCCGACCGCGTAGAGGACCTCGGTGCTGCTCGGGTTGAGCGAGATGATCCGCTCCGGCCGCTTCTCCAGCTTCAGCCCGGTGGAGCCGCCCGGCACGCTCACCTCGACCGGGAAGTCGGCCGCGGGCGGGGGAGCGGGGGCGTTGCTCGGCTGGCGGGTGGCGCAGCCGGTCAGGGCGAGCGCGGCAACGGCCAGCGCGGCGGTGGAGCGGCGGAACAGCACTCGGCTCACGTCCTCGGTGCGGGAGTGTCGGATGTCGAGCGCGCGCGGAAGGCGACCTGGCTAAACCGGCTCGGTATGAGCAGGTCATCACAGTTGCGGGACAGCGCCGGGGTCACACCGGACTTCGCTACCGAGCGAGCAGGGGGGAAGTTACCAGTAGACTCGCGTCCCGACTGGGCACAACCCAGGACGGGCGTACTGTTACGTCGGGCGCTAGATCGCGTCGACCACGCGAATCGTTACGCCTGAGTGTGGGATACCACCCAGAAGAGGATGCCCAGGTATTTCCGGGCTGTTACAGTCCCCGTAACAAACACGCTGCCTGTGGCATATCCGAGGCGCGTTTCAGCGGGCCACCGTCGTCCCGCAGCCCCCATTCTGGACTGCACGAGGACGACGAGGGAGGTCTGCGCGTGATCTTCTCCGCCATCCCTGGCCGGCAAGGTCTGTACGACCCCAGCACGGAACGCGACGCCTGTGGTGTCGCGATGGTGGCCGACATCCTGGGCCGCCGTTCGCACGGGATCGTGACCGACGCACTGACGGCCTTGGCGAACCTGGAACACCGCGGCGCCGCCGGTGCCGAGCCCACCAGCGGCGACGGCGCGGGCATCCTGCTCCAGCTCCCGGACGCGCTGCTGCGCGCCGAGGTGCCGGGCCTGCCCGAGCCGGACGAGCACGGCGAGGCCCGCTACGCGGCCGGGATGGGCTTCCTGCCCGCCGATCCCGAGCGCCGTGCCGAGGCGGTGGCGCTGATCGGGCGCATCGCCACCGACGAGGGCCTGAAGGTGCTGGGCTGGCGCGAGGTTCCGGTCGACCCCGACGCCGCCGACGTGGGCCCGACCGCCCGCTCGGTCATGCCGCACTTCGCCATCCTGGTGGTGACGGGAGCCGGGGACGAGCTCCCGTCCGGTGTGGCGTTGGACCGCCTCGCCTTCTGCCTGCGCAAGCGCGCCGAGGTGGAGAGCGAGCGCGCGGGCTGCGGCGTGTACTTCCCGTCGCTGTCCTCGCGGACGTTGGTGTACAAGGGAATGCTGACCACCGCGCAGCTGCCCGCGTTCTTCCCCGACCTGCGCGACGAGCGGTTGGAGAGCGCGATCGCGTTGGTGCACAGCCGGTTCTCCACCAACACGTTCCCGTCGTGGCCGCTGGCGCACCCGTTCCGCTACGTGGCGCACAACGGCGAGATCAACACGATTCGCGGCAACCGCAACCGGATGCGCTCGCGCGAGGCGCTGCTCTCCAGCGACCTCATCCCGGGCGATCTCAGCCGGTTGTTCCCGATCTGCACGCCGGACGGCTCGGACTCCGCGTCCTTCGACGAGGTCCTTGAGCTGCTGCACCTCGGCGGCCGGAGCCTGCCGCACGCGGTGATGATGATGATCCCGGAGGCGTGGGAGAACGCGCCGGGCATGGACCCCGCGCGGCGCGCCTTCTACCGCTTCCACGCCAGCATGATGGAGCCGTGGGACGGCCCGGCCTGCGTGACCTTCACCGACGGCACGCTCGTCGGCGCGGTGCTCGACCGCAACGGCCTGCGCCCCGCGCGCTGGTGGCAGACGGCGGACGGCCGCATCGTGCTGGCCAGCGAGACCGGTGTGCTCGACGTCCCGCCGTCGGAGGTCGTGGCCAAGGGCCGCCTCCAGCCGGGCCGGATGTTCCTGGTGGACACCGAGGCCGGGCGGATCATCGACGACGCCGAGTTCAAGGCGGACCTGGGCGGCGAGCTGCCCTACGACGAGTGGGTGCACGCGGGCCTGCTGCACCTGGCCGACCTGCCCGACCGCGAGCACGTGGTGCAGAGCCACGAGTCGGTCGTGCGCCGCCAGCTCACCTTCGGCTACACCGAGGAGGAGCTGCGCGTCCTGCTCTCGCCGATGGTCACGGCGGGCATCGAACCGTTGGGCTCCATGGGTTCGGACACCCCGGTCGCCGCGCTCTCGCAGCGCCCCCGGCTGCTCTACGACTACTTCAAGCAGAACTTCGCGCAGGTCACCAACCCGCCGCTGGACGCGATCCGCGAGGAGATCGTCACCTCGGTCGCGCGCGTCATGGGCCCCGAGCAGAACCTGCTGGAGCCCGGTCCGGCGTCGTGTCGGCACATCGAACTGCCCTATCCGGTGATCGACAACGACGAGCTGGCCAAGCTCATCCACGTCAACGACGACGGCGACCTCCCCGGCTTCGCGTGCACCGTCCTTTCCGGACTGTACGAAGTGGACGGTGGAGGGCTCGCGCTGTCCGAGGCGATCCAGCGCGTGCGCCGCGAGGCCTCGGAGGCCATCGCCGCCGGAGCTCGCACGCTCGTGCTCTCCGACCGCGACTCCGACCACAAGCGCGCGCCGATCCCGTCGCTGCTGCTGGTCTCCGCGGTGCACCACCACCTGGTGCGCACCAAGGAGCGGCTGCGCGTGGCGCTGGTGGTGGAGAGCGGTGACGCCCGCGAGGTGCACCACATCGCGCTGCTGCTGGGCTTCGGCGCGGCGGCGGTCAACCCGTACCTGGCCTTCGAGACCATCGAGGACATGATCTCCCACGGGGCGATCACCGGCCTCGCGCCGGAGAAGGCCATCAAGAACTACGTTCAGGCCTTGGTCAAGGGCGTGCTCAAGGTGATGTCCAAGATGGGCATCTCCACCGTCGGCGCCTACACCGCGGCGCAGGTCTTCGAAGCGCTCGGGCTGTCCCAGAACGTGGTCGACGAGTACTTCTGCGGCACCATCTCCAAGCTCGGCGGCGTCGGGCTCGACGTGCTCGCCACCGAGGCGGCGGCGCGGCACCGGATGGCCTACCCGGACAACCCGGCCGACCGCGCGCACCGCAAGCTCGACGTCGGCGGCGAGTACTACTACCGCCGCGAGGGCGAGCTGCACCTGTTCAACCCGGAGACGGTGTTCCTGCTCCAGCACGCCACCAAGACCCGCCGCCAGGAGGTCTACCGCCGCTACACCGAAGAGGTGGAAGCGTTGGCGCGCAAGGGCGGCACGCTGCGCGGGCTGTTCAAGCTGCGCACCGAGGCGCGCGAGCCGATCCCGATCGAGGAGGTCGAGTCGGTCGCCTCCATCGTGAAGCGGTTCAACACCGGCGCGATGTCCTACGGCTCGGTCTCCGCCGAAGCGCACGAAACCCTCGCCATCGCGATGAACCAGCTCGGTGGCCGCTCCAACAGCGGTGAGGGCGGCGAGGACCCGGAGCGGCTCTACGACCCGGCGCGGCGCTCCGCCGTCAAGCAGGTCGCGAGCGGGCGCTTCGGCGTCACCAGCGAGTACCTGGTCAACGGCACGGACATCCAGATCAAGATGGCCCAGGGCGCGAAGCCCGGTGAGGGCGGCCAGCTGCCCGGCTACAAGGTCTACCCGTGGATCGCGCGGACCCGGCACTCCACGCCCGGCGTCGCGCTGATCTCGCCGCCGCCGCACCACGACATCTACTCGATCGAGGACCTCGCACAGCTCATCCACGACCTGAAGAACGCCAACGAGCAGGCCCGCATCCACGTGAAGCTGGTCAGCGAGGTCGGCGTCGGCACGGTCGCGGCGGGCGTGGCCAAGGCGCACGCGGACGTGGTGCTCATCTCCGGGCACGACGGCGGCACCGGAGCATCGCCGCTGACGTCGCTGAAGCACACCGGAACCCCGTGGGAGATCGGCCTCGCCGAGACCCAGCAAACGTTGATGCTGAACGGTTTGCGGGACCGGATCACCGTCCAGGTCGACGGCGCCATGCGCACCGGCCGCGACGTCGTGGTGGCCGCGCTGCTCGGCGCCGAGGAGTTCGGCTTCGCCACCGCGCCGCTGATCGTGGCGGGCTGCGTGATGATGCGCGTCTGCCACCTCGACACCTGCCCGGTGGGCATCGCGACCCAGAACCCCGAGCTGCGCAAGCGCTACACGGGCAAGGTCGAGTTCGTGGTGAACTTCTTCGAGTTCATCGCCGAGGAGGTCCGCGAACACCTTGCCTCCCTGGGGTTCCGCACGCTGGATGAGGCCATCGGGCACGCCGAGCTGCTGGACACCGACAGCGCGGTCGAGCACTGGAAGGCATCGGGCCTGGACCTGTCCCCCGTCTTCGCGACGCCGGAAACCCCTTACGGCGCGGCGAAGCGGCGGCTGCGCGGGCAGGACCACGGCTTGGAACTGGCGCTGGACCGCACGCTGATCCAGCTCGCCGAGGCCGCGCTGGAGGACGCGCACCCGGTGCGGCTCGAACTGCCGGTGCGCAACGTCAACCGCACCGTGGGCACGCTGCTCGGCTCCGAGGTCACCCGCCGCTTCGGTGGCGCCGGCCTGCCGGAGGGCACGATCCACGTGCGGCTCACCGGCTCCGCGGGCCAGTCGCTCGGCGCGTTCCTGCCGCCGGGCATCACCTTGGAGATGGTCGGCGACGCCAACGACTACGTCGGCAAGGGCCTCTCCGGCGGGCGGATCGTGGTGCGCCCGGCCGAGGAGTCCGGCTTCGCGGCCGAGCAGCAGGTGATCGCGGGCAACGTGATCGGCTACGGCGGCACGCGCGGCGAGATCTTCCTGCGCGGACGCGTCGGCGAGCGCTTCTGCGTGCGCAACTCCGGCCTGGTCGCGGTGTCCGAGGGCGTCGGCGACCACGCCTTCGAGTACATGACCGGCGGGCGTGCCGTGGTGCTCGGGCCGACCGGGCGCAACGTCGCCGCGGGCATGTCCGGCGGCATCGCCTACGTGCTCGACCTCGACCCCGACCGGGTCAACCCGGCCATGGTGGAGCTGCAACGGCCGCGTCCTGAGGACCTGAAGTGGTTGCGGGACACCGTGGAACGCCACCACAAGCTCACCGGCTCAGCGGTGGCCGCTTCGCTGCTCGGCGACTGGCCCCGCAGGTCCTCGGCCTTCACCAAGATCATGCCGAGGGACTACCAGCGCGTCCTCGAAGCGGAGCGCTCCGCGCGCGCCGAGGGACGAGACGTCGACGCGGCGATCATGGAGGCGTCCCGTGGCTGACCCGAACGGTTTCCTCAAGCACACCCGCGCCGACGGCGCCAAGCGCCCGGTGGACGACCGGCTCGGCGACTGGGCCGAGGTCTACGCGGCGATCGAGCAGCCCCAGCGCGACGACCAGGTCCGCACGCAGGCCGCGCGCTGCATGGACTGCGGGATTCCCTTCTGCCACTCCGGTTCCGCCGGTTGTCCGCTGGGCAACCTGATCCCGGAGTGGAACGACTTGGTGCGCCGGGGCGACTGGGAGCAGGCATCGGAGCGCTTGCACGCCACCAACAACTTCCCGGAGTTCACCGGGCGGCTGTGCCCGGCCCCGTGCGAGGCGGCGTGCGTGCTGTCGATCTCGCACGACGCCGGCGGAGCGGTGGCGATCAAGCGCGTCGAGCAGGCGATCGCCGACGTGGCCTGGGAATCCGGCACCGTGCAGACGCTGCCCTCGGGCATCTCCACCGGCAAGAAGGTGGCCGTCGTCGGCTCCGGCCCGGCAGGCCTGGCGGCGGCTCAGCAGCTGACCAGGGCGGGCCACGAGGTCACCGTCTTCGAGCGCGACGACCGGCTCGGCGGGCTGCTCCGCTACGGGATTCCCGAGTTCAAGATGGAGAAGAAGGTCCTCGACCGCAGGCTGGCCCAGCTGCGCGCCGAGGGCACCCGCTTCATCACCAACTGCGAGGTCGGCGTCGACCTGCCCGTGGAGAAGCTGCGCGAGGAGTTCGACGCCGTCGTGCTCGCCGTGGGCGCGCTGCGCGGGCGCGACACCCCGGAGACCCCGGGGCGGCAGCTGCGCGGCGTGCACCTCGCGATGGAACACCTGGTGCCCGCCAACAAGTTCTGCGAGGGCGACGGTCCGACGACGATCGACGCGGCCGGCAAGAACGTCGTGATCATCGGCGGCGGTGACACCGGCGCTGACTGCCTCGGCACGGCGCATCGCCAGGGTGCGATCGCGGTTCGCCAGCTCGACCAGTACCCGCAGCCGCCGACCGTGCGCGACGACGACCGCTCGCCCTGGCCCACGTGGCCGTGGGTGCTGCGGTCCTACGCCGCGCACGAGGAGGGCGGCGAGCGCCTGTACGCCGTCGCGGTCGAGTCCTTTGTGGACGATGGGACCGGTCAGGTGCGCGCGGTGCGGCTGCGCAAGGTCCGCGTCGAGCGCGACGCCTCCGGCCGCCGCCAGGTGGTCCCGCAGTCGGAGGAGGTCGAGGAGATCCCCTGCGACCTCGCGCTGCTGGCGATCGGCTTCGAGGGCGTCGAGCACATGCGCTTGCTCGACGACCTCGGACTGGCGCTGAGCCCGCGCGGCACGCTGTCCTGCGGCACCGACTGGCAGACCAGCTCGCCCGGCGTGTTCGTCTGCGGTGACGCGCACCGGGGCGCTTCCCTGGTGGTGTGGGCGATCGCGGAGGGCCGCTCGGTGGCCAGCGCGGTCGACACCTACCTCACCGGCGCCTCCGACCTGCCGTCTCCGGTCCACCCCACGGCGATCCCGCTCTCGGTGGTGTAGCTCCGCCTTCTCACGGCCCCCGGACACCGTCGTCCGGGGGCCGTTTCATGCCTCAGTTTCATGCCTCTGGTCCACTCCGTTCGTCTGGTCCGCGTGCTTCGACTTCTCGAATGATCCGACTTCGGCCCGGCTTTCCCCCTGGGCATAGCTCGAAGCTATGAGCACGTGGGATTGTTCGAAGTTGAACCTCCGTTGGCACGCTCGCCCCTGCTCAGCGAGCCGCGAGGAGGAGTCGGACATGCTCAGGACCGTGCTGCCGAGTGCGCGGGCAGCCGCCGTGCTCCGGCTGCTCATGGCCTACCAGCGGCGGCTGCCCGGCGAGCACCCGTCGCCGTGCCCGCCGTGCGAGGCGCCGCACCTGCGCCGGATCGAGGCGGCGATGGCGGAGGGGCGCGAGATCCAGCTGGTGCTGCCCGCGTTCCCGGCGAAGTCGCCCAACCGCGCGAAGACGCTGAGCCACCTCCCGGACATGGCCGAGCGCGTGGCGCTGGAGTTCCTGCAATCGCTCTGCGATCGCATCGAGCGCGTCTACCCGCCGGGTGCACGCTTCATCATCTGCTCGGACGGCCGCGTTTTCGGTGACCTGATCGGGGTTCCGGACGCCGACATCACCGCCTACCGCCGCGAGCTGCTCGCGATGATCGAGCAGATCGGCGCGGAGCGGCTGGACGTCTTCGACCTCGACGACGTCGATCTTGGGCTCGGTCATGACGCGATGCGCGAGCACCTGGTGACGCACTACGCGCAGCCGGTCGAGTCGGTGCGCGCGGAGGTCAAGGCGGGCGGTCAAGCGCTGAGCATCTACCGGGGGATGACCCGGTTCCTGTTCGAGGACCAGCTCGGCCCGGACTACGAGGGCAGCAGGGCGGCGGCGCTGCGCGAGGCCCGCCGCCGCGCCTACGGGGTCATCCAGCGCAGCCGGGCGTGGGGCGCGTTGCTGGCCGAGCGCTTCGCCGACGCCGTCCGCCTGTCCATCCACCCGCAACCGTGCGGCGCGGACAAGCTCGGCGTGCTGCTGATGGAGACCGCTGACAGCTGGCTCACGCCGTGGCACGGCGTCGCGGTGGTGGTCGACGGGCAAGCGGAGCTGGCCAAGCGCGCGGACGCCGAACGCCTCGGCGCCACCCTCGTTCGGCGCGGCGGTCGGCCGAGCCACTACGTCCTCTCCCGCATCACCGGCTGACCTCACTGACTTCACGGCTAGAAGGAGCCCGTCATGACCCTTGCCCAGCACCAGAAAATCGGCCCCTTCGGCGTGCTCGTCGAGGCCGCGTCGCCCGGCGCGAACCCGTCGGCGCTCGACCCGGCGGAGCTGCGCGCGCTCGTCAGGGAGCACCACATCCTGGTGCTGCGCGGGTTCCGCAACTTCACCGACGCCGAGGACCTGACGGCGTGGTGCGGCACCCTCGGCGAGATCATGATGTGGCCCTTCGGCGCCGTGCTCGAACTGGTCGAGGCCGACGCGCCGACCGACCACATCTTCGACCACAGCTACGTTCCGCTGCATTGGGACGGCATGTACAAGCCGCTGATCCCGGAGTTCCAGGTCTTCCAGTGCGTCAGCGCGCCCGGCGAGGGCAACGGCGGTCGCACCACGTTCAGCGACTCCAGCGGAGTGCTCGCCGCCGCGTCGCGCGAAACGGTCGAGCGGTGGAGCCGGATCACCGTGACCTACCGCATCCAGAACAAGGTCCACTACGGCGGCCAGGCCGTTTCTCCTTTGGTGGTCCCGCATCCGGTGACCGGCGAGCCCACCGTGCGTTACAACGAGCCGCCCATCGAGGACGATTCGTCGTTCCTCAACCGGCCCGACCACCATTTCGACGGCGTGGTGAATGAGGAAGTGCCCTCGCTGATCGAAGAGCTCCAGAAAGCGCTCTACGACCCGCGCCACTACTACGCGCACGACTGGGTCGACGGCGATCTGGTGATCACCGACAACTACACACTGCTGCACGGCCGCGAGGCATTCACCCACCGCGCGCCCCGCCACCTGCGCCGCGTGCACGTGCTCGGCGACCCACCGTTCAAGAACCCAGCGCTGTGAAGACGCATCGTTTCGCGCTCCTCGGCCTGACGGCAGCGACTTTTCTGTTGGCATTCTGGGCTTTCGGGCGAGTCGACCCGCATTACTACTACACCGTCGGCGTGCGCTCCATGGCGTCGAGCTGGCACGCGTTCTTCTTCGGCGCTTTCGATCCGGCCGGGACGATCTCGGTGGACAAGGTGCCGGGCTCGTTGTGGTTGCAGGCGTTGTCCGTGCGCGTGTTCGGCTTCCACACGTGGGCCGTTCTGCTGCCCTCAGCGCTTGCCGTAGCGGCAACTGTTCCGGTTCTGTTCGCGGCGGTGCGGTTGTGGATCGGCTCGCGTGCGGGGCTCATCGCCGCTGCGGTGTTCGCGTTGACCCCGGTCACCGTGGTCTTGGCGCGGGTGAACATCCCCGACACGTTCTTGGTGCTGTGCATGGTTTGTGCGGCGCTCGCTACGTCGAAGGCGGTCAAGGACGGTCGCTGGCCGCAACTGCTGATCGCGGCGGTGTGGATCGGCGTCGGCTTCCAGATGAAGATGACTCAGGCGTTCCTCGTGTTGCCGGCACTGGGAATCGCGTACCTGGTCACGGCTCCAGGCGGCTTTCTTTCGCGCCTGGGGCGGGTCTCCGCGGCTGGGGTTGTCGCGCTCGCGGTCAGCTCGTTGTGGCTCGTCTTCGTTGCGTTGACCCCTGTTGGTTCTCGGCCTTACGTCGATGGCAGCACGCACAATTCCGTGTGGGAGATGGCTTTGCTGTACAACGGCTTCGGCCGTTTCTCCTCCGGTGCGGCCACGACTGCGCAGGTGAGCAGCTTCCTCGCGGACTTCGGCGGTTCCCCAGGGCTGTTCCGGTTGTTCAACGCCGAGGTCGCCGTTCAGATCAGCTGGCTGCTTCCGCTCGCTTTGGTCGCAGTCGTGGTCGGCTTCGTCAAGCGCCCGCGAGACTCCGGAGTGATTCTGTGGAGCACGTGGCTTCTGGTGCACGTCGTGCTTTTCTCTGCGGCGCCGGGAATTCACCCGTACTACACCGCCGCGTTGGCTCCGGCGATCGCTGCGCTGACGGCTTACGCGATCCACGTCGATTCGCGCTTGGCCTGGTTGGGAATCGTGTGGCCGGTCGTGTTGTGCGTGCGGGAAGGCTTGGGGTGGCTCGCGATCGTGCTCGTCGCGGGTGCTCTGGTGGCTCTCGTGGCACGGCTGCGCGCGGTCGCGGTCGTCGCGTTGGTGGCGGGTCCCGGAGCGGTCGCGGTGCTGGCTTCTGGAAAGACCTTCGACGGCTTGACGTCACTCAATCCCGTTGCGGGGCAGGGGAGTCCGTTGTCCCACGCGGGCATGGCGGCCATGCACGGACTGCCGTCTGACACGCCTTTCCCGCCTGGGATGGGGGACATGAACATGATCACTCCGAACGCCGGAGTGCTGCGGTACGTGACGCAGAACCACGCGCGCGAGCGCTACCTGTTCGCCGTGCCGACCGCGAACACGGCGGCACCCTACCTGCGCGCGGGCTACAGCGTGCTGCCGATGGGCGGGTTCACCGGCGCGGCGGCCGTTCCGTCCATTGTGGAGCTTCAGGAACTGGTGCGTTCCGGCCAGCTCCGGCACGTGCTCATCGGCGGATTCCACGGCGGCATGGGCGGTTCCGTGTCGATCGAGCGCCAGGAGTGGGTGGCGAAGAACTGCGCGCCCGTGCCCGCCACCGAGTACCAGGGCGCTTCCGGTTCCTCAGGGCCGCCCGGGCACCCGGAGCTGTTGTTCGACTGCCGTCCAGGAGGTTCGCGGTGAACAAGTCGTTGGAGTGGTTGTCCCGCAACGCTGTGCGGATCGCCGTGCTGTCCGGGGTCGCGTTCGTGGCGATCTCCGCGCTGCACTGGGCGCTGACCGGCTTCGTGATCATGACCGACTTCATCGACCTCACGGTCTACGAGGCCGGAGCGCGGGCGCTGGTCGACGGGTCGCCGCTGTACGAAGGCAAGATCGACGGCGGGATGTACTCCTACACCTACCCGCCGTTCTCCACGCTGCTGTTCGCGCCGATGGTGCTCGGACCGCTGTGGCTGTGGAAACTGTTGGTGTTCCCGGTGAACACCGCGCTGGTGGCGTGCGCGGTGTGGCTGTCGCTGCGGATCATGGGGCACGCGAACGACCGCGACACGCGCCGCATCACGCTCGCGCTGACGGCGCTGCTGTTCTGGGTGGAGCCCGTCGCGTGGACCATGTACCTCGGCCAGGTCAACCTCGTGTTGCTCGTCGTGTTGTTGTTCGGGCTGCGTCAGTCGTCCCGAGAACCGCTTGCGGGTTCGAGAATCAACACTGAGCTGTGGCTCGGCCTCGCGGTCGGGTTCGCCGCCGGGATCAAGATCACGCCCGCGATCTTCGTCATCTACTTCCTGCTCACCAGGCGTTACAAGGCCGCTCTGGTCTCGGTCGCCACGTTCCTGGGCACGGTCGCGATCAGCCTCGTCGTGACGCCGGGGGACACGCTGCGGTACTGGAGCGGCACGTTCCTGCGCACCGAGCGCGTCGGCGAGGTCGTGATCCAGATGAACCAGTCGCTCAACGGCCTGCTCGCGCGACTGTTCACAGTGGACAAACCGCCCACCGTGCTGTGGCTCGGCGTGGCGCTGCTCGCCGCGCTGGCCGGGCTCTCCGTCGCCGTCCTCGCGCACCGGCGCGGGGAGACGTTGCTCGGCTTCACCCTGGTCGGCATGACCGGGGCGGCCGTGTCGCCGATCTCGTGGAGCCACCACTGGGTGTGGTTCGTCCCGCTCGTGGTCGTCGCCGCGCACGGGTGGCGACGCCGTCGCGCGGACATCGTCGCGCTCGCCGCCTTCACCGCGGTGACCTTCGCGTGGCCCATGCACCTCGTCACCGGGCACCGGATGGACATCCCCGCGCTTGGTGTGATCGGCATTCCGGAGTGGGGCGGGCTCGGCAACATCTACACCAACGTGTACGTGTTCCTCTTCGGCGCAACCCTGCTCTGGGTCTGGCGTCGCCTCCGCGTCCCCGGCGGTGCGCTCTCGCAGGTAGCTGAGCCGTAGCCGGTTTTCGTTGGCAGCAAACGACTACGGGACCCCCTCGTGGCCGTCCGGGAACGCTCGTGCAAGATCCACACCTGCATTGCCGTCGACCTCGATTGTGGATGCGGACCAGTGAAGACCACACCCGGATTCCCCGCCACCTGCCCGACCGACTGCTTGCCGGAGGCGGGTGAGACACCGACCGTTCCCTTGGCACTGAGAACTTTCCGCCTCGTGGCGGTGTTCGCCGTGCTCCTGTTCGCCGCGCCACTGGCCGTGCTCCTGCCCTTCTTCGGCCCGCGCCGCCGCGTGCGGGAGTTGCGGCGGCTGTCGTGGTGGGTGCTGCGCGCGCTCGGGGTCCGCGTCGTGCACACCGGTCCGCGCGGGGGAGCCGCCCTGCTCGTCGCGAACCACCTCTCGTGGCTGGACGGGGCCGCTCTGCTTGTGCAGCAACCGATTCACCTGGTCACAGACGCGCGAGCCGCCACCGGTTTCCTCGGTCGGCTGCTCGTCGGCGGTGGCACGATCTTCCTGGACCGCTTCCGGCCGAGCACCCTCGGCGACACTCTCGACGAGGTCACGCACGCCCTGCGCTCCGGCTTGCCGGTCGGCGCGTTCCCCGAGGGCGTGCGCCGGTGCAGCTCACCCGGCGGTGCCTTCGCCCCCGCGCTGTTCGAGGCCGCCCTCCGCGCCGGGGTCCCGGTCCGCCCCACGCTCGTCGAGCACCGCCTCCGCGGTGGCCGAGCCACTTCAGCCGCCGCTTTCCTCGCTGGCCAGTCGCTGTTCGACAACGTGCGCGCCATCGCCGCGATCCGCGGGCTCGAAGTGCACGTGCGCGCGCTGCCCGTGCTCGAACCCGCGCGCTACCGCTCGCGCGCCGCGCTGTGCCGCACCGCCAAGGCCGCCATCGACCGCTCCGCCGACCCCAACCCCTCGGCCTGCTCGGCCGCCAACCCCAAGCCCCTCATCCCCGAGAAGCGCCTCATCACCCCTCGCGACCTGGCTCCCCTCTCCTCCTGACGGGCACGGTCAGCCGCCGGCCACTGAGGGGATGATCTGGATCTCGGTCTTGTCGGAGAGTTGGGTGTCCTCGGCGGAGAGGCGGCGGCACTCCTCGCCGTCCACGAAGAAGTTCACGTACCGCCGCAGTCGGCGCTGCTCGTCCCGCAACCGCCGCTCCAGCAACGGGTAGCGGCCCGCGACCACGTCCAGCACGTCGCCGAGCGTGGCGGGGGCGGTCATCTCCAGCTCGAACTTCGAGGTGCCACCAGCGGCCGAGCGCAGCACTCCGGGCAGCAACACGGTCACGTGCATCGCCGCCCCCTACACCGACGCCGCGCGGACGCAGAGCACGTCGGGCAGGTGCTGGGCGATCAGCGACCACGAGTCGCCCTCGTCGGCGCTGCCGTACACCTCGCCCGTGCGGGAGCCGAAGTACACGCCCGCCGGATCGGCGTCGTCGGCGCACATCGCGTCGCGCAGCACGGCCGTCCAGAAGCCGTCCTCGGGCAGGCCCTTGCTGAGCGCGGTCCACGACTCGCCGCCGTCCTCGCTGCGGTACACCCGGCACCTGCCGTCCGGCGGGAAGCGCAGCGCGTCGGCGGTCAGCGGGAACGTGTAGATCACCTCGGGCCGGTGCGGGTGCACGACCATCGGGAAGCCGAAGTCGCTCGGCAGACCCTCCGCGATGGACTGCCAGGTCCGCGCGCCGTCGTCACTGCGGTAGACGCCGTGGTGGTTCTGCGCGAAGAAGCGCTCCGGCCGCGACGGGTGCTGGGCGATCTTGTGCACGCACTGGCCGAACTCGGGAGCGGGGTCGGGCATGAAGTAGGCGCTGATCCCGCTGTTGCTCGCCGACCAGCTCCGCCCGCCGTCCGTGGTCAGGTAGACGCCACCGGTGGACATGGCCACGGTGACGCGATCGGGGTCCTCCGGGTGCGGCAGCACGGAGTGGATCGCCTGGCCGCCGAAACCCGGGGTCCAGTCGGCGCGGTGCGGGTGGTCCCACAGCGCCCTCACCAGCTCGTAGGTGCGCCCGCCGTCGGCGGAGCGGAACAGCGCCGAGGGCTCAACGCCCGCGTACACGACCTCCGGCTGCGAGCGCGGTCCCGGCGCGATCTGCCAGACCTGGCCGAGCGAGGTGCCGGTGTCCTCGGGGAACGCGACGGGCGCGTGATCGGGCTCCTGCCAGCTCGCGCCGAGGTCGTCGCTGGTCATCACGCTCGGGCCGAAGTGCTCGCTGTGCAGCCCGGCCAGCAGCCGTGGCGCGTCGCCGCGCGTGTCGATGGCCACCGAGTACACGGCGGTCATCGGGTGGTGCGGCCCGGAGAGCGCCCAGCTGGCCCTGCCGTCCGTACTCCTGGCCAGCCACAGGCCCTTGCGGGTGCCGATCGCCAGCAGAACCATCGCGAACCTCCGAAATCGACGTGACCCAGGTCACCGATGGAGGCTACGCCGGGGGTCCGACAGTCACCCGGTAACGTCGATGACCATGGGTTTCGGCGGTTTCGGGGAACACGCGATCGACTTCTTCGACGACCTGGAGGCGGACAACTCCAAGGCGTTCTGGACCGACAACAAGGACACCTACGAGCAGGACGTGCGCGCGCCCATGGAGGCGCTGCTGGCCGATCTGGAGCCGGAGTTCGGGCCCGGCAAGGTCTTCCGCCCGTACCGCGACGTCCGCTTCAGCAAGGACAAGACGCCCTACAAGACCCACTGCGGCGGCGTTGTCGAGCAGGGGCGCGGCGGCGGTGCCTTCTACGTGCAGATCAGCCCGGCCGGCCTGCTCGTCGGCGGCGGATCGTTCGCCATGGCCTCCGACCAGCTCGCGCGCTACCGCACCGCCGTGGACGAGGACCGCAGGGGCGAGGCGTTCCGGCAGCTGCTGCGCAAGCTGGAGCGCTCGGGCTGGGAGGTCAGGGGCGAGCGCCTCAAGACCCGGCCGCGCGGCTTCGACCCCGACCACCCGCGCATCGAGCTGCTCAAGCACCGCTCCGTCTACGTGGCCCGCGAGTGGGAGCCCGACGACGTGCTGCACGAGCGCGCCTGCTTCGACCGCGTGCGCAAGGCGTGGCGCCAGCTCGTCGACATCAACCAGTGGGCCGCCGACCACATCGGCGTCAGCAACACCCGCTTCTAGGGCCGGCCCGCGCCTCAAGCCCTGAACGACTCGTTCAGTGCGCTCAACGCGCCAAACGACCCGTTCAGGGCTTTCCCGGCCCGCACCCCAATGACTCGTTCATGTGGTTGAACGGACTGAATGAGTCATTGAGGTGGTTGAACGGACTGAATGAGTCATTCAGGGAGTTCACCGCACCGAACGCGGCATTGGCGGAGTGCGCGGACGCGGCGAGTCGGAGCGGGGCGGAGTGCGGAGTGCGCGGGCAAGCGGGGGCGGGTGCGAGGGAGATTCGGCTTGGCGGGGCTCGAAGACCACCCGGACGGGTGGAATCGATTCAGGAGTCCTCGTCGGCCGCTCGGCGCAGGTACCGCGCGCGTTGTCGTCTGCCCCGGGCGGAGGTGGCCCACGCGTGCAGCAGCGTCCCGGCCGCCAGGCCGACCCAGTCGGTGATGATGTCGACGACCTCGAAGGAGCGGTCGATGGGCAGCGTCGCCTGCAGGATCTCCGAGGCCACCGCGTACAGGACCAGGGCAACAGCCAGCGGGAACAGGCGCAGGCGCGCGTAGAGGCCGGTGACGGCGAGCAGGCCGAACAGGCCGATGTGCACGATCTTGTCCACGCCGAAGGGCGCGCTCGGGACGCCCGATCTCGGCATGAACAGGATGACTACGCTCAGCAACGCCGCGGTGACGAAGGGCAGAACACGAAGGCTCACGTCAAAGATCCTGGCCCGGTTTGCGGTATCGGTACAGCGATCGGGTCTAGGCTCCTCGGACGTGAGCCGACGTGCGAAGATCGTTTGTACCCTCGGTCCGGCGACCGCGACCCCGGAAAAGCTCCGTGACCTGGTCGAAGCCGGCATGGACGTGGCGCGGCTGAACTTCAGCCACGGCAGCCACGCCGACCACAAGCAGGTCTACGACATGGTGCGCCAGGCCGCAGACGCCTCGGGCCGCGCCGTGGGCATCCTGGCCGACCTGCAGGGCCCCAAGATCCGCCTCGGCCGGTTCGCCAACGGACCGGTGGTGTGGGAGGCCGGTGACCGCGTGCGGATCACCGTCGAGGACGTGCCGGGCACCCACGACCGGGTCTCCACCACCTACAAGGGCCTGGCCAACGACGCCAAGCCGGGCGACCGGATGCTGGTCGACGACGGCAACGTCGGGCTGACCGTGGTGGCCGTCGAGGGCCCCGACGTGGTCTGCGACGTGACCGAGGGCGGCAAGGTCAGCGACAACAAGGGCCTGTCGCTGCCCGGGATGGACGTCTCCGTCCCCGCCCTGTCCGAGAAGGACATCGAGGACCTCGAGTTCGCGCTGAGCCTGCGCGTGGACATCATCGCCCTGTCCTTCGTCCGCTCCCCCGCCGACATCGACCTGGTGCACCAGGTGATGGACCGGGTGGGCAACGGCAGGCTGCCGGTGGTGGCCAAGCTGGAGAAGCCGGAGGCGGTCGACAACCTGGAGGCCATCGTCCTGGCATTCGACGGGATCATGGTTGCCCGCGGTGACCTGGGCGTGGAGCTGCCGCTGGAGTACGTGCCGGTGGTGCAGAAGCGGGCCATCCAGATCGCCCGCGAGAACGCCAAGCCGGTGATCGTGGCGACCCAGATGCTCGAATCCATGATCAACAACTCTCGGCCGACCCGCGCCGAGGCCTCCGACGTGGCCAACGCGGTGCTCGACGGCACCGACGCGGTGATGCTCTCCGGCGAGACCAGCGTCGGGCGCTACCCGATCGACGTGGTCAAGACGATGAGCCGGATCGTCGAGGTCGCCGAAACCGAGATCACCCCCGACGCCGTGCCGCCGCTGTCGCACGTGCCGAGGACCAAGCGCGGCGTGATCTCCTACGCCGCCCGCGACATCGGCGAGCGCCTCAACGCCAAGGCCCTGGTCGCCTTCACCCAGTCCGGCGACACGGTGCGCAGGCTGGCCCGGCTGCACACCTCGCTGCCGCTGCTGGCCTTCACCCCGGAGGCCGAGGTCCGCAGCCAGCTCGCGATGAGCTGGGGCGTGGAGACCTTCCTGGTGCCCGAGGTGGCTTCGACCGACCGGATGATCCAGCAGGTCGACCAGTCGATGCTGGCCATGACCGCCCGCTACCAGCGGGGCGACCTTGTGGTCATCGTCGCAGGATCGCCGCCGGGGACGGTGGGCTCGACTAACCTCATCCACGTACACCGTCTGGGTGAAGACGACCACGCCTGACCCGCTGAGGAGCTCCCCGTGACCGAAGTCGCCAGAGCCGCGGCGGCGGACCCAGCGGGGACCTCCTCCGCCGTCCCGGTCCCGCTGTCCGCCGACGGCGTCCCGCACGGCCAGCCCGTGCTGGACCGCCTCGTCGCGCTGCTGGACCTGGAGCGGATCGAGGAGAACATCTTCCGGGGCGTGAGCCCGGAAGCGTCGCCGGTGCGCGTCTTCGGCGGCCAGGTCGCCGGTCAGGCCCTGGTCGCCGCGGGCCGCACCGTTCCGGAGGAGCGCGGCGTGCACTCGCTGCACTCCTACTTCATCCGCGGCGGCGACCCGAGCATCCCGATCGTCTACGAGGTGGACCGCATCCGGGACGGCCGCTCGTTCACCACCCGGCGCGTGGTCGCGGTCCAGCGCGGCAAGGCGATCTTCGCGCTGTCCGCGTCGTTCCAGACCGCCGAGAAGGGCCTGGACCACGCCGACGACATGCCCGAGGTGCCGGACCCCGAGTCGCTGCCGACCTACGGCGAGTTCGTCCAGCCGTACAAGGACAAGCTCGGCCCGTTCGCCAAGCTGCCCCGGCCGATCGAGATCCGGCACGTCACCACGCCGCCGTGGCTGACCGGGGAGCCCGGCCCCGCCCGCAGCCAGGTGTGGATGAAGGCGGACGGCCGGGTCCCCGACGAGAACCTGCTGCACGTGTGCCTGCTGGCGTACATGTCGGACATGACGCTGCTGGACTCGGTGCTGGCGCGGCACGGCGTGTACTGGGGCGACGTCATCGGCGCGAGCCTGGACCACGCGATGTGGTTCCACCGCCCGTTCCGCGCCGACGAGTGGGTCCTCTACGACTCGGAGTCGCCCAGCGCTTCGGGCGGGCGCGGTCTGGCCAACGGTCGCTTCTTCGACCGCGAGGGCAGGCTCATCGCGACCGTCGTCCAGGAGGGCTTGCTGCGCCCCGTGCGCCGCTGACTCAGCACTGCCCCGTGGGCATGGTGAGGGTGAGCAGGTAGTCCCTGACTGCCTGCAAGCCGCACTTGTTGTTGCCGGGCCACGCGGCGTGGCCGAAGCCGTCCCACGTGAGCAGGTGGCTGCCCGGGAGCTGCCGCTGCACGCTCTCCGCCCACGCGCGCGGCGTGGCCACGTCGTGCGCTCCGGACACCAGCAGCGTCGGCGGGAGACCCTTGGCGCGCCAGGGGTGCGGCGTCCAGCGCACCGGCTGCGTCCAGCCGACGCACCCCGACGCGATGTCCCAGAACTCGGAGTAGCCGCCGAGTTCCGGGTTCAGCGCCCGCGATTCGCGCACCGCCGAGGGCACGTCGAAGCGGGCGGGCACGTCCTGGCAGATGATCGACCGGTAGGCCGGGTACGTCGGCAGGCTGAACATGCCCACGCTGACCCCGGTCCCGTCGCCGGTCGACGCCGCGAGCAGGTTCCTCGCCAGGTCGGGCAGCGCGGACTCGAAGTTCATCGTGGCCGTGATGTTGGCCCTCAGTTCGCCTGCGGTGACGGTCCTTTCGCCTGCCTTCAGCTCCCCGCGCTCGGCCCGCGCGGTCACCTCGCGCAGCACCTGCTGCACGTCTTTTCCGTGCAGAGCACAGGAGGTCGTGCGAGCGCACCACTCCACGAAGTACTCCCAGCCGTCCTGGGTGGCCTTCGCGTTGTCCCTGAGCATCTGCGTTGTCGACAGCGAGCGGTCGACAACGCTGTCCAACGCCAGCGCGCGCAGCCGGTGCGGGAACAGCTCCGCGTAGGCCTGGCCGAGCATGGTGCCGTAGGAGATGCCGAGGTAGCTGATCTGCTTCTCGCCCAAGGCTTCCCGCAGCGCGTCAATGTCGCGGGCGATGGTCGCGGTGTCCAGGTGCGCCAGCACGGGCCCGGTCTGCGCGGCGCAGGAGTCCGCGAACGCCGCGTTCGCCCTCGCCAGCTTCGCCACGTCAGATGCGGTGGTGGGGAAGCGGTTCACCGCCGGGTCGTGTGCGGTGAGTCCACAGTGGACAGGTGAGGACGCGCCAGTTCCCCGGAAGTCGATGCCCACGAGGTCGAAGCGGTCGAGGAGCTGGGTGGGGAAGTAGCCCTCAGGTCCGGTGGCCACCGTCTGCGCCGTGCCCGATCCGGGGCCGCCGGGGTTGTACATCAGCGCTCCGATGCGCTGTTCGGGCTTGCGCGCGGGGGAGCGCCACACGGCGAGCCGCACAGTTCCCTTGCCGGTCGCCCAGTCCAGCGGCACGGTCAGGGTCGCGCACTGCGTTGCGGCGCCGTCGAAACAGGGTTTCCAGTCCAAGGCGGGTGCGGCGGTCGCCGACGCCGACGCCGACGCGGGCATCAGGGTGAGCGCCGCGCCGAGCGCGAGCAACGCCGCTCCGGTCCTTCTCACGATGAAGTCCTCTCTGATCGGGTCCGGACAGCATCACCCGCCTGATCACGTCGACGAGTGCTTCCCAGGGTCATCTCAGGGGAAAGATCGGGGTTGTCCCTCTGCGGTGGCGCGGGCCGATGCGGCCAAGCTGGAAGTGTGCTTGGGAAGATCGTCGTACTTGTCGAGGACGGGGTGCCGCTGCTGGACGCGGCGGGCCTCACCGAGGTGTTCACGGTCGCGGCGCGCTACGGCGGGCCGTACCACCTGCGGCTCGCGTCGCCGGGCGGCCGGGACGTGTGCACGACGGCCGGGGTGCGGCTGCGCGTCGACCTCGCCGTCGAGGAACTGGACGAGGACATCGACACGCTGGTCGTGACCGGCTCGGTCGTCCGGGGCTCCGGCCGGGAGCCGTCCGTGCGCACGGAGCAGGCCGCGCAGGTCCGCCGCATCGCCGGTCGCGCGCGCCGAGTGGTGTCGGTGTGCACGGGCGCGCTGCTGCTGGCCGCCGCGGGGCTGCTCGACGGCAAGCGCGCCACCACGCACTGGAGCTGGTGCGAGCGCCTTTCCGAGCTGTACCCCAAGGTCATCGTCCAGCCCGACTCGATCTTCGAGTGGGACGGGCGGGTGGCGACCTCGGCGGGGGTGACGGCGGGCATCGACCTGGCGCTCGCCCTGGTGGAGCGCGACATGGGGCCCGAGGCCGCGCGCCGGGTCGCCAGGTCCCTCGTGGTGTTCCTGCAACGCCCGGGCGGCCAGTCGCAGTTCAGTGCGGGCTCGCCGGTGCCGGTCGCCTGCGACACCCCGCTGCGCAAGGTGCTCGACGCCGTCGCGCTGATGCCGGGCGAGGACCACTCGGTGCCCGCCATGGCCGCGCGGGCGGTGCTCAGCGTCCGGCACTTCACCAGGTTGTTCAGCCGTGAGATCGGGATCAGCCCCGCGCAGTACGTGGAGCAGACCCGGGTCGAGGCGGCGCGCGTGCTGCTGGAGAACGGCGACGCCGGGGTGGAGGACATCGCGCGGCTCTGCGGGTTCGGGACCGCCGAGACGATGCGCCGGGCCTTCATCCGGGTGCTCGGCGTGCCGCCCGTCGCCTACCGGGGTCGGTTCCGGACCACGGGCGTCCGAGCTGATCCGTTGGCAGGCAACCGTTCCGCCGCGCGGTCACAAGTGGTCCAGACCTATTGACGGGGCTGGCCGGGGCCGCTTACGGTCCTCGCCAGCACCAGCTCCGCCGCCACGGAGACACCAACGGAGGTGATTCGTGGCACGGAGAACTGCCGTAGGCGCAGCCGTGGTCGCGTTGCTGTCTGGACTGCTTGTGGCGGTGGTGAACTCACCCGCCGCGTCGGCCGCGAACGAGGACTGTCGTCCCGACGGCCTGTCCCGCACGGGCGGCGTGGACACGCCCTACTGCCTGAACTACGACACCGACGGCCGCGAGAAGATGGGGGCGGCCAACCGGCGCGTCATCGGCTACTTCACGGGGTGGCGGCACGGCAAGAACAACCAGCCCGCGTACTTGGTCAACAACATCCCGTGGAACAACATCACGCACATCAACTACGCGTTCGCGCACGTCGATCCGCAGAACCGCATCTCTGTGGGCGCGCAGAACGCCAACAACCCGGCGACGGGCATGGAGTGGCCCGGTGTCGCGGGCGCGGAGATGGACCCGGCGCTGCCGTACAAGGGCCACTTCAACCTGCTGACGAAGTACAAGAAGCAGAACCCGGCAGTGAAGACGCTGATCTCGGTCGGCGGCTGGGCGGAGACGGGCGGCTACATCAACGAAGCCGGTGACCGCGTCAACAGCGGCGGCTTCTACTCGATGACCACCAACGCCGACAACAGCGTGAACACCGCTGGTATCAACGCCTTCGCTGACTCCACCGTGCAATTCCTGCGCACCTACGGTTTCAACGGCGTCGACATCGACTACGAGTACCCGACCTCCAACGCCGACGCGGGCAACCCGCTGGACTTCCAGCTCGCCAACGCGCGCCGGGCCGGGTTGAACCGCAGCTACCAGGTGCTGATGAAGACGTTGCGGGAGAAGCTGGACGCTGCCGCGGCCAGCGACGGCAAGTACTACATGCTGACCGTCGCCGCGCCCGCGTCCGGGTGGCTGTTGCGCGGCATGGAGGTCTCGCAGACCACACAGCACCTGGACTACGTCAACATCATGTCCTACGACCTGCACGGCGCGTGGAACAAGTTCGTCGGCCCCAACGCCTCGCTCTTCGACGACGGCAAGGACGCCGAGCTGGCGGCCGGTGGTGTTTACGGAGCGCCGCACTACGGCGGGATCGGCTACCTGAACACCGACTGGGCGTACCACTACTTCCGTGGCGGAGTCCAAAGTGGACGGATCAACATCGGCGTCCCGTTCTACAGCAGGGGACACCGCAACGTCGTCGGCGGCACCAACGGCCTGTGGGGGACCGCGGTCGGCTCCAATTGTCCGCAGGGCCTGACCGCGTGCGGTGACGGGGCCAAGGGCATCGACAACATCTGGCACGACAAGGAGAACGGCCGCGAGCTCGGTGCTGGCTCCAACCCGTTGTGGCACACGAAGAACCTGGAGCGCGGCATCGCGGGCAGCTACATCGGGCAGTACGGGCTCGACCCCGCGACCGACCCCGAGGACCGGCTGACCGGCACCTACACCCCGCACTACGACAGCACCCTCACCGCTCCGTGGCTGTGGAACAACGACAAGAAGGTGTTCCTGTCGACGGAGGACGAGCGCTCGATCGGCGCGAAGGCGGACTACGTCGCGAGCAGGGGCATCGGCGGCATCATGATCTGGGAGCTGGCCGGTGACTACGCCTGGAACGCGGCGAAGGGCGAGAACTACATCGGGAACACGCTGACCACCACGATCAAGCAGAAGTTCGCGGCGGCGGGGCCCTACGGCAACAAGAAGTCGCCGCAGGCGTCCCCGGCGGAGCGGCTGGACGTGAAGGTCGACTTCGTCGAGTTCCCGTTGGGGGACAACAACTACCCGATCAGCCCGAAGATGCGGATCACCAACGCCTCCACGCAGACCATCCCCGGCGGGGCGGAGTTGCAGTTCGACTACCCGACCAGCGCTCCGCCGAGCATGGCGCAGCAGTCCGGCTGGACGCTGTCGGTCATCCGCAGCGACCACACCGGGCCGAACAACATCGGCGGGCTCAAGGGCGATTTCCACCGCGTGTCCATGAAGCTGCCGAGCTGGCAGAACCTCGCCCCCGGCGCGACCGCCGACGTGGCGCTGAGCTACCAGCTGCCGATCTCCGGGCCGTCGAACTACACCATCACCTTCGGCGGCAAGACCTACGGCATCACGCAGGACTACGCGCGCGGTGGCGGCACCACTCCGCCGCCGACCACGACCACCACCACGACATCCAAGCCCCCGACGTGCACTGACGCGCCGTGGGAGCGGGCGAAGTCCTACGGCGGCGGCAACACCGTCTCGCACGCGGGGCAGCGGTGGCGCGCGAAGTGGTGGACGCAGGGCGAGGAGCCCGGCACCACGGGCCAGTGGGGCGTCTGGGAGACCCTCGGCTCTTGCTGATTCGTTATCTGGCACGGGCGGTGTTCACTGCATTCGGATGCACTGGACGCCGCCCGTGCCGGGTACCGTCGCCTCCTCACATCACGGGAGGCGCAATGCGTTGGCGATTCACTTCCGGCGTGGTCGCGGTGCTGCTGGTCGGCTTGGTCGGCGGATCGGCCCAGGGTGAGCCGACTGGGCAGGACGCGCTCCGGCTCGACCTCGACAAGATCCTCGCGGCGCCCGCGCTCACCGGCGCGCACTTCGGCCTGGTGGTGCGCAAGGCGGCCAACGGTGAGGTGCTCTACACCCGTGGCGCCACCGGCAGGCTCAATCCCGCCTCCAACGGCAAGCTCCTGTCCTCCGCCGCCGCCCTGGAATCCCTCGGCGCGGGCCACCGCTTCACCACCGAGGTGCTGAGCGGGGCGCGGACCGTGGGCGGCGTGCTCCTCGGCGACCTCCACCTGCGCGGCACCGGTGACCCGACCCTGCGGGAAGCCGATCTCAACGCCCTCGCCGACCAGCTCGCGCGCTCCGGCGTCAGGACCGTCACCGGGCGCGTGGTCGCCGACGACACCTGGTTCGACGGCGTGCCGTTCGGCAGCGGGTGGGCGTGGGACGACGAGCCCTACTACTACAGCGCCCCGATCTCCGCGCTGACGCTCGCGCCGAACTCCGACTTCGACGCCGGAACCGTTCTCGTGCAAGCACAACCGGGTGCCGTCGGCAAGCCCGCGCAGATCCGGCTCAGCCCCGCGACGAGCGTCGTCACCGTCGACAACCGCACCGTCACCGGCGCGCCCGGCACCGCGAACTCCCTGTCCGTCGAGCGCGAGCACGGCGGCTCCAAGATCGTCGTCAGCGGTACCGTAGCGGCTGCCGCCGAGGACTACTCCACCGTTGGCGACCCCACCGCCTACACCGCCGACGTGTTCGCGACAGCCTTGGCAGCCAAGGGAATCAACGTCATCCGCAGGGACGTCGGTCGGGGTGTCGCCCCCGCTGGCGCGAAGGTGCTCGCGACGCACAGCTCCATGCCCCTGGCCGAGCTGCTCGTGCCGTTCATGAAGCTCTCCAACAACATGCACGCCGAGGCGCTGGTGAAGGCCATGGGGCGCAAGGAGAAGGGCAAGGGGACCTGGGCGGCCGGGATCGAGGTGATGGCCCAGAAGCTCGCCCCGCTCGGCGTGCCCGCCGGTGCCTACCGCATGGTCGACGGCTCCGGACTGTCCAGAATGGACCTCCTCACCACCGAACAGCTCAGCAACCTCCTCGTTGCCGCGCAGGCCAAGCCGTGGTTCGGCGCGTGGTACGAGTCCATGCCCATCGCGGGCAAACCCGACCGCATGGTCGGCGGGACGCTGCGCAACCGCATGAAGGGCACGCCCGCCGAGGGCAACGTGCACGCCAAGACCGGGTCGCTGACGTCCGTGACCGGCCTCTCCGGCTACGTCACCGCCGCCAACGGCGAGAAGCTGGTCTTCGCGTCGGTGATGAACAACTACCTCACCGCCAAGCCCGCCGCCGTCGAGGACGCCATCGCCGTCCGCCTGGCCAACTACCAGGGCGCAGCCGACCGCTCCCTGCCCGTCCCCACCCCGCGCTCCGCAGGCGCCCCGAGCCCGCACACCGATCTCGAGTGCTCGTGGACCCGCACCTGCTGAGGCCGTAGTTAAGCCCTGAACGACCCCTTCAGTGCGCTCAACGCACCAAACGACCCGTTCAGGGCTCCACACGCACCAAACGACCCGTTCAGTGCGCTCAACGCACCAAACGGGTCGTTCAGGGCTTCACCGCCCGCCGATGACCCGGTGCACGCCGATGCCCGTTGCACCTCAATGACTCGTTCATGTGGTTGAACGGACTGAACGAGTCATTCAGCACGTCCAACGGACTGAATGAGTCATTGAGGTGGTTGAGCGCCCTGAAGGAGTCATTCAGGGCCTCAACGCACCAAGCGGGCCATTGGGGACGGCTGGGAGGGACGAGGAGGGTCACTCCTCGTCGAGGGCGTCGCGGAGCTTGGCCAGCGTTCGGGACAGCAGGCGTGAGACGTGCATCTGCGAGATGCCGACCCGATCGGCGATCTGGGTCTGCGTCATGTTGCCGAAGAAGCGCAGCACCACGATGGTCCGCTCGCGCTCGGGCAGGCGTTCGAGCAGCGGCTGCAACGACTCGCGCCGCTCCACGTCGGCCATGCCCTCGTCCTCCTCGCCGAGCGCGTCGCCGAGGGAGACCCCGTCGTTCTCGCCGAGCAGCATGTCGTCCAGCGACGCGCTGCGGTAGGCGTTGGTCGCCTCCAGCCCCTCGAAGACCTCCTCGCGGGAGACGCCGAGGTGCGTGGCGATCTCGCTCGGGGTCGGCGCGCGGCCCATGCGCTGCGACAGCTCGCCGACGGCCGCGCTGATCGAGAGGTGCATCTCCTTGAGCCGCCTGGGAACCCGGACGGCCCAGCTGGTGTCGCGGAAGTGCCTGCGGACCTCGCCCATGATCGTCGGCACGGCGAAGGACAGGAAGTCGACGCCGCGCTCCGGGTCGAACCGGTCGACGGCGTTGATCAGCCCGAGCGTGGCGACCTGGGTCAGGTCCTCCTGGTTCTCGCCGCGGTTGGCGAAGCGCCGGGCGATGTGCTTGGCGACCGGGAGGTGCCCGGTGACCAAGCGGTCCCTCACCTCTGTGCGCGCCGGGTCGTCGGGGTCCAGCGCGGCGAGTTCGGCGAACACGGGCGCGTACTGCTCGTACCCGCCCTTGGTCGTCTGCTCAGCCTGTGGACTCACGACATCACCGCCCCTCCGGCCTTGGACAGCTCGATGCGCACGAGGTGCTTGCCGTCGTCGGTGGGCGTGGTCGAGGCGGTCACGTCGTCGGCGAGGGTGCTCAGCACCCGCCAGCCGAAGGTGTCCCGCTTGGGCTCGTGCGGCTCGGCCGAGAGCACGCTGACGTCGACGACCACGCGCCCGGCGGTGGGGCTGAACCGGCAGCTCAGCGCCGCGCCCGGGAGTGCGACGCCGATCAGGGTGGAACATGCCTCATCCACTGCCAGCTTCAGGTCGGCGATGGAGTCGAGGTCGAAGTCCTCGCGCATCGCCAGGTCCGCGGCCACAGCGCGGACAACGGACAGGTGAGCCGCGTTGGCGTTGACCCGCACCTCGATGGGTGCGGGTGCGAAGGTCTGCTCGGCCATCGCGGGCTCGGAAGGGGACACGGTCACTCTGCACCTCGTGGTCGGTCGTGGGTGGCGGGGCACGGCGTGGGGCTCCTAGATCCTGCCCGACATCCGAGGCGCCCACCGCCTCCGCACCTCATACCCGTTCACCGCGAGTTCGACACGTGGTTTTGCCGCCCTGTTCCCCGGGAAGCCAGCCACCGCACACCGCCGTACAGACCATGGAGTGGACCGATGGACGTTGAGCCACCGACCGCCCCGGTCAGCGGGTCGGCGTCGTGACAGCGACCGAGATCGCGCGGCAGTTGCTCGACCAGCCAGATCCCGCTGGGATGCGGCTCGCGAGCGGCCTGCTGCCCGGGAGCGCGTCACCCGGGCGGGACTGGCACGACGTCCTCCCGCTCGACGACCGGGTCGCACTGGTCATCGGGAAGGTGCCCAGGCAGCCGACCGAGGACATGGCCGCGGCCGTCGTCGAACGGCTGCGCGGAGCGCTGACCACCCAGCTGCTGCAGGGTCGGGGGCCGGCGGAAACAGTGCTCGCGCTGCACCGCTACGCCGGATACGCCGCCGAGGCCGCCGGGACCACCCTGTGCCTCGCCGTCTTCGAGCCGGAGACGCGGAGTCTGCGCTGCGCCACCGCGGGACACCCCGGAGTGCTGCTGATCTCCGAGGACGGCTGCGTCCGCCAGCTCATCGGCAGCAGGGGAGGCCCGCTGGCCGCCGGCTTCCCGGACATCGGCGGTGAGACGGTGGAAACCGTTGGACAGGAGGAGGTCGTCCTGCAGTACTCCATCGAACTCGGACGCTGCCACCCGGACTCCGGGCTGGAGCGCGCCGCCGCCGCGGCGGTCGCCGAGAGCGGTCCGGACCCGCGCGTCCTGTGTGACCGGCTCACCACCTCGGCCACGTGCCCCTCCGACATCGGCGACGCGATGGCCTTCGCCTTCGTCCCCTCCACGCGGTCGAACCGCCCGTTCGTGCTCAGCATTCCCGCCGAGCCCGCGCGGTTGTCCTTCCTGCGCAGGGAGCTGTCGGCCTGGTTGGCCGCCTCCGGAGTGTCCAAAGAGGACGCTTTCGGCTTCGTGCTCGCGGTCGGGGAGGCGGCGTCGAACTCCGTCGAGCACGGCTACGACAGCGGGCGCGGCGGCGGGCTGGTCACCGTCACCGCCGAGGCGGGCGGTTCGGGGGCGATCCGGATCACCGTCTCCGACAACGGCCGTTGGCGCTATCCACCGGTCGCCGACCACAGCCGGGGGCGCGGCCTGCTGATCATGCGCGAGTCCATGGACGAGGTCCTGGTGCACCGGGGCGAGCACGGCACCGTGGTCACCCTCTTCAAGCGGCCGAGCCGCGCCGCGGGCAACGGGCGCCACGACCCGGGCGGTTACGAGCTGAGCGTCGCCAAGACGGGCGAGGTGGTGCGGGTCGAGGTCTCCGGGGAGCTGCCCGCCGCGAGCGCGCCCGCCCTCCGCCGCAGCCTGCTCACCGCGGCCAGGGGCGGAGTTTTCCCGCTCCAGCTGGACCTTTCCGGAGTCGCCGGTGATGTCGAGGGCCTGGTCCTCGCGCTGTTCTCGGTCGCGGACGCGGCGTCGGCGGCGGGCAGGCCGCTCGTGCTCGCCGCGCCGGAGGCCAGCCCGGTGCGCGACGCGCTCGCCACGGCGGGCCTGCACCGGATCGCCACCGTGACCGATGCTCTGGAGCCCACCAGATGATCTCCCAAGAACCGCACGTGGACGAAGCCGACCTGCCGCCGCTGAACGTCGCGCTGGTCTCCCTCGACGACGGCCCCGCCACCCACGACGGGCCGGACGCGCCACCGGAGTTGCACGCTGCGGGTTCGCACGTCGCGGCCCTCGCCTCGCACATGGCCGAGGCAGGGCACACCGTCACCGTCTACGTCCGCGCTGACAACCCCAAGCAGGAACCGGTCACCAGGCCCGCGTCCCGCCTGACCGTCGTGCGCGTGCCCGCCGGACCCCCGCGCGAGCTCGACCCGAACGACCTCGTCGAGCACCTCGGCGAGTTCGGCGGCCACCTGGCCGCGCACTGGACCCGGCGCCCGCCGGACGTGGTGCACGCGCACTACTGGTCGGCCGGGGTCGCCGCCGCGCTGGCCGCCCGCGAGGCGAAAGTGCCTGTGGTGCAAACGTTCCAGGCCTTGAGCGCTCCCGAGAGCACCGGGGTCCCCGCTCAGCGCTCGAAGCTGGAGCGCCTCGTCGGCCGCGAGGCCGTGCGCGTGGCCGCCACCAGTTCCGTCGAGGTGGACGAGCTGATCCGGCGCGGCATCCCGCGCTCGATGATCTCCGTCGTGCCCTCCGGCGTGGACCTGGAGCACTTCACCCCGGACGGCCCCGTCGCCGAGCGCGGCGCTGCTCACCGCCTCGTTTGCGTCGGGGACCTGATGCCGCACAAGGGTTTCGACACGGCCATTCGAGCACTGCGCGCGCTGCCGGACACCGAGCTGGTGCTCGTCACCCTGGGCGAGCCCGGCCCGGAAGCGCGGCGGCTGCTGGCGATCGCCCGAGCCGAAGGGGTCGCCGAGCGCGTCCATCTGGTGGGAGAAGCGCACGACGGCGAGCTGCCCGCGCTGCTGCGCTCCGCCGACGCGCTGGTCTGCTGTCCGACCGAAGAACCCTTCGGGCTGACCGTCTCCGCCGCCATGGCCTGCGAGACCGCCGTGGTGGCGAGCGAGGTCGGGGTGCTGGCGGACATGGTGATCGACGGCGTGACCGGGCGGCTGGTGCCCCCGGCGGACACCGAGGCACTGGCGAAAGTGCTCGCGCACGTCATCGCCGACCCGGTGACCACGCAGTCCTACGGGGCGGCGGGCCGCGACCGGGTCCGCGCCAGGTACTCGTGGGAACGCGTCGCCGAGGACACTGTGCGGCTCTACCGCCAGGCCGTCGCCGAGTTCGCCTGAGCCGGGTTTACGGCTGGTCCGGCGGGGAATTCCCGAGAAGTGGACAGGCCGACCGTCCGTGGACGGTCGGCCCGATCTTGGGGCACCGGCCGCCGGGGGGCTGGCGGACGGTGCGCTCTGTGGTGTTCCCCAGTGTGACGCGACTGAAACTCGATGATGCGGGATTAGGCCGCCAGTGCGGCACTCACTGTGGGAAAAGTACTGAAGACGTCACCTAGCCCGGTGACCTTGAGTGGGCGCTCGACCGAGCGCGTCGAGCTGACGAGGCAGAAGCCCACCCCGTTGTCCTCGGCCAGGTGCAGGCAGTCCACCAGCACCGCGAGGCCGCTCGATCCCAGGAAGCTCACCTGGCTCAGGTCCAGTACCAGCCGCTCGGTCTTCGAGGTCAGCTGCTCGTCGAGCGCGGTGCGCAGCAACGGGGTGGTGAACATGTCCACCTCACCGCTGACCCCGAGCACCACGATCCCCTTGGCCGGTGTGCGCACGGACAGCTCGATGAGCTGGTCCGCGTTCGGCGCACCGGGGTCCGGGAGTTCGGGCAGCAGCGTCGTCTCCGTGCCGTTGACGGGACGGATGCGGTTCTCGGTCACGATTCCTCCTCCGTCGGGGTTGAGGGGACGGAAGGGGTACGGCGGTGGCGGGACTCGCGCCACCGGCCTTGAGGATGGGCGCACGGCCCCTCCGACCGCGGTTGGTCGTCAACCGCTGTGCTTCCCACCGTAGAGACCTCGGCAGCGGCACACAACCAACCTGACTCCGTACGGGGTACAGCACCGGTTTGACCCGGGGTGGAACGGGCATTGATGGGAGCGTGCGCCTGCCGCGCACCCCCAGCTCGCCCAAGAGGTGAACCGTGTCCGCGACCTTCCAGCTGCCCGCGCCACGCCCTGAAGTGGCGCCGGACCACTCCATCGCTCTGTTGCAGTCCCACGTGGACTGGACGGAACTGGGCCGGATTCTGGTTGTCAGGCCCGGCAATCTCGGTGACGCCCTGATGCTCTCCCCAGCTCTGCGCGCACTGCGGGCCGCCGCGCCGCACGCCCGGATCGACCTGCTGACCTCACCGAGCGGAGCCGCCGCCAGGGAGCTGCTCGGCTCGCTCGACGGCGTGGTCGTCGGGACGCCGTCCTGGTACGACCGCGCCACGACCAACCCCGTCGACGTCGCCAGGTCCGCCTTGCAGGAGCGGGCGTTGATCGGATCGTTGGCCAACCGCAGCTATGACGCCATGATCGTCTTCACCTCCGCGACGCAATCGCCGTGGGCGGCCGCGCACGCCGGTCTGCTCGCGGGGATCGGTGTGCGCGCCGTGCACTCCACCGAGACCGGCGGAGTCGTTGCCTCGCACTGCGTCCGGCCGCCCGAGGGCCCCGCGCACCAGGTCGACCGCGCGCTGCACCTGTTGCACGGTCTGGGAGTTCCCGCGCGCGGCGCCACCGTCCGCGTCGACATCTCCGAACACGCCCGCGAGGCCGCGGACCTCGTGCTCGCGGGCACCCCCGGCCCGTTCGCGTTGGTGACACCTGGCTGTACCCGCGATGAACTCCGTTACTCCGCAACGGGTTTCGCCACCACCGCAGCGATGCTCGCCGACACCGGCCTGCCCGTGCTCATCACCGGCTCGGCCAAGGAACGCGACCTCATCGCCGAGGTCGTCTCCTCCGCCCGGCACCCCGGAGTGCGCGCGCTGGAGCCGGTCAGCGTCGCCGTGCTCGCCTCGGTGATCGCCCGCGCGGAGGTGCTGGTGGGCAACGACTCCGGCCCCATGCACCTCGCCGAGGCCGTGGGCACCCCGGTTGCCATCGCCTACGGCGGAGCCGACCGCGTCGACGACACCCGCCCGCGCCTCACCCGGGCCCGCCTGGTCCGCGGCACCATCTCCTGCCTGGACATCGCCCCCGCGGACCTGGCCACCGCCGCCCTCTCCCTCCTCCGCCTCCGCCTCGGCTGAAGCGGAGAGCTAGCTCTTGCGGCGGACGGGCTCGGTGTCGTGGGTGTCGGCGGGTGAGGGGGCAGTGGGGAGATCGCGGGTCTCACGGGTGTCGAGGTGCTTCGCGTTGACCGCGGCCACCTCGTCCTCGGCCGCGCGCAGCTTCTCCGCGGCCCTGCCCATCTCCAGCCGCCGCCACTTGCGGCGCTCGCGGCCGGTCATCTTCGCCGGCCACAGCTGCTGGATGGCGTTGTTCAGGTGCGCGCCGAGCACGATCGCCAGGCCGATGAAGAACGCGAACAGCAGGAACGCGATCGGTGTCGCCAGCGCGCCGTAGGTGAAGCCGGTGCCGCTGATCGAGCTGATGTAGAGCCGCAGGCCGGTCGCGGACACCAGGAAGAACACCATCGCCAGGATCGCGCCGGGCAGGCCGCGGTGCCACGGCAGCTTCCTGGGCAGCGCGAGCTTGTACAGCGTGGTCAGCGCGAGCACCAGGATCGCGGCGGTCCCCGGGTAGTAGAACCGCCCGACCAGGTCCTCCACCGTCGGTTGCCAGGAGACCGGGAACAGCGTCGGCAGCCACTCCGGGCCGAGCGCCAGCAGCGGCAGGCCGATGATCAACAGCACCAGGGTGACCAGGTAGAGCAGCAGCGCGAGCATGCGCTGCCAGACGATGTTGCGCACCCCGTACTGCTCGTGCGCCACGGTGATCGCGTCGATGAAGGACGCCGTCGCCGAGGAGCCCGCCCAGAGCGAGATCAGGAAGCCCATCGACACGAGCGCGCCCTGGCCCCTGGTCAGCATCTCCTGCACGGTCGGGCCGATGATCCCGTCGACCACCTCGGGCGTGAAGATCTTCCCGGCGAAGCCCAGGATGCGCTCCTGCACCGCGCGGACGACCTCGGTGCCGAACCACTCCGCGACGTAGCCGATGCTGCCGAGCAGACCGAGCAGCAGCGGCGGCAGCGAGAGCGTCTGCCAGAACGCGGCCTCGGCGGCCTCGGAGAAGATGTTGTCCTGCCACGCCTTGCTCATGGTCAGCGACAGCAGCCGCCGCAGACCGCGCCGCTGCCTCGGGCGCTCGGAGGCGTCGGCCGGCTGGTTCTCGACGGGTGTGTCCATGTCAGGGCTCAGCATGATGCATCCGGCTCTCACCAGCACCACAGGGCCCGGGGTCCGGAGTGTCGCGGATCGCTTTCGGCCCTCGAAGGCCTCGTTCGGTCCGCCGCACCCCGACGGCCGATGTAGGCTTCGTGGCGCCCTCGCCGCTTGCGCGCGCAGAGGGCGTTCGCATGTTTTGTGCTTGTGCAACAAGGCATGTCAAGACGCGGCGAAAGGAACGGACAGCAGGTGACCGTAACCGACTCGGCCGTCGCGGAACGTCTTTCCACCGCGGAGTTCAGGCCGCTGCGCGCCTGGCAGCGGCGCGCGCTGACGAAGTACCTCACGGCCCGCCCGCAGGACTACCTCGCGGTGGCGACGCCGGGCGCGGGCAAGACGACCTTCGGGCTGCGGGTCGCGGCGGAACTGCTCGCCGACCGCACGGTCGAGGCGGTCACCATCGTGACCCCGACCGAGCACCTCAAGCACCAGTGGGCCTCGGCGGCGGCGGCCGTCGGCATCGCCATCGACTCCAACTTCCGCAACGGCGCGGGCACCACCTCGCGGGACTACCACGGCGTCGCGGTCACCTACGCGCAGATCGCCGCCCACCCGACGCTGCACCGCGTGCGCACGGAGAACCGCAAGACGCTGGTCATCCTGGACGAGGTGCACCACGCGGGCGACGCGAAGTCCTGGGGCGACGCGGTGCGCGAGGCGTGCACCCCCGCCGTGCGCAGGCTCGCGCTGACCGGGACCCCGTTCCGCAGCGACGACACCCCGATCCCGTTCATCACCTACGAGCCGGACGCCGCCGGGTTCGAGCGCAGCCGCGCCGACCACTCCTACGGCTACTCCGACGCGCTGCGCGACGGCGTGGTCCGTCCGGTGATCTTCATGGCCTACTCCGGCGAGGCGAGCTGGCGCAACAACGCCGGTGAGGAGTTCAGCGCCCGCCTCGGTGAGCCGCTGGACGCCGAGCAGACCGCGCGGGCCTGGCGCACCGCGCTGGACCCCACCGGCGAGTGGATGCCCGCCGTGCTCAAGGCCGCGCACACCCGGCTCACCCAGCTGCGCAACGGCGGGGTGCCGGACGCGGGCGGCCTGGTCATCGCGACCGACCACGAGAAGGCCAAGGCCTACGCCCGCATCCTGGAGATGATCACCGGCAAGCCGCCGACCGTCGTGCTCTCCGACGAACCCAAGGCCTCCGGGCGGATCAAGGAGTTCGCCGACAGCGACTCCGAGTGGATGGTCGCGGTCCGGATGGTCTCAGAGGGTGTCGACGTGCCGCGCCTGGCCGTGGGCGTCTACGCCACCAGCGCCTCCACCCCGCTGTTCTTCGCCCAGGCCATCGGCCGCTTCGTGCGCGCCCGCCGCCCCGGTGAGACGGCCAACGTCTTCCTGCCCAGCGTGCCCGTGCTGCTGGAGCTGGCCAGCCAGCTGGAGGCCGAGCGCGACCACGTGCTCGGCAAGCCGCACCGGGAGAAGGAGGGCTGGGAGGACGAACTGCTCGCCCAGGCCAACCAGCAGCAGGACGAGCCCGGCGAGGAGGAGAAGGCCTTCACCTCCCTCGGCGCCTCCGCCGAGCTGGACCAGGTGATCTACGACGGCTCCTCCTTCGGCACCGCGGCCATGGCCGGGACCGACGAGGAGCAGGAGTACCTGGGCCTGCCCGGACTGCTCGCCCCCGACCAGGTGCGCGACCTGCTCCGGCAGCGCCAGCAGCAGCAGTTGGCCAACGCGGCGCTCAAGCGCAAGGCCAAGGCCGCCCAGCAGGAGGCCGCTCCGCCCGCCCCGCGCCCGTCGCTGTCGGTGCAGGAGCGGATCACCGCGCTGCGCAAGGAGCTCAACACCCTGGTCGCGCTGCACCACCACCGCACCCGCAAACCGCACGGCATGATCCATGCCGAGCTGCGCAAGAAGTGCGGCGGCCCGCCCACCCCGATGGCCTCGATGGAGCACCTGGAAGAGCGCATCGCCACCCTTCGCTCTTGGTGATCTCTGGGTAGACCTTTCGGGCTAGGCGGTGCGTCCAAATGGCAAGCTTCTGATCTGACCTTGAGCGCAGCGTTGATCAGGGCCACCGTCGAGCGGCATGAACATCACTCGCCTGGGTGTGGTGCTGGCCGTAGCGCTCACCGCGGCCGCTCCGGCCGCCCACGCCGCCCCCGCTTCCGCCGACCTGGACTTCTCCGCCGCCCCGCCGTACTCCGGCTGGGAGCTGCGGCACGAGAACCCGGCCGAGCCCGTCGTCAAGGACGGCGTGATCAGCTTCGACGAGCGCACACAGCTCACGATCGCCGCCGGCTCGCCCTGGCTGGCCGTCAGCAACGAGCGCGGCTGGGCGGTGCACGCCAAGCTCCGCGTCGATCCCGCGACGCCGGACGCGCCCGCGTGCGACAAGGACCTGATGGGGCACAGCGGTCAGGTGGGCCTGGTGGCCACCGACACCGCCGCGCCGACGATGCTCGGCTTCAACAAGGACCTGGTCTGCCTCAAGACCGTTGATCGCGTGATCAACCTGCCGATGAACACCACCGACCGCGCGCACTCCTACCGGGTCGAGGGCAAGGGCGCTCAGCTCCGGCTGCTCGTCGACGGCCGCGAGGTGAGCTCCGTCCAGGACTGGACCTGCCAGCTGCACGGGGAGAAGTGCGAGCCGTCCCCGATGCTCATGTTCGCCACCGGCAACGGCGCGCGAGCGCACCTTGATCATCTCGGCCTTACCGCCGAGTAGTTCTTCGGGGCCCGCCGAAGGGCAACGCCGCAGGTGAGCGCTCTCACCGGCTCTCACCTGCGGTTCTCTGAAGATCAAAATTCTTCGCGTTCCGCCGTTTTTCGTGACGTCCCGGTGACCTCCTCGTAGCGAAAGCGTGTTGCGCCGGTCACTCTGAATCGATTCACAATCCTTCCGGTCTGACACGAACGGGGGATACGTTGTCGCCCACAACATTTCCGCCGCCGCGACTCCAAGCGGTGCGCAACGGAAGGGATGGGCGGATGCGCAGCAACACCCTTGCCCTGCTCGCAGCGGGTTCGGGCCTTGCCCTCCTGCTGTCGGCGTGCGGCAACAACAGCGCGAACCCGGGCACCGGCAACCAGGCGGGCAGCGGCACCGCCGCGCCGGGCGGGACCGGGGTCAAGGTCGGCGTGATCCTGCCCGACACCAAGTCCTCGGCCCGCTGGGAGAGCTTCGACCGGCCGCTGCTGGACAAGGCGCTCAAGGCGGCGGGCATCGAGCCGATCATCCAGAACGCCGAGGGCGACACCGGCAAGTTCAGCACCATCGCCGACTCGATGATCAGCCAGGGCGTGAAGGTCCTGATGATCACCAACCTGAGCGACGAGAGCGGCGCCGCGATCGAGCGCAAGGCCAAGAACGCGGCCATCCCGGTGATCGACTACGACCGGCTGAGCCTGGGTGGCAGCGCCGACTACTACGTCTCCTTCAACAACACCAAGGTCGGCCAGCTCCAGGGCCAGGGCCTGGTGGAGTGCCTCAAGGGCAAGGCGAACCCGCAGATCATCCAGATCAACGGCGGCCCCGAGGACAACAACGCCACGCTGTTCAAGAACGGCGCGTTGAGCGTGCTCAAGCCCAAGTACGACGCGGGCGAGTTCAAGCTCTCCGGTGACCAGGCCATCGCCAAGTGGGACAACCAGCTCGGCAACACCACCTTCCAGCAGCTGCTGACCGCCAACGGCGGCAAGGTGGACGGCGTGCTCGCCGCCAACGACGGCCTCGCCGGCGCGGTGATCACCGCGCTGAAGAAGGCCGGGCTCGCCGGCCAGGTCCCGGTCACCGGCCAGGACGCCACCGAGGACGGCCTCGCCGCGATCCTGCGCGGTGAGCAGTGCATGACCGTGCTCAAGCCGATCGACCAGGAGGCCAACGCCGCCGCGCAGCTGGCGATCGCGCTGGCCAAGGGCGACAAGGCGGCCGCGGACAAGCTGGCCACCTCCACCGAGCGCGACCCCAAGGGCAACCGCGACGTGAAGTCCGTGCTGCTCACGCCGGAGCTGATCAACAAGGACAACGTCAAGAAGGCCACCGACTCCGGCTTCGTGAAGGTCGCCGACGTCTGCAAGGGCGACCTCGCCGAGAAGTGCAAGCAGGCCGGGATCACCAAGTAGGCCAGAACCCCGGGTAGACGGCCGTGGTGGGGCGGAAGCCCTCATCGCCCGCCCCACCACCGGCATCTCCCCACCCCTCGACACCCTGGAGGACCCGTGAGCCAGCCCATCCTGGAGCTGCGCGGGGTGAACAAGAGCTTCGGCCCGGTGCACGTGCTGCACGACGTGGACTTCACCGTCCGCCCCGGCGAGGTCACCGCGCTCGTCGGCGACAACGGCGCCGGCAAGTCCACGCTGGTCAAGTGCATCGCGGGCATCCACCCGATCGACTCCGGCGAGCTGATCTTCGACGGTGCGCCGGTCAGCGTCGGCAGCCCCCGCGACGCCGCGGCGCTGGGCATCGAGGTCGTCTACCAGGACCTCGCGCTGTGCGACAACCTCGACATCGTCGACAACATGTTCCTCGGCCGGGAGCGGTTGAACGGCATCACCCTGGACGACGCCGGGATGGAGGAGGCGGCCCGCAAGGTGCTCGCCGACCTGTCCGTGCGCACGGTGAAGTCGGTGCGCACCTCGGTCGCCTCGCTCTCCGGCGGCCAGCGGCAGACCGTGGCCATCGCCAAGGCCGTGCTGTGGGACAGCCGCGTGGTGCTGCTCGACGAGCCCACCGCCGCGCTCGGCGTCGCGCAGACCCGGCAGGTGCTGGACCTGGTCCGCCGGCTCGCCGACAACGGCCTCGGCGTGGTGCTGATCAGCCACAACATGAACGACGTCTTCGAGGTCGCCGACACCGTGGCCGCGCTGTACCTGGGCCGGATGGCCGCCGAGGTCCCCACCTCGCAGACCTCGCGCGCCCAGGTCGTCGAGCTGATCACCGCGGGCCGCTCCGGCGACCTCGGCATCGCCGCCCCCGAGACCGCCACCGTCTGACCCACCGGGTTCCGCCGACCCCGCCGTCACCGCCGACCTCGCCCAGCAAGGACTTCGTGATGACCGAGACCCCCGCCGAGCCCAAGAGCGCCACGCCGGGTTCGACTCAGGGAACGACAGCAGTCGCCGACTTCGGCATCGACACCGCCCAGCGCGGGGTCCGCCAGGCGGTGGGCGACTACTTCGCCAGGCTCTCCGGCGGCCAGCTCGGCGCGCTGCCCGCGCTGGGCGGCCTCGTCGTGCTGTTCACCGTGTTCACCGTGCTCTCGCCGCAGTTCCTGACGCTGGGCAACATCGCGAACCTGCTCACCCAGGGCGCGGGCATCACGGTGATCGGCATGGGCCTGGTCTACGTGCTGCTGCTCGGCGAGATCGACCTGTCCGCGGGCACCGCCTCGGGTGTCACGGCGGCGGTGTGGGCGCTGCACCTCAAGGTCGACGGCAACCTGCTCGGCGGCATGGGCTCGTGGGTCTTCTACCTGACCCTGGTCGCGATGGCGCTCAGCGCGGTGATGGCGGTGCTGACCAAGCTCCACGTCGCCGCGATCCCGCCGGTGCTGGCCCTGGTGATCATGCTCATCGGCCTGCCCGCGAACCCGTGGCTGGAGATGCTGCTGGCGCTGTGCATCGGCACCGCGATCGGCTGCCTGACCGGCTTCCTGGTCGCCAAGGTCGGCATCCCCTCCTTCGTCGTCACCCTCGCGCTCTTCCTGGCCTGGCAGGGCGTGGTGCTGCTCTACATCGGCGAGGGCGGCACGCTCGCGGTCAACGACGAGGTCCTGTTCAACGTCGCCAACGGCAACCTCTCCCCGCTGGGCAGCTGGGTGCTCTTCCTGCTCGCGGCGGGCGGCTACGCGGCGGTGGTGCTGAGCAGGCACTTCGGCAGGCTCAAGCGCGGTCTCGTCGTCCAGCCCACGGTGCTGGTAGGGATCAAGGTCGGCGTGATCGTCGTGCTGGCCGCCGCGGCCACCTACGCGCTGAACCTCAACCGCAGCCCGAACGAGGCCGTGGTGATCCAGGGCATGCCCTACGTGGTGCCGATCGTGCTCGGACTGCTGGTGCTGGGCTCCTTCGTGCTCGACCGCACCCGCTACGGCAGGCACGTGTACGCGGTGGGCGGCAACGCCGAGGCGGCGCGGCGCGCGGGCATCGACGTCACCAAGGTCCGGATGAGCGTGTTCGTGATCTGTTCGACTGTGGCGGCGATCGGCGCGATCATCCTGTCCTCTAAGGTCGGATCGGTGGACCCCCAGGCGGGCGGCGGCAACACGCTGCTGTTCGCGGTCGGAGCGGCGGTCATCGGCGGCACCTCGCTGTTCGGCGGCAAGGGCCGGGTGCGGGACGCGATCGTCGGCGGCGCGGTGATCGCGACGATCGAGAACGGCCTGCGCCTGCTCGGTGAGCCCGCCGCGGTGGTCTCGATCGTCACCGGTCTGGTGCTGCTGCTCGCCGCGAGCGTGGACGCGCTGTCCCGCCGCCGCTCGGCAGCCGCCGGCGTGCGCTGACGCGCGGACGGTCCCACCCGGCGAGCGACACGAAGGAGGGCGGGGCCGTCACACCGACAGCGGGAACGAGGCCGGACGAGGTCCGCAGGCACAACCGCGCGGCCCTGCTGCGCAGGCTGCACTTGGACGGTCCGGCCACGCGCGCCGAGCTGGCCGCCGAGCTGGGCCTCAACCGCAGCACCATCAAGGCGCTGGTGGACGAGCTGAGCGCGGTGGGCGTGGTCTCCGAGGAGGTCCCCACCCACCGCCACGGCGCCGGGCGTCCCTCGCTGCTGGTGCTGCCGCAGGCCGAGGCGGTCCCGGTGCTCGCCGTGGACGTCGGCGTCGAGCAGGTCTCCGTCGCGCTCGCCGGGGTCGGCGGTCGGCTGCTGGGCGTGCGCGGCTGGACGCTGCGCCGGGGCCAGGGCAGCCCGGAGGAGGCGGTCGAGGAGATCGCCCGCGCCCGCGTGGACCTGGTCGACGAGCTGGGCTGCGAGCCGACCAGGGCCGGGGTGTCGGTGCCCGGCGTGGTGCGCCGCTCCGACGGGCTCGTGCACGAGGCCCCGAACCTGCACTGGACCGGAGTGCCCTTCGGCGCGATGTTGGGCGAGGCGCTGAGCCTGCCGGTGGACGTGGGCAACGACGCTGACCTCGGCGCGCTGGCCGAGCACACCAGGGGAGTGGCCCGCACCTCCCAGGACGTCGTCTTCCTCTCCGCCGACGTGGGCGTCGGCGGCGGGGTGATCCTCGGCGGGGTCTCGCTGCGCGGCAGCGGCGGCTACGTCGGCGAGCTGGGCCACATGGTGGTCAACCCGACCGGGCGGCAGTGCTACTGCGGCTGCCGCGGCTGTCTGGAGACCGAGATCGGCGAGGACGCGCTGTGCCGGGCGCTCAACCTGGCCGCGGGCACGCCCCGCCCGGTGATCGTCGCGGAGCTGCGCTCGCTGGCCGCGGACGGGGAGCTGGCGCTGCACCGGCTCTCCGGGTTCGCGGAGTGGCTGACCCTGGGGCTGACCAACGTGCTGAACCTGCTGGCGCCCGAGCTGGTCGTGCTGGGCGGGTTGCTGGCCGTGCTGCCGCCCGCCGTGGTCTCCTCCGTCACCACCGAGGTGCGGCGCAGGAGCCTGGTCGGCCGGGCCGCCGGATCGGTGCGGCTGGCGACCTCGGCGCTGGCCGGGGACGCCGCACTCGTCGGCGCCGCCGAACTCGCCTTCGAGCGCGTGTTCGCCGTCAGCTGAACGCTGTCGCCCCGGGCGTGTCCCGGCCGTCGCGGCGCCCGTGTTCGCCCTGAGCTGAACCGTCCCCGGAAAGCCGACGGGCGGGAATCCGGAGTCCGGATTCCCGCCCGATGTAGTGGGCTGTCAGGTGTGCAGTTCCTCGGTCAGCCGAGTCAGCCTTGGACGATCTGCGCGGCGAGCTCGCGCAGCTTCGTCTCGTGCTCGCGGGCGTGGTGCCCGCAGAACAGCAGTTCACCGCCGGAGGCGAGAACAGCGCGGACTTGGGCAGCAGCCCCGCAGCGGTCGCAGCGGTCGGCAGCGGTCAGCTCGGGGCGGGTGAGTGTTCCAGGCATTGCGATCTCCCCTCGTCCCGGTACCGGAGGGATTCCGGTACCCGTTGATCCAGCTGCGACCACCGAGATCCTCGCGGGATCGCGGTGCTCGCTAGCTCCACTCTTACAGACGTTCGGCACGTCTCCGGTGTTCCCGTACCGCCGGCGACGCCTGTCACGCCTGATTTACCCAGATGTCGCAGAGCCCAACACGGCCCGTGGCCGAACCGCGTCTTTTCGTTGATCCACTTGACGCCGGATGCCCGCCTCGGGTCCCGGTGGCGCTCACGGTCAGCGTCGGCGCGTGGCCGAATCGTGATCGACACGGCGCACCACCTCCCCGTTCCCGCGTTCGCCACACCATCTTTGCCACGCCGCGGCCCCGCTGTCCACAGTGGTTTCCCGGGTTGTAGCCCGAGCAGGACCAGGGTTGAACCCCGATCTCACGCGAGCCCGCCGCTGGCACGGTCGAGGTGAGGAAGGGAGCCGCCCGTGGCCTGCCGGGACTGTCGCACGTGCACCGACGCCGCCCTGGTGCGTCTGGTGAAGTGGTGTTTCGCGGTGTTCTGCTACGTCGTCACGCTCGGGGTGCTGTACGTGCTCAAGCACGGACTGCGCAGGCACTGTCCACATTGTGGGCACATCCTGGCCAACCACCGCCGCCGCGCAGACGGATCGTTCAAGGACTAGGCCCGCCGGAGGACACCCGACGCGTTCTGTCCGTTGTGGACGGACGTGCGGGAGCGGTTCGGTCACCCGGTGGTAACTCCGGCGCGCGGATTCGCCTGGGGTGGCGCACCATCGGTGGGTTGACCCGAGCGAGGGAGGCCGCCGTGCGCAAGCCCCTGGTGATCGGATTCGCCGCCCTCGCGCTCGTCCTGCTCAGCTCCTCCGTGCGCGGGGGCGAACCGCCGCACCTGGAGGTCGGGCCGGGCGCCCCCGCGGTCTTCCACGGCGACGGCACGGCCGAGGTCGGCATCGCCAAGGCCTCCGGGGTCGGCGTCGTGCACCTCGACTGTCCACAGTGCACCGGCAACGTCGTGCTGCGCTCGAACGGCCAGGAAGGCTTGCTGCTCAACGAGATCGGCCCGTACCAGGGCAAGCGGTGGTTCGACCTGCGAGCCGGGGATCGGACGACGGCGCTGACCGTGACCGCGACCGGGCGGTGGACGCTGACCGTCGGCGGGACGGACCTCGCGGGGGTGCGCGCCGACCGCGCGGCGGGAGCCGGGGACGACGTGGTGTTCCTGACTCGCCCGGCGCGCGCGGCCGAGGTGACGCACTCCGGCGACGGCAACTTCGTGGTGCACGCGGTGGAGCTGGCCACCGGCCGGGTGGACCTGGCGGTGAACCGGGTCGGCGCCTTCGCGGGCGCGGTGGAGCTGCGCGGGCCCGTGCTGTTGCAGATCCGCTCCACCGGGCGGTGGAGCGTGCGGGCCTGAAGCCCGAACCCCCACGCGCACAACGAGAAGGCCCGCCCCGGGAACTCCGGGGCGGGCCTTCGTCGAAGCGGGGCCGAGCGAGACCTAGTCGAGGTAGTCGCGCAGCACCTGCGACCGGGACGGGTGGCGCAGCTTCGACATGGTCTTGGACTCGATCTGCCGGATGCGCTCGCGCGTCACGCCGTAGACCTGGCCGATCTCGTCGAGGGTGCGCGGCTGGCCGTCGGTGAGGCCGAAGCGCAGCCGCACCACGCCCGCCTCGCGCTCGGACAGCGTGGCCAGGACCGACTGGAGCTGGTCCTGCAGCAGCGTGAAGGACACCGCGTCGACCGCGACGACCGCCTCGGAGTCCTCGATGAAGTCACCGAGCTGCGAGTCGCCCTCGTCGCCGATGGTCTGGTCCAGCGAGATCGGCTCGCGGGCGTACTGCTGGATCTCCAGGACCTTCTCGGGCGTGATGTCCATTTCCTTGGCCAGCTCCTCCGGCGTGGGCTCGCGGCCCAGGTCCTGGAGCAGCTCGCGCTGGATGCGGCCGAGCTTGTTGATGACCTCGACCATGTGCACCGGGATGCGGATGGTGCGGGCCTGGTCGGCCATGGCGCGGGTGATCGCCTGGCGGATCCACCACGTCGCGTAGGTGGAGAACTTGTAGCCCTTGGTGTAGTCGAACTTCTCCACCGCGCGGATCAGACCGAGGTTGCCCTCCTGGATCAGGTCCAGGAACGCCATGCCGCGGCCGGTGTAGCGCTTGGCGAGGGAGACCACCAGGCGGAGGTTGGCCTCCAGCAGGTGGTTCTTGGCCCGCTCGCCGTCGCGCACGATCCAGCGCAGGTCCCTGCGCAGCTGCGGGGCCAGCTTCTCGTTCTCGTCCTCGGCCTTGCGCAGCCGCTCGGCCGCGTACAGCCCGGCCTCGATGCGCTTGGCGAGCTCGACCTCCTCCTCGGCGTTGAGGAGGGCGACCTTGCCGATCTGCTTGAGGTAGGCGCGGACCGAGTCGGCGGAGGCGGTCAGCTCGGCGTCCTTGCGGGCCTGCCGCAGCGCCTCCGACTCCTCCTCGTCCCAGACGAAGTCCTCGCTGCCCTTGGCGGGCGGCGCTTCCTCGGCGGGCTCGTCCGCCGCCAGGTCCTCGGTGAGGTCGACCTCGACGTCGGTGAGGTCGGCGTCGTCCGGGCTGCCTTCCATGTCCGGCTCGTCGCCGTCGCCCTTGGTCGCGCCCTTCTTGGCGCCCTTGGCGGCGGTGGCCTTCTTGGGACCGGCGGCCTTGGTGCCCTTGGCCGCGGTCTTCTTGGCGGTGCCCTTGCCCGAGGCGGCCGTCGACGGCTTCGTCGCGGTCTTACCAGCCGCGGTCGCCGTGGCGGCCCCCTCCTCGCCCTCGGCAGTCACGGTGGCCTTCCTGGTCGAGTTGGCGCCACCAGCGGCGGCGGAGCTGGAGCGTCGGGTTGCGATTTCTGCGGCTGCCACGTACGCCCTTTCGCGGAGATGGCTCAACGGCAGACCAAGGGCGCGAAGCTCGGTCGCCGGCGTTCGGGGGGTCGTGCCTGACGGGTCTCGCCCGTGGGCACTGTTCCATTGTAACGACGAAGCCGGACCGGGGTTGCGCCCCGATCCACCCTTGACCGCGCTCGATCGCATCGGTGCAGGCAGAACAGGCTGTCACCGGCCGCAATTCGTCGGCGACACAACCCGGTCACGACCCCCGGGGACCCGTCAGGGGCGCAGTCCCGAGGCGGCGGCCGCGGCCGCGCCGACGATGCCCGCGTCGTTCTTCAGGGTGGCGGGCACGATCGGGGTGCGGACCTCCAGCAGCGGCAGCCACTTGTGCGCCTTCTTGCTCACGCCGCCGCCCGCGATGATCAGGTCGGGCCAGACGAGGCCCTCCAGCACCTGGAGGTAGCGGTTCACCCGCGCGGCCCACTGCTCCCAGGAGAGGTCCTTGTCCTCCTTGACCGAGGCCGCGGCGCGCTTCTCCGCGTCGTGCCCGTCGACCTCGAGGTGGCCGAACTCGGTGTTGGGGACCAGCTTGCCGTCCAGGAACACCGCGCTGCCGATGCCGGTGCCGAAGGTCAGCAGCACCACGACGCCGTCCTTGCCCGCGCCCGCGCCGAAGCGCATCTCGGCGAGCCCGGCCGCGTCGGCGTCGTTGAGGACCACGACGTCCTCCTTCGGCCTGCCGAGGCGCTCGGCGAACAGGGCCGCGGCGTCGGTGCCGATCCACGACTTGTCCACGTTGGCGGCCGACAGCGCGACCCCGCGCTTCATCACGCAGGGCAGCGTGACGCCGACCGGGCCGTCCCAGGAGAACTTGCCGACGATCTCCGCGACCACGTCAGCGACCGCGTCCGGGGTGGACGGCTGAGGGGTCGGGACCCGCAGTCGCTCGCCGTCGAGCGCACCGGCTTCGAAATCCACGACACAGCCCTTGATGCCGGAGCCGCCGATGTCGACCCCGAACCCGCGCGTCGCGCTCATCCCGTGGTCCCTTCCTGTTCGATTCAGATGGGTGGTGGCCAGACCATAGAGGATGCCCAGGTCGAACCGGGCACTGCTTCGGTCTCCTGTGGTCGGATGGAGGTCGTGAACCCCGACTTCGAACTCCTCAGGAGCACCGCCGTCGCCGTCGGCACGGAGGCCGCCGAACTGGTCCAGCGCATGCGCGGCGGCCAGGACCGCTTCCTCGGCGCCGTGGACACCAAGAGCACCGAGACCGACGTGGTCACCGCCGCCGACAAGGCCTCCGAGCAGCTCATCCGCGAGCGCCTGGCCACGCTGCGGCCTGGGGAGGCGATCCTCGGCGAGGAGGGCGGGGCCGACCCCGGCGCCGGGCGGCTGCTGTGGGTCGTCGACCCCATCGACGGCACCGTGAACTACCTCTACGGACTGCCCTGGTACGCCGTGTCCGTCGCGGTCCAGCTCGACGGGGTGTCGGTGGCCGCCGCGGTCGTCGAACCGGCCAGCGGTCGCGTGTGGAGCGCGGTCAGGGGCGGCGGGGCGACCCTGGACGGGCAGCCGCTGCGCGCCTCGGCGACCAACCGGCTGGACCTGTCGCTGGTCGGCACCGGCTACGCCTACGCGGCCGAGCGCAGGGCCCGCCAGGCCGACGTGTCGGCGGTGCTCGCCAGGCACACCAGGGACCTGCGGCGCACCGGATCGGCCGCGCTGGACCTGTGCGCGGTCGCGGCGGGCTGGCTGGACGCCTACTACGAGCACGGACTCGGCCACTGGGACTGGGCGGGCGGGTCGCTGATCGCCGAGGAGGCGGGTGCCCTGGTCCGCTTCCCCGACGGCACCGAGGACGGGCTCGGCGGCGACATCACCCTCGCGGCGGCCCCCGGCATCGCGGCGGAGCTCGCCGACGCCCTGCGCGCGGCGGGCGCGGCGAAGATCTGACCTTTCCGCTGAGCTGGACAACGAGCGCCGACGAAAAAGGCCCCCGCGGTGAGCGGGGGCCTTTTCGGACGTCGTTCGTGCCTAGCAGTAAGCCGTGCGCGCGGACTTCACCAGGTTGGAGTCCAGTGACGGCGGGGCGGGCGCGGCCTGCTGGCCGCCGCTCTCCGGCTGCTGGTCGGACCAGATCTTGAGCTGCTCGAAGATCTGCTTCGCCTCGCTGCTCGGGTCGACGCCGGTGAACTTCTTGCCCAGCGCCACGTCGATGCCGCCGTCCTGGCGCTCGTCCCGGACGAACTGGGCGCACGGCAGCAGGAAGCTCATCGTGCGCGCGGCCGAGGCGCCGTTGGGCCCGAACCGGATCTGCCCCCGGCAGTCCAGGTCCTGGTTGACGTACACGGGGTCGTCGGAGGGCTCGGCGCCCTTGTTGAAGCCCAGCTCGGCCAGCCGCTCGGCGACCTGGCTGGCCATCCCGCGCTTGCCGCTGCCGTTGAGGACGGTGACCTTCATGTCGTTGGGGGCGATCGGATCGGTGCGGTCCAGCGCGTCCAGCGGCAGCGCCTGGCCGGGTTTGGCCGGGGCCGAGGTGGCGCCGGGCTTCGCCGGGCCGGGGGCGGGGCAGCGCACCGCAGCCTCGACATCGGCGCTGGTGTTGAAGACCTTCGCCCACACCGACACCGCGAGCACGCCAAGGATCACCAACAGGATCAACGCGGGGACGGGCTTGCGCTTGCGATAGCCCGCCGGACCGATGATCTGCCTCACACTCGCGGCAGCCAAGACCTCTCGTCCTCCCCCACGTAGGTCCCCACGGACGTTCTCTGTCGGTGTGGACACTGCTCTCACCATCCAGCCTAGGCCGTTTCACCGACACTGGTCACATCGGTTCCCGTGCGTGTCGCGGTGAACCCCTCCACCGCCAAGACGTTCCGCGGACCGGTTTTCGACGGCGGAGTGCGCAACGACACACCGTTGTGACAACCGGGTGAGCCATCGCGCGTTCTCCGCGTCGGTGAGCTACCCTCTGCGCGCTCCGGGGGCATCGTTGGCACACCGCGCGCGGACCGCAATCGCGCGGGTGTTCCTCCTACACCGGATTCACGAGACCGCCGTCACGTAAACGGCGGGCACAAATTGGTGCGCTGGGACGTTGTCCAGCGGCACGAACACACAGTCTCAGTTGACCGCAGGGGTGAATGACTAATGGCGACCGACTACGACGCTCCGCGCCGTGGTGAGACTGACGACCTCGCCGAGGACTCGTTGGAGGAGTTGAAGGCGCGGCGCAACGAGACTCAATCCGGGGTGGTCGATGTCGACACCGACGCCCCGGACGAGAACTTCGAGCTGCCCGGTGCCGACCTCTCCGGACTCTCCGGCGAGGAGCTCACCATGAAGGTGGTGCCCAAGCAGGCTGACGAGTTCACCTGCGCGAGCTGCTTCCTCGTGCACCACCGGAGCAGGCTGTCCGAGGAACGCGGCGGCCAGCTGATCTGCCGGGACTGCGCTTAACGGCGCTTCAGCCAGTCCCACGGCCGCCGTGCTCGCGCAGCACGGCGGCGAGGCGCTCCGCGTCGCGAGCGCTGAACAACCAGTACGGGGTCGGATCGTTCTCGTCGGTCAGTTCCATCAGCACGACGGGACCGATCCAGCCGCGGTGCACGACGAAGGCGGCCGGGTCGAGGTCGCGCCCCAGCGCGGGCCGCTTCTCCGCCGCCGTCAACGTCGTGACCTCACCGACGAACTCCAGCGGCAGGTGGGCATCGCCCACCCACAGCTCGCCGTCGCGCACGCTCACCCGCACCCTGCCGAGCCAGAACAGCACCCAGACCACCAGCGGCACGGTGATCAGGTACGGCAGCCACGAGCGGACGCCCTGGTGACCCATGTGGATCTCCGCGGCCAGGATCACCGCCGCGGCCAGCGGCAGCGGCCAGCCCCACCACGGCACCGAGAGGCGCTCGGCGAACAGGGGCTCTGCCGTCTTCTTCCCGGCTTCGTTCGCGCTGCCGGTCTCGGTCCCACGGGTGCTCACGGCCCCAGGGTAGTCTCGCCGGTCGTGTCCAGCCTTGAGGTGCTCCTGACCCGGACCGATCCCGACGTCCCGCTGCCGAGCTACGCGCGGCCGGACGACGCCGGAGTCGATCTCGTCACCACCGAAGACCTCGTGCTCGCCCCCGGAGAACGCGGTGTCGTCGGCACCGGGATCGCGGTGGCCCTGCCCAGCGGCTACGCCGGGTTCGTGCACCCGCGCTCCGGCCTCGCCGCCCGCGCCGGGCTCAGCGTGGTGAACACGCCGGGCACCATCGACGCCGGCTACCGCGGCGAGATCCGGGTCTGCCTGGTCAACCACGACGTGCGCGAGCCGATCGTGCTGCGCCGCGGCGACCGGATCGCCCAGCTCGTGGTTCAACGTGTCGAACACGCGGTGTTCCGCGAAGTGGAGTCCCTGCCAGACTCCGAGCGCGGCGCAGGCGGATACGGCTCCACCGGAGGCCACGCGGTGCTTCAATCGGCTAACACGGCTACGGAGGGCTGAGGAGATCATGTTCGGAAGGCGCCGCCGCGAGCGGAAGCAGGCGGAAGAGCAGGCCCGCGTCGACGCGGAGAGCACTGCGATCGAGGCGGACGAGGACGGGCCGCTCGGTCCGTTCGACGAGGCCGACGCGCCCGAGGACGAGATCTCGCGACTGGACCTCGGTTCGGTGCGGGTCCCGGTCCCCGACGGCTCGCAGTTGCAGGTCGAGGTCGGTCAGGACGACGGTGAGCTGCGCGCGGTGCACGTGGTGACGCCGGTCGGCCGGGTGACCGTGAGCGCCTACGCGGCGCCGCGCACCGGCGACATGTGGCGGGAGATCGCCAAGGAGCTGGCCGACCAGCTGCGCGGCGAGGGCCACCGGGTCATCAAGGAGCGCGGTGTCTGGGGCGACGAGGTCTCCGCGGAGATCGCCAACGACGACGTCGCGCTGCGCTTCATCGGCGTGAACGGTCCTCGGTGGATGCTGCGCGGCGTGACCGCGGGCCCGCGCGAGGCCGCCGAGGACGCCGCCGACATGCTGCGCGAGATCCTGCGGCTGACCGTGGTCGTGCGCGGCCAGTCACCGATGCCCGTGCGCACGCCGCTGCCCGTGGAGCTGCCCGACGCCATCGCCCAGCACCTCCAGTCCCAGCAGTAGTTCGGCTTGGCTAGTGGCGGCTGCTCGCTCGGAGATGGGCGAGCACCGCCGCTCGGCCCAGCGATTCCCGGTCCGCGCCGAGCGCGCGGAGGGGGATCGCGGTCAGCGCTGAGGTCGGTAGGGCTTGGTGCCACGCCTCGGCCACTGACAGCGGGTGCAGCGGATCGTCGGAGCACGCCGCGACGCCCGTGGGCACGGTGATCGTCGAGAGGTCCGCGAGCGTTGGGGCCGGTGTCGCGGCCGCGGCGTCGAGAGCGTCGGGCAGCGCGTCGCCGTGACGGCTCCAAGAGCGCCGCAGTTCGTCGGCCAGCCACGGGTCGACGCCCGCGCACGCTCGGTCCAGTGCTTCCGGCAGACCCACTTCGCGCACGGACGCCGCGCCGAAGCGTGCCGCGACGGCCGCTGGCCGCTCCTCCGAACGGCCGGTCCACGCGGGCATCGCGAGGAGCAGGCCGGCGCACCTGTCCGGGTTCTCCGCCGCCCACGCCGCCGCCAGGTGCGCGCCGAGCGAGATGCCTCCTGCGAGCACCGGACCCGCCTCAGCCGCTTCGGCCAGGGCCGAGACGAGGTCTCCGGGCATCCCTGGACCTGGTGTGATGAGCGGGATGCCGAGCGAGCGCAGCGGCTGCTCGAAGACCGCGCGGACGAACTCGTCGTCCGAGCCCGCCCCCGGCAGCAGCACCGCGCGAGGACCCGGTGCGGACCTCGTGAGCGCCATGACAGATGATCCTGCCTTCGTCGGGGTCGGGCGGCACCGGCGGATGGCTACTCTGGATCTGACGACCCGTCACCACGGGTCCCTACGCACGGGAGCAACCAGCATGGGTGGCAACGGTGGTGGCTATCTCCGCCGCCTCATCCGCCGTCTGACCAGCGATGTCGCTGAGTTGGACGCCGATGACCTCTCGCGGAAAGCGGAGGCTCAGGGCGCCCGGCGTGCGTGTGACTGCCGTTCCGGTGAAGAGGTCACCGTGGTAGGCAGGTTGCGCAGCGTCGAGCTGTGTCCGAAGGACGCGGTGGCGACGCTGGAGGCCGAGCTCTACGACGGCACCGACGGCGTGCTGCTCGTGTGGCTCGGGCGCAGGCGTATCCCGGGCATCGAGCCCGGGCGGACGATAAAGGCACGAGGCCGGCTCGCGGTGCGGGACGGGCGCAAGGTCCTTTACAACCCTTACTACGAACTGCAGACAACTCATGACTGAAGAACCCAAGGCCACCGAGCCCACCACCGACCCGGTCGAGCCTGCCCCGAAGCGTGCGGACCCGACCCTGCTGGACCAGATGGGCGGTCTGGTCGGCCTGATCTCCTCGACGATCCCGGTCGTCGCCTTCGTCACCATCAACTCCCTCGCCGGGTTGCAGCCCGCGATCTGGGGCGCGCTCGGCGTCGCCGCGCTGATCGCCGTGTGGCGGCTGGTGCGCAAGGAGGCCCTGCAGCCCGCCGTCTCCGGCTTCCTCGGCGTCGGCATCTGCGTGTTCATCGCCAACCAGACAGGCGAGGCCAAGGGCTTCTTCCTGTTCGGCATCTGGGCGAGCCTGGTCTACGCCGGGGTGTTCCTGGTGTCGGTGCTGGTGCGCTGGCCGCTGGTCGGCGTGATCTGGTCCACGCTCAACGACACCGGCTTCGCCTGGCGCGAGGACAAGGCGGCGCGGCTGGCCTACGACGTCGCCACGCTGGCCTGGATTCTCGTCTTCGGCGCCCGCTTCGTGGTGCAGAACTACCTCTACGACGCGAACCAGACCGGCTGGCTGACCGTGGCCAGGCTGTCCATGGGCTGGCCGCTGACGATCCTCGTCGGCCTGGTCACCGTCTGGGCCGTGCGCCGCGTCGGCAAGCTGGAGAAGAACGCCTCCACCAGCACCACCCCCGCCACCGCGTAACACGGGTAACAGCCGCGGCAGAGCACCCGTTTCGTACTCCTAGCGGGAAAGAGAGCGTTCTCAACTCCCGCTGGGAGTACGAAACGGGCAAACGGGGCGCTGGGTCAGAAGCCGAGGGCGGAGCGGATGTCGGACTCGACGTCGTCGGTGGCCACGAAGAGGAGCTCGTCGCCCGCCTCAAGGGGATCGTCGCCTTGGGGCACGATCACCCGGCCGCCGCGCAGCACGGTGACCAGCGCGGCGTTGCGGGGCAGGTCGAGGCTCTCGATCGTGCGCCCGGCAAGCGGGGTCTCCTCGGGCAGCGTGACCTCGACGAGGTTCGCCTGACCCTGCCGCAGCGTCATCAGCCGCACCAGGTCGCCGACCGTGACGGCCTCCTCGACCATGGCGGCGAGCATCCTCGGCGTGGACACCGCCACGTCGACGCCCCACGCCTCGGTGAACAGCCACTCGTTGCGCGGGTCGTTGACCCTGGCGACCACGCGCCGCACGGCGAACTCGGTCTTGGCCAGCAGCGACACCACCAGGTTGACCTTGTCGTCCCCGGTCGCGGCGATCACCACGTCGCACAGCTCGATCCCGGCCTCCTCCAAGGAAGCCAGCTCGCAGGCGTCGGCGTGCACCCACTCCGCCTGCTCGACGCTCTGCGGCTCGAAGTGCTCCCGGTCCCGCTCAATCAGCATGACCTGGTGGTTGCTCTCCAGGAGCTCGTGGGCGATGGACCGGCCCACCGCGCCCGCTCCTGCGATGGCGACGCGCATCAGTGCCCCTCCTCCGGCGACTCGGCGGCGGCCTTGGCGACCTCGGTCACCGTTCCGGACAGCGCCGCCACGTAGATCGCGTCATCGGCCTGAACCACGGAGTCCGGCCCGGGCAGCAGACCGGTGCCGAAGCGCATGATGAACGCCACGCGCGCGCCGGTCGCCTCCTCCAGCTCGCTGACCGGGCGGCCGACCCAGTCCTCGTGCACGGGCAGCTGGAGCACCGCGACGGTGCCCGACGGTTCTCGCCAGGCCGAAGCCGTGCCCTCGGGCAGCAGCATCCGCATGAACCGGTCGGTGGTCCACGGCACCGTGGCCACCGTGGGGATGCCCAGCCGCTCGTAGACCGCGGCCCGCTTGGGGTCGTAGATCCGGGCGGTGACGTGCTCGACGCCGAAGGTCTCCTTGGCCACCCGCGCGGAGATGATGTTGGAGTTGTCCCCGTTGGACACCGCGGCGAACGCGCCCGCCCGCTCGATGCCCGCCTCCACCAGCACCTGCCGGTGGTAGCCGATCCCGGTCACCTGCTGGCCGTGGAAGTCGCTGCCGAGGCGGCGGAACGCCTGCGCGTTCTTGTCGATGACGGCGACGGAGTGGTCGAGCCGTTCCAGGCCCTTGGCCAGCGACGAGCCGACCCGCCCGCAGCCCATGATCACCACGTGCACGATGTGCCCTCCTGCCGACGCGCCTGTCGCAACGTAGCTTCCTCCGTCGTGTCACTCGTCTTTTCCGGGCGAATCACCCGGGACGGGAGTCAACCTACCCACGGCTGCTCCATCTTGGTGAGCGGAACGAATACCCTTCGTCGCGTGTCCAAGTTCGCTACCGCGGCGAAGCGCCTCCTGCTGGGGCGCCCGTTCCGCAGCGACCGGCTCGCGCACACGCTTCTGCCGAAGCGGATCGCGTTGCCGGTCTTCGCCTCCGACGCCTTGTCCTCCGTGGCATACGCGCCCGAGGAGATCTTCATCGTCCTCTCGGTCGCCGGCCTGTCCGGCTACGTCTTCGCGCCGTGGATCGGCATCGCCGTCGCTGTGGTGATGCTCACCGTGGTGTTCAGCTACCGCCAGAACGTGCACGCCTACCCCTCCGGCGGTGGTGACTACGAGGTGGCGATGGTCAACCTCGGCCGCTACGGAGGGCTCACGGTCGGCAGCGCGCTGCTGGTCGACTACATCCTCACCGTGGCGGTGTCGATCTCCTCGGCGATGGCGAACCTGGGCTCCCTGATCCCCTACGTCGCCCAGCACAAGGTGGCCTTCGCGGTCGGCGCGATCGTCCTGCTGACCGCGGTGAACCTGCGCGGGGTCCGCGAGTCGGGCAGCGCGTTCGCCATCCCGACCTACGCGTTCATGCTCGGGATGATCTTCATGATCCTCTTCGGCATGCTGCGCGGCTTCGTCTTCGGCGAGGAGATGGTCGCCGAGAGCGCCAACCTGGAGCTGCGCGCGGAGAACGACCACCTGATGGGCCTGGCCTTCGGGATGCTGATCCTGCGCTCCTTCACCCAGGGCTGCGCGGCGCTGACCGGTGTCGAGGCGATCAGCAACGGCGTCCCCGCCTTCCGCAAGCCGAAGTCCCGCAACGCGGCGACCACGCTGCTGATGATGGGCGGCATCGCCGTCACCATGCTGATGGGCCTGGTGGTGCTGGCCCAGCTGACCGGCGTGAAGATGGCCGAGCACCCGGCCGAGCAGCTCGTCGGCGCGCCCGAGGGCTACCAGCAGAAGACGATGGTGGTGCAGATCGCCAACGCCGTCTTCAACGAGTTCCCGATCGGCGCGTTCTTCATCGCCGGCGTCACGGCCCTGATCCTGGTGCTCGCGGCGAACACGGCGTTCAACGGCTTCCCGGTGCTCGGCTCGATCCTGGCCCAGGACCGCTACCTGCCGCGCCAGCTGCACACCAGGGGCGACCGCCTGGCCTTCTCCAACGGCATCGTGTTCCTCGCCGGGTTCGCGGTCCTGCTGGTGATCCTCTACGAGGCCGAGGTCTCCAGGCTGATCCCGCTCTACACCGTCGGCGTGTTCGTGTCGTTCACGATGAGCCAGGCGGGCATGGTGCGGCACTGGAACCGGCTGCTCGCCTCGGAGACCGACGAGGCCGCGCGCAAGAAGCTCGTGCGCTCCCGGCTGATCAGCGCCTTCGGCATGACGATCACCGGCATCGTGCTCGTGGTCGTGCTGATCACCAAGTTCACCCTGGGCGCGTGGATCGCGATCGTCGCCATGGCCGCGGTCTTCGTGCTGATGACCGGCATCCGCAGGCATTACGACCACGTGGCCGAGGAGTTGGCCGCCGCGGAGATCGCGGTCGGCAAGGCGATGCTGCCCTCCCGCAACCACGCGGTGGTGCTGATCTCCAAGCTGCACCTGCCGACCATGCGCGCGCTGGCCTACGCCCGCGCGACGCGGCCGGACGTGCTGGAGGCGGTCACGGTGAACGTCGACGACCTCGACACCCGCAAGCTCGTCACCCAGTGGGAGAAGGAGCACATCAAGGTGCCGTTGAAGGTGATCGAGTCGCCCTACCGCGAGATCACCAAGCCGGTGCTGGACTACGTGAAGCGCATTCGCAGCGACAACCCCCGCGACGTGGTCACCGTCTTCATCCCGGAGTACGTGGTCGGACGGTGGTGGGAGCAGGTCCTGCACAACCAGAGCGCCTTGCGGCTCAAGGGAAGGCTGCTGTTCCAACCCGGGGTGATGGTGACCAGCGTGCCGTGGCAGCTGGTGTCCTCGCAGCGGGTCAGGGACCGCGCCGTCGTCGCCCCCGGCGCGGTGCGCCGCGGGCTCGGCGAACAACGATCAACGAGGAATCCTCAGCGTGACAACAAAAACTGACTGGACCGGCCGCCGGATCGAGCTCGAGGTCGGTGCGGTCGCCCACGGTGGCCACTGCGTCGCCCGGCACGACAACCGCGTGCTCTTCGTGCGCCACGCGCTGCCGGGCGAGGTGGTCGTCGCCCAGGTCACCGAGGACAAGGGCGGCTCCTTCTGCCGCGCCGACGCCGTGGAGGTGGTTCGGCCTTCCGATGACCGCGTCGAACCTCCTTGCCCCGTGGCGGTTCCCGGCGGTTGCGGCGGCTGCGACTTCCAGCACGCCACGCCAGCCGCGCAGCGCGCTCTGAAGGCTTCGGTGGTGCAGGAGCAGCTGAAGCGCTTGGCGGGCTTGGACTGGGACGTCGAGGTCGAGGCGCTGTCCGACGATCCGCTCGGCTGGCGCACGCGCGTGCGGCTCGCCGTCGACCGCGACGGCCGGGCGGGTCTGCGCGGGCAGCGGAGTCACCGCGTGATCCCGATCGACGACTGCCCGATCGCTTCGCCCGGTGTTCTTCCGGATGTGTTGGAGCAGCGGTGGAAGCCGGGCTCCGAGGTGCAGGTGACCCGTGACGGCGACGGCGACCTCCACGTCACCGAGTGGGTGCGCAACCAGCGCCCGCGCTTCGCCGTCGGCAGCGGCACCGCGACCGAGCACGCGGGCGGTCGTGATTGGCGCGTCGACGCCAGCGGCTTCTGGCAGGTTCACCCCGCCGCCGCCGACAAGCTCGTCTCGGTCGTCGCCGAGTTCGCCGACGCCGCGCCCGGCGCCACCGCGTGGGACCTCTACGGCGGTGTCGGCCTCTTCGCCGCCGCTCTCGCGGAGCAGGTCGGCCCGTCCGGCTCCGTCACCGTCGTCGAGTCCTCCGCGCGCGCCGTCGACTCCGGCCGCCGCAGCCTCGCCGACCTGCCGCAGGTGCGTTTCGTGCCGGGCTTGGTGGAGAAGGTCCTCGGATCGTCCGAAATGGACGGTCAGTGGCCCGACGCCGTCGTGCTCGACCCGCCCCGCAAGGGCGCAGGCCGTGCTGTCGTCGACGCCGTCTGCGACCGCTCACCCCGCCGCGTCGTGCACATCGCCTGCGACCCCGCCGCTCTGGCCCGCGACGTCGCCGACTTCGCCGCCAACGGCTACCGCCTGGCCGCGCTCCGCTCCTTCGACGCCTTCCCCATGACCCACCACATCGAATGCGTGGCCCTCTTCACCGACTGACCCTCCACCTCGCCGAGCGTGCTGAATGACTCGTTCAGCACGTCCAACCACCTCAATGACTCGTTCAGTCCGTTCAACCACATGAACGGGTCATTCAGCACGTATGAAGTACCTGAATGAGTCATTGAGGACGCTCAAGTACCTCAATGAGTCATTCGGTGCGGTGAAGCCCTGAACGACCC
>NZ_MUMH01000135.1 GCF_002155965.1 Allokutzneria sp. NRRL B-24872
ACCCCACGCCCCCGCCCCTCAGCTACGACATCAGCCAGCTCAAGGGCGACACCAAGTCCGACGTGGCGTATTCCAAGGACAAGAACTGCGGCGTTCAAGGCCGCTCCAGCGGAGACCTCACCGCAAGGCCCTGGGGCCAGATGGACCTCAACTTCGAGCAGGCGTGGCGTTTCGGCAAGGGCGAGGGCCAGCTCGTCGCGGTGATCGACACCGGTGTGAACGGCCACCCCCGGCTGGCCGGGCGGTTGACCGCAGGCGGCGACTACGTCGCGGGCACGGACGGCACCGAGGACTGCGACGGTCACGGCACGATGGTGGCGGGCATCATCGCCGCCGACGAGGGCGACTCCAAGACCGGGTTCAAGGGTGTCGCCCCCGGCGCTCGCATCCTGGCGATCCGGCATTCCAGCAAGGCCTACGGCGGTCAGGACAACGGCGTCGCCGTACGGGCCGGGAACCAGACCACGATGGCGAAAGCGATCGTGCGCGCCGCGGACAGCGGAGCCGGAGTGATCAACATCTCCTCCGTCGTCTGCATGACGCCCGGTCAGAACTGGTCCGACATCCAAGCGGCGGCCCGCTACGCCCGGGAGAAGAACTCGGTGGTCGTCGCGGCGGCGGGCAACATCACCACCGGCGAGGGCAGCAACTGCGGCAGGGCCAACCGACCCGACTCGGTGCAGACCGTGCCCACTCCGGCCTGGCTGGACTCCGACGTGCTCACCGTCGGCGCGCTCAACGAGGAGGGCGGGCCCGCGAGCTTCACCATGGGCGGCCCGTGGGTGGACGTCGCGGCTCCAGGCACGAACCACATCTCGCTCGACCCGAGCAGTGGGGCGAGCGGCCTGGCGAACCGCTACGTCGAGGGGAACCAGCTCCGCGACATCCAGGGCACGAGCTTCGCGGCGCCGTACGTGAGCGGGGTCGTCGCGCTGGTCCGCGCCAGGTACCCGCACCTCGACGCGACGCAGGTGATGGAGCGGATCAAGCGGACCGCGCGGCAGCCTCAGGGCCGGACGGGCCGGGACTTCCACATCGGCTACGGCATGGTCGACCCGGTCGCGGCGCTGACCGCCGTGCTGCCGGAGGAGCAGGGCATAAACCCGCGTGCACCGCTGCGGTCCACTGTGGACATCGCGCCCGCACCGCCAGCCGACCACCGCCCGCTGACCGTGGCGCTGGTCGGCTCGGGCATCGCGCTGGGCCTGCTGGCGCTGACGCACCTGGCCGTCCGAGCCCGTCGCCGCCGCACCACCTGAGGCGGGCTCCCCGGCCGTCAGCCGCCCGCGCGCTCCTCGCGGGGGTCCTTGCGGCGCAGGATCTTCGAGTCGTCCAGCGGCACCGCGTCGAACACCCGCCGAGCCTCGCGCGGGTCGAGCCTCGGACCCTCCGGCAGCAGCCGCAGGATGCTCTCCGGCGCGGCCCAGTACGGCAGCGCGAGCCCGAGGCCTTCGGCCGTGCGCACGTCGGGGATGCCGAACTTCACGCCGCGGTCGGAAACGAGCTGGATCGGCCCGGTGGCGAAGTCGTTCTCGGAGGTGGCCGCGCGCACCACGGCGCCCCGGCCGGGCGGCAGGTAGAAGCCGTCCAGCGCCTCGCCCGAGCCGTCGGCCTGCGCGAGCTGGACGGGCTTCACGGCCTGCCCGAGGTTGTCGCCGACGGTGACCGCCGAGGTCGCCGAGCCGTCCTTCGGCGCCCAGCTCAGGCACGTGGTCGGCGCACGCTCGATGCTCAGCACGGTCGGCGCGAACCGGGGGAAGTCCTTGACGCCCAAGGGCTTCGCCGTCGTCCTGAGGTTGACCAGCTGCTGCGTCGCCATGTCCGGCCAGCCCGTGGTGGCCGCGGTGGAACGGATCAGCTCGGCGACGGTCTCGGTGATCTCCTGCTTGCCGTCCTTGAGCAGCACGAAGAACTGGAAGTCGCCCCTGGCCCGCTCGGTGCGCACGACGGAGCCGACCTTGTGCTCGGTGCCGAACTCGGTGGCCTCACCGCGCTGCGGGATCTCCGGCGCGCGCAGCTCGGCGACCTCGGGGATGGCGTTGAGCAGGCCGCTGCTGACCTTGCGCGGCTTGTTCCCGGTCAGCCGGAACGTCTCGCGGACCGCGGCGTTGCCCAGGTCCACCTTCGCCCGCACGGTCCCGGTCCCCTTCATGCCCATGCCGTCGTCGGCGGAGAACACGAGGTAGGTCTGGCCGTTCGGCCCGGCCAGCAGCAGGCCCTCCTTCTGCCCCAACCTGCGGCCCGGCGCCGCGGTCCCGGCGAGCACGGTGGTGTGCAGTCCCGGCCGCTCGTCGGGGTCCGGCAGGTCGAGCTTGCGGAAGAGTTCGTCGCACACGGCCCATTCGGGTGAAACCCTTAGGTCTTTGTCGGGAAGAAGCTCGGGAGCTCCCGGAATTCCGGTGAACGCCCCCCTCGGCACATCGGTGAGCTTCGATTCGTCGACCCGCGACGGAGTTCCGGTCGCACCGCCTCCGGTGGTCATCAGCAACAGCCGCGCGGAAGCCATGTTCGCCACCGGGATCAGCTGGCGCGGGTTCGAGGTCGCGACAAAAACCGCGCCCGTCTGCTCGCTGATCACGATGCCGTTATCCGGCAGGGTTCCTTTCGGCTTGATCAGGCCGTACACCAGGAATCCCAGAATGATCGAGACCGCGACGACGGCCCCTGCGGCGGTCGCCCGCATTTGGGTGCGCGCCGGTTCATGGACCATCACAGCGTCCTTGCGCACCAACGCGGACTCCATGCGGCGAACGACGAATCGATACGCCTGCACCTGTGACTTGGTCGTGGGAGTTGAGGGCATTCTCGTTTGCTGCTCTCCACTGCGCGGTAGCGTTACGGCCCGGTGCCTATTGGCCCGAGTGGCACCCTACTGGCAGCCAGCGCGGGGAGAGACCGAACCGGAATGTCCGTGACAACGAACCCCACCGCACCCCCTGCCGTCCTCAGGGCGCGGCGGCGCACGGTGGGCGCGAGCCTGGGCGCGCTGCCCGTCGCCAACCTCGTCGTCTTCCAGGTCGGAGCCGGGCTCGGGCTGCTCCTGCTGACGGTGAACGGCGCGCTGCTGCCGGTGGCCGCCGGGATCGCGGTCCTCGGCCTGCTGGTGGCGGCGGCGCGGTGGAACGGGCGCTGGCTGACGCAGTGGATCGCGCTCACCGCCCGCTACACCTTCCGCTCCCACCTGCGCACCGCGCGGCAGTCCCCGGCGGACGCCCAGCCGGAGTCGGGCCGGACGACGCTCGGCGAGGAGGACCGCAGGGTCGCGCTGCTCCGGCTCGCCGTCCCGGACCTGGTGGTAGCGCAGGCAACCGACCACGACCGCAACCTGATCGGTCTGGCGTGGCACGAGGGCACCTGGACGGCGGTCCTGCTCGTCGACCCGGCGCCCGGACTGATCACCAAGGTCGGCAGCACGCCCAACCTGCCGCTGTCCGCGCTCGCGCCGTGCCTGGAGGACCGGGGCGTCGTGCTCGACTCGATCCAGGTCATCAGCCACTGCTACCCGGGAAGCGCGGCGCTGCCCGCGACCTCGCCCGCACTGGCCTCGTACCTGGAGGTCCTCGGACCGCTGCCGACCGCGGCGCGGCGCACCACCTGGGTGGCCGTGCGGCTGGACCCGCAGCGCTGCCTCTCCGCGATCCGCGAGCGCGGCGGCGGCGTCGTCGGCGCCCACCGCGCGCTGCTCGGAGCGCTGTCGCGGGTGGGGAACGCCTTGGCCGCCAAGGGAGTTCAGACGCGGCCGCTGGACACCGACGAACTGCTGCGCGCCGGGATCTCCGCTGCGGAACTGACCACGGCCACCGGCAATTCGGAGGCCGTGCAGCTGCGCGAGCGCTGGACCGGGGTCACCGCGGCCGGGGTCGGCCACGCCAGCTACGCGGTCACCGGCTGGCCGAACCGTGGCGGGCAGGCGAGCGTGAACGCGCTCACCGGTGTGCGCGCGCTGTCGGCGACCGTGTCCGTGGCGATCTCGCCGAGCGACGAGGACGGCAACGTGGGCCTGCGCGGCCTGGTCCGGGTCAGCGCACGCACGCCGAAGGAACTGGAACAGGCCGACGAGCGCCTGCAGGCGATCAGCGAGCGGCTCGGCCTGTCGCTGACCCCGCTGCGCGGCGTCCAGCTCGCCGGGTTCGCGGCCTCGCTGCCGCTGGGAGGGAACACATGACCCCGCGCGGCAGGATGCTGGAGAACAAGGCCGCCGACCTCGGCGTCGCTCCGGAGTTCACGGTCTCCCCGGAGATGCTCGACGCGATCAGCCCGTCCGGCGACCGCGGCGGCATGGTGCTCGGGTGCGGTGCCCATGGCGAGCCGCTGTCGGTTTCGGTGCTGCGCAACGCACCCACGCGGATCGCGCTCGTCGGCGGGCTGTACCTGGCGCGCCAGGTCGCGATGCGGGCGATGGCCACCGGCGCCTGGGTCGTCGTCGCGACCGGGCGGCCCGCCGCGTGGCACGCCCTGACGAGGGCCGCTGGCCAAGGCCCGGACGGCCGCCCGGTGCCACTGGTGCAGATCCGCAGGCTCACGCCGGTCGAGCTGCCCAGGGGTTCGGAGGACGGCCCGCTGCTCGTCGTGCACGACGGCACCGCAGTCCCCCAGGAACTGTTCCCGCCGCGTTCTCCTTGGCAGACAACGCTGTACGTGCTCCCGTACCTGCACCCGCAGGCGGCGTCCACGGTGACCGGAGCCGATCTGGCGCTGATCCAGCGGCTCCCAGTCGGCCAGGCCCAGCTCGCCGGGCGGATGTGGAACCTGCCTCCGCACCTCGTCCAGCAGCTGACCTCGCTCGGCGACGACCGGGTGGTCGCCGTCGGCCCGAACCTGTGGCTGCCGATCCGGTTGATCACCACGCCGAGCGAGCAGCAGCTGCTCGGCCCCATCCGCAGGGGCGACTGACGTTTCAGAACGTGAAGGGTTCCCCAGCACTTCCCGAATTTTGTCAATCACCCCTTCAGACGAAGATGACCGACTTCGACCCTGCCTGAAACCTCTTGCGCCCTAGGGTCTCCCCCGTCATTGATCAACATTCTGAGGGGAATGACCCAATGCGCAAGCTCCTCGGCCTGGCACTGCCGCTGTTCGCGGTGCTGGGCATGACCGCCGTCGCCGCGCCGAGCGCGGCCGCGGCCCCCTGTGGCTGGTACAAGATCGGCGACACCGGCTACCACAACCACTGCGGCAAGGGCCTCATCCTGGTGAAGTACCACTGGAGCAATGGCAACACCGGCACCACGTGCCAGGGCCCGGGCATCATCCCGTTCTACCCGGACGGCAAGCACCAGCGCGTCAACGCGTACTACGTGCCGAAGAAGCCCGCGACGATGATCAACGCCGCTGGCAAGGAGATCTGCCGCGCCGGTCAGCCCATCGCCTGAGCAGGCACCACCGAGGTCATCCGCCGAGGACGCGTACTCGGCGGGTGACCTCCGCGCGTTCCGCGAGCTGGTCATCGGCCGGGTAGTCCACTGCCACGAGGGAAAGCCCGTGCGCGGGGGCGACGACCACCGAGCTCGCCCGCACGGTGGAGCTCAGCAGCGCCGCGGGCCACTCCGGCCCCTTGCGACCGTCCCCCACCGCGAGCAGCGCGCCGACGAGGCTGCGCACCATCGAATGGCAGAAGGCGTCGGCGGACACGTGCGCGACGAGTTCCTCGCCGTCCGCGAGCCACTCCAGGCGCTGCAACTGGCGCACGGTCGTCGCGCCGTCCCTGCGCTTGCAGAACGCCGCGAAGTCGTGCTCCCCCAACAACAACCGGGCGGCTTCGTTCATCGCGTCCACGTCGAGCGGGCGCGGCCACGCGACCACCTCGCGGGCGCGCAGCGGGCCGGCGCCGTACTCGGCGGCGCTCACGCGGTACTCGTAGTGCCGCCGCAGCGCGCCGAACCGCGCGTCGAACTCCAGCGGCACCTCGCGGATCGAGTAGACCCGCACGTCCGGCGGCAGCAGCCGGGCCAGCCTGCGCACCAGACCGTCCACTTCGGACGGATCGGCGGAGTCGAAGTGGGCGACCTGGCCGGTGGCGTGCACCCCGGCGTCGGTCCGCCCCGCGACGGTGAGCTGGACGTCGCGCCGCGTCAGCAGCGACAGCGCGTCCTCCAGCACCCCGCACACCGTGCGCCTGCCGGGCTGCCGCGCCCAGCCGGAGAAGTCGGTGCCGTCGTAGCCCAGGTCCAGCCGGAACCGGTGCGGGCCCTGGACGCGGACGAGCCCGCCGCCCTCCTGCGCGGAGGAAGCGGCGGGCTCGCCGGACTGGGAACCAGTCGTCACTTCTCGGTCTTGTCCTCAGCGGTCTCGGCCTTGGCCTCGGTCGCCTCGGTCGCAACCTCGGTCTCGGTGCCCTCGACTACCTCGGCAGCCGGGGCCGCCTCGGTCTTCTTCTCGTCCTTGGCGAACTTGGTGCCGCGAGCGGCGTTCGCCTCGGCGGTGACGGTGCGCTCGGTGATGAGCTCGATCACGGCCATGGCCGCGTTGTCGCCCTTGCGGGGCATCGTCTTGGTGATGCGGGTGTAGCCACCGGCGCGCTCGGCGAAGTGCGGCCCGATCTCCGCCATCAGCTTGTGCACGATGTCCTTGTCGCGGATCAGCTTCATGATCTCGCGACGGTTGTGCAGGTCACCGCGCTTGGCCTTGGTGATCAGGCGCTCGGCGTACGGCCGCAGCCGACGGGCCTTGGCCTCGGTGGTGGTGATTCGACCGTGCTCGAACAGCGAGGTGGCCAGGTTGGCCAGCATCAGCCGCTGGTGGGCCGGCGACCCACCGAGCCGGGCACCCTTGGTGGGCGTGGGCATGTCTTGCTCCTCTTGAGATCAAGCCGCGCGACGCCACTGCGGGCGCGCTCGGTGAGCAGCTCTACAGCTGCTCGGTCTCGGCGTAGTCGTGGCCATCGTCGTTGCCGTGGTCGACGCCCGCGGACCAGCCCTCGGAGGCGTAGTCCGCCGCGGCGGCCGACGGGTCGAACCCGGGCGGGCTGTCCTTGAGCGCGAGCCCGAGGCCGGCCAGCTTCAGCTTGACCTCGTCGATCGACTTGGCGCCGAAGTTCCGGATGTCCAGCAGGTCCGCCTCGCTGCGCGACACGAGCTCACCCACGGTGTGGATGCCCTCGCGCTTGAGGCAGTTGTAGGACCGGACGGTGAGGTCCAGGTCCTCGATCGGCATCGCGAACGCGGCGATGGTGTCCGCCTCCGCGGGAGACGGGCCGATCTCGATGCCCTCGGCGTCCACGTTGAGCTCACGGGCCAGCCCGAAGAGCTCGACGAGGGTCTTGCCAGCGGAGGCCACCGCGTCCCTCGGGGTGATCGAGGGCTTGGTCTCCACGTCCAGGATCAGCTTGTCGAAGTCCGTGCGCTGCTCGACACGGGTGGCCTCGACCTTGTACGTCACCTTCAGCACCGGCGAGTAGATCGAGTCGACCGGGATGCGGCCGATCTCGGCACCGGCCTGCTTGTTCTGCATCGCCGGGACGTAGCCGCGACCGCGCTCGACGACGAGCTCGATCTCCAGCTTGCCCTTCCCGTTGAGGGTGGCGATGTGCAGGTCGGGGTTGTGCACCGTCACGCCCGCGGGCGGAACGATGTCGCCGGCGGTGACCTCGCCGGGGCCCTGCTTGCGCAGGTACATCGTCACCGGCTCGTCCTCCTCGGAGCTGACGACCAGCTCCTTGAGGTTGAGGATGATGTCGGTGACGTCCTCCTTCACACCGGGGACCGTGGTGAACTCGTGCAGCACACCGTCGATGCGGATGCTGGTCACCGCGGCGCCCGGGATGGACGACAGGAGGGTCCTGCGCAGGGAGTTGCCGAGCGTGTAGCCGAAGCCCGGCTCCAGCGGCTCGATGACGAAGTGGGACCGCGTGTCGTTGACCGAGTCCTCGGCCAGCGACGGGCGCTGAGAGATGAGCACTGTCTGTTCCCTTTCCTACCGGTGACCGCTATATGACACCGAGAGAAATGACGCACCGGAGACCAGGCGGACCTGGAGGACCGGCAGGGCGACGGCACACCCTGTAGTGCCGCCACCGAGTTCGGACGCGGGTCCGGGGCGGTCGTCTGCGACGACCGCCCCGGAACACGTCACTTCGAGTAGAGCTCGACGATGAGCTGCTCCTGGACCGGCACATCGATCTGTGCGCGCTCCGGGAGCTGGTGCACGAGCACCCGCAGGTTCGACGGCACGACCTGCAGCCAGGCCGGGACCGGACGGTCGCCGAGGGCTTCCTTCGCGGCCAGGAACGGCAGCGTCGGCATCGACTTCGGCTTCACGTCGATGATGTCGTACTGCGAGACGCGGAAGCTGGGGATGTTCACCTTCTGGCCGTTGACCAGGAAGTGACCGTGCGCCACCAGCTGACGGGCCTGACGCCGCGTGCGGGCGAGCCCGGCGCGGTAGACCACGTTGTCCAGGCGCGACTCGAGGATGCGCAGCAGGTTCTCACCGGTCTTGCCGGAGAGACGCACCGCCTCCTCGTAGTAACGGCGGAACTGCTTCTCGAGGACGTTGTAGGTGTAGCGGGCCTTCTGCTTCTCCTGGGTCTGAAGCAGGTACTCGCTCTCCTTGATCCGCGTGCGGCCGTGCTGGCCGGGCGGGTAAGGACGGCGCTCGAACGCCTTGTCGCCCCCGATGAGGTCGACCTTGAGTCGGCGGGACTTACGAGTCGCGGGACCGGTGTAGCGTGCCATGGTTTTTTACTCCTCTCCCGCGCTCAGACCCGACGCCGCTTGGGCGGGCGGCAACCGTTGTGCGGCTGCGGGGTCACGTCCTGGATGGTGCCGACCTCGAGGCCGGCGGCCTGCAGCGAACGGATCGCGGTCTCGCGGCCGGAGCCGGGACCCTTGACGAACACGTCCACCTTGCGCATGCCGTGCTCGGCGGCCTTGCGGGCGGCGTTCTCAGCGGCCATCTGCGCCGCGAACGGGGTGGACTTCCTGGAGCCCTTGAAGCCGACGTGGCCGGCCGAGGCCCAGGCGATCACAGCGCCGTTCGGGTCCGTGATGGAGACGATGGTGTTGTTGAACGTGCTCTTGATGTGGGCGTGCCCATGAGAGACGTTCTTCTTTTCCTTACGCCGGATCTTCTTGACCCCGGCGCCCTGGCGGGTCTTGGGAGGCATTCTGCTCTTGATCTCCTAGCTAGGAACGCGAGGTCGGACTACTTCTTGCCGGCCTTCTTCTTGCCGGCGACCGTCTTCTTCGGGCCCTTGCGCGTACGGGCGTTGGTCTTGGTCCGCTGACCACGAACGGGCAGGTTGCGGCGGTGCCGCAGGCCCTCGTAGCAGCCGATCTCGACCTTCCGACGAATGTCGGCCGCGACCTCGCGGCGAAGATCACCCTCGACCTTGAAGTGGTTCTCGATGTACTCCCGCAGCTGGACGAGCTGGTCGTCGCCGAGGTCCTTGGCGCGCAGGTCCGGGCTGACGCCCGTCGCGGCCAGGATCTCCTTGGAGCGGGTTCGGCCAATGCCGAAGATGTAGGTCAGCGCGATCTCCATCCGCTTCTCGCGGGGGAGATCGACGCCAGAAAGACGTGCCATACGGCTCTCTAGCTCCTGTGATCGCTTCAGGTCTTCTCCCCGCCCGTCCCGGAACCGCGGTCCCGGGCCCCGGCCTGAAGTCCGGGGGTGTGTCCCGCGCCGCGAACGGCGCGAACAGGTACGAGGAGGCTTGTGTTGTGTCGTCTAACCGCGACGAGCGGGCGATCTCAGCCCTGGCGCTGCTTGTGGCGCAGGTTCTCGCAGATCACCATGACCCGGCCGTGACGGCGGATCACCTTGCACTTGTCGCAGATCTTCTTGACGCTCGGCTGGACCTTCACGGTCGTGCACTCCTGCTTGGCCGCGTGTCCGGACCAGGTCCGGACACCGTGGAGGTCACTTGTAGCGGTAGACGATGCGGCCGCGGGACAGGTCGTAGGGCGAGAGCTCCACGACTACCCGGTCCTCGGGCAGGATGCGGATGTAGTGCTGCCGCATCTTGCCGCTGATGTGTGCGAGAACCCTGTGGCCGTTCTCCAGCTCAACGCGGAACATCGCGTTGGGGAGAGGCTCGACCACGCGGCCCTCGACCTCAATGGCCCCGTCCTTCTTGCCCATGTCCTCCGCGTTTCGTGACGGTGACAGATCATCTGACAGCCCGGAGGCCGGCGCGAGCCGGTAGCCGGGCGCGGGCGTCCGCTGCATGAGGTTCCTGTCGAGCCCGGTCACGAGTGAGGGGTGAAAACCCAGCAACACCACTATGGAGTCAGGCGCAATAAGAGCCAGCGCGACGGACGCGCCGTCCCGATAGTGTAGGCGGCCTCGCGACGGCCGCCAAACCGGCCCCCCGCTCAGGAGCGCTCGCGGTGGCGGTCCCCCGCCCAGGAGAGCACTTCCAGCGCGCCCCAGACGCTCACCGGCCAGATGAACCACGGATAGCCCAAACCCCCGGTGACCAGGCCGGTCACCGTCCAGACCGCGATCATCACCAGGCTGGCCCCCAGCCAGGTGCGCATGGATTCACCCACGCCGTCGAGAGTTCCAGTTGGTGAAGGACACAGTCGTCACCCGCGATGTGTATTCGAGAACACGCCTGTGGGGGTAGCGATCTCAGCCCGGGAACGCCGCCGCCCCCGGGCCGGGTTCGGCACGGGGGCAGCGGAGAACGTGGTGTGCGGGGCGCCTAGCTCTCTTCCGGAGCGGTGAGCACCCAGGGACCGTCCTCGGTGACCGCGACGGTGTGCTCCCAGTGCGCTGCCCTGGTGCCGTCGGTGGTGATCACCGTCCAGCCGTCGGAGAGCTCCTCGGTGCGGTCGGTGCCCAGGGTGAGCATCGGCTCCACCGCGAGCGCCATGCCGACCCGCAGGCGCGGGCCCTTGCCGGGCTTGCCCATGTTCGGCAGGAACGGCTCCATGTGCATCTGCGAGCCGATGCCGTGCCCGCCGTAGCCGTCGACGATGCCGTAGGTGCGGCCGTCCTTCTCCTCCGAGGAGATGACCGAGCTCTCGATCGCGAAGGAGATGTCGGTCAGCCGGTTGTCCGCGCGGACCTGCTCGATCCCCGCCCACATCGAGGCGCGGGTGGCGTCGGACAGTTCCTGCTCGGCCTGGGTGATCGCGCCGATGGCCAGCGTGACCGCGGAGTCGCCGTGCCAGTTGTCCAGGATCGCGCCGCAGTCCACCGAGAGCAGGTCGCCCTCGGCCAGGACCTGGGCGCGGTTCGGGATGCCGTGCACGACCTGCTCGTTCACCGAGGCGCAGATGCTGCCGGGAAAGCCGTGGTAGCCCTTGAAGGAGGGCACCGCGCCCGCGTCCCGGATCGTCTGCTCCGCCAGCTCGTCGAGCTCCAGCGTGCTGACCCCGGGCCTGGCCGCGGCGCCGACCGCGGCGAGCGCCCGTGCCACCACGAGCCCCGCGGCGCGCATGGCCTCCAGCTCGCCGCGGGTCTTCAGCTCGATGCCGCGCCCGCGCTTGAGCACGCTCACGGCTCCGCGCGCAGTGCCTTGAGCGCGCGCTCGGAGATGTCCTCGACCGAGCCCACGGCGTCAATGGTGATCAGGATGCCCCGGTAGTAGTCCAGCAGCGGGGCGGTCTCCGAGCGGTAGATCTGCTGCCGCCTGCGGATGATCTCCTCGGTGTCGTCGGCCCGGCCGCGCGCCAGCAGCCGCTCCACGACGATGTCCTCGGCGATGTCGAACTGCAGCACCGCGTCCAGCTGGGTGCCCTTCACCGCAAGCAGGCCGGTGAGCACGTCCGCCTGGACGGTGTTGCGGGGGAAGCCGTCGAGCAGGAAGCCGTCCGCGGCGTCCGGCTGCGCGAGCCGGTCCTCGACCATGTTGTTGGTGACCGAGTCGGGGACCAGCTCCCCCTTGTCCAGGTAGCGCTTGGCTTCCTGGCCGAGGGGGGTGCTCTCGCCGATGTTCGCCCTGAACAGGTCTCCGGTGGAGATGTGGGGCACAGCGAGCTTCTGGCTCAGCACCGTGGCCTGTGTGCCCTTGCCCGCTCCGGGCGGGCCGACGAGGACGAGTCTCACTACCGGAGGAACCCTTCGTAGTTGCGCTGCATGAGCTGGCTCTCGATCTGCTTCACGGTGTCGAGGCCGACGCCCACCATGATCAGCACGGCCGTACCGCCGAACGGGAAGTTCTGGTTGTTGCCCTCCTGCGTGACCGACAGGAAGAAGTTGGGCAGCACGGCGACGATGCCGAGGTAGAGCGAGCCGGGCAGCGTGATCCGGCCGAGCACGAAGCGCAGGTACTCGGCGGTCGGGCGCCCTGGGCGGATACCGGGGATGAAGCCGCCGAACTTCTTCATCTCGTCGGCGCGCTCGTCCGGGTTGAACGTGATCGCCACGTAGAAGTACGTGAAGAAGATGATCAGCACGAAGTACATGCCGATGTGGATCGGGCTGGACTGCGGGACGATGTGCGTCGCGACGAACTGCTGCCACCAGCTGGGCTCGGTGCTGCCACCCGAGGTCAGCTTCGAGATCAGGTCCGGCAGGTACAGCAGCGAGGACGCGAAGATCAGCGGGATGACACCGGCCTGGTTGACCTTCAGCGGCAGGTAGGTCGAGGTGCCGCCGTACATCCTGCGGCCGATCATGCGCTTGGCGTACTGCACCGGGATGCGGCGCTGGCCCTGCTCGACGAACACGACGCTGACGATGATCGCCAGGGCGAACACGCAGACGATCGGGAAGACGATGCCGCCGTCGGGCCGCTGCAGGATCGCGCCGCCCTCGGGGATGATCCGGGCCGCGATCGAGGTGAAGATCAGCAGCGACATGCCGTTGCCGACGCCGCGCTCGGTGATCAGCTCGCCCAGCCACATGATGACGGCGGTGCCCGCGGTCATCGTGATGACGATGACGATCAGGTTGAAGATGCCCTGGTCCGGGATGACGTCGCGGTCGCAGTTCTGGAACAGCTGGCGCTGGACCGCGAGCGCGACGATGCCCGTGGACTGCAGGATGCCCAGCGCGATCGTGAGGTAGCGGGTGTACTGGGTCAGCTTGCCCTGACCCGACTGCCCTTCCTTCTTCAGCTGCTCGAACCGCGGGATGACCACGGTGAGCAGCTGCACGATGATGCTCGCGGTGATGTAGGGCATGATGCCCAGCGCGAAGATCGACAGCTTGAGCAGAGCGCCACCGCTGAAGAGGTTGATCAGCTGGTAGAAGCTCTGTCCACCGGACCCCTCGGCCTGGCGGATGCACTCCTGGATGTTCACGTAGGACACGCCCGGAGCCGGCAGGGTGGCGCCCAGCCGGTACAGCGCAACGATTCCGAGAGTGAAAAGGATCTTGCGACGCAGGTCGGGCGTCGTAAGAGCCGAGCGGAAGGCGCTGAGCACCCGAGACCTCCTCGGCGTGGCCGGCGGGAACGCCGACTACTGGCTGGGGCCGACACGTCCTGTCGGCGGGATCTATTGCAGGCTTCATGCGCTCCGCAGCGCGGGGCCGAAGCGTGCTGACGACTGTAACAGCAGCCTCTCGGCGGGCGGTGCCCCCGTCCGGCCTCCTTGTGCCGCTGGACAAATCCCGTGTTCAGCCAGAAGCGAACAGCCCTCGTCCAGCCCTTGCGGCGGGCGCGCGCGGCAGCTCTTCCTGCCCCGGCACAGGAATTGCGTTCCCTTGCGCACCAAGTGATTCGTCCCGTCACCGCGCGGGGATGAGAGGCGCGCCGGGGGGAGCACGGCAGCCCGGAGGCCCGATGCGACTGTGAAAGACACCGTCGGGAGCAGAACAGGGTGCGGACAGACTTCGGGGCCGGGAAGCAGTCGCTTCCCGGCCCCGAGGTCAGATGTCACGCGGTGGTGGTGGTCCCACCAGCGGCGGTGATCTTCTCGACGGCGCTACCGGAGAACTTGTTCGCGGTGATGTCGAGCTTCACCCCGCCCAGGTCTCCGTCACCGAGGACCTTGACCAGGCAGTTCTTGCGAACAGCACCGGACTGGACCAGCTCGGCGATGCCGACCGTGCCGCCCTGCGGGAACAGCTTGGCCAGCGCCGACAGGTTGACGACCTGGTACTCCACGCGGAACGGGTTCTTGAACCCCTTCAGCTTGGGCAGCCGCATGTGGATCGGCATCTGCCCACCCTCGAAGGCGGCAGGCACGTTCTTGCGCGCCTTGGTGCCCTTGGTACCGCGGCCCGCGGTCTTGCCCTTGGAGCCCTCACCGCGACCCACACGGGTCTTCGCGGTCTTGGCGCCGGGAGCCGGACGCAGGTGATGGATCTTGATAGTCATGGTCAGTCGACCTCCTCGACCGCCACCAGGTGCCGCACCGTGTGGACGAGGCCACGGTTCTGCGGCGTGTCCTCACGGACGACTGACTGGCGGATCTTGCGCAGGCCGAGAGTCCGGAGGGACTCGCGGTGGTTGCGCTTCGTGCCAATCGTGCTGCGCAGCTGGGTGATCTTCAGCTTGGCCATCGGATCACACCCCCTGTCCAGCACGAGCGCGCAGCATGCCGGCGGGAGCGACGTCCTCGAGCGGCAGGCCACGACGGGCCGCGACCTCTTCGGGCCGCTGCAGCATCTTCAGCGCGGCAACGGTGGCGTGCACGATGTTGATGGCGTTGTCGCTGCCCAGCGACTTGCTCAGCACGTCGTGCACACCGGCGCACTCCAGCACCGCGCGCACCGGGCCACCGGCGATGACACCGGTACCGGGGCTGGCGGGACGCAGCAGGACGACGCCCGCGGCCTCTTCGCCCTGCACGGGGTGCGGGATGGTGCCGGCGATGCGCGGGACCTTGAAGAAGTGCTTCTTGGCCTCCTCGACACCCTTGGCGATGGCGGCCGGCACCTCCTTGGCCTTGCCGTAGCCGACGCCGACCATGCCGTCGCCGTCACCGACGATCACCAGGGCGGTGAAGCTGAAGCGACGACCACCCTTGACGACCTTGGCGACGCGGTTGATCGCGACGACGCGCTCGATGTGAGGAGTCTTCTCCTGGGCCGCCCCGCCGCGGCCGCTGTCGCGACGGTCCCTACGGTCGCGACGCTCGCCGCGCTCGTTGCCACCACCGGCGTTGCCGCCGCCGGGGCCACCGCCGCCGAATTGCCGTGTACGTCCCGGCATCAGGCGTTCCTTCCGTTTCGACGAACCCAGATCTCGTTGTTCCGCATGATCAGAACTCCAGCCCACCCTCGCGGGCCGCGTCGGCCAGCGCGGCGATCCGGCCGTGGTAGTTGTGGCCACCACGGTCGAACACGACCTGTGCGATACCGGCGTCCTTGGCCCTGGCGGCGACGAGCGCGCCGACCTTGGCCGCGCGAGCCTTCTTGTCGCCGTCCAGCGCGCGGACGTCGGCCTCCAGCGTGGAGGCCGAGGCCACAGTGCGGCCGGCCAGGTCGTCGATCACCTGCGCGACGATGTGCCGCGAGGAGCGGGTGACCACCAGGCGCGGACGCTCGGCGGTGCCGCTGATCTTCTTGCGGAGCCGGAAGTGCCGGCGTGCACGGGCAATGCGACGCACCGTGGAGACGTCCTTGCCCACCCGCTTGCGCTTCGTAGCAGTCTCGCTCATGCTCACTTACCCGTCTTTCCGACCTTGCGGCGAACGTTCTCGCCCGCGTACCGCACACCCTTGCCCTTGTACGGCTCGGGCTTGCGGATCTTGCGGATGTTGGCGGCGACCTCACCAACCTGCTGCTTGTCGATGCCCTGGACGGAGAACTTCGTGGGGCTCTCCACCGCGAAGGTGATCCCCGCGGGCGGGGTGACCTTCACCGGGTGGCTGAAGCCGAGCGAGAACTCCAGGTCCGAGCCCTTGGCCGCGACGCGGTAACCGACGCCGTGGATCTCGAGCTTCTTCTCGTACCCCTGGGTCACACCGACGATCATGTTGTTGACCAGGGTCCGGGACAGGCCGTGCAGCGAGCGGCTCTTGCGCTCGTCGTCGGGCCGCGCCACCTCGAGCGTGCCGTCCTCGGCGCGCTTCACGGTGATGGGCTCGGCGACCGCGTGGTTGAGGGTGCCCTTGGGACCCTTCACCGTCACGAGCTGACCGTCGATGTTGACGTCGACGCCAGCCGGAACGGAGACCGGCAACTTACCGATGCGTGACATGCCGTAATCCCCCTTCCGCTACCAGACGTAGGCGAGGACTTCCCCGCCCACTGCCTGCTTGGTGGCCTGTCGGTCGGTCAGCAGACCGGACGACGTGGAAATGATCGCGACGCCGAGGCCACCGAGAACCTTGGGCAGGTTGGTGGACTTGGCGTAAACGCGAAGACCCGGCTTGGACACCCGGCGCACACCAGCGATGCTGCGCTCACGGTTCGGGCCGTACTTCAGCGTGACGATCAGGTTCTTGCACTTCTCACCCTGCTCATCGCGGAAGCCGGCGATGTAGCCCTCACGCTGCAGGATCTCAGCGATGCTGGCCTTGAGCTTGGAGTGCGGCATCACGACCTCGTCGTGATAGGCCGAGTTCGCGTTGCGCAGACGAGTGAGCATGTCTGCGATCGGGTCGGTCATCGTCATGGTGACCTTGTCAACCTTTCTCGCCCCGGTTCCCGGTCCGGGCCTGTGGCGAAGTGGGAATCAGTGAGGCGTGAGCGAGGAGCCGGACTTACCAGCTGGACTTGCTCACACCGGGCAGCTCGCCGCGGTGCGCCATCTGCCGGAGGCAGATACGGCACAGACCGAACTTGCGGAAGACCGAGTGCGGACGGCCGCAGCGGTTGCAGCGGGTGTAGCCGCGAACCTTGAACTTCGGCTTGCGCGCGGCCTTGTTGATCAGAGCCTTCTTGGCCATCGTCAGCTCTCCTTGAACGGGAAGCCCAGGTGCTTCAGCAGCGCCCGGCCCTCCTCGTCGGTCTGGGCAGTCGTGACGACGGTGATGTCCATGCCACGCTGGCGGTCGATCGAGTCGGGGTCGATCTCGTGGAACATCGACTGCTCGTTCAGACCAAAGGTGTAGTTGCCGTTGCCGTCGAACTGCTTCGGCGACAGACCGCGGAAGTCGCGGATACGCGGCAGCGCGATGGTCAGCAGCCGGTCCAGGAACTCCCACATGCGGTCGCCACGCAGGGTAGCGCGCGCACCGATCGGCATGCCCTCGCGGAGCTTGAACTGCGCGATGGACTTGCGGGCCTTGCGGACCTCGGGACGCTGGCCGGTGATCGTGGACAGGTCGCGGACCGCGCCCTCGATCAGCTTGCCGTCACGGGCGGCGTCGCCGACGCCCATGTTCACGACGATCTTCACGATGCCGGGGACCTGCATCGGGTTGCTGTAGGAGAAGTCGCTCTTGAGCTTGGCGACGATCTCCTCGCGGTACCGGGACTTCAGGCGCGGCAGAGTCTTCTCGGTGGTGGTCATGCTCAGATGTCCTTACCGTTCCGGCGCGACACGCGCACGCGGCGACCCTCGTCGGTCGTGCGGCTGCCGATGCGGGTCGGCTTGCCGTCCGCGTCGACGACCATCACGTTGCTCACGTGGATCGGGGCTTCCTGGGTGACGATGCCGCCGGAGGAGGCGCCACGCTGGGTCTGCGAGACCTTGGTGTGCTTCTTGATCCGGTTGACACCCTCGACCAGGACGCGGTTGCGGTCCGGGTAGGCCTGGATGACCTTGCCCTTGGCGCCCTTGTCCTTGCCGGCGATGACGACGACCGTGTCGCCCTTCTTCACCTTCATGGTCAGAGCACCTCCGGTGCGAGCGAGATGATCTTCATGAACTTCTTGTCGCGAAGCTCACGGCCGACCGGCCCGAAGATGCGGGTACCGCGCGGCTCGGTGTCGTTCTTGATCAGAACGGCGGCGTTCTCGTCGAAGCGGATGTAGGAACCATCCGGACGACGGCGCTCCTTGAGGGTGCGGACGATGACGGCCTTGACCACATCGCCCTTCTTCACGCCTGCGCCGGGCATCGCGTCCTTGACGGTGGCGACGATGACGTCGCCGATGCCGGCGTAGCGGCGACCGGAGCCACCGAGAACGCGGATGCAGAGGATTTCCTTCGCACCCGTGTTGTCGGCGACGCGCAGTCGCGACTCCTGCTGGATCACTTCTCTTTACTCCCTGACCCTGTGTGGCACACCAGATTTCCGACCTGATGCACGCGGTCTGATGTCCGACCAGTGCCCCGCACCCGGGATTCGGGTGCGGGGCCTGGGGAATCTACTTGGCCTTCTCGAGGATCTCCATGAGGCGCCAGCGCTTGGTCGCCGACAGCGGCCGGGTCTCCATGAGGAGGACGCGGTCGCCGACGCCGGCGGTGTTCTCCTCGTCGTGCGCCTTCACCTTGGTGGTGGAGCGCAGGACCTTGGAGTAGCGCGGGTGCTTCTTGCGGTCCTCGAGCGAGACGACGATGGTCTTGTCCATCTTGTCCGAGACCACGTAGCCCTCGCGGACCTTACGGTTGTTACGCACGGTGCTCTTCTCGTCGCTCATGCCGCACCCTCATCCTGAGAGGTCCCGTCCGGGGAGACCGACAGGCCGAGCTCGCGCTCGCGCATGACGGTGTAGATCCGGGCGATGTCGTGGCGGATGGCGCGAAGCCGACGGTTGTTGTCGAGCTGGCCGGTAGCCATCTGGAAGCGGAGGTTGAACAGCTCCTCCTTGGCTTCCCTCAGACGCAGCACGAGCTCCTCGTCGGTGAGCTCACGCAGCTCGGAAGCGGTGGTCGCCGCTGCCATCAGAACTCACCACCCTCTCGCGTGACGATGCGGCACTTCATCGGAAGCTTGTGGATCGCGCGGCGCAGGGCCTCGCGAGCCGTGGCCTCGTTCGGGTAGTTCATCTCGAACATGACCCGACCGGGCTTGACGTTGGCCACCCAGTACTCGGGCGAACCCTTACCGGAACCCATGCGGGTCTCGGCAGGCTTCTTGGTGAGCGGGCGGTCCGGGAAGATGTTGATCCACACCTTGCCACCACGGCGGATGTGCCGGGTGATGGCGATACGCGCGGACTCGATCTGCCGGTTGGTGACGTAGGCCGGCTCCAGAGCCTGGATGCCGAACTCGCCGAAGACCACCTTGGTGCCACCCTTGGCAGCGCCCGAGCGACTCGGGTGGTGCTGCTTGCGGTGCTTGACCTTGCGTGGGATGAGCACGTCTCAGCCCTCACTCTTCTCGGCCGCGCTGCCGTTGTTCACCGGCGCGGTCGACTCGGTCGCGGCGGACGCCTTGGCCTCGGCCGGAGCCTCGGCCGCGGCACGCCCGGCCTCGGTGCTCGTCGGCGTGGTGCCGGAAGCACCGGAGCGACGACGGGCCGGACGCTCACGACGCGGCGCGCGGGACTCGGGGGCGACGTTCTCGCTCGGCCTGCGGCCGCCGACGACGTCACCCTTGTAGATCCACACCTTCACGCCGATGCGGCCGAAGGTGGTGCGGGCCTCGAACAGGCCGTAGTCCACGTCCGCGCGCAGCGTGTGCAGCGGAACGCGACCCTCGCGGTAGAACTCCGAGCGGGACATCTCGGCGCCGCCGAGACGGCCCGAGCACTGCACCCGGATGCCCTTGACCTGCGGGGAACGCATGGAGGACTGAATCCCCTTGCGCATCGCACGACGGAAGGACACGCGGTTGGACAGCTGCTCCGCGACGACCTGGGCGACGAGCTGGGCGTCGGCCTCGGGGTTCTTGACCTCGAGGATGTTCAGCTGGACCTGCTTCTTGGTCAGCTTCTCCAGCTCGGACCGGATGCGGTCGGCCTCCGCGCCGCGACGGCCGATGACGATGCCCGGCCGGGCGGTGTGGATGTCGACGCGAACCCGGTCACGGGTCCGCTCGATCTCCACCTTGGCGATACCGGCACGCTCCATGCCCTTGGAGAGCAGGCGGCGGATCTTGACGTCCTCCGCCACGTACTCCGCGTACTGCTTGTCGGCATACCAGCGGGACTTCCAGTCAGTGGTGATCCCCAGCCGGAAGCCGTGCGGGTTGATTTTCTGACCCACTACCGGGCACTCCCCTTCGCGCTGGTCTTGCGGCCCGAGGCGGCCTTGACGGCCTTCGGACGCGACTCGACCTCGACGGTGATGTGGCTGGTGCGCTTCCGAATTCGGTACGCACGGCCCTGAGCCCGCGGACGGATCCGCTTGGCCGTCGGGCCCTCGTCCACGTACACCGTGCTCACCCAGAGGGTGTCAGGGTCGAGGTCGAGGTTGTTCTCGGCGTTGGCCATGGCACTGGCAAGCACCTTCGACACCGGACCGCTGGCGGCCTGCGGCGCGAACTGGAGCACTGCCAGGGCCTCCTGGGCGTTACGGCCCCTGATCAGCTCGACCACACGCCGGACCTTCATCGGCGACATGTGGACGTAGCGGGCCCGCGCCACGGCGCGCGGGAATTCCTCCGCGCTAGCGGCATCGTTACCCATTGCTGCTACCCCTTGCTCTGCGTTCGGTCACTGGCCTAGCGGCGACGCGACTTGCGGTCGTCCTTGATGTGGCCCTTGAAGGTGCGCGTCGGGGCGAACTCGCCCAACTTGTGCCCCACCATGGCCTCGGAGACGAACACCGGAACGTGCTTGCGGCCGTCGTGCACCGCGATGGTGTGCCCCAACATGTCTGGAATGATCGTCGAACGACGGGACCAGGTCTTGATCACCGTCTTCTTGCTCGCCTCGTTGAGCGCGTCCACCTTCTTGAGCAGGTGGTCGTCAACGAAGGGGCCCTTCTTCAGGCTGCGTGGCATCCTTCACTCCCTCCCTGCTCAGCGCTTCTTACCGGTGCGACGACGCCGGACGATGAGCTTGTCGCTGGGCTTGCTCCGACGGGTACGCCCCTCGGGCTTACCGGCGGGGTTGACCGGGTGGCGACCACCGGAGGTCTTACCCTCACCACCACCGTGCGGGTGGTCGACGGGGTTCATGGCGACACCACGGACGGTCGGGCGCTTGCCCTTCCACCTCATGCGGCCGGCCTTGCCCCAGTTGATGTTGGCGTGCTCGGAGTTTCCGACCTCGCCAATGGTCGCGCGGCAGCGCACGTCGACGTTGCGGATCTCGCCCGACGGCAGCCGGAGCTGCGCGTAGGGACCGTCCTTGGCGACCAGCTGAACGCTGGCGCCCGCCGAACGCGCCATCTTCGCGCCGCCGCCGGGGCGGAGCTCGATGGCGTGCACCACGGTGCCGACCGGGATGTTGCGCAGCGGCAGGTTGTTGCCCGGCTTGATGTCGGCCTTGGGGCCGTTCTCCACCATGTCGCCCTGGCGAAGCTTGCCCGGCGCCACGATGTAGCGCTTCTCGCCGTCGACGTAGTGCAGCAGGGCGATGCGGGCGGTGCGGTTGGGGTCGTACTCGATGTGAGCGACCTTGGCCGGGATGCCGTCCTTGTCGAATCGACGGAAGTCGATCAGACGGTAGGCACGCTTGTGGCCACCACCCTTGTGCCGCGTAGTGATCTTGCCCGACGCGTTGCGGCCACCAGTGCCGTGCAGCGGGCGGATCAGCGACTTCTCCGGCGTCGACCGAGTGATCTCGGCGAAGTCGGACACGCTGGAGCCTCGACGGCCAGGCGTCGTCGGCTTGTACTTGCGAATGCCCATCTCGTCAGCAGTCCTCGTTCATCAGGCGGCCGGGCCGCCGAAGATCTCGATCGGCTTGCTCTCGGCGGACAGCGTCACGATGGCGCGCTTGGTGTCCTTGCGCTTGCCAAAACCGGTGCGGGTCCGCTTGCGCTTTCCCTGGCGGTTCAACGTGTTGACGCTGACGACCTTGACGCCGAAGACCTTCTCGACCGCGATCTTGATCTCGGTCTTGTTGGCGTCCGGACGCACCAAGAACGTGTACTTGTTCTCCTCGAGCAGTCCGTAGGACTTCTCGGAGATCACCGGTGCGACGAGGATGTCGCGCGGGTCGGGGATCACTTCGCGACCTCCTCGAGCTCACTGGAGCGCGCGACCGCCGTTGCCGACTTGCCCTTGATCGGGCCGGCGACGAAGACGTCGAACGCGTCCTTGGTGAACAGCACGTCGTCGTTGACCAGCACGTCGTAGGTGTTGAGCTGGTCGGGCGCGATGGCGTGCACGTTGGGCAGGTTGCGCAGGCTCAGCCAGGCGGCGTCATCGCCACGCCCGACCACGACAAGGATCTTCTTGGAGGTGCTGGCCAGGGCCAGGACCTTCTTCGCGTCCTTGGTGGAGGGGGCGTCGGCGGCGACGATGCCGGTGAACACGTGCACCTTGTCGTTGCGGGCCCGGTCGGAGAGGGCACCGCGCAGGGCGGCGGCCTTCATCTTCTTGGGGGTCCGCTGGTCGTAGTCACGCGGCTGCGGGCCGTGCGAGGCACCACCACCGGAGAAGTGCGGCGCGCGGGTCGAGCCCTGACGGGCGCGGCCGGTGCCCTTCTGCCGGTACGGCTTCTTGCCACCACCGGAGACATCGCCCCGGGTCTTGGTGGCGTGGGTGCCCTGACGGGCCGCGGCCTGCTGAGCGACGACGACCTGGTGCATCAGCGCGATGTTCGCCTGCACGTCGAAGATCTCAGCGGGGAGCTCGACGGTGCCGTCGGTCTTGCCGTCCGGGGTACGGACGTCGAGGGTCTTGCTCATCACGCACCACCCTTCGCGGCGCTCTTGACGAACACCAGGCCGCCCTTGGGACCGGGAACGGCGCCCTTGATGAGCAGCAGCCCGGCTTCGGAGTCGACCTTGTGCACGGTCACGTTCTGGGTGGTCACCCGCACGTGGCCCATCCGGCCGGCCATGCGGACGCCCTTGAACACGCGGCCCGGGGTGGCGCAGCCACCGATCGAGCCGGGCGAGCGGTGCACCTTCTCGGCACCGTGGCTCGCGCCGAGGCCCGAGAAGCCGTGCCGCTTCATGACGCCCGCGAAGCCCTTGCCCTTGCTGGTGCCGACCACGTCGACGACCGCGCCGGTCTCGAAGACCTCGGCGGTCAGCTCCTGGCCGACCTCGTAGGTGTCGGCGTCGGCCGTGCGCAGCTCCACCAGGTGGCGGCGCGGGGTCACGCCCGCCTTGGTGAAGTGGCCGCCACGGGGCTTGTTGACCTTGCGGGGGTCAATAGCGCCGAAGGCGAGCTGCACGGCCTTGTAGCCGTCTTTCTCATCGGTGCGGACCTGGGTAACCATGCACGGCCCGGCCTTCACGACGGTCACCGGGACAACCCGGTTGTTCTCGTCGAAGACCTGGGTCATACCGAGCTTGGTGCCCAGGATCCCCTTAACCTGCTTGTCAGACATGGGTCTCGTTACTCTCCGCCGCGCCTAGCTCACTGAATGTTGACGTCGACGCTGGCCGGCAGGTCGATGCGCATGAGCGCGTCCACCGTCTTCGGCGTGGGGTCGAGGATGTCGATCAGACGCTTGTGCGTACGCATCTCGAAGTGCTCGCGCGAGTCCTTGTACTTGTGCGGCGATCGGATGACGCAGTAAACGTTCTTCTCAGTGGGCAGCGGCACCGGCCCGACAACCCGAGCGCCGGTGCGCGTCACGGTCTCGACGATCTTGCGCGCGGACGCGTCGATCGCCTCGTGGTCGTAGGCCTTGAGCCGAATGCGGATCTTTTGTCCCGCCATGATGGCTTGCCGTTCCTCGTCTTCTCGTACCGCTGCTGCGGGTTCCTCGTTGCCCATCTGCCCTGGACTCATCTCGCCCGGGAGGCATCAGGCCGCGGGTGGCGCCCCTGTTCAGGTGTCACGGTGCCCGGTCCACGCGGTCGGGCGTGTTGCGCCCGTGAGCATGGATCGGCCCCACTGACAACGTCTGTGGGGGTGGCCCTTCGGCCTTAGCGCCCCCCGCTCCTCGTCGTACCAGGAGAACCAGGGCGCTAGGCGCTCGTGCGGAGGCGGCCGGATCGCAGATGTCCCCGACCGCCTCGCCGAGCAACCCAAACAGGATGCCACACGCGGACGTGGGCTTCCAAATCGGGGCAGGCGTTCTGGCGAACGCCGTGGGGGAGGTCACTGGGACCTCCCCCACCGGGTACTACTTGATGACCTTGGTGACCTGGCCGGCACCGACGGTCCGACCACCCTCGCGGATGGCGAACTTCAGGCCCTCCTCCATGGCGATCGGCTGGATCAGCTGAACCGACATGACGGTGTTGTCGCCGGGCATGACCATCTCGGTGCCCTCGGGGAGGGTCACGACGCCGGTCACGTCAGTCGTCCGGAAGTAGAACTGCGGACGGTAGTTGTTGAAGAACGGCGTGTGACGGCCACCCTCGTCCTTGGACAGGATGTACGCCTGGCCCTCGAACTCGGTGTGCGGGGTGACGCTGCCCGGCTTGCACAGCACCATGCCGCGCTCGACGTCCTCGCGCTTGATGCCGCGGACCAGCAGGCCCACGTTGTCGCCCGCCTGGCCCTGGTCGAGCAGCTTGCGGAACATCTCGACGCCGGTGACGGTGGTCTTCATCGACTTCTCGCGGATGCCGATGATCTCGACCTCCTCGTTGACGTTGACGACGCCACGCTCGATGCGGCCGGTGACGACCGTGCCACGACCGGTGATCGTGAAGACGTCCTCAACGGGCATGAGGAAGGTCTTCTCGACGTCGCGAACCGGCTCGGGGATGTTCTCGTCCACGGCCGCCATGAGCTCGAGCAGCTTGCCGCCCCACTCCTTGTCGCCCTCGAGCGCCTTCAGCGCCGAGACGCGCACGACGGGGAGGTCGTCGCCCGGGTACTCCTGCGAGGACAGCAGCTCGCGGACCTCGAGCTCGACGAGCTCCAGGATCTCCTCGTCGTCCACCATGTCGGACTTGTTCAGCGCCACCACGATGTAGGGCACGCCGACCTGGCGGGCGAGCAGCACGTGCTCACGGGTCTGCGGCATCGGACCGTCGGTCGCCGCGACCACCAGGATCGCGCCGTCCATCTGCGCGGCACCGGTGATCATGTTCTTGATGTAGTCGGCGTGACCGGGGCAGTCAACGTGCGCGTAGTGACGGTTCTCCGTCTGGTACTCGATGTGGGCGATCGAGATGGTGATACCGCGGGCCTTCTCCTCCGGCGCCTTGTCGATCTCGTCGAACGGCGTGAAGGGGTTCAGGTCCGGGAACGCGTCGTGCAGAACCTTGGAAATCGCCGCGGTCAGCGTCGTCTTTCCGTGGTCGATGTGACCGATGGTTCCGATGTTGACGTGCGGCTTGGTCCGCTCGAACTTCGCCTTCGCCACTGGATTGTCCTCCTGGACTTAGTTCTTGAGTGTTCGCCGATCGATCGGCGTCCCTGTCAGGGTCGGTGCGCCGCGGGGACCGGAGCCCCCGCGCGCGCCGAATGTGCGTTGCTCGGGGCTTATTCGCCCGTCGCCTTCGCGATGATCTCCTTCGCCACGCTCGCGGGAACCTCGGCGTAGGAGTCGAACTGCATCGAGTAGTTCGCACGTCCCTGGGTCCTGGACCGCAGGTCACCGACGTAACCGAACATCTCCGACAGCGGCACGAGCGCCTTGACGACGCGAGAGCCACTGCGCTCGTCCATGGACTGGATCTGCCCACGACGAGAGTTAAGGTCACCGATGACGTCGCCCATGTAGTCCTCGGGCGTGGTGACCTCAACGGCCATCATCGGCTCCAGGATCACCGGATCGGCCTTGCGGGCGGCCTCCTTGAGGGCCATCGATCCGGCGATCTTGAACGCCATTTCCGAGGAGTCAACCTCGTGGTAGGCGCCATCCAGCAGGCTGACCTTCAAGCCCACCAGCGGGTAGCCGGCGAGCACGCCGTACTGCATGGCGTCCTGGGCACCGGCGTCGACCGACGGGATGTACTCCCGCGGGATGCGACCACCGGAAACCTTGTTCGCGAACTCGTACGTCGCACCGTCCTCGGACTCCAGCGGCTCCAGCGCGATGATGACCCGCGCGAACTGACCGGAGCCACCGGTCTGCTTCTTGTGCGTGTACTCGTGCTTGTCCACCTTGCGGCGGATGGACTCGCGGTAGGCCACCTGGGGCTTACCGATGTTGGCCTCGACCTTGAACTCGCGGCGCATGCGGTCCACCAGGATGTCCAGGTGGAGCTCGCCCATGCCGGCGATGATGGTCTGCCCGGTCTCCTCGTCCAGGTTGACCCGGAACGTCGGGTCCTCCTCGGCGAGCTTCTGGATCGCGGTGCCCAGCTTCTCCTGGTCGGCCTTGGTCTTGGGCTCGATCGCCACCTGGATGACCGGCTCGGGGAAGGTCATGGACTCCAGCACGATGGGCGCCTGCGGGTCGCAGAGCGTCTCACCGGTGGTGGTGTCCTTGAGACCGATCACCGCGTAGATGTGGCCGACCGAGGCCTCATCGACCGGGTTCTCCTTGTTGGCGTGCATCTGGAAGATCTTCCCGATGCGCTCCTTGCGGTCCTTGGTCGAGTTGATGACCTGGGTGCCCGCAGCGACCTTGCCCGAGTAGACCCGGATGTAGGTGAGCTTGCCGAAGAACGGGTGCGCGGCGATCTTGAACGCCAGCGCCGCGAAGGGCTCCTCGCTGGAGGGCTTGCGGAAGGCCGGGGTCTCCCCGTCCTTCAGCGTGCCCTCGACCGGCGGGAGGTCGCCCGGCGCCGGCAGGTAGTCGATGACCGCGTCGAGCATGGGCTGGACGCCCTTGTTCTTGAACGCGGAACCGCACATGACCGGGAAGCCGGAACGGTCGACCACGATCTTGCGGATACCGGTCTTGAGCTGCTCGACGGTCAGCTCCTCGCCACCGAGGTAGAGCTCCATGAGCTCGTCGTCGGTCTCGGCGACGGCCTCGACCAGCTTCTCCCGGTACTCGGCGACCACGTCGGCCATGTCGGCCGGGATCTCCTCGACCGTGTAGTCCTCGCCCTTCTGGACCTCACCACGCCAGGTCAGCGCGCGCATCTCGACCAGGTCGACGAGGCCGATGAAGTCGGACTCGGAGCCGATCGGGAGCTGGATGACGACCGGCTTGGCGCCGAGGCGCTCGATGATCGTCTTCACGGTGAAGTAGAAGTCCGCACCGAGCTTGTCCATCTTGTTGACGAAGCAGATGCGCGGCACGTCGTACTTGTCGGCCTGGCGCCAGACCTGCTCCGACTGCGGCTCGACGCCTTCCTTGCCGTCGAACACGGCGACGGCGCCGTCGAGCACGCGCAGGTTGCGCTCCACCTCGACGGTGAAGTCCACGTGACCCGGCGTGTCGATGATGTTGATCTGGTGGTTCTTCCAGAAACAGGTCGTCGCGGCGGACGTGATCGTGATGCCGCGCTCCTGCTCCTGCTCCATCCAGTCCATCACGGCGGCGCCGTCGTGCACCTCGCCGATCTTGTAGCTGATCCCGGTGTAGAACAGGATCCGCTCGGTCGTGGTGGTCTTGCCCGCGTCGATGTGGGCCATGATCCCGATGTTGCGGACCTTGGCCAGGTCAGTCAGCACGTCGAGTGCCACGGGTCTCGTCCTCGTTTCGTCTTTGCTTAAGCGCGGTGGGGCGGGCGTACATGTGAACTGAAAGGGTCCTGCAGGCAGGCCGCGCGGTGATTTCGCTCGACCTGCGAGCAGGCACCTGTCAGCCCGGCGCCCGGAGGCTCACCAGCGGTAGTGCGCGAAGGCCTTGTTGGACTCGGCCATCTTGTGCGTGTCCTCGCGGCGCTTGACGCTCGCGCCGAGGCCGTTGCTCGCGTCGAGCAGCTCGTTGGCCAGGCGGTCGATCATGGTCTTCTCGCGGCGGGCGCGGGAGTAGCTGACCAGCCAGCGCAGCGCCAGCGTGGTGGAGCGACCGGCCTTGACCTCGATCGGCACCTGGTAGGTGGCGCCACCGACGCGACGGCTCTTGACCTCGATGGTCGGCTTCACGTTGTCGAGCGCGCGCTTCAGCGTGACGACCGGGTCCGCCTGGTTCTTCTCCCGGCAGTTCTCCAGGGCGCCGTAGACGATGCGCTCGGCGATGGACCGCTTGCCGTCCACCAGCACCTTGTTCACCAGCTGGGTGACCAGCGGCGACTGGTACACGGGGTCGGCGATGAGCGGCCGCTTCGGGGCGGGGCCCTTGCGAGGCATTAGCTCTTCTCCTTCTTGGCGCCGTAGCGGCTGCGAGCCTGCTTACGGTTCTTGACGCCCTGGGTGTCCAGAGACCCACGGATGATCTTGTAGCGCACGCCCGGGAGGTCCTTCACACGACCGCCGCGCACGAGCACCATCGAGTGCTCCTGGAGGTTGTGGCCCTCACCCGGGATGTATGCGGTGACCTCGATGCCGCTGGTCAGCTTCACGCGAGCGACCTTGCGGAGCGCGGAGTTCGGCTTCTTGGGCGTGGTGGTGTAAACGCGGGTGCACACACCGCGCCGCTGCGGACACGCCTTGAGCGCCGCGGTCTTGGTCTTGGTGACCTTGTCCTGGCGGCCCTTGCGGACCAGCTGCTGGATCGTGGGCATGGACCGTCTTTCTGTAGCGTTCGCGTCTTCGGGCACCCAGCCGGGCGCCGCAGGCACTGTGTACTTGGGTTCCTCCGTACCCCGAGGTCGGGCGTGTCGCCCGCTCGTGGGTCCTCCTGGCGACCACGAAAATCCATGGAGCGCCCATCAGAGATGAGAAGGAGTTCCGTGCTCTCGCCCCGGGTCCGGTGCACAGCACCTGCCCAGAGGCAGACGGAGCGGCCCGACGCTAAGTCGGGCACGAGCAGCAAAGATACCTTCGCGTGCTCGCCCGGGTCAAAACGGGGGCCTGTTATCCACGCGACGCAGCCGGTCAGGCGTGCCGAACCAGCGTTGACGCCGCTCCGAACAGGGTATCGCGCCAGGTCCGGGCCCCGCGGGCGGGGGTACCCCAACGCGGGGGTGTGACGAGGATGACGTCCCGCCCCACCCCGTCCCGCCAGCGCGAACCCGGCTTCGCGACAGGGACCGCGAGGCGCCCGGCACGCAGCGCGAGCGCCCCGCACTCCCCCGCGCCGGGTACCCCGCACCGGAAGACGGGAGAAGCCCCCGGCACCGAGGTGCCAGGGGCTTCTCTTCGTCACTGACCAGAGCTTCAGCGGAAGTCGCGGCCGAAGTCGTAGTCGTCCAGCGGGACAGCCGCACCGGTGCCGGTGCCGAAGACGTCCGGCGTGTAGTAGCCGTCGTCGTAGGACGGGATGGCGTAGGCCGCGGCCCGCGCTTCCTCCGTCGGCTGGACCTGGATGTTGCGGTAGCGGTTGATGCCCGTACCGGCCGGGATCAACTTACCGATGATCACGTTCTCCTTCAGGCCGATCAGCTTGTCGCTCTTGCCGTTGATCGCGGCATCGGTGAGGACTCGCGTGGTCTCCTGGAAGGAGGCCGCCGACAGCCACGACTCGGTGGCCAGCGACGCCTTGGTGATGCCCATCAGCACCGGGCGGCCGGAGGCGGCCTCGCGGCCCTCCGCGACGACGCGGCGGTTCTCCGCCTCGAAGTCGGCCCGCTCGATCAGCGCACCGGGGAGGAACTCCGCGGCACCCGAGTCGATGATCGTCACGCGGCGCAGCATCTGCCGCACGATGACCTCGATGTGCTTGTCGTGGATGGACACGCTCTGCGTCCGGTACACCTTCTGGACCTCGCGGACCAGGTGCAGCTGGGCCTCGCGCGGGCCCATGACGCGCAGCACCTCGTGCGGGTCGACGGCGCCTTCGAGCAGCTGCTGGCCGACGGTGACGTGGTCGCCGTCCTGCAGCGGACGCTCGGAGCCGTCCGCCTTGATCGTCGCGAGCCACTGCCTGCGCGACAGCTTCTCGTAGACGATCTCCTCGGAGCCGTCGTCCGGGGTGATGGTGATCTTCCGGAAGCGGTCGCCCTCTTCGATCTGCACGCGACCGTCGGTGTCGGCGATCGGCGCCTTGCCCTTGGGGACGCGGGCCTCGAAGAGCTCGGTGACACGGGGCAGACCGGTGGTGATGTCGTCTCCGGCAACACCGCCCTGGTGGAAGGTACGCATCGTCAGCTGCGTGCCCGGCTCACCGATCGACTGCGCGGCCACGATGCCGACGGCCTCGCCGACGTCCACCAGCTGACCGGTGGCCATCGAGCGGCCGTAGCAGGTCGCGCAGATGCCGACCTTGGACTCGCAGGTCAGGACGCTGCGGACCTTGACCTTGTGCACGCCACCGGCGAACAGCGCGTCGATGGCCGGGTCCCCGAGATCGCCACCCCTGCCGACGAGCAGGTTGCCCTCGGCGTCGGTGATGTCCTCGGAGGCGGCACGGGCGTAGACGCTGGTCTGCACGTACCGGTGCTTGATCGCGGTGCCGTCCGGGCCGGGCTCGGTCAGCGCCATGATGATGCCGCGCTCGGTGCCGCAGTCGGTCTCGCGCACGATGACGTCCTGCGAGACGTCCACCAGACGGCGGGTCAGGTAACCCGAGTCGGCGGTGCGCAGCGCGGTGTCGGCGAGGCCCTTGCGGGCACCGTGGGTGGCGATGAAGTACTCGACCACGGACAGCCCCTCGCGGAAGCTGTTCTTGATCGGCCGAGGGATGTACTCACCCTTCGGGTTCGTCACCAGACCACGCATACCGGCCAGCGAGCGGACCTGGGTCATGTTGCCCGCCGCGCCGGACTTGACGATCACCTTGATCGGGTTGTTGTCCGGGAAGGCGTCTTCCATGATCGCCGCGACCTCGTTGGTCGCGTTGGTCCAGATCTTGACCAGCTCGTTGTTGCGCTCGGTGTAGGAGAGCAGACCGCGCTGGTAGCGCTTCTCGACCTGGGCGGCCTTGTCCTCGTGCTCGTCCAGGATGCCCTGCTTGGCCTCCGGCACGATGACGTCGGAGATCGCGATGGTCACACCGGAGCGGGTGGCCCAGTGGAAACCCGCGTCCTTGAGCCGGTCCAGCGTCTGCGCGACCGTCACCATCGGGTAGCGCTCGGCGAGGTCGTTGACGATCTCCGACTGCCGCTTCTTCGGGAGCACCTCGTTGATGAACGGGTAGTCCGAGGGCAGCAGCTCGTTGAACAGCACCCGGCCCAGGGTCGTCTCGGCCAGCCACGGCTGACCGGGCTCCCAGCCCTCCGGCTGGACGCCGCGCGGCGGCACCTGGTCGGTGAGGCGGACCTTGATCTGCGCCTGCAGGTCGATCACACCGCGGTCGAAGGCCATGATGGCCTCGGCCGGGGAGGTGAACGCGCGCCCCTCGCCCTTGGCCGTCTCCACGCTCTTGGTGAGGTGGTAGAGGCCGGTGACCATGTCCAGACGCGGCATCGCCAGCGGCCGCCCGGAGGCGGGCGAGAGGATGTTGTTGCTGGACAGCATCAGGATGCGCGCCTCGGCCTGTGCCTCGGCGGACAGCGGCAGGTGGACCGCCATCTGGTCACCGTCGAAGTCGGCGTTGAACGCCTCGCAGACCAGCGGGTGCAGCTGGATCGCCTTGCCCTCGACCAGCTGCGGCTCGAACGCCTGGATGCCCAGGCGGTGCAGCGTCGGAGCACGGTTGAGCAGCACCGGGTGCTCGGTGATGACCTCTTCCAGCACGTCCCACACGGCGGGGCGCGAGCGCTCCACCATCCGCTTGGCGGACTTGATGTTCTGCGCGTGGTTGAGGTCGACCAGCCGCTTCATCACGAAGGGCTTGAACAGCTCCAGCGCCATCTGCTTGGGCAGACCGCACTGGTGCAGCTTCAGCTGCGGGCCGACCACGATGACCGAACGGCCGGAGTAGTCGACGCGCTTGCCGAGCAGGTTCTGGCGGAACCGGCCCTGCTTGCCCTTGAGGAGGTCGGACAGCGACTTCAGGGGGCGGTTGCCCGGCCCGGTGACCGGGCGACCGCGGCGGCCGTTGTCGAACAGCGCGTCGACGGCCTCCTGCAGCATCCGCTTCTCGTTGTTGACGATGATCTCGGGCGCGCCGAGGTCGATCAGTCGCTTGAGGCGGTTGTTGCGGTTGATCACGCGGCGGTACAGGTCGTTCAGGTCGGAGGTGGCGAAGCGGCCACCGTCGAGCTGGACCATCGGGCGCAGGTCCGGCGGGATGACCGGAACGCAGTCCAGCACCATGCCCTGCGGGTTGTTGCGGGTGGCCTGGAACGCCGCGACGACCTTGAGGCGCTTGAGCGCGCGGAGCTTCTTCTGCCCCTTGCCCGAGCGGATGGTCTCGCGGAGGTTCTCGCCCTCGGCGTCGACGTCGAAGTTGGCCAGCAGCTTCTGGATCGACTCCGCGCCCATGGCGCCGGTGAAGTACTCGCCGTAGCGGTCGATGAGCTCGCGGTAGAGCATCTCGTCGGCGATCAGCTGCTGCGGAGCCAGCTTGACGAAGGTGTCCCAGATCTCGTCGAGGCGGTCGATCTCCCGCTGCGCGCGGTCGCGCAGCTGGCGCATCTCGCGCTCGCCGCCCTCCTTGACCTTGCGGCGGACGTCGCTCTTGGCGCCCTCGGCCTCGAGTTCGGCCAGGTCGGTCTCGAGCTTCTGCGCGCGGGCCTCGATGTCGGCGTCGCGCTTGTCCTCGACCCGCTTGCGCTCGACCTGCATCTCGTTCTCGAGCGTGGCCTGGTCGTTGTGGCGCATCTCCGTGTTCACCGTGGTGATCACGTAGGCGGCGAAGTAAATGATCTTCTCGAGGTCCTTCGGGGCCAGGTCGAGCAGATAGCCCAACCGGCTCGGGACGCCCTTGAAGTACCAGATGTGCGTGACCGGCGCGGCCAGTTCGATGTGGCCCATCCGCTCGCGACGCACCTTGGCGCGGGTCACCTCGACGCCGCAGCGCTCACAGATGATGCCCTTGAAGCGGACACGCTTGTACTTGCCGCAGTAGCACTCCCAGTCCCGGGTCGGACCGAAGATCTTCTCGCAGAAGAGTCCGTCCTTCTCGGGCTTGAGGGTGCGGTAGTTGATGGTCTCGGGCTTCTTGACCTCGCCGAAGGACCACTGACGGATGTCGTCGGCCGTTGCGAGGCCGATGCGGAGCTCGTCGAAGAAGTTGACGTCAAGCACGTCGGCTCTTCTCCCCTTTTACATTCGGGATTAGGGGCGGGTGGCTAAGCCGGGAGCGGGT
>NZ_MUMH01000136.1 GCF_002155965.1 Allokutzneria sp. NRRL B-24872
GTTTCGTACTCATAGCGGGAGGGAGCACTCTCCGGCCGTTATGAGTACGAAACGGGAAAGGGTGACGGCGGTGGGAAGTTGACCTTGAGGGGGTGGAGGGTGTTCGGTGAGGGCATGGTGACCATCGCCGCCGCGACCTACGTCTTCTCCGATCGCCTGGTGACCTTCCTGGCGATCCTGCTGACAGTCATGATCGGGTTGCTGATGACGGGGGAGCCGCGCACCGACGGCGTCAGCCGGGGCCGGATCGCGGTCGCCATCGCGGTGCCCCTGCTGGTGGTCGCCGCCGCCGTCCTGCTGCCCAGCGGCGGTGTCGGGCTCCTCTGGTTCTGAGCGCGTTTCTGGCGCAGCTCAGCTGGTGATGTCCTTGCGCGCGAACCGCCGCACGGCCAGCAGCACGAAGAACGTGCCGTAGGCCAGCGAGGAGAACGCGCCCGCCGCCATGTTCGACCAGTCGATGTCGGTGCTCAGCAGGTCCGCCCACGCCGTGGAGTAGTGCGTCGGCAGGAACTCGCGCAGGGAACCGAGATCGGTGATCTGGTTGAGGATCTGCGACACGATGGACACCAGCGCCGCCCCGCCGACCGCGCTCAGCGGCGCGTCCGTGGACACCGACAGCAGCAGCGCGAGCCCGGCCACCCAGAACAGGTGCACGGCCAGGTAGCACAGGGCCAACGCCAGAGCGGTGAGGCCGTCGGCGAGCGGAACGGACTCGCCGGTGGGCGTCACCATGTCGCCCGCGCCGTACCAGATCAGCCCCACGGCCAACGACATCGCGGGCAGCACGAGCAGGCCGAGCACCGACAACATGCCGGAGACCAACGCCTTCTGCCGCAACAGCCGCCCGCGCGGGACCGGGATCGCCAGCAGGTACTTCAGGCTGGACCACGAGGCCTCACTGGCCACGGTGTCGCCGAAGAACAGCGCCACCACCACGACCAGCAGGAAGTTCGCCGACGCGAACAGCGCGAAGGTGACGAAGTTCTGCCCGCTCGCCGTCGCCAGGTCGACGAGCCCGCCCTGGCGGCGCGCCGTGCTGTTGGAGCCCAGCTCGAAGGCCAGCAGCAACACCACCGGCAGCACCGCGAGCAGGCCGAGCGTGACCTGAGTGCGCCGCCTGCCGAACTGCCTGGCCAGCTCCACGCGCAGCGGCAGCGTCCGGCCCTCGCGGTAGCCCGCGATCGCGCCGTCCGCCCGCGTCTCAGTCGATGAAACCGAACCCTCGCTCACTGCACCGACTCCTCACCGACGAGCTGCAGGAAGGCGTCTTCGAGCCGCCGCCGCGGCCCCGCCTGCTCCACCGCGATCCCCGCCTGCACCAGCGCGGCGACCGCGGTCGCCCTGGGCAGCACGCCCAGCTCCGCGGAGACGAACTCGCCCTCCGCGCTCACCTCGCTGACGCCCTCCAGCGTGCGCAGCGTGTTCACCGCCGTGCTCGGCCGGTCCACCCGGAACGAGGCCGCGCCACCGCCCGCGACGATCTCGGCGACCTCACCGGAGGCGACGAGGCGGCCCCGGTGCATCACCACGACGTGGCTGCACGTCTGCTCGACCTCGGCGAGCAGGTGGCTGGAGACCACCACCGTCCGCCCGGTCGCCGCGTAGCGCCGCAGCACGTCGCGCATCTGGTGGATCTGCGGCGGGTCGAGGCCGTTGGCCGGTTCGTCGAGCACCAGCAGGTCCGGCAGGCCCAGCATCGCCTGGGCGATGGCCAGCCGCTGCCGCATGCCCTGGCTGTAGGTGCCGACGCGCCGCCGCACCGCCTTGCCGAGCCCCGCGATCTCCAGCGCCTCGTCGAAGCCCGCCTCCTCGGCGGGCCTGCCGGTCGCCGCCCAGTACAGCCGCAGGTTCGCCGTGCCGGAGAGGTGCGGCAGGAAACCCGAACCCTCCACGAAGGAGCCGATCCGCGAGAGCACCGGGGCTCCGCTGTGCACGCGGTGGCCGAAGACCCGGATCTCGCCGTCGGTCGGCTGGACCAGGCCCATCAGCATCCGCAGCGTCGTGGTCTTGCCCGCGCCGTTGGGCCCGAGCAGGCCGAGCACCTGGCCGCGCTCGACGGTGAAGGACAACCCGTCCACCGCGGTGAGCCCGCCCTTGTACTCCTTGCGCAGACCGCTGATCACCAACGGAGTGTCCACAAAGGACTCGTCGATGTCGTCCGCGCGCCGCCTGCGGAACCTGGCGATCAGCGCGGCGATCGCGGCGATCGCGAGCACGGCGCCGATGCCGACGAGCGCCCCGACCGGAGCGGGGGAGGCGCTGCGCGTGCCGGGAACGACCGGGACCGACAGCGCGGGATCGGCCAGCTCGACGAGGTGCGTGGCCGGTTCGGCGGCACCGGCGAAGGACTGGTCCGTCGTGGCGAGCACGACCTGCATCCGGTGTCCGGTCTCGATCGGCCGAACCACGCCGGGCAGCGCGACGGTCACCTCGACGGGAGAGCCGTCAGCGGGGAGCCCGGTGACGCGCACCGGCGCGACCGCTCCACCAGCGAGCGTTCGCCGCCCGTCCTGGCTGACGTCGTAGAGCTTGCCGAAGAGCACGGCCTCGCCCGTCGTGGGCTGACCGGGGATGGACCGCACCCTGACGCGGACGCTTGCCGACCCCGCAACAAGCACCTGTTCGGTCAGCGGCTGCGTCGTGAAGCTCGCGGACTGGCCGGGGATGTCGATGGCCAGCCCGCTGCTCACCGCCGACGACGAGCCGCCGATCCTGTCGGAGAGCCCGGGGAAGCCGCTGATGGCCGCCGGGTTGCCACCCGCCGGGTTGATCACCGGCTGGGCCTTGCCGGTCAGCTCGAAACGCTCGCGTGCGACGGCCTGCTGCCCGTGCAGCCCCGGGTAGCCCGCCGCGACGACCTCGCGCACGGACACGCCACCGCCGGTGCGGAAAGCGCCCTGCACCGCGTAGGAGAACCCGGTACCGGGATCGGCGCCCTGACCGGAGAGGTGGAAGGAGAACCAGTCGCCGATCTGCCCGCGCAGCAACGGTCCCGGCCCGCCGCCGTCGTGGCCGCCCGCGTACCAGATCGTCTTGACCTTGCCGCCCGCCCCGGCGATCTGCCTGGCGTTGGCGTCGGACTGGTCGAGACCGAAGAGCGTGTCCCGCTCGCCCTGCACGATCAGCGACGGCACCGTGATCTTGTCGGCGACGCTGACCGGCGAGGAGCGCCGCAGCAGGTCGATGGTCTGCTGGCTGGCCCTCCCGGTGGTGGCCACCTCCGTGTAGGCCGCGCAGACCTCGGGCCGGAACCGCCCGCAGGTCGCCGGTCCCTGCCCAGGACCGCCGGGGGTCGGTGCCGTGCGCTCTTGGGGCTGAGCGGCCGGAGCGGGCGCGTTCGTCCCGCTGGAGGGCACTCCGGGCTCGGGAGCCTCAGGTCCTGCCGCGCCGCCGCCGGTGCTCGCCGGGCCGAGCCCCGAGGAGAAGAACATGCCAGCCCACGCGCGCTTGAACACGCCGCCGTCCGCGCCTCCGCCGCCCGCCGGAGTGCCGGGAGCCGCAGGGTCGCGCGTCGCCGCGTTCGGGATGAGCGCTTGGGCGAGGTCGTTCCAGGTGATCACCGGCGCGATCGCGTCGACGCGCCGGTCCACCCCGGCCAGCATCAGCGACAGCGCGCCGCCGTAGGAACCGCCGGTCACGCCCACCCGGGGATCGCCGGGCCCGTCGAGCGCCACCTCCGGCTGCCGGGACAGCCAGCTCACCAGCTGCTCGGCGTCGGCGATCTCGTAGTCACGCGCGTTCAACGCGATCTGGCCGGTCGAGCGGCCGAAACCGCGCGCGGAGTAGGCGAGCACCACGAAACCCCGGTTGGCCAGCTCCGCGGCGTCCGTGGCGACCGAGTCCTTGTTGCCGCCGAAGCCGTGGGCGACGATCACCGCGGGGGCCGGTGTCCGCTCCGGCAGGTAGAGCGTGGCGTCGATCTGCACCCGCTCGTTCCGCTGCGGGCCGTCGACGACGTCGAGCAGCACGGGACGGGTGGTGACGGGGGCGGGGGCGGCCGGGGTGTTCGACCACAGCACGACCCCGCCGGAGATCAGCAGGGCGACGAGGGCGAGCAGGGGCAACGCCCGGTTTCGGGAGCGCGGGACGGGCACGGCGCCGACGGTATGCGAACTCCCGTGAGCAAGGCGTCACAGAACGTGGAATCGATACGTGTCCGGGACCAAGGCCCGAAGTGCGCTGTGTCCGTCGTCACTTCGGCCGCGGTTCAGTCGACAGTTCAGTCGCGCGGGTCAGTCACGCAGGTCGACCACGTGTTCAACGCACGGTGGCTCGGCGAAGTATTCGCAGACTCCCGCTCGCCACGACAGGAAACCGTCGGAACCGTAGAAACCTTCGATGTGAGATTCGAGTGAAACCCACTCCGAGAACAGCAGAAAACGGTTCGGCTGCTCGATGCCGCGCACCAGCCGGAGCATCCGGCAGCCGGGCGAGTCGGCGATGTGCCTGCGCGCCTCGCGGTAGGCGGCGATGAACGCGTTCTCGTCACCGGGACGGATGATGATCTCGGCGATCGTGACGATCACGTCGCAGATCGTCGCACGGCCGGGGTGCCGAGCCCAGCCGTGACTTTTGTCAGCACCCCTCGGCGCCCTCACTCACCAGCGGGAACGAAGTGTTCGACCCTCGGGGTGCCGACGAGGAAGCGGCCGATGCCCTCCCTCCAACGGGTGAAGGCGGGGGAGGCCCGGAAGCCGTCGACGTGCGCGGCGACGCTGTCCCACTCCACGAGCAGCACGAACCGGCTCGGGTTCTCAACGCCCCTGGTCAGACGGGCGGAGCGGCAACCGGGGCTGCCCAGGACGTGCTCGACGGCCGCCCGGTAGGCGGCTTCGAACTCCTCTTCCTCGCCCGGCTGGACAAGGATCTCGGCGACTTCGAGGATCATGGCCGCACATCGTCCCAGCCGCTCCGGGGCGCGTGCAGCGTGTGTCCGCTCACCCCGGCTGGTGCCGGGGCGGTCGGGCGTGAGAATCTTGTTCCGTTGTTGGAGGGGAGTATTCCTTCGCGGCGGCATCGTCATCACGGAGGTTCTCCTCCCGGTGCCGTCGGTCGACTGGACGACAGTCGGCGGAAGAGACCTCCGGTCAATGGCACATGCCTGTGAACCGGAGGTGAATGGTGAACGTTCCCGTCTGGCTGTGGATCGCGACGATCGTCGGCCTGCTCGTTCTGATCGCGATCGATCTGGTGATCGTGGACAGAAAGCCGCACGAGGTCACGATCGGTGAGGCGTCCAGATGGGTCGTCTTCTACGTCGCTCTCGCGATTCTGTTCGGACTCGGCATCTGGATGTTTTCCGGGTGGCAGTTCGCCGGTGAGTTCTTCGCCGGCTACATCACCGAGTACTCGCTGTCGATCGACAATCTCTTCATCTTCGTCATCATCATGTCGACCTTCTCGGTCCCGGCGATCCACCAGCACAAGGTGCTGCTGATCGGCATCCTGATGGCGCTGGTCATGCGCGGTGCGTTCATCGCGGCCGGCGCCCAGCTCATCGAGCGCTTCACCTGGGTCTTCTTCCTCTTCGGCGCGTTCCTGATCTACACCGGCTGGAAGCTGGCGTTCACCGGGCACGACGACGAGGAGTTCAAGGAGAACGCGCTGCTGCGGATCGTCCGCAAGGTCCTCCCGGTCACCAAGGACTACCACGAGGCCAAGTCCTTCGTGCGCATCGACGGCAAGCGCTGGGTCACCCCGATGTTCGTGGTGATGGTGGCCATCGGCTCCACCGACCTGCTCTTCGCGCTGGACTCGATCCCGGCGATCTTCGGCCTCACCAAGGAGACCTACCTGGTCTTCACCGCCAACGCCTTCGCGCTGATGGGCCTGCGGCAGCTGTACTTCCTCATCGGCGGCCTGCTGAACAAGCTCGTCTACCTCTCCATCGGCCTCTCGGTGATCCTGGGCTTCATCGGCGTGAAGCTGATCCTGGAAGCGCTGGCCGGCAACCAGCTGTCGTTCATCAACGGCGGTCAGCCGGTGCCCGTGCCGCACATCGGCATCGAGCTCTCGCTCTCGGTCATCGTCGGCGTCCTGGCGATCACCACGATCGCCAGCCTGATCAAGGTCCGCCGCGACCCGGAGGCGGTCAAGCAGCTCGACTAGCTGCGGCTCGAACACGACGGGGGCCGGTGCCGCGCGCGCCGGCCCCCGTTCGCGTTCTCAGGTGGTGTTCTCAAGCGGCGTTGGGTTGGACGACGACCTTCAGCTGGGTGCGGTCGGAGAGCGCGGTCTCGATGGCCTGGCCGGTGTGCGCCAGCGAGAACCGCGCGGTGACCAGCCCGGACAGCCGGACGCGGCCGGTGCCGGACCACCCGATGGCGCTGCGGAAGGCGGCCGGGCCGTAGCGGAAGCAGCCGACCAGGTCGACCTCCCACCGCTGCACGTAGCCCAGCGGAGCCGCCGGCCAGCGCTGCGGGACGCCGACGAGCGCGATCACCCCGCCGGGCTTGAGCGACTCCACCGCTTCCAGGGCCGTGGCCGCGCCGGAGCACTCCAGCATCCGGTCGATGCTCGCCCCGGGCAGCTCGTCGGTGTTGAGGTCCACGACGGGACCGGGGTGCAGCCTGCGGGCCAGCTCCAGGCGCTGCGGGTGCACGTCGGCGACGGTGACCTCCAGCGCTCCGGCCGCGAGCGCCGCCTTGGCGGTGAGCAGGCCGATGGGGCCGGCGCCCGTGACGAGCACCCGGTGCCCCGTCGCGACCCTGGCGCGGTGCACGGCCCAGCAGCCGACCGCCAGCGGCTCGATCAGCACGCCCTCTTCCGGGTTGAGCCGCTCCGGCAGGGGGTGGGCGAGCCGGTGCTCGATCACCACGTGCTCGCGCAGCGCGCCGTTGGTCGGCGGCGAGCCGAGGCAGAAACCGCTGGGGCACAGGTTGGATCGGCCGCTGCGGCAGATCAGGCAGACCCCGCAGGAGGTCGCGGGTTCGAGCGCGACCTGCCTGCCGAGCAGCCTCGGCGGCGTGCCCTCGCCGACGCCGACGACGATCCCGGACGCCTCGTGGCCGAGGACGGTGGGCGCGCTCAGCACCGTGGGGCCGTTGAAACCGTCGACGTAGTAGTTGAGGTCGGTCCCGCAGAGGCCGACCCGCTCGATCTGGACGAGGACCTGGCCGGGACCTGGTCGCGGCCTGTCCACCTCCTCCAGCCGGACATCGCGCGGCCCGTGCAGCACCGCGGCGAACTCGCGCTCGGTGAACTGGGTCATCCGGCACCTCCCCGAAGGCACGTGATCCCACTGGAGTGATCGACCGCGCCGAGGGCACTCCTGATCGGCCGACCGGGGGCTCTGCCGGGGAATATGCCCGAAATGTTCCACGTTGTGGAACGGCGGGGGCGCTGCTTGAATTGTCGGTCGCAGATCAACGCGGCGAGGAGTGCCAATGACAGCCGAGACCGGGGGCAACGGGCGTTCGTCGTCCTCCGGCAACGCCGTGGAGAAGGCGCTGCGGGTGCTGGAGGCGGTGTCCATGCCGGGCTCCCCGCACCGGCTCGCCGAGATCGCCGCGACGGCCGGGGTGCCCAAACCCAGCGCCCACCGCATCCTCGGCACCTTCGCCGAGCGCGGGTTCGTGCACAGCCACGGCGGCGGGCGGTACGCGCCCGGGCCCCGGCTGCGCGCGATGGCCGCACAGGTCGCGGGGGATGACGACCGAGGGGTGGACCAGGTCCTCGCGGAGCTGCAACGCCAAGTGGGCCATACGGTGCACCTCGCGCTGCGAGCGGGGGACCGCGCGGTTTACACCCACAAGGTGGAAGCCGATCAACCCTTCCGGACCTCCTCGCGGATCGGCATGTGGCTGCCGCTGCACAGCACGGCGATCGGCAAGTGCGTGCTGGCGCACCTCGGCGTGACCGAGCGCGATGACGTCCTCGGCGGCGCCGGGTTGGCGCGGCGGACCCCGGCCACCATCACCGAGCGCGAGCAGTTGGACACCGAACTCGCCGAGGTCCGGCGGCGTGGCTACGCCGTCGACGACGAGGAGAACGAGGCCTCGATCCGCTGCGTCGCCGCGCCGTTGCTGGACGCTTCCGGGCGCCCGGTCGGCGCCGTCAGCGTGTCCGGAGTGGCCTTCCTCGTCAGCCGCGAACAGATCGAGGCCTTCGCGCCCGAGGTACGCCATGCGGCCCAATCGCTGGCGGCCGTGCTGTTCTAGCGAGGTGTACAACGATGGCAACTTTTTTTCGTACGCCTTGCTAAGTGTCAGGTACGGTCCGGGTTCATGCGACCGGATGACATTGCGCTGCTGCACACTCCCGGAACGTTGTCCCTGCACGGAGATCTGCTCCTGACCGACGTGGCGCGGCCGGACCTGACGGCCAACGCCTACCGCTCCGCGCTGTGGCGAATTCCGCTCTCCGGAGCCCAGGAGGCGCCGAAACGGCTGACCTTCGGCACGCGCGACTCCGCGCCTCGCATCTCCCCGGACGGCGAGTGGGTGGCGTTCCTGCGCGTCGCGGAGGAGGGCGGCAAGCCGCAGCTGCACGTCATGCCGACCACCGGTGGCGACGCCCGCGCGGTCACCGCGTTGCCGCTCGGCGTGGACGTCCCCGTGTGGGCCCCGGATTCCCGTCGCATCGCTTTCGTGGCGCGCATTCCCGAGGAAGGTCGCTACGGCACCGAAGAGGGCGTGACGGCGGCCAAGGAGGCCCCCAGGCGCTTCACCGGCTACCAGTACCGCCTCGACAACGTCGGCTTCTTCAGCGACCGGCGGCCACGGTTGTTCGTCGTCGACGCGCTGGACCTCGACGCCGAGCCGGCCCAGCTGACCGACGGCTCCGTTCACGTCGCTTCCCCGGCGTGGACGACCGACGGAGCGCATCTCTTAGTCACCGCCGCTCGCGACCTCGACGCCTGGGACACCTTGCACGAGGACATCTATTCGGTCCCAACCGATGGAAGCGGTGAGCTGACCCTCGCCGTGCGTTCCGCTGGCGGGGTCGAGCACCCCGTGGTGCTGCCGGACGGCGATGTTCTGTACTACGGCATCGAGTTCGAGGGCATCCACGCGGTCGCGCGCAACAGCGGGCTCTTCCGCGCGCCCCTGCGCATCGGTGGCGAGCCGACCACCGGCACGCGGCTCACCGACACCGAGACCGTTGACTGCGAATCCGGTTCTGGTGCACCGGTTCCGGTCTCCGGCGGTGTGCTGGTCGTGGTGCGCGTGCGCGGGGCGAACGAACTGCGCCTGGTGCCGGACGGTGCGGAAGCCGCTGTGCTGGACGAGCTGAAGCCGGTGCTCGGCGAGCGCGGTGTGGTCAACGCCTTCACCGCGGACGGTGACCGCATCGCCGCCGTTGTGTCCACAGTGGACAGTCCGGGCGAGGTCGTCACCCTTGAAGCGGAGAACCCCGTGGTGCGCACCGGCTTCGCCGCCGAAGTGCGGGCGACCGGGCTGCGCGAGACGATCGAGATCACCGGGACCTCGCCGGACGGCTACCCGGTACACGGCTGGCTCGTGCTGCCGGAGGGCGAGGGCCCGCACCCCGTCCTGCTCAACGTGCACGGTGGGCCTTTCCGTTACTACGGTTGGGGTTTCTTCGACGAGGCCCAGGTGTACGCGAACGCCGGGTACGCCGTGGTGCTGCCGAACCCCCGTGGCTCGGCGGGGTACGGCGAGAAGCACGGCCGCGCGATCATCGGCGCGATGGGCACCGTCGACGCCGATGACGTGCTCGCGCTGCTGGACGCCGCGGTGGAGCGCCCCGACTGCGACGCCGAACGCGTTGGTGTGATGGGCGGATCGTACGGCGGCTTCATGGCGAGCTGGCTGGCCGCGCACCACGGAGAACGCTTCAAGGCGGCGTGGAGCGAGCGCGCGGTCAACGCGTGGGACTCCTTCACCGGCTCCTCCGACATCGGGTGGTACTTCGCGGAGGCTTACTGCGGCGCGGACCCGGAGGCGCAGCGCCAGCAGAGCCCGCTCTACCACGCGGACAAGGTCACGATTCCGTTCGCCGTGGTGCACTCCGAAGAGGACTGGCGCTGTCCGATCGAGCAGGCGCAGCGGCAGTTCGTCGCCTTGCGCCGCAACGGAGTCGCCGCAGAGTTCCTGCTCTTCCCAGGTGAGGGCCACGAACTCAGCCGCAGCGGACTGCCGCGCCACCGCGAGCAGCGCTTCGCCGCCGTGCTCGACTGGTGGAGCAGACACCTGGTGTAGCTCAAACCGATATCGAGACATTGAAGAAATCGGCTCGCCGTTTGCGGCCGCTTGGCGCACGCTTCCACGCATGACGTGGACAGTGCGCCGGGCGGCCGCAGCGGATGCGGCGGAGATCGCCCGTATCAACGTGAACTCGTGGCGGCGGGCGTACAGAGGGATCGTGGCCGACGACTTCCTCGACTCGATGGACCCCGAACAGCGCGTGCCCGGCTGGGAGCGGTGGATCGCTTCTCCAGCACCGTCGGCGGTGTTCGTCACGGTCGACGAGACCGGCCGGATCGGTTCCTACGCGGGCGTGGGCGCGGCCCGCCCGGAAGAGGACCAGGAGGACTTCCCGGAGCCGACCGGGGAGCTCTACGCGATCTACGCCGACCCCGACCTGTGGGGGACCGGGGCCGGCGGTGCCGTGCACCGCGTCGCGCTGCGGCACCTCGCGGAGAGCGGGTTCACCGCGGCCGTGCTGTGGGTGCTCGCCGACAACGCCCTGGCGCGCAACTTCTACCGCTCACAGGGCTGGCAGGACGACGATGTGCACAAGGACTTCGAGCTGAACGGGAAGCACTTGCCCGAGCGCAGGTACTCGGTGCGGTTGCGCGTGGATCATCCCAACAGCGTGTAGTTCAGCTCCTGGCAGATCCGGCCCAGCGGCAGGTCGAGGCCGGGGTGGTCCAGGGGCAGCAGGACGTCGGGCGTCGCGGGCATGCCGCTGCCGCCCGGCGGGTCCCACAGGCAGATCGCCGGATTGCCGGAGTCCATCGAGGAGCGGTACCAGAGCCCGTCGAGCTCCGGGTAGGCCGCGCGGATCACCCTGGCCCACGCCTGGGTCCGGTTCTTCGGGCCACTGCTCATCGCCTGCGAGGCACCGGCCCGCGTCGGCCACAACCCGGCCAGGTCGAGCAGCCGCAGCGTCCGCTTGGGGCGCATGACCACCAGGTGCGGGCTGCGGGTGCGGCGGTCCACCGTGGAGGTCGCCTGGAACACCTCGGCCACGCTCGTGCGCACGGACAGGCCGAAGTAGAGCACGCCGTTCTCGTGCGTCTCCTGGTAGACGCCGCCCACGGCGGGCGGGTGCGGGTCGAAGCGCGCGTGCGGCAGCGGGCCCGCGTAGCGGAAGGAGTTCCACCGCTGGGGGTGGGTGCCTCCCGCGGCGAAGATCCTCACCAGGCGGGTGGCCCTGTGCACCGCGACCACGTCCTCGGTGCGGCGGAGCAGGGCCTGCAGGGCAGCTGCGGACGGCGGCTGGGGGAGCCGTGCCATTCGTGTCCTACTCGTCTCGGTCGTTGGCGACTGGCGTGACGAGTTCTCGTCAGGCCGGGGTCCCCAGTACCGAGGCGAGCTGGGCCACCGGCTGCGGGTCGCCCCCGGCGAGCAACCAGTCCCGAGGCGTTGCTGCGCGGTCGCCGAGCATCAGGTCCTCCTGGAGCGTCGTCATGAAGGCGGCCACCACCAGCGGCGGCTGGTCGGCCGGGATCGAGGCCAGCACGACCTCCAGACCCGGCAGCACCCCGCTGTCGGTGAACTGCCACGCCGGCAGGCGCCAGCCACCCCGATCCTTCCATCCCGTCAAGCGACCCGCGCTCACGCGGTGCCTGATCCGGCTGGTGTCCACGTCCAGGCAGCGCGCGGCGTCGGCGACCGAGAGGGCCGAGTCGCGCAGCACGGCCTGGGCGGCGACGGACTTCGCCCTGGGGTCGGCCTCATCGTCTGCTCGGGGCCGCAGATCGGCTCCGACCTCGGCCAACGCGGCGCGCTGGTCGGCGGAGAAGTAGGCGGAGGGGTCCGGGTGCGGCGGTGCCAGCTTGCGCGCCGCGTCCTCCACCAGGGAGAGGAACTCGGTGGCGGTGACGCGGAGTCCCGCTCGGGCCAGGACGTCCTCCAGCGCAACACTCATACGCACAGAGTAGCGCACGCGTGCGGGTTCGTGCTCTCTGGATCGCTGAGGAGAACCAGCGGCTGCGCCGAACGGGCGTGAGAACATCACGCACAGTGAAAGAGGCTTGTGGGGAAATCACACAAGAAAGGAGTGTCCCACGGCGGGGGTGGTCATGCGGTCACGAAGGCGTGACGGGAATCACAGAACTCGGGGCTCGGTGCGCCGCAGGTACTGCGCCACATAGCCCAGTGCCAGCACGAACGCCAGCAGGTACACGTTCCGGCTCAGCGGCTCCAGCCACGCCGGGGCGTCCCAGAGGAACAGCCCGCTGTCCGGTGGCGGCGTGTGCGGCGGGGTCAGCTGGTGCACCTTCACCAGCCACGCGAAGCCCAGCAGGTACACCGCGACGATGAGCGCCGTCGCGGCCCGCTTCCCGTGCGTCAGCGCCGCGTGCAGCAGGAAGACCAGCAGCGGCACGAACCAGACCCAGTGGTGGCACCAGGAGAACGGCGAGACCATCGTGCCGGTCAGCCCGCACATGGTCACGCCCAGCAGTTCGTTGCCGCGCTTGGCCGCCCACGCCGCGACCGCGAGCCCGGCGAGGCCGAGCGCTCCCGCGACCACCAGCCACACGATCGTCGGCGGCTCGTTGGTGCCGAAGAGGCGGGCGAGCATGCCGCGCACCGACTGGTTGCTCGGCCAGATCGTCGGGCCGACCCGGCCGGAGGTGAAGAAGGTGCCGGTCCAGTACTTCAGCGCATCGCTCGGGATGATCAGGAAGCCCAGCCCGATGGTGCCGAGGAAGCTCGCCGTCGCCACGCCGGCCGCGCGGAAGCGCCGGGTCACCAGCAGGTAGACGATGAAGATCGCGGGCGTGAGCTTGATGCCCGCCGCGATGCCGACCCCGACGCCCTTCCAGCGGTTGCTCGCCCTGCTGGTGAGGTCCCAGAGCAGGATGACCAGCAGCATCAGGTTGATCTGGCCGAGCCAGAACGTGGTGCGCACCGCCTCCAGCCAGAACAGCGGGCCGGTCAGCAGCACGGTCAGCAGGACCAGGTCGCGGTTGGCGCGGTAGCCGAGGCGGCGCAGTGACAGCCAGATCGCCACGACCAGCAGCGCAAGGTTGCCCAGCGTGGACAGGATCTTCAGCGTGTCCGCGTCGAACAGGGCCAGCGGGGTGAAGATCAGCGCGGCGAAGGGGGTGTAGGTGAACTCCAGCGCGTTGAGCACCGGGCCCTCGTACAGCGGCCGTCCCTGGAGCACGATGTCGCCGCCCGCGCTGTAGACGAGCACGTCGATCATGATCTGGTGGCCGGGCCAGACGACGACCGTGGCCGCGTGCGCGGCGAGGGCCGCCACCAGCAGCACCGGGGCGAAGACCCGCAGCCAGACCGGGAGCGCGAGCGTGCGTTCGGTGACCGCGGGGGTCTGGTCACCATTGGCCTCGGACGATGACGCGGCCAGGAACGGCATGGCTCCCCATGGGGCAGGTGGGCGGGACCGGCCCAGCCTAGGCAGTGCCCGAACAGTCCGGCTTCCGGCCCCCGCCGCCCACGCGCTCCGACCCCTTGAGTGCTGAACGAGTCATTGACTCCGTTGAACGTGCTGAATGACTCGTTCAGCACGTTCAACGGACCAAACGCGACATTGGCGTGGGGTGGTGCTGAGAGGGCGCGCGGCTAGGATGCGGGACAGAAAAACAACTCTTTGGGGGTAGTGGATGTCCGTCGTGGACCGGCTCGCCGACGAACTGCTTGACGTGATCTTCGACCACAACCCGATCTTCGCCACGCTCACCGGGATGCGTGAGCGGGACCACCTGCTCGGCGGCCACTCGGCACAGCTGCAAGCGGAGCTGACGGCGCGCTACACCGACGTCCTGGAGCGCGCGCGTGCGCTGCCCGCGGACGAGCTGAGCGCGGAGGACGCGGTCACCAGGGCGGTCGTGGTGCAGAGCGCGGAGTCGGCGCTGGACCAGTTCGAGGTGCGCTTCGCGGACTTCGCGGTCACCGACGACTTCATCGCGCCGTTCGCGGAGCTGCTGGTCGCGATCCCGATGACGGTGTGCCAGACGCCGGAGCAGACCCGCGCCTACCTCGCCCGCCTCGCGGAGGTCCCGCGCGTGCTGGAGGAGCTCGGCGCGCTCAACGTCGCGGCGATCGCGGACGGGCTGCTGCCGGTGGCCCACCTCGTCCAGGGCGCGATCGACTACATCGAGCGCTATCTGGCCGACCCCGAGGCCGATGTGCTGCGCGGGCCGGTCACCGACGAGGCGTTCGCGCAGGAGCTGGACCGCGTGCTCAGCGAGCAGGTGCACCCGGCCTACGCGAAGTACCGCCAGCTGCTGATCGACGAGGTGCTGCCGCACGGCCGCCCGGAGGACAAGGCCGGGCTGTGCTGGCTGCCCGACGGCGAGCGCCGCTACGCGAAGCTGGCCAAGCTGCACACCACCACCGATCGCGCCCCGGAGGAGCTGCACCGCGTCGGCCTCGACCTGATCGCGAAGCTCGCCGACGAGTACAAGGAGATCGGCTCGCGGCTGTGGGGCACCACCGACCTCGCCGAGATCTTCGAGAAGATGCGCACCGCGCCGGAGCTGCGCTGGACCGACGCCGAGGAGATGCTGGCCGCCGCGCGCGCCGCCGTGGCGAAGGCGGAAGCCGTTGCGCCGCAGTGGTTCGGACTGCTGCCGAAGGCGAAGTGCGAGGTGCGCGAGGTGCCAGCCGCCGAAGCTCCGGCCAACCCCGCCGCCTACTACATGCAGCCGTCGCTGGACGGAGCGCGGCCGGGCATCTACTTCCTCAACACCTACCAGGCCGGCGAGCGGTTCCGCTTCGGCTGCGAGGCGCTGGCCTACCACGAGGCGGTTCCGGGCCACCACTTCCAGATCTCGCTCTCGCAGGAGCTGACGGACCTGCCGATGCTGCGCCGGATCTCGGTGGTGACGGCCTACGCGGAGGGCTGGGGGCTCTACACCGAGCGGCTGGCCGAGGAGATGGGCCTGTACTCCGACGACGTGGCCAGGCTCGGCATGCTGTCGATGGACTCGATGCGTGCGGCCAGACTCGTGGTGGACACCGGAATCCACGCGCTGGGGTGGAGCCGCCAGCAGGTGGTGGACTACCTCACCGAGAACACCCCGATGCCCGCGGTGGAGATCTCCTCGGAGACCGATCGCTACATCTCCTACCCGGGCCAGGCGCTGGCGTACATGGTGGGGCGCCTGGAGATCCTGCGGTTGCGCGCGGAGGCCCAGGCCAAGCTCGGCGAGCGCTTCGACATCCGCGCCTTCCACGACGTGGTGCTCAGCGGTGGTTCGCTGCCGCTATCGGTGCTCGCCGACGTCGTGGCCGCGTGGGCGGCGGAGCAGCAGGGATAGCAGGCGCCGCAACGGGTATCCGGCGGGGGAGTCATGTCTGGCGAAGGAGGCGTGCATGGACTCCCCACGTTCCCAGGGGCCGCCGGTGGTGTACGAGGGCCGGTGCCGCGAACCCGCCTTGCTCGTGCTCGACGCGGAGGGAGAGGCCAAGCGCGGCGGCCTCCCTCCGACGTGGCGGCCGTTGCTCGACCGCGCTCGTGTCGGATGGGTGCGGATGCCGGTCTTCCTTGAGCAGCGCGGAGACGCGTTCGCTTTCGTGCCGCAGGACGCGGAGCGCGTGTACGTCCTCGCCAACGGCAGTGCGGCCGAGGCGGCGGTGCGCGTGTCCCAGCTGCACGCCGACGTCGTCCGTTCTGTGCTGCTCGTGGACCCGATGACCGACGAGAGCAACCTCGGCGAGCTTCCCGTTCCCGTGCGGGTGGTCGCGGTCAGCGAGGACACGCGCAACGAAGCCGGTGCGCCATTACCGCTGGGGCACCCGTTCGTTGTCGAGGCGGTCGAGAAGGCGCTTCGGGAGCTAGAACCTGTTGTGTAGCAAAGAAGTAAGCCCCCGCCGATGATGGCGGGGGCTTTGCTTCAGCTGTGCTTCCTACGTTTGAACAAACGGAGCACGAGCACTCCGGCGGCAACTCCGCCCGCTGCGGTGGCTGCTCGTTTGCGGTCCACCGTGCGCGCCCAGTCGACCGCGTGGCCCACCGCGTACTGAGCTTTCTCTCGCAGCTGCTCGGCCTTCTCCTTCGCGCGTGCCTTCACGTCCAGCTTGTAGGACAAGGCATCCACGGTTCCGGCGAGCTTCGCGCGCGTGTGCAGGATGTCCTCGCGCAGCTCTTCGGGGCTCTCGGGTTCCGCGTCACCGATCACGGCGACGCCGTCGTTGCTTCGCTTCGTCGTCATCGGCCGGAGCCCTCCTTGAGCGCGGTGATGTCCTTGCGCACGTTGGCGATCGTCTGTTCCGGTACCGGCGGCACCGCCTTCGCGAGCTGCTTCTTGCCGACCACGGCCAAGATCCCCGCGACCAACAGCAGTGCCGCGCCGACGACGAACGCCGCCAGCCACGGGGCCATGCCCACCGCGAGCAGCAGCACGATTCCGGCGAACACCGTGGCGAGGCCGTAGAGCGCGATCACCCCGCTCGCCCCGAACGCCCCGGCACCGACGCCAGCGCGTTTGCCCTTCTCCTTGAGCTCGGCCTGGGCCAAGGCCATCTCGTCCCGCACCAGGCGGGAGACCTGCTCGGACAACTGCGCGACGAGTTCACCGGTCGTCGGTTCCGCGTTCGCTGTCTTCGACATCGTCAGCTCCCTTCTGACGCTGTCGGTTACCCCGATCGGCGCCGGTCAACCCGGTAGCGCAGGAGCGGGGCGTGCGTCTCGTGCTCGCGGCCGGAGCAGAACCACCTCGGCATCAGCACTTTCCAGCGCGTGCGCTCCTCGCGCGCCTGCACCCGGTCGGCGCGAGCGGGGCGCAGCACCATGCTGATCGCCAGGCCGATGGCGGCGACGTGGGTCGCGGCGTTGCCGAAGGCCTCGTGCCCGGTGGCCACGAACAGGAACCCGAGCACGCTCATGAACACGAAGCGGCGCAGCGAGTAGGCGACGAGGAACTCCTGCACGGACTCGGCACGCTCGGTCTCGGTGCGCTCGGGCTGCTGCGCGGTCCGGGTGTCCATCGCGCACCTCCTGGCCTGCTCGGGCACATCGGATACCCGGGCCGAACCCGCGCTACCCAGTTGATCTGGAGTGCACCTCGAAGTGGTGGAAACGCGTGGGGAAGCCCCTGCCCTGCGGAGACGCGCACATCGGCCCGACAAGGACCTCACCGCCCGGAGGGAGGTACGCCAGCCGCAGCATGGTGCTCGGCTCGGCCGCGCCGACGCCGTAACGGACGGTCACCGCGTCACCGGTGCGGTCGATGTGCAGGGACACCGCTTCGGTGAGCTCAGCGAGCGCGACCACTGACCAGTCGGAGAAGTCCCTGGTCACCACGGCGCTGAGGAAGTGCTCGCCGTCCACGAACTCGATCCCGGTCTTGATCCAGTTCCGCTCGTCGACCCGCAGCAGCGCGCCCGCCTGGTCGTACTGCTCGGCGTAGTCGCCGGTGAAGCTCATCCGCAGCTCGAAGTCGCCGCGCACCGGCCGCAGCAGCGCGTGCCCGGTGTCCCTGACGAAGTCGTAGTGCGTGGTGCGCCAGAAGTCGCTGTCGTCCTTCGTCGTCACCGCCAGTCCGTCCACTGTGGACCACTCGGCGGGCGGGTTGAGCCAGCTCCAGCCGGACATCCCGAACGCGGTGATGTCGCTCATGCGCGCTCCTTCTTGACCGTGTTCCGCAGCTTCGCGCGCACCACGCGCCGCGCGAGGGGGCCCAGTTCGTCGACGACCTCGACGAGCTTCGCCAGTTCCGCCAGCGTGGAGCCGGTCGGCGCGACCGGCTCGAACAGTTCGAGGCCGACGAACGTGGCGGCGACCGTCCGCGCCAGCGCGGCGGGATCGAGCAGCCCGTCCAGCGGCGAGCCGGCGAGCAGGCGGCGCAGCACGTGCTCGATCTCGCTCACCCACAGTCCGACCGCCGCCGCGGTGGCTTCGGCAACCTTGGGATCGCGCTGCGCCCCGGCCAGCATCTGCGCCAGCACGGTGACGTTGCCCGCCTCGCTCTCCTCCTCGTGCAGCCGCGCGCCGAGCGCGAGCAGGCCGGAGAACGAGTCCACCTCGGCGAAGCGCTCGCGGAAGCGCTCCACCCGCTCCTCCGTCGACACCAGGCACGCCTGCGCGAGCAGGTTGTCGACGCTGTCGAAGTGGTAGAAGACCAGTGCCTGGTTGACACCCGCGGTCGCGGCGATCGTCCTGGCGGAGACGGCTGAGATGCCCTGGGAGCGCACCGTCTCGATCGCGCCGTCGAGGAGTCGCCTGCGGGTGTCGCCCATCAGCTCACCCTAAGCGCTGGTTCAGTCCTTGCGGGCCAGCAGCCGGTAGGAGTTGCACAGCCCGTACTTCTCCGCCACGTCCTTGAGCGCCACGTCGGCCAGGACGCCCGCCGCCATCAGCGGGGTGCCCGCCGCGAAGGTCGCGCCCCTGGCGATGCGGCTGAGCGTCGACGGCGGCTCCGGGCGCCACGGCACATCGCGCTCCGGTGCCACCGCGCGCAGCGCCGTCCACGTCGCGATGAGCAGGTCAGCGGGCTGGTGCGCCTCCGCGTGCTGTTCGAGCACCACGGTGTAGCCCAGCTCGCTCAGGCGTTCGCGCAGGTTCTGGACCGGGAAGAAGTGCAGGTGCTGCGGCTGGAGCCAGATCGACCACCACTTGCCGAGCAGCTTCGCCCAGCGGCACGCGGGGTCCGGCACGTCGATCAGCAGGTAGCCGCCCGGGCGCAGCACCTTCGTCGCCGCTTCCAGCTCCAGCTGCGGGTCCTTGCTGTGCTCCAGGTAGTGGAACATGCTCACCACGTCGTAGCGGTCGGGCATGCTCGGCGCGAGGTCCACGAACATGCCCCGGTAGCCGCGCTCGACCCAGCCCCTGCGCTCGGCGATCTCGATGCCGTCGCTCATGTCCAGCCCGTGGAAGTCGGTGTCGGGCCAGATCTCCTTGGCGGCGTTGCAGAAGTGGCCGTGCCCGGTGCCCACGTCCAGCCACTTCCCCGGCGTGATGTGCGGGCGCACCGTCTCCGCCTGCGGCTGGAAGTACCCGCGCCGCGTGGCGAAGATGCCCTGCACCATGTCCTCGTTCAGCCCGTCGTAGGCATCGCGGTAGTAGAAGCCGAGTCCTTCCGCGGTCGGCTGTGGGTTGGTGAAGATGTGGCCGCACGAGCGGCATTCGTCCACTTTGAACTCACCGGGCTTGCCTTGGTTCAGGTCGCTCGTGCGCAGCCGCACCTTCAGCTCGGTGCCACGACACCACGGGCAGTCCGCGCGCTCCGGCTCGAAGAACCGGTCCAGCCCGGCCGCGATGTCGGCCTGGTACTCCGCGCGCCTGCGCTGCACCGGGTCCTCGCCGCCCGCCCGGTGCGCCGCCTCCGCGCGCAGCGCCGCCACCAGCCGCTTCGGCTCACGGACCAGGCGCAACAGGCTGTAGGACCACAGATCCGCCGGCTTGAGGTGGCGGTTGCCCGCCAGCACCATCAGCGGGTGCGCCGACCACGCGGCCAGCGCGAGGAACGCCCAACCCGGGCTGAACAGTCCGCTCGCGACGATCAGCGCGGGGATCGTCAGCACGGTGGCCGCGTCGGGGCCGATCCGGGAACCGTGCCGGACCCGCAGCACTTCGGCGTCCTCGGCCAGCACCGCGGGCGAGGACCACAGCCTCGGCGCCAGCACGACCTGTGTTCGCGCCGCCGCGTGCGGCTTCAGCTCCTTCTCCGCCTTCGCCAGCTCCACGCCGCTCGGCGCGCCCCGCTGCGGCAGCCCGACCTTGCGCAGCAACTGCTCTTCGGCCAGCACCGCGTGCCCGCCGCCGTGCCCCTTCGCCTGCCTGTCCTGGCGATACGTGCGCGGATCGACCTCGTGCAGCAGGTCGAGCACGCGCGCCGTCGGCAGGTCGCGCGGCACCAGGTTCACCACGGAGAGCCCGTCGCGCCCCGCCAGCTCGCGAGCGGCCACCTCGGTGACCTGGTCGACCACGACTCCCTTGGCGCGCACCATGCGCAGCGCGGAACCCCGTCCGTCCACTTCGGACTTCCCGGTGCGCTGCCTCGGCACCAGCGGCAGCACCGGGAGCCCCGCCAGCCTGCGCCGCTTGGCCAGCGCGTCGAGCACCGTCACCACCACCGCGGCCACCGGCAGGATGCGCACAGCCTTGGACCACCCACGCTTCGCCATATCGCAGATATCGGCATCTACCAGCGGTAACCCGATTACCCGATCTTGTGGGTGATGCCGTGCGCCAGGTGCTTGCCTGTCCACCGATGGTGACGAACCCCGGTCCCGGGCACGCCCGGGCGAGTACGCTTCGCCAGGTCGATCTTGTCGCGAACGGCCGGGGGAAAGCCAGTGAGCGAGAACCGCTTTGACGGCAGCGCGGAGAACGTGGTGCAGGCCGGGCAGATCCACGGCGGCGTCCACTTCCACTCGCACGGGCGGAAGACGGCCGAGCCGCACCAGCTGCCGCCCCGGCTGAAGAAGCTGGTCAACCAGCGCCGCGTGCTCGACCGGCTGGCCGGGGACGGTTCCCTCAAGGTCCTGCTCGGGATGCGCGGCAGCGGCAAGTCCTCGGTCGGCAACCACTTCCTGCACGGGCGCTCCTCCGACTACCCGGACGGCCAGCTCTACGCGAACCTAGGCGGCTGGACCGAGCGCCCCCGCTCCGCCAGCGACGTCCTCGGCGACTTCCTGGCGGCGCTCGGGGTGCCTCGTGCGGAGCAGCCGTCCGACCTGGAGACCCGCGCGGCGTTGTACCGCTCGTTGTGCTGGGACAAGGCGATCCAGGTGTTCCTCGACGACGCCGTGACGCCCGCGCAGGTCCGCGCGCTGTTGCCGGGCTCGGAGCGCGCGTTCGTCGTCGTCACCGGGCACGGGTCTTTCGGCAGCCTGAAGCGGGAGGGCGCCGACCTGATCGACGTCGCGCCGCTCGAGGACGAGATGGCACTCGTGCTGCTGAAGGAGTACGCGGGAGATCGCGTCCTTGCCGAGCCCGAGGCGGGTGAAGCGCTGCTGAAGCTCTGCGGTGGGCTCCCCATCGCGCTGTCCGTGGTCGGCGCTCTGCTCGCCGACCTGCCGCAGATGCGGATCAGCTCGCTGCTGCACGAGTTCGACCAGGACGTGAACGAGTCCGTCGCGGTGGTCTTCGACGCGGCCTATCGCAGGCTCAGTGCGGCGGGGCGGACGGTGTACGAGCTGATCGGCCTGCATCCTGGCGATGGGGATGTGTCCGTTGGTGCGCTCACCGCCGCCGTGAATCCGGACGTGGTGAGCGAAGGGCTCCGCGAGCTGCTGGTGCGGCGGGTCGTGGAGTCCGTCGAGCCGGAGCGACTCGTGGTGCACGGCCTGGTGAGGGCGCATGCTCGCGGGTTGGCGAAGGACTCCGGTGAGCGCGCTCGGATGCTTCGGTGGTTCGTCGCCGAGGCGGCCGCGGCGGACGCGTACGTGATGGCGAACCGGCCTTGGCGGGCGAAGTTCTTCCCGGATCTGGTCATCGGGGCGTCGCAGGAGGATTCGCGCGACTGGCTGGAGAAGGAGCGCGCCAACCTCACCGCCGCCGTGCGCGTCGCCGGTGACACGGGCGAGCTATTGGTGGCCGTGCAGCTCTGTCTGCTGTTGTGGTCGTTGCATGAGCCGGGCAAGTACGTCGATGATCTCCTTGCCACGCACGAGATCGGCATTCCGGCAGCTCGTTCACTCGGACTGTCCGAAGTGGAGAGTGTGCTGTTGACGCAGCGCGCCTTCGCTGAGCGCCACAGTGGACGGTTGGACTGCGCCGTGGACACGTTGCGCGAAGCGGCTTCCCTCGGGGCCGGTGATCGCGAGGTTGCCGCGACCGCGCTTGAGGCCCTGGGTCTGGTGCTGCTCGATCTTGAGCGCGCTGAGGAGGCGTTCGACGCGCTGTCCCGCAACCTCGCTCTCGCGTTGGAGATCGGCGACAAGCGACGGATCGCTTTGGCGCGCTTGCACTTCGGCAAGGTCGCTCCGTCCGCTGAGCTGTTCGACCTCGCCGCGCGGACCTTCCGCGAGCTGAACGAGCCGTACAACCTCGCGAAGGTGCTCACGTGGCGCGGCAAGACCCTGCATGACCGCGCCGCGCTGGACCAGGCGCTCGCGGTCATGCGTGAGCAGGATCGGCCGTTCGACGTCGCCCTCGCCCTTGAGGCTGTGGGAGACCTGTCGACCGGTGATGAGGCCCGTGCTTTCTACGCCGAGGCGCTGGAGCTGTTCGAGCGACTGTGGTTGAGCGGCCGCGCGGACGCTATCCGGGCTCAACTGTCCACAATGAACTGATCGGTCCGGTGTTGACGGTCAGCGGGCTGGGCAGATCCGACCACGGGCGCCCGGTCATCGTCCACGCGTAGAGCGCCGATGCGATCGCTCGACCGTCTTCGCCGACGCACCGTGCCCGGTTTCCGTCTCGGTCGCCGATGAGCCAGCCGCTGGTGGTGGGCATAGCGGCGATGAGGCAGCCCGGGAGCGCCTTGAGCGTGGTCTCGATCCAGCTCTCCGGTGCACCGACCTGTTCGTGCACAAGGACTTCGGCCAGTTCGAGCCAGTTGTGCTTCGACTCGTCGGTTCCGCTGAGCAGATGCGTGTCCGGCGGTGCCGCGTTGTCACGCAGGAGTTCCGCTGTCCACCGCGTGATGTCCACTGTGGAATCGGTGAGGGTCGCCCTGACGAGCTGCGCTTCCTTTCGGGTGGTCACGGTCGGGATGGGTACGGCTCGGTGCTCGGCGGGCGTGGCGGGTTCGCCGAGGTTCATGATGGCGTAGATGGCTGTGCGCAACAGCTTCGCGGAGTCGCCGGGGATTGAGGTGGTCAGGTCGGTGATCGTCCGGGGGATCGGTGCGACCTGCTCCAGCAGATCGCGGTCGAGGTCGAGCAGGGGGGCCGCCGCGTTGAGGAGCCCGACCGGTGACGCGGGATCGACCTGGTCGTGCTGCTTCGTGGCCAGCAGCAACGGGGTTCCCAGTGCGGCGGCGTAGAACGGGACCGATCCGTGGTCGCCGATGACGAGATCCGCTGCGATGGCGGCGGCCCGCCAGCCGTCCTCCGGCGGCACGAGCGCGACCCCGGAGCGCGCCAGCCACCGCTCGACCTGCCAGCTCTGATGGGCGGTCCAGACGTTGGGGTGCAACGCGATGACGAACTTGTACTCGTCCTGTGGGAGCCCGTGGGCGAGCAGGCGAGGCAGGTCGGGATTCTGGCCGTAAAGGGAATCCTTGCCCCACGTCGAGGAGATCAGCACCAGTCGTTGCCCCGGCGCGGCCCCGAACGCCGCGCGGTAGGTCTCACGCAGCGGCAGCCCGGCGAGCATCCGGTCGAAGCACGGATCTCCCGCTACTACAGCGATATCGGCTGCCGTGGGACTTGCCGCACGCAACCGGTCGAGCTGCTCGTGGTGCGAGAGGACGATGAGCGAGGGAATGAGCCTGCCCCAGCGGAACAGCCACCGCACCGACAAACCGAAAACCGATTTCCGATTTCCGATTTCCGATTTCCGATTTCCGGGCGAGTATTTATTGTACCCCATTCCGTGCGGGACGACGACGAGGGGTGCTTTGATGGCGTGCAGTTTTCCGCCGTAGCTCGCCGAGATCGCCGCGTCGAACCGGGTCCTGAGCGCTTGGCGCCACGGGATGACGTCCATCCCGTGCTCTCGCAACCACTCCTCGGTGCCCGGCGAGAAGGGTGAGGACCCCGTGCACGTCCAGACCACGCGCACCCGGTGGTCGTCAGCCACCAGCGGCAGCACGTCGAGCAGCCGCGTGGCAGCGGTGACGTTGTGCACCACCGCCAGTACCGTCTTCTCCGGCGCGACCGTCGTCCACTGTGGAGCGTGTCGCCCGACTACCGCTTTCCACCACAGCCTCTTGAGCACGACCGACCATCCTACCCACGCGTTCACTGCCCCGACTCGCACTCCGCCCCGCCCCGCGCGCACCCGTGGGCCACCCCCGCGAACGCCTCCTTTGGTGCGCTCAAGTACCTGAACGACCCGTTCAGTGCCTCCAACGCACTGAACGGGTCGTTCGGGGCTTCAACGCGGGTTAGGACTTGCGGGCGATGACGCGGTAGGCGTTGGTGAGGCCGAGGCGCGCGGCGAAGGGGCGGAGTGCTCCGTCGGCGAGGCTCGCGGCGAGCAGGACGGGGGTGCCGACGGCGAGGGTGGCGGCGCGGACGGCCTTGGCGGAGGGCTCGGGCTTGGTGGGGCGCCAGGGCAGGTCCTCACCGCCGGCCGCGAGGTTGCTGAGCCGCGTCCACGCCGCGGACAGCAGGTCGATGGGCTCGTGGGCCTCGGCGCGCTGTTCGAGGACGACGGTGAAGCCCATGGTCTCCAACTGCCGCCGGAGGTTGCCGATGGACACGAAGTTCAGGTGCTGCGGCTGGAGCCACGGCAGCCACCACTTGCCGAGCAGCTTGGCCCAGCGCGCCTCGGGGTCGGGGACCTCGATGACCAGGTGCCCGCCGGAGCGCAGCGCGGTGCGCGCGGCCTCCAGCTCCAGCTTGGGGTCGAGGCTGTGCTCCATGTAGTGGAACATGCTGACCACGTCGTAGTTCTCGGCCATGGACGGCGCGAGGTCCACGAAGCTGCCCCGGTAGCCGCGGTCGATCCAGCCGCGGTGCTCGGCGAGCTTGATGCCGTCGGTGATGTCGAGGCCGTCGAAGGTGGTCTGCGGCCACACCTCGCGCGCGGCGTTGCAGAAGTGGCCGTGGCCGGTGCCGACGTCGAGCCAGGACTCGGGCTGGGCGAAGCTCTTCATCGACTCCGCGCGCGGCCGGTACATCACACCGCGCGCCTTGAACAGCGAGTCGAGCTTCTTCTCGCCGAGGCCGTCGTAGAAGTCGCGGTAGTAGAAGTCCAGGCCCGCCGGGGTGAGCTGCGGGTTCTGGAAGATGTGCGCGCAGTCCTGGCACTGGTCGAGCACGAACGTGCCTGGCTTGCGCTGCAACAGGTCCCGCGTGCGCAGCCGGACCTCCAAGCGGGTCGAGGAGCACCACGGGCAGTCCTCGCGGCGCTCGCCGAAGAAGCGCTCGGTGCCCTTGGCCAGCTCGGCCTGGTAGGCGGGGCGGCGTTCCTGCACCGGGTCCACGTGCTCGACGGTGCGGGACTGCGCGGCGGCCAGCGCGGCGAGCAGGCGCTTGGGCTCCTTCACCGCGCGGGTGGCGCTGTAGGAGAGCAGGTCGGCGGGGCGCATGTTCTTGCTGCCGTAGAACACGATCAGCGGCTGAGCGGACCACGCGCCGATCGCGGCGAGCGCCCACGCGGGGTTCACCAGCGTGCTCGCGGCGAGCGTGGACAGCCACGCCAGCTGGGGCAGCAGGGCGCCCACGGTGTTCTCGCCGTGCATCGACGCGAGCACTTCGGCGTCCTTGGCGGCGACGTCGGGCGCGCTGGTCAGCCGGGGCGCGACGATGAGGTCGGTGCTGCCGGGCGCGTGCAGCTTCAGCTGGGCGATGGCCTCGGCCAGCTCCGGAGCGCTCGGGTGCCCGTTGTCGGTGGGAATCCCGGCCGCGCGCAGCACCCCGTCGTCGGCGAGCGTCGCGTGCAGCGCGCCGCGTCCCGGTGCCTGGCGGTCGGTGCGGTAGGTCGTCGGGTCCACCGCGCGCAACAGGTCCAGCGCCTGCGCCACCGGGAGGTCACGCGGCACGAGGTCCAAAGTGGACAGTCCTTCGGCCTGGGCGTGCGCGCGGGCGGCGGCCAGGGTCGCGCGGTCGACGCGGACGTCCTCGGCCTCCAGCACGCGGAAGCGGTCCTGGCCGGGCTCCGGCCGGTCGGGCAGCGTGCGCAGCCCGGCGAGCCTGCGGCGCAGCTGCGCGGTGTCCAGCACGAGCCCGGCGATGAGCCCGGCCTGGATGGTGCGCCGCACCCACTTCCCGGAACGGCGACGAGAAGACTTTCCTGCGGTCACGCTGTGGTCCCTCCTGTGCCCGCGAGTGCGGTGGCGGTGGCGTCGTGCGCCAGGAGCTCGAGGTGCTTCGCCGCGCCCGCCGCCCCACCGGCCGCACGGAAGGAGTCCCGCACCCGTTCTGCCGCGGCCCGGACGTCCCCATTGGAGAGCGCGGTGTCGACGGCCTTGCCGATCTGCTCGGCGGTGGCCCGGTTGAAGCGCACCCGGACTCCCGCTCCGCTGTCGACCACCTGCTGCGCGACGATCGGCTGGTCGTCGCGGATGGGCGCGACCACGAGCGGCAGCCCGTGCCAGAGCGTTTCGCACACGGTGTTGTGCCCGGCGTGGCAGATCACCGCGTCGAGTCGGTCCAGCAGTCGCAGCACGGGCACCCTGGGCGCGACGATCGCGCCGCCGCCGGGGTGCTCGGTCAGCACACCGGCCGGGTCGGCGATGATCGCCTGCACCCGGTCGGCACGGTCGATGAGCGCGGTGACGGCCTCGCGCAGGAAGCGCTCCCCGGCGTCGGCGTTCGCGGTGCCCAGGGTCAGCAACACCTTGGCGCGCGAGTCGTCCAGCTCGGAGTCGGGGAAGTCGTCGCCGTCCTGGCGCTCGGTGATGGACGGCCCGACGAAGCGCACGTTCTCGTGGGCGGTCTCACCGATCAGCGCGCGGGTGGTGAAGGCCAGAGTCAGGTGTGGGGAAAAACGGAGATCCACGTCGAGACGGGGGTCACCGAACTCGGTTTGCAGGCCCTGCAACAACTCCCGGAGCCACTCCTCGACCTTCGGCATGGTGGCCAACGGGTCGGTGAACTCCGCCGAGGTCGTCGCGGAGGTGGCCCAGGGCAGGCCGAGTGAGTTGGCCACGATCGCGCCCGCGATGGCCTGCTGGTCGACGACGAGGACGTCCGGGCGGAACTCGGCGCAGGCCGCGCGCACTCCGGGGACCATGCCCCTGGCCAGTGGCGCGAGGAAGTTCTCCCACAGGAACTTCAGCGCGGCGGGACCGCGCATCTCCGGCGGGCGCTTCGCCCCTTCGGGCCCGAGCACGGGGCCGTCGCAGTGCAGCACTGCGGCTCGCGGGCCGACCAGGTGGCGGAGGAACTCCTCGTGCCCCGCCCACGCCACCTCGTGGCCGCGTTCGACGAGCTGCGCGGCCACACCGATCGTGGGATTGGTGTGGCCGACCAGTGGCGGCACGACGAACAGGAAACGGCTCATCTCACAACACCTTCGAGGACGACGCTGTCCGGCACTGCGCTATCACGCGGGAGTGCCCTCCAGCACGCGAAGGCCCTCGTGCTCGGCGACCCACGGCAGCAGCAGGTCGCGCACGGTCTTGGGCGCCTCGACCAGGACGGAGTGCTCGTGCCCGCCGACGATCACCGAACGGCAGCGCTCCAGCCGGGTCTCCATCACCTGCGCCTGCACGGCGAGGTCGGACTCGCTGCCGAAGATCGCCAGGACCGGGCAGGTGACCGACTCGATCTCCTCGGCGGTGTGCACGTGGCTGGCCGGGATGTCGGTGGCCATGCTGGTGTTGCACAGCGCGTTGCTGGCCGCCTTCGCCAGCCGCGAGGTGTGCGCGCCCTGGTTCTCGGTGATCCAGGCGAAGGCCTCCTCGTAGCGCAGCTGCTCCGCCGCGCGGCCGAGCAGACCGCCGAGCTTGGCCGACCACGCCGGGGTGGCGGGCTCGGACTCGATCATCACGATGCTGGCCACGCGCTCCGGGTGCGCCACGGCGTAGCTGAAGGCCACCGTGCCGCCGAAGCTGTTGCCCACCAGGTGGACCGGGCCCTGGACGTCCATCTGCTCCAGCATCGCGTGCAGGTCGCCGACGAAGTCGCCGATCTGGTAGCCGCGCTCCGGGCGCCCGCTGCGGCCGTGTCCGCGCAGGTCGAAGGCCAGCACCTCCATGCCGGCGGCGGAAACCGGGGCGGCGAGGGTGAAGTAGAAGCTCGCCAGGCTGTCCGTGCCGAGCCCGTGGATGAACACCACGGTCGGGGTGCCGTCGGGGTGGACGTTCTTGGCGGCCATGCGCTGCACGTGCAGCCGGATGCCGTTCGCCTCGATCATCGCCACGGTCATTCCCCCTTGTCCGAGGCGAGGCAGGACACCACGAAGTCGACGAGCCGCCCGACGGTCAGCTCGATGATCTCGTCCAGCTCCAGGTCCGCGATGAACTCCGCGAAGTTGACCCGGCCGTCGTAGTGCTGCTCCAGCTGACCGGACAGCGCGACGAGGTCGATGCTCTCCAGCTCAAGGTCCTGGTGGAACTTGGTGTCCATCTCGATCACCGCGTCGTCGAGGCCGTACTCGCCGAGCACCTCGCGGACCATCTCGCTGATGTCCGCGAGCACCACCTCGGGTGCCGACAGATCAGGGGTCGTCGTCACAGGGTTTCCTCCTCGTGCGCGGGGCCCGTCGTCCAGGCCACCACGTAATGCCGTGCCGGTAGTCCTTCGGCGTTGCCCGCCTCGGTGCTGTGCACCAGGTAGCGCCGTTCTCCGACGCTGACGACGAGCTGGACGCCTGTGGCCTGCTCGACGACGAAGTTCTTCGGTGCTCCTTGCAATCCGGTTCCCTCGGCCTTGGAGACGGCCTCCTTGGCAGTGAAGAACCGGGTGAACCACAGCGCCCTGGACTCGCCCGTGCTCGCGACGAGCGCGTCGAGCGTCTCCAGTTCCACTGTGGACAGTGCGAACTCGACGGTGGTGTCGTCGCGCTCGACGACCTCCTCCACGTCGATGCCGATCCCCGGGATGCCGGGGACCTCCCGCTCCGAGACCGGGCGGGTGATCGCGACCCCGACTTCGCGGCAGTGCGCGATCGAGACGTCGGTGTCGGTGAACTCGGTGCCGTGCCTGCCGGTCACGACCGGCCTGCCGGTGGGCTCGTTGGCCACGCGGACCTCGCCGGGGAACAGCGGGGGACCGGCCGCGGCCCACAGTGCTTGGCGCACAGCGTCCTTGGCGACGATCCGGCCGAGCAGCCACTGCCGCCGCGTCCTCGGCGAGCGCTTCTCGTAGTCCTCGCGCTCCACGGCGGAGAGGTGGTTGCGCATGATCAGGTCGCGGGAGGCGAGGTCCGGCCACAGCTCGTGCAGCAGGAACCAGCCGCCGTCCTGGCGCGCGGAGATCGTGTTGCGCTCCGGGAAGCGCTCGACGGGCTCGGTCTTGGGGTTGCTGTCGAAGCGCCGGTCCACCCAGCTGTCGATGTGCGCCCACAGAGTGCCGTCGGGCAGCAGCAGCTGCATGTCCGCTTCCAGCAACGTGTCGGTGACCCCGCGCAGCGCGATCACGCACTCCAGCGGGACCCCGGCGGCCGGGTGCGGGCCGAAGAACTGGATGGAGCGCATGCCGACCGGGAAGACGACCTTCTTGTCGGTGAAGCGCGACATGATCCAGTAGCCGAGGATCTGGCCGACGTTGTCCAGCAGCGCGCCCGGAGCGGCGGGCGTGGTGATGGTGCCGCGCACGTGGTTCTCGCTGACCCCGGACAGCGCGGTCACGCCCTGGAACTGCGGGCCGTGGAACATCCAGCGCTGGGTGTAGAGCCCCTCGCCGGGCAGTTCTGGAGTCTGCTCGCCCGCGAACGGCGGCCACAGCGCGGGCGCCTTGGCCGGGTAGCCCGGGGCCAGTTCGACCGTCGCCTGGCAGTAGCCCGTGATGGACACCTCGACCCGGTGCGGCGCAACAGGAACAACGTTGACGTCGACCTCGATGCCGGGGGCGGAGACCATCCAGCGGTTGAACTTGACGTCGTGCAGCGTGACCGCGCGCTGGCCGGGAGCGCTGCGCTCGGCCGCGTCCATCATGTGCTGCACCAACGTGGTCGCGGGCACGATCGGCCAGCGGTCGGTCTCGTCCGGCCAGTCCGCGCGCTGGCGGAAGAAGCAGTGGTCCAACAGGTACGGCATCGCCGTGGTGTTGACCGCCATCTTCTCGTGCAGTTCCCGAGGCGCCGCAACGGTTCTGACCGGAGCCGGAGCAGGTGCGCTTCCGGCGGCGCCGATCACGGCGGCGGCGGTGTCAGCGGTCTCGCGCAGCAGGTCTTCGAGCTGCGCGGCGAGCGGGAACTGGTTGCCCAGTTTGCCCAGCGCGCCAGCGTCGGCGGCGACCGGCCTGCTCACGCTCAGCGGCGGAACGGAACCGTTGAGGGACACCAGAGCGCCGTTGAGGTCCAGGCGCATCGGCGGCCGGTTGGCCTTCTTCACGGGCGCGGGCGCCGGAGCGGGCTCCCCGAAGAGGTCCTGTGACGGCGTGCCGCCCTCCACCCACAGCGCGGTGGCGACGCGGCGCAGCTGCTCCATGCCGGAGCGGTTGCCCGCGTTGCCCACCACGGCGAGGTGTTCCTGGCCGCGCAGCGTGTCGCTGATCAGCGAGGCGAGCTGGCCGGTGCCGGTCTGCACGAAGACGCGGTAGCCGTCGGCGTACATCGCCTCGATCAGCTGGCGGAACCTGACCGGCTCCAGCAGGTGTCGGACGAACAGCTCGCGGACACCGGACTCCGTTGTGGGGTAAGGAGAAGCCGTGGTGGCCGACCAGATCGGCAGCGTGGCCGGGTGGATCGTCAGCTCGTTCACGGCGGTGTGGATCGGCTCCATGAACGGCTCCAGCATCGGCGTGTGGAAGCCGGACTGGAACGGCAGGAGCTGGCCGAGCACGTTCTTCCCGCGCATCTCGCGGACCAGGTCCTCGACCACCTCGACCGGGCCGCACACCATGCACTGGTTGGGCGCGTTGTCGTGGGAGAGCACGAGTTCCGGGCGCGCGAGCAGCGCTTCGGCGATCCGGTCGACACCGCAGCCCAACGCGGCGAAGGCCACGCCGGGCACCTTCAGCGCGTCAGGGTCGTAGTTCTGCAGGAAGCCGTCGATCTCGGAGTCGGAGTAGATCCCGGCGGCCACCATCGCGGTCCACTCGCCGACGCTGTGCCCGGCGAAGCCGTTCGGCGTGATCCCGCTGCGCCGCAACACGGTGTCGAGCATGCGGCCCATGCTGAAAACCGCTTCTCCGTGCGCGCCAACGGTGTCACCGGACAGCTCGCGCTTCGGCAGACCGAAGTGCGCCGCCACGTCGTCCATCTTCGGCTCGAAGTCGGCTTCCAGACCCGGGAAGACGAAGGCGATCTTCGCGTTCGGCGCGCCCAGCAGCGGCGAGGGGCTGAACCAGACGTCGTTGCGGCCGCGCCAGGACACCGCCTTCGCTGCGACCTTGCGGGCCAGGGTGAGCTTGCGCGCGGTCGGCCCGACGATGCCCAGCCTGGTGTCCAAAGCGGACCCATCGGAGATGGACATCGCGCGCAGTTCGGCGTCGTCGGCTTCGAGCAGCTTCGCCATCTCGGCGGGCGAGGAAGCGCTGAGCCGCAGCACCAGCTCGGGCTCGGAGACCGAGACAGGAGTGTCCACAGTGGACGCCTGCTCGATGACCACGTGAGCGTTGATCCCGCCGAAACCGAAGGCGTTGACGGCGGCGCGGCGCGGAGTGCCCTCAGCGGTCTCCCACGGGCGTGCGGTGGAGATCGGCCGGAACCGGGTCTCGGCGAGCGCGGGGTGCGGCTCCTCGCAGTGCAGCGTCGGCAGCAGCACCCCCCGGTGCACCGCGAGCGCGGCCTTGACCAGCCCGGCGATCCCGGCGGCGGGCATGGTGTGCCCAATCATCGACTTGACCGAGCCGATCACCGGGAAGTCCTCGGAATCCCCAGCGGCGCCGAAGATCCGGCGAAGAGTGTCGAGTTCGGCGGCGTCACCGGCGGGGGTCGCGGTGCCGTGCGCCTCCAACAGGCCGATGGCGTCCGGCGCGGTCGGGTCGAGCCCGGCGGCGCCCCACGCCCGCTGGAGCGCGAGCACCTGGCCGTCCGGCTCCGGGTTGAACAGGCTGGCCGCCTTGCCGTCGCTGGCGACCCCCGTCCCGCGAATGACCGCGTACACCCGGTCGCCGTCGCGCTGGGCGTCCTCAAGGCGCTTGAGCACCACGACGCCGGTGCCCTCGCCGATCAGGATGCCGTCGGCGTCCTTGCTGAACGGGCGGATGCTCTGGTTGGCCGACAGCGCGCGCAGCTGCGAGAAAACGCTCCAGAACGTGACGTCGTGGCAGTGGTGCACACCGCCCGCCAGCATCACGTCGCAGCGCCCGGCGGCCAGCTCGTTGACGGCCTGGTCCACCGCGATCAGTGAGGAGGCGCAAGCAGCGTCCACCGTGTAGGCCGGGCCGCGCAGGTCGAGCCGGTTGGCGATCCGCGAAGCGGCGAGGTTGGGCACCAGGCCGATCGCGGACTCCGGCTGGTGCGGGCCGAGCTGCTCGGTGAACGCCGCACGCACCGACTCCAGCTTCTCGGCGGGAAGATCCGGCATCAGCTCGGCCAGCGTGCGCACGAGCTGGTGCGCCGTCCGCACCCGCTGCTCCAGCCGCACCAGGCCGGGCGTGAGGTAGCCGCCCCGGCCGAGCACGACGCCGATCCGGTCCCTGGCGGGCAGTTTCGCGTCACCACCGGCGTCGGCGATGGCGGCGGCCGCCACGCGCAGCGCGATCAGCTGGTCCGGCTCGGTGCCCGCCACGGAGTTGGGCATGATGCCGAACCGCGTCGGGTCCACCTCGGCGTAGGCGTCGACGAAACCACCGCGACGGCAGTAGATCTCATCCGCCTCGGCCTTCCCGGTCGCCGAGGACGGCTTGTAGAACTCCGCGTCCCAACGCCCTTCGGGCACCTCGGTGATCGCGTCAACCCCGTCGACGAGGTTGCGCCAATAGCTCTCCAGGTCAGGAGCGCCCGGGAGAAGCACGGACATTCCTGTGATCGCGATCTGCATGCTTTTAGCCCATCACCAGCCGGAGGCGGTGTAGACGACGGCTCGCAAGTCGGGTGCTCCGAAGGCCAGTTCGCGCAGGAGCGACATCGTGCCCTCCTCCGGGTCGATCAGCGAGATCCCCCGGCGCGCGTACTCCTGTTGCAGCTCAACGGTCACCATGCCGCCGTGCTGCGCGCTCGGCGCCCACGGTCCCCAGTGGACGGTCACCGCGCGGTTGCCGGTGCGGCTCGCCCAGCCCGCGCCGATCGCCTCCAGCGCGTCGTTGGCCGAGGAGTAGTCGGACTGGCCCCGGTTGCCCAGCACGGCGGCGATGCTGCCGAACAGGGTCACGAAGCCCGGCCCGGTCGGCAGTTCCTCCAGCGCGCCCAGCAGCGCGCGGGCGCCGCCGACCTTGGTGGTGAACACCCGGTGGAAGGACTCGACGTCCTTCTCCGCCAACAGCTTGTCCTCGATCACGCCCGCCGCGTAGACCACGCCGTCGATCCGGCCGTGCTCGGTGTGGATCTCCTTGACCAACTGGCGCAGCGCGTCGTGGTCGCGGACGTCCAGGCTGTGGTAGCGGACCTGGCTGCCGAGCCCGCGCAGCTGCTCCACGGTCGCGGAGACCTCGCGCTGGGCCAGGATCTTCTTGCTCAGCTTCTCGATCTCGGCGGGGGAGCGGTGCCCCAGCTCGATGAGCGCCTTGCGCAGCGCGGTCTTGTCGGTGGCCGCCGCGGTCTTGGGGTCCTCGTCCTCGGTCGCGGCGGCGGTGCGCCCGACCAGTTCGATCCGGCAGCCGCTGGCCGAAGCCACGGTCGCGGCGAACTGCGCGGTGATCCCACGAGCGCCACCGATCAGCAGCACCACGGAGTCGCGGTCAAGGCCGATCGCCTGCGCCTCGGCCGCACCGTCACCGGCGGGACCGGCACCCGTGCTGCCCAGCGTCAGCGGCAGCTCGGTCATCACCAGGCCGTGCCGGGAGTCCGGGGTGGCCAGCACGACCGGAGCGTCCTCAGTGGACAGAAGCTCGGCCAGCACCAGCTTGGCGACGACGGCCGCCTCAGCGGTGTGGTCGACCTCGATGAGTCGGGCGACGGTGTCCGGGTACTCGCGCTGCACGGTGCGGAAGAAGCCCCGCAGACCGGCCGCGCGCCCGTGGGTCAGCTCGGGAACGGAGGTGCCGCCCCCGGTCGGGCTGACCGAGACCAGCCAGCTCAGCCCGGAGGTCAGCGCCGACTTGAACGAGGGGAAGGTTTCCGGCAGCACTGGCTCGTCGGCCTCGTCCCAGCCGTCGAGGTGCAGGACGCCGTCCACGTCGCCGTCGGTGTTGGCCAGCGGACGCGGAGTGTCCGAAGTGGACACCGTGGCGCCGAGTCCGCTGAGCAGCGCCGCGACCTCGGCGCCCACCGCGCCGGTGCCGAAGAGCAGGAACTTCTTGCCGCCCAACGCCTTCCCGGCGCCGTCGAGGGAGATCGCGGTCAGCGCGGTGGGCGCCATGACCAGTCGCTTCGGCGCGATGCCCGGGTTCATCGGCTCTTCGACCTTGGCCGCAGCCGCAGCCGTCGCCGGAGCGGCGGAACCCGTGTGCCCGCCGAGCCAGTCAGCGATCGCCTGGGCGGTGCGGGCCTTGGCCAGCTCTTCCAGCTGCTCGTCGGCCAGCTGCGTGTCTGCGGCGCCGATCCTGGAAGCGAGTTCCCCGGCGATCTCAGTCCGCTTGATGGAGTCGATCGACAGATCGGCCTCAAGGTCGAGGTCGGGCTCGATCATGTCCAGGGGGTAGCCGGTGCGCTCGCTGATGATTTCCAGCACCGTGCCGAGGATGTCCACAGTGGACTGAACGGGCGCAGCTGCCACGACGGGCGCGGGAGCGGTCGTGCCCACCTTGCTGCTCAGCCAGTCGGAGATCGCCTGCGCGGTGCGCGCCTTGGCCAGCTCCTCAAGCTGCTCGTCGGCCAGCTGCGTGTCTGCGGCGCCGATCCTGGAAGCGAGTTCCCCGGCGATCTCAGTCCGCTTGATGGAGTCGATCGAGAGGTCAGCCTCAAGGTCGAGGTCGGGCTCGATCATGTCCAGGGGGTAGCCGGTGCGCTCGCTGATGATCTCCAGCACCGTGCCCAGGACGTCCACAGTGGACGGAGCGGGAACCGGCGCGGCCTCAACGACAGCCGGAGCGGGCGCGGGCGCCGCGTAGTGCTGCTGGACGGGCGCGAGCGGGGCGGCGACCGCCGGGATCGAGTACTGCACCTCCGGCGCCGAGCCGAGGTAGGTCAGCAGCACGTCGCGCTGCGCCTGCACCATCTCGCGGCTGGCCTGGAGGAACTGGTTGACCATGGCGTCGCGGTTGGTGCCGGGCTGCGGGGAACCGCCTGGGGTCGTCATGGTGGTGATCTCCACACGTCGGGCGGGCGCGAGGCCGTTGGGCAGGAAGTCGCCGGTGGCGGTCCGCACGACGTGGCCGTCGATGGTCCAGCCCGCGCGCTTGGGCGGCTTGGCGTTGGTCAGGTCCTTGGCGTCGCGCCCGGCGAACAGCCAGCCGGTGCGCACGCCGACCCCGGACACCGCGAGCGTGGCGGCGGCGGTGAGCAGCCCGGCCAGCCCGTGCCCGGGACGGCCCTCGCAGCCCACGGTCAGGTGCGGCCGGTCGCCCAGGATCGCCTTCACCAGGTTGCTGAGCACCTTGCCCGGCCCGGCCTCCACGAAGATCCGCGCGCCGTCGGCGTACATCGCCTCGATCTGCTCGACGAAGCGCACCGGGGCGCCGACCTGCGCGGCCAGCTCGGCACGAACGTCCTCCGTGTAGACCGCCGCCGTGCGGTTGGCGTAGACCGGCAGCTCGGGGGCGCGCACGTCGGCGTCGGCCAGCACCGCGCCGAAGGTCTCGGTGGCGCCGCTGACCAGCGGGCTGTGGAAGGCGCACGCCACGTTCAGCTTCTTCGGGCCGAGCTTGGCGGCCTTGAGCGCCACCACGGCCGCCTCGATCGCCGCGGTCGGCCCGGAGATCACCAGCTGCTCGGGTGAGTTGTGGTTGGCCGCGACGACCTCGTCGGCCAGCCCGGCCTCGCGCAGAACCTCGGTGACGCGCTCGATCCCGCCCTTCACCGCGGCCATCGCGCCGGGGTCGTCCCCGGTGGCGCCGAGGATCGAGTCCGCGCGCGCCTCGCTCAGCCGCAGCAGCGTCGCGGAGTCCAGGGAACCCGCAGCCGCCAACGCGATCAGCTCGCCGTAGCTGTGCCCGGCGACCATGTCGGGGCGCACGTCCAAGCGGCTCAGCAGCTCGTGCACGGCCAGCCCGGCGATGCCCAGCGCGGGCTGGGCGACGCGGGTGTCGCGCAGCCGCGCGTCCTGGTCCTTGGCGCTCTGCTCGTCGAAGGCGGTGGGCGGGAAGATCGTCGAGGCCCACTTGCGGCCCTCGTGCAGCAGGTGGTGCACCTCGGGGAAGGCCACGAACAGGTCGGCCAGCATGCCCGGCTTCTGGCTGCCCTGACCGGGGAAGAGGAACGCGACCTTGCCGCCGACCTCGGGGGAGACCGAAGCCAGGTGCACGCCGCGCGGCGTCTCACCAGCGAGCGCGGAGCGCAGCAGCTGCGCCAGCTCGTCCAGATCCGTTGCCACGACCGCGATCTGCACGGCCTCGGAACGCGCGTCGGAGCGGCGCGCCACGGTGCGGGCGATGTCCCGCAGCCGCCACGGCCGACCGCTGGAGTCGTTGCTGCGCAACAGTTCCAGAGTCTGCTCGACGTGCTTGCCCGCGGTCTTGAGGTCCGCGCCGCGGAAGGTGAACAGCTCGGCGGGCCACTCGTCGCCGACGTGGCGCGGGGCCGGACCGCCGTCGTAGCCGCGCAGCACCACGTGGAAGTTGGTGCCGCCGAAGCCGAAGGCGCTCACACCGGCGACGCGCTCGGCGGGCTCCTCGGCCCACGGCAGCGCGGCCGAGGTGAAGGTGAACGGGCTGCTGTCCGGCTGCCACGCGGCGTTCGGCTCCGACACGTGCAGCGTCGGCGGCTTGATGCCGGTGTGCAGTGCGAGCGCGGCCTTGATCAGACCGGCCAGGCCCGCCGCGCACTTGGTGTGCCCGATCTGCGACTTCACCGAGCCGACCGTGCAGCTGCCGGGCTGGGCGCCGTGCTCGGCGAACATCTTGGTCAGCGTGCCCAGCTCGGTGCGGTCGCCGACGACGGTGCCGGTGCCGTGCGCCTCGACCAGGCCGACCTCGGCGGGAGAGATCCGCGCGTTGGCGTAGGCCCGCTCCAAGGCGTTGCGCTGGCCCTCCGGGCGCGGGGCGGTGAGGCCGAGCGACTTGCCGTCACTGGCCGCGCCGACGCCCTTGATCACGCCGTAGACCCGGTCGCCGTCGCGCTCGGCGTCCTCAAGGCGCTTCAGCGCGACGCACGCGACGCCCTCGCCGAGCGCGATGCCGTCCGCGCTGCCGTCGAAGGTGCGGCACTGCCCGGTGGGCGAGAGCGCGTGCACCGAGGAGAACAGCAGGTAGTCGTTGATGCCGTTGTGCAGGTCCGCGCCGCCGCAGAGCATCATGTCGGCCGCGCCGCTGACCAGCTCCTTGCACGCCACGTCCAGCGCCGCCAGCGAGGACGCGCACGCCGCGTCGACGGTGTAGTTGGCGCCGCCCAGGTCGAGGCGGTTGGCGATGCGGCCGGAGATGACGTTGGCCAGCATGCCGGGGAAGGAGTCCTCGGTCAGCTTCGGCAGCTGCTCGTCCAGCGCCGCCGGGAGCTCGCCGATGTAGCCCGGCAGCACCGCGCGCAGCGAGGACGCGTTCGACAGGTCGGAGCCCGCCTCAGCGCCGAACACCACGCCGACGCGCGAGCGGTCGAAGGCCCGGCCCGTGGCGTAGCCCGCGTCGACCAGCGAGCGCTGCGCGGCCTCGAGGGCGAGCAGCTGCACGGGCTCGATCGCGGCCAGCGATGCCGGGGGGATGCCGTAGCTCAGCGGGTCGAAGGGGATCTCCGGCAGGAAGCCGCCCCACTTCGACGGGGTCTTCTCGCCCGCGCTGCGACCGGTCGCCTCGGGCGAGTAGTAGGTCTCGTGGTCCCAGCGGCTGCCCGGCACCTCGGTCACCGCGTCCCGGCCGCCGACCACGTTGGCCCAGTAGGTCGGCAGGTCGGCCGCGCCGGGGAACATGCACGCCATGCCGACGATCGCCACGTCCACCGGCGGCGGCGCGGGCACCTCGGCCTTCTCCCGCCCGCTGAGCGCGGCCAGCTCGTCCAGGCGCGCGGTCAGGTGCTCGGCGGCGCCGGTGCTGACCGAGGCGTGCAGGTCGGCGACGGTGGTGACGGAGGAGCGCAGCACCGCGACCTGACCGGCCATGAACATGCCGTCCGCGAGCTGCCCCGCCTCGGCGACATCGACGAGCTTGTCGCCGTCGCGGGTCACGCCCTTGCTGGCGATGCGCAGACGGCCGACGTTGAGCTGCTCCAGCTTCTCCCACGCCTCACGGTCCGGAACGCCGCTGGTGCGCAGCTCCTCCTTGATCGCCAGGAACTCCTCGGCGAACGGCGAGGTGACGCAGCGGGTCGCGTGGCCGGGCGCGGTCTCCAGCAGCTCGGTGCGCTCGGCGGCGATCACCTGGCGCTGGAACGCGGGTTGAACGGCGCCTGCGGCCACGGCCTCCTCGGTGAAGAGGTAGGCGGTGCCCATCAGCACGCCGACGGCCACGCCGCGCTCGGTCAGCGGGGCGGCCATGGCGGTGACCATCGCGGCGGAGCGCGCGTCGTGCACACCGCCAGCAAAGAGGACCTGGATGCCCTGACCATCCTTAGTGGACAGATACTCCAGCAGCACGGAGATCTGGGCTTCCCACAACGGGAAACTGGAGCGCGGGCCGACATGGCCGCCGCACTCGGAGCCCTCGAAGATGAACCGGCGCGCGCCCGCGTCCAGGAACTGCTTGAGCAGCCCGGGCGAGGGCACGTGCAGCAGCGCGGCGATCCCGTTGTCCTCCAACGCGTTCGCCTGCGCGGGGCGACCGCCCGCGATGATCGCGCACGCGGGCTTGATCTCCTGGATGACCTCCAGCTGCCCGGCGCGCACGTCCTCCGGCGCGAACCCGAGCACGCCGACGCCCCACGGGCGCTCGCCCAGCAGGTCGCGGGTCTGCTCCAGCAGTGCGCGGGTCTGGCTCTTGCCCGCCAGCGCCAGCGCGAGGAACGGCATCGCGCCACCCTCGGCGACGGCCTTGGCGAAGGCGGCCTGGTCGCTGACCCGGGTCATCGGGCCCTGCGCGATCGGCAGCTCCACGCCGAGCGAGGCGGCCAGCGGCGCGCCGGGGCGCAGCGCGTCGGCACCGGAGTGCGAGCGCAGCGACTCCAGCAGCTCCTCGCGCAGCCCGCGCACGCACGCCGCGGCCGAGCCGAAGCGGTCGGCGAACTGCTTGGCGAGGAAACCGTCCTGGCCGATCGGCAGCAGCTGCTCGCGCAGGTCCTTCGCGCCGAGCCGGGCCAGCACGTCGACCTCGGTCAGATCAGTGGTGGACGGGGCGCCGGGGCCGCGCCGCAGGAGCACGCGGTGCCCGCCGACGAGCACGGTCTCCGAGCCGTCCATGGTGCTCAGCGCGGCGGTGACCTCCTCGGCGAGGTCGGACTCGGCGAGCAGGGCCAGCTGGCTGTCCAGGACCACACCGGCGGCGCCGCCGACGACAGCCGCCGTCGCGGTGCGCGGGCCGATGCCGCCGTTGACCCACACCGGCACGTCGAACTCGGCGACGAGCTTCTGGAGCAGGACGAAGGAGCTCAGCTCACCGACCCGCCCACCGGCCTCGTGGCCGCGGGCGATCAGTCCGTGCGCGCCCGCCGCGACGGCCGCGCGGGCCTGCTCCGGCGAGGTGACCTCGACCAGGACGCGGGGACCGGCCTCGGCGACGCTCCAGGTGGAGCCCTCGGCGAGGACCACGGTGTCGACGCGGTCGGCGGGGAGGTCCTGCGGGCGCAGGGCGCAGCCGGGGGCCACGCGGACGCCGAAGGTGCCTTGCGCCCAGCGGGCCGTCAGGTCGAGCGCGTGCCTCGCGTGCCTGTCACCGCGCCCGAGGTCCAGGACCCCGAGCGCACCCGCGCGGCAGAGCGCGGCGACAAGGCGGGCGTTCGGCTCACCGAAGGGGGTCACCCCGATGATCAGCTCGCGCCTCACCGTTTCCGCGGCCATTGAGCCTCCGTCGATCAACACAACCTGGCAGAACGGCTGGACATGCGAGGTCCAACCCGAATGGCTGAATCGAAGCGGGAAGCTATCTGGGAAAAACGAATTGGTGCAACGGGCAGGACAGCATCTTGAGGTCGTCTCAAGCTTGATTTGAGCGATCCTCAAGCGGGACTCAAGTGGTGCGGTCCCGGCTGGCGGCGGCTGTTGTCCCTAACTTCGGCCGATCCCGAACCACCCTGATTCCCTCAACCGGGGGTTTTCACACCGGCAAGCGTGGACGAGTCCTCCGGAAGCCGTCCGCGCTCCGCTCGTTGGTCGCTCCGAGACGCCCGGGGCGTTAGCGGCGGCCCACGAACGAGACGTGACCGTGACCACTCTCAAGCCCTCGCGCTCACGCTAGGTGATCATCAGGGTGTGGCATCGCCGGATCGCGTTCACTCGGGAGAGGTGCGCTGTTATTTGGCGTAACCGCGAATTCATCGAGGTCACGAGCCGGTTACGCAGCATTTATCGAGTCGTTCGATCCGCAATTCCCCGAGTTTCCATCAGGTACTCCGCATTGCGCCCAACGCTATTACCACACGACTTTGGGCACCGCATCCGGACACTGTCGGCGACGACGGCCGCGCGCCCCAGCGGGAACGCCGGAGCGCGCCTAGCGTGGTGGCAAGCGCTTGGCGGCGCGCTTGCGGGAAGCTGGAAGGTGGAGGCGGGACCAGGGACAACGCCCAGGGACAAGGCACTGACGAGGAGGCTCGCGGATGGCGGCAGGACCGGCCGGACAGGTCGATGTCGTGGTGATCGGGATGGGTCCCGGCGGGGAGCACGTGGCGAGCGGGCTGGCCGAGGCCGGGCTGAGCGTCGTCGGTGTCGACCGGCGCCTCGTCGGCGGCGAGTGCCCGTACTACGGCTGCGTGCCGACGAAGATGATGGTCCGCGCGGCCGGCCTGCTGGCCGAGGCCGGGCGCGTACCCGAACTCGCAGGTGAGAGCACTGTGCGCGGTGACTGGTCGCTCGTGGCCAAACGCGTGCGCGAGCAGGCGACCGACGACTGGGACGACGAGGTGGCGGTCCGCCGCTTCACCGACACCGGTGGCACCTTCCTGCGCGGGGAGGCCACCCTGACCGGCGCGGACGCCGAAGACCCGCTTGCGGGGTCGAGCGTAGGCACAGTGCTGGTCACCGGCTCGGACGGCACCGAGCACCGGTTGTCCGCCCGCAAGGGCATCGTGATCAACACGGGCACCGAGCCCGCCGTCCCGCCGATCCCCGGCCTCGCGGACACGCCGTACTGGACCAACCGCGACGCGGTCCAGCTCACCGAGCTGCCCCGATCGCTGGCGATCCTCGGCGGCGGCGCCATCGGCGTGGAGTTCGCGCAGGTCTTCGCGCGCTTCGGTGTCGAGGTCACGGTGATCGAGGCCCAGCCCAGGCTGCTCGCCCTTGAGGAGCCGGAGGCGGGCGAGCTGCTCGCGAAGGTCCTTGAGGCCGAGGGGCTGACCGTCCGCGTCGGCGCCAGGGCCACCGGGGTCTCGCACGACGGGACGACCTTCACCGTCGACCTGGGCGGCGGCACCGTGACGGCCGAGAAGCTGCTCGTCGCCACCGGCAGGCGCACCGAGCTGGCCAAGCTCGGCGTCGGCGCGATCGGCGTCGACGAGAAGGCGCGGCTGCTGGAGGTCGACGAGCGGTTGCGTGTCACCGAGGGCGTCTGGGCGGTCGGTGACATCACCGGCAAGGGCGCCTTCACGCACACCTCGATGTACCAGGCGGACATCGTGATCGCCGACGTGCTCGGCCGCGACGGACCGCCGGCCGACTACCGCGCGATGCCCAGGGTGACCTTCACCGAGCCCGAGGTCGGCGCGGTCGGCCTGACCGAGGCGCAGGCCCGCGAGCGGGGCCTCTCCGTGCGCACGGGCAGCACCGACCTGGCCTCCTCGTCACGGGGCTGGATTCACGCCGTGGGCAACGAGGGCCTGATCAAGCTCGTCGAGGACGCCGATCGCGGAGTCCTCGTCGGCGCCACCGCCGTGGGCCCCGCCGGTGGCGAGATCCTCGGCGCGCTCGCCGTCGCCGTGCACGGCGAGGTCCCGGTCTCCCGGCTGACCTCGATGATCTACGCCTACCCGACCTTCCACCGCGCGATCTCCTCCGCGCTCGCCGACCTCTCCTGAACGGGACCAGGACACGGGCGCGGGGGCCCGGCGTTGTCGCCGAGCCCCCGCGCACCCCCCGAGGCCGTCACCGCTTCCGGCTCCCCGTGGGCGAATCCCCTCCGCCCGCCCCCGAGCCGGGTGCTGATCAGGCCTTGGCGGTCTCGTCGGCCTCCGGGGCCGGCGCGCCGTCGCCGAACTCGGCGACGAACTCCGCGTCGATGTCCTCCGGCTCCGGGTCGCCGATGAACAGCGTTCCGGAGGTGTAGGGGCGGACGACGCCGGGATCGCCGGGGCCTCCGGGGTCGGTCGTGGTCTCGGGCTCGGGCTCGGTCTCCGGCAGTTCCTGCAGGCGGTCGATGTCGGTGTTCGGTTCCATGGGGTTCTCCTTCCGCGAGGTTCGTGACAGGTGCCTCAGACGAGGCTGGCGTGCGCCTCCGCCGTGAGCGGGCGTCCGCCCGGTGGCAGCCACGGGGCGCTGACCCCGTGGCGCAGGCGCACCAGGAAGCCGAGGCTGCCCGCCGTCCCTGTGCCGTGTGAGAGGTCGTTGCGCCGCCAGCCCACACCCGGCACGAGCCAGCGGCCGTCCCGCCGGTACGCGTGTCCACCGATGATGCGGCTGAGGCGCTCGGCCCACAATCGATATCGCTGCTCACCGGTCGCGGTGTGCAGGTCCAGCAGGAACTCGCCGGAGCCCGCGAGCCCGTGCGCGGCTGACGGGTCCGACACCCAGCGGCGCTGCCACACCGACAGGGCCGCCCGCTCCGCCAGTTCCAGCCAGTCGCGCTCGCCGGTCGCGCGCCACAACCGGACCAGGAACGAGCCGACCCCGGCCGTCCCCGCGCTCCAGCTGTCGCTCGCCTGGCCGGTCGTCCCGGAGTGATCCGGCCAGCGCACACCGGAGCCGTCCTGCACCGCGGCACCCGCCATGGTGCGCCCGGCGATCCCGGCCAGCTCCAGGAGGTCACCGCGGCCCAGCGTCGCCGCCGCGGAGAGCAGGAAGGTCGCGATGCCCGCCGTGCCGTGCGCGAGCCCGTAGGCGGCACCGCCCCCGGACCGCGCGGCGTAGGACTTCGAGGGCTCCCAGGTCAGGCCGCGCTCGTCCAGCCGGGCCTCGTGCGCCAGGTGTTCGGCGATCTGCTCGATCCGGCCGAGCAGCCCGGGATCGCCCGAGGCCACCGTGAGCGCGCACATCGCGAGCCCCGCCCCGGCGGTTCCGCTGGCGAGGCCGGGGTTCGGCCAGCGCGTGGGCATCCGGTGCGCCCACCCCAGCGCCTCGTCGGACAGTCCGGAGTCGCCGAGCACCTGACCGGCGTGGTGCAGCACCAGGAGCGTCCCGGCCCGCCCGTGCAGCAGGCCCGGCGTGGGCACCGCCTCCGCGCGCATCTTGGCGAGCAGCCACGTCGCGCCTGTGCGGAGCGCGTCGTGGTGGCGCGGGTCCCCGGTCGCCGCCGCGGCGGCGAGCACCGCGGCGAGCCCGCCCGCCGCCCCCGGCCACGCGGAGCACGCGTCCTGGCGCGGGTCGACGACCGGCCAGAGCGTCTTCGCCGTGGGCCGCATCGCGGCGACGAGGTGGTCGACGCCGTCTGCGATCAAGGTGTCGGTGTTCGGGGCGCCGTCCTCGTGCGGGGCGCTCGGCGTGACGATCCCGCGCACCGACACCGCGTCCAGGTACTGCCCGGCCCGCTCCAGCGTCCAGCGCCGGTCCGGGTCCGCGTCCTGGAGCCCGTCGACCAGCGGCCGGAGCCTGCCGAGCACGGAGTCCTCCGCGCAGACCAGGTCCAGCCACCGCTCGCGCTGGAGCACCCGCTCCGCCATCTGTCCACTGTGGACAATCTCGGCCCCGGTCGCCAGGAACACCAGCACCGCCCCGAGCGCGTAGCGGTCGGCCGCCGCGGTCCTCGGCGATCCGGCCAGCTGCTCGTAGGGGGCGTAGCCGGGCGTGCCCGACGCGGACAGCGCCGCGCCCTCCTCGGCGGCCAGCTCCACGTCGATCAGGGTCAGCCCGCCGTCCGGGCGGACCATGACGTTGCCGGGGGTCAGGTCCCCGAGCACCAGCCCGTCCGCGTGCACCCTGGCCAGCAGCGCCATCAGGTCCCTGGTCACCGCGAGCAGCTTCGGCCAGCCGAGCCCCGGCGTCCCCGTCGCGGCGAGCCAGCGGCGCAGCGACCGCCCCTCGACGAGCTCCTGGGCCAGGAAGTCGTCGCCGTCCTGGGAGAACTCCGCGACGAAGCGCGGGGTCAGGCCGAGCGGTTCGAACCGGCGCAGCATCGCGGCCTCGTGGCGCTGGATGTCCCGGACGTCGCCGCCGGCGCCGTCGTCGCCCACGTGCGCCCGCGCCTGCTTGACCACGACGGCCGCACCGTTCGTGGTGTCGATCGCGCGGTAGACACCGCCCTTGTTCGCGTGCCGGATCGCCTCGGCGGCGAGGAAGCGGCCACCGAGCAGGACGCCGCCGGAGTCCGTGCGGCGCGCGCTCTTCCTCGGCTCGGGGAAGGGCCAGCTCGCCCACGCCGGAGCGCTGAACCAGGGGTCGCGCCGGTCCTCGACGGTCCCGCCGTCCGGGGTCAGCAGCATGTCCCGGTAGTCACCGTCCGGGCTGAGCACCGGGTTCGCCAGGAAGCAGCCGTAGCGGCAGTGCACCAGGCTGCCCGTGCGGTACGGCCGGTCGGAGAGGATGCGCGGCCCGTTCAGGCCCGCCGTCGCGCGGTGCAGCCGGTGCGCGAGCACGCGCAGCTGAGCGTCGTCGGCCGGGTAGACGGTGATGAACTTGCCCGCACCGCCGCGCGTGCAGCGGGGGCCGTTGAGCTCGCGCAGCACGGAGCGGGACGCGGCGAACTTGAAGGCGGTCCGGAATTCCGCGAGCACGCGCACCGCCCGCTCCAGCACGCGCTCGGCGTGCGCCGTCGTCGCGGAGAGGTGCAGCTTCCAGCCCTGTCTGCGGACGCTCGCCTCGGGAGGGGTGATGGTGCACCACTGCTCGCCCAGGTGGACGACCCGGTCCTGCTCGCCGAGCTCGGCGAGCACCCGCTCGGTCAGGGTGACGAAGGAGGGGCGCGCGGCGCCGCGGGTGGGCTGATCGGTGGAATCGATGATCATGGTCACCTGTTCGGCCCCCTTCGAGTGACTGTCCGGCTGCGGAAGGCAATCTGCCGCTCACCCAGGTGGCGGAGCATCGGGGAAACCCCTCCATTCGTTACCCCGGTGCCGATCACGTGCCGCGATCAGGTATTCACCTAAAGCGATAGTCGCTGTTCAATGCTCCGTTCGTGTGGTCGGTGCCGTCCCTGTGACGTGGGCACGCGCGCTCCCGGTTCCCGGCGCGGCGGCATGCGCGAGCCCGTTTCCCGACGCGGGTGGCCTGGGCGTACTTTGGGGCGGCCGCGACCCACTCCGATCCGGCTCCGGCTCCCGCGCCACGAGTAAGGTCGTCCGGCGGAACGGCCGGTTGTCCGGGTTGGTGAGGAGTGGCCCTGGTCGGCATCATTGCTGAGACGCAGGCGGGCTTCGGGTCTGCGCTCGCCGAGCGTGCCCCGGGGCACCCCGAGGGGTGGATGCCGTAATGCAGAAGAGGGTCGGCGGCGCGGTGCGCCCGCTGGTCGGACGCGAGGCCGAGCAGGACGCGCTCACCCGCGCGATCAGCCGCCTCACCGAAGGCCAGGGCGGGGGCCTGTTCCTCTCCGGTGACCCCGGCATCGGCAAGAGCAGGCTGCTGACCGACCTCACCTGGCGCGCGTCGATGCGCGGCCTGACCGTGTTCAGCGGCCGGTCCGCCGAGTTCGAGCGGGACCTGCCCTTCGGTGTCTTCGTGGACGCCCTCGACGATTACCTCGCCGATCTCCAGCCGGGCGAGCTGGAGGCGCTGGGCCGGGCGCACGTGGCGCAGCTCGCCGCGGTGTTCCCCTCGCTCGCCGATCACGCCACCGACCTGAGCCAGGAGTCCTCATCGCCGTCGGTGAGGTTCCGGATCTACCGGGCGATGCGCGAGCTCTTCGACATCCTGGCCAAGGACGGCAGCGTCGTCCTCGCCCTCGACGACCTGCACTGGGCCGACCGCGCGTCCATCGAGCTGATGGACCACCTGCTGCGGCACCCGCCGAGGGGCCGCGTGCTGGTCGCTGCCGCCTACCGGCCCCGCCAGCTCGCCCCGCAGCTGTCGAACGCGCTGCTGCTGGCCAACACGCAGTGGTACTTCGAGGTCGTCGACGTCGCTCCGCTCACCCTCACCGAGACCGCCGAGCTGCTGGAGATCGGCGCCGACGACCCGCGCCTGACGGAGCTGTTCGAGGCGAGCCGGGGCAACCCGTTCTACGCCGAGGCGCTGTCGGAGGTCGCCACCGAGGCGCGCTACCTGCCCGGGGTGTTCACCGAGGGCAGCGCGCCGCCCGCCGTGCTCGCCGCGCTGCGCTCCGAGCTCTACCGGCTGCCGGACATCGTCCGCAGGGCCGCGGGCGCCGCTTCGGTCCTCGGCGACCCGTTCACCCCCGACCTGGTCGCCGAGGTGGCCGAGCTGGACGTGCCGACGGCCGTCGCGGCGCTGGACGAACTGGTGCGCCAGGACGTCGTGCGGGTCGCCGGCGGCGGCGCCCAGTTCGGGTTCCGGCACCCGCTCGTGCGCAGCGTCGCCTACCAGGACACCGAGTCGGTCTGGCGGTTCGCGGCGCACCGCAGGGCGGCCGACGCGCTGCGGGCCCGGCGCTCTCCCGTGCTGCTCTACGCGCACCACCTGGAGCGCTCCGCGCAGCCGGGCGACCACGAGGCGGCGGAGGTGCTCGCCGCCGCGGCGGCTGGCGTGCTCTCCACCGCGCCGGACACCTCGGCCAGCTGGTTGCAGACGGCACTGCGGCTGCTGCCGATCGGCGAGTCCCACATCGCGCAGCGCATCCAGTTGCTCAGCAGCCTGGCCACCGCCTACTCCGCCATCGGGCAGAGCAGCCGCAGCCGAGACCTCATGCACGAGGTGCTCGACCTGCTGCCGAAGGACAGCGACCAGCGGCTGGACATCGTCCTCCGCCTGTCCAAGGTGGAGCGCGGGCTGGGCAGCGCGAGCGAGGCGCGGGCGCTGGTGCTGCGGGAGCTGGAGAACTCCGAGGAGAGCACCAACCGTTCCGGGCGCGCGGGAGCGCTGCTGGAGATCGCGATCATCAACCTGGCCGAGGGCGACGTGCCGGAGGCGTGCCAGTGGGCGGAGGACGCGCTCGCGCTCTCCAACGGCCCGCGCCTGGTCGACCGGCTCACCGCGGCGGTGGCGGCGGCGATGATCATGGCGACGGCGCCGGGCAGCGACGACTCGCCCCGGCTCATCGAGCGGGTGCTCGACGCGATCCCGGCCGTGGACGCGGCCTCCGACGACGAGGTCACCCGGCACTTCGGCCTGGTCGTCACGGCGATCACCACGGTGATGTGGGTGGAGCGGATCGACGACTCGGTCCGGCAGTTCACCAGGGCGACGAACCTGGCGCGGCAGAGCACCCACCGCGACTCGATCATGGCCATCATGATCGCCTCCGGCGAGGCCTACATGTGGCAGGGATCGCTGGAGGAGTGCGAGGCCGCCGCCGAGGACATGCTCGAGGCCGCCATGCTCACCGACAACCAGGAGCAGCGGCTGATCGCGTGGAGCCACCTCTGCTCCATCGCGATGTGGCGCGGCGACGTCGAGGAGGCGCTGCGCTTCGGCAGGCTGGCGCTCGGCGGCGACGACCCGGCCACGAGCGGCCGCAGCCGCTCCGCCGGCTACTACACCGCGGCCGCGCTGCTGCTCAAGGGCGAACCGGCGGCGGCGCGGCGGCGGATGATGGCCGCGATCGGCGACGAGGGCATGGCCTCGGTGGCGGTGCTGATGCGCCCGCCGGTGCTGGAGATCCTGGTGCGCATCGAGCTCGCGCTCGGCGACGTCGCCGCGGCCGAGGAGTGGGCGCGGCGGATCGACCCGCAGGTCGGCGAGATCCTGCCCGGCCGGTGGGGGATGCGGCACCTCGCCCACGCCCAGGTACTGCTCGCGCGGGACCGCTTCGACGAGGCCGCCGAGCTGGCGCGGGAGGGCGCGCTGCTGTGCGACAGCGTCGGCATGCGGCTCTACGAGGGGCGGTGCCGGCTGGTGGCCGGGATCGCGCTCGGCGAGCTGGGCAGGCACGACGAGGCGCGGGTGGAGTTCGGCGCGGCCAAGGACCTCTTCGCGGCGCGCGGGGCGAAGCGGCTGCACGAGGACGTGATCAGCGCGCAGCGGCAGCTCGGCGCGAAGATGCCGAGGCGGCGCGGCGGGGGCGAGGGGTTGCTGGCGCTGACGGCGCGGGAGCGCGAGGTCGCCGAGCTGATCAGCCAGGGCAGGACGAACAAGCAGGTCGCCGAGCACCTGTTCGTCAGCCCGAAGACGGTCGAGGCGCACCTGTCGCGCATCTTCAACAAGCTCAACGTGAGCAGCCGCTCCGGGCTGACCGCGCTGGTCTACGCCGCCCGCGAGAACAAGGGCTGAGAGCCCACCCCCTACAACGAGTGTGGGGGTTTCCCCGATGCTCGCCGACCGCCCCCGGCGGCAGTCTTGCTCCTGTGCGGACAGTGCCTGGATGCGGGAGGTCGAGGATGCGGATCGAACTCGGCCTGCTGCGGATGTGCTTGACGGGGACGGTGCTGACGCCCGGTGAGCCCGGGTACGAGGCGGAGTGCAGGTCCTGGAACCTCGCGATGCACCAGCGGCCCGCCTTCGCGGTGACCGCGCTGACCGAGCAGGACGTGGCGGCGGCCGTGCGCTTCGCCTACGTGCGGGATCTTCCGGTGGGGGTGATGTGCACGGGTCACGGTCTGCCGCGCCCGTGCGATGACGGGGTGCTCGTCAACACCGGGGGGATGAGGGGGGTGCGGGTCGATCCCGTCACGGAGACCGCGTGGGTGCAGGCGGGGGCGCGGTGGCAGGACGTGATCGACGAGGCGCAGCGGTACGGCCTTGCGCCGTTGTCCGGCTTCGCCACGCACGACGGTGCCGTCGGCAGCACGCTCAGCGGGGGGATGGGCTGGCTGACGCGGCGGTACGGGGTGAGTGCCGCGAGCGTCGTGGGAGCGCGCGTGGTCCTCGCCGACGGGGAGCTCGTGGAGACCGGTGAGTCGCGGCATCCCGAGCTGGTGTGGGCGCTGCGCGGGGGCGGCGGGAACTTCGGTGTCGTGACGGAGCTGCGGTTGCGGCTCTACCCGGTGACCGAGGTCTTCGGCGGCGGCGTCTACTACCCCATCGAGGCCGCCGGGCAGGTGATGGAGGTCTACCGCGAGTGGGTGCGCGAGCTGCCTCCTGAGATCAGCTCGTCGGTCTGCCTGACGCGCCGCGGTTCCGAACCGGGGGGTCCGGAACCGCTGCGCGGACGGTGGGTCATCGGGTTGCGGGCGTGTCACAGCGGGGACCAGCACGAAGCGGAACGGCTGCTCAAGCCGCTGCGCTCGCTGGAGGGGGTCCTGCTGGACACGTTCGCCCCGATGCCCTACGAGCGGATCTCCGAGATCGCCATGCCACGCACCGATCCGAATCCGCACGTCAGCTTCGGCATGCTGCTGCCCGAGCTGACCGAGGCGGCGTGCGCGGCCCTGCTGATGGTGGCCGGGCCGGGGCGCCGGGCGCCCTACGACCACCTGGAGCTGCGGCACGTCGGCGGGGGGAACCGGCCGGAGGAGGCGGACGCGGGGCCCGGCCTGTGGGGGGCGGAGTTCGTGCTGCACTCCTCGACGCGCACCCCGGTCGCCGACGAGGTCGCCGCGGCGCAGCGCTTCTACAGCAGGCTCGCCAGGGGGCTGGCGCCCTTCGCCAGCGAGCGGACGGCTCTGAACTTCCTCGGTCCGGCCAACACCGAGCCGGACCGGGTGCGGCGGTCCTACCGCGACGACCACTACCAGCGGTTGCAACGGATAAAGGGTGTCTACGACCCGCACAACGTGTTCCGGTTCAACCACAACATTCCGCCCGCCGCCTAGGACCTGCGAGGTCCCAAGGGGGGACGGCGGGAGGACGGCCCCGGTGGGCAGCGAGTCCGCCGGGGCCGTTGTGCGTCCGGCGGCCTTGCCCCGGCCCCGTGGTCCAGGCCACTCTCGGGCATACGCATGTGACCCACGTCGTTCTGGACGGGTGAGGACACCCTGGCTACGTTGAGTTCTTGCCAATCACCGTACGGAGTCGAACCGGCCTGATGTGAGGAGCCGCACCATGGTCCGCAGGATCGTCGAGCTGGTCGACGCGCGGGGGACGACGCTGGGCGAGTGCCCGGTCGACGAGGCCCACCTGCCACCCGGCAGGCTGCACCGAGCGTTCTCGGTCATGCTCTTCGACGCCGCCGACCGGGTGCTGCTGCAGCGCAGGGCGCTGTCGAAGTCCCGCTTCCCCGGCCTGTGGGCCAACACCTGCTGCAGCCACCCCGCCGCGGGCGAGGACGTCGCCGAGTCCGCGCGCGAGCGGCTGGACGAGGAGATGGGCCTGCACGTCGGCGCGCTGCGCGAACTCGGCACCTTCGTGTACCAGGCGCTGGACGGTCAGGGCGCGGCCGAGCACGAGTTCGACCACGTGCTCGTCGGCGAGCTGGACGCCTCGGTCCGGGTGCTCCCCGACCGCGAGGAGATCGAGGAGCTGGCCTGGGTGCCCTACGTCGAACTGGTCGACGACGTGGCCGCGCGGCCCGAGCGCTACGCCCCGTGGGTCCCCGGCGTGATCGAGCTGATCGACCGGGCCCGCGCGACCGCCTGAGCGACCGCCACCCGCACGTCGTCGCCGGGGAAGCCTTGGCGCGGAGCCGGAATTCGTGTGTCCACTGTGGACCGGATGCTTCGAGTTGATCGAGGTGTCCGGTCTTTTCCTTGTGTCGGTTCACGTTTCTGAACCTCGGTGGTCGTCCTCGGCATTGTCACCGAACGTTCTGCTTCGATTCCGAAGTGTTGACGGTGCGCGTCCGGGCGTGGCAGTCTCGATTAACGGTTAGGTAAGTTTCCTAACTAATGGTTTCCTAACTAGAGCTGTCCTGACTAGCAGATCCCCCTTCTCGCCGATGCCGGTTCGTCCGCCGCCCGTCCCGGTCTTCGTCGATTGGCTCGCCGAGGAGAGACTGTGAACGCACGATCCCGATGGGGCAGGCGCGTCCTCGCGCCGCTGGCCGCCGTCGCCCTGCTCGCACAACCGCTCGTGGCTTCCGGGAACGAGGCCCTGCTGGCCGAGAACCTGTTGTCGCACAACAAACCCGTCACCGTGTCCTCGGTGGAGGACGAGACCACCGGTGGCGCGCTCGCCGTGGACGGTGACATCGCCACCCGCTGGGCCAGCGCCGAGGGCCTCGATCCGCAGTGGATCGCCGTCGACCTCGGCGGGCCGGCCACGGTCAGCCGGGTGAAGCTGGTGTGGGAGGCCGCCCACGCCAGTGACTACCAGATCCAGGTGTCCCCGGACGGAAAGGCTTGGCAGGACGCGAAGAAGGTCACCGGGGGAGACGGTGGCACCGACGAGATCACCGGGCTGGCCGCCTCAGCCCGGTACGTCCGGGTCCTGGGCACCAAGCGCGCCACCGTCTACGGCTACTCGCTGTTCGAGCTGGAGGTCCACGGCACGCGCACGGGCGGCGGGGACGTGGAGCCGCCGTCGGCCCCGGCCGGGGTGCGCTCCCCGTCGTCCACTTCGGACAGCATCGACCTCGCGTGGGACCCCGCGCGGGACAACGTCGGCGTGACCGGTTACGAGATCCTGCGCAACGGCAACGTGATCGGCACCTCCGCGACGACGTCCTTCACCGACACGGGACTGGTCTCGGCGACCGCGTTCACCTACACGGTCCGCGCGCGCGACGCGGCGGGCAACGTCTCCGCGCAGAGCACGGCGGTCCAGGCGGGCACCAAGCCGGGCGGCTCGCCGAACGGAACGGTGATCGTCGTCTCCGGCGACATCGCGAGCCCCGACCTGCCGGACAACCACCGCAACACCGCGAAACTGGTGGAGGGCATCAAGCCCCAGCACGTGTTGACGGTCGGTGACAACCAGTACCACGACGGCACGATCGCGGAGTACCGCGCGCACTACGACAAGTCCTGGGGCAAGTTCAAGGCGATCACCAAGCCGACCCCGGGCAACCACGAGTGGAGGGACAACCTCAACGGTTACAAGCAGTACTTCGGATCGATCGCGACACCCCAGGGAAAGCCCTACTACAGCTATGACATCGGTGACTTCCACTTCGTAGCACTGGACACCGACCCGATCGTCGACGGCGCCAGCTCCAAGGCCGAGCAGCTGGCCTGGCTGAAGCGGGACCTCGCCGCGAACACCAAGTCCTGCGTGGTCGGCTACTGGCACCACCCGCGCTTCAACTCGGGCAAGTACGGCGACGACAAGCTCATGGCGCCGGTGTGGGACGAGTTCGTCAAGGCCCGCGCCGACCTCGTGTTCAGCGGCCACGACCACCACTACGAGCGGCTGAAGCCGTTGAACTCGCAGGGAAAGGTCGATGAGGCCAACGGCGTGCGCTCGGCGGTCGTCGGCATCGGCGGGGACAACCTCTACACCCAGATCAAGAAGCGGGAGGGCGTCGAGGCGGCCTTCGCCAAGCACGGCGTGATGAAGCTGGTGCTCTCGGGCAAGACCTACTCCTGGGAGATCGTCGGCGTCGGCGGGACCCTGCTGGACAAGGCCGGCCCCTACACCTGCCGCTAGACCGTGCTGACCGCGCTCATCCGGGAGGGAGTCCGATGTACATCGCATCAGCGCGCTCCGGTCTGTCCGACATGGACGGTCGAAGGCACGGCCGGGTCGCAGGGAACGTCCTCGCGTTGGGCGCGGTCAGCCTGGTCACCGACATCTCCTCGGAGATGGTGACAGCGGTCCTGCCGCTGTACCTGGTGCTGGGCTTGGGTTTCTCGCCGTTGCAGTTCGGCGTGCTCGACGGGCTGTACTCCGGGGTGACCGCGATCGTGCGGGTCTTCGGCGGTACGGTCGCCGACCGCTGGCAACGGCGCAAGCTCGTCGCCGGCGTCGGCTACGGCGTCTCGGCGGTGGCCAAGCTCGGGCTGATCGCGGCGGCTGGTTCGGCCACCGCGCTCGGGCTCGTGCTGGCCGCCGATCGCACCGGGAAGGGGTTGCGGACCGCTCCTCGGGACGCGCTGATCTCGTTGAGCAGCGACCCCGACACGCTCGGCCGGGCCTTCGGCGTGCACCGGGCGATGGACACCGTCGGAGCGTTCCTCGGCCCGCTCGCGGCCTTCCTGCTGCTGTGGACCGTGGCGGGCGGCTACGACACCGTGTTCTTCGTCAGCTTCTGCTTCGCGGTGCTCGGCGTGGTGCTGCTCGGCCTGTTCGTGACCGACCGGCGCGATCCGATTCCGTCCACCCGTTCGGCTTCCCTGCGCGCGGCCTTCGGGCTGTTGCGGGACAAGGATTTTCGGCGGATCTGTTGGTGGGCGGTCGTTCTCGGGCTCGTCACGGTCGGCGACGCCTTCGTGTACCTGTTGCTGCAGAAGCGGTTGGACATCGCGCCGGAGTACTTCGCGATCCTCCCGCTCGGTACCGCCGGGGTCTACCTGCTGCTCGCGGTGCCGATGGGGCGCCTCGCGGACCGCTTCGGGCGGTGGCGGGTGTTCCTGGCCGGGCACGTGTCACTGCTCGTCGCCTATGTGCTCTTGGTCGGGGCGGCGGACGGCGTGCTGCTGCTCGTGACGAGCCTTGCGGCGCACGGGATCTTCTACGCCTGCACGGACGGTGTGCTGATGGCGGCGGCCGGTCCGCTGCTCCCCGCTGAGCTGAAGACGAGCGGGATGGCGCTGCTGCAAACCGGTCAGGCGCTGGCGAAGCTGTTCTCGTCCGTCCTCTTCGGCGCGGCGTGGACGTTGTGGGGCATGGGAACCGCGGTCACCCTCGCCCTGGTCGCGCTCGCGGCGGCCACCCTCGCCGCCGGGTTGTTCGGAAGCATCTCCCAGTGAGGACGTCACCGTGACGAAGAGGATTCTGCTGGCGCTGCTCACGACCCTCGTGCTGGCTGGCGCGGCGATCACCTACACCGTGCACGCCATGGGGGAGCGGCCCGATCGCCAGCAGGCGGACGCGTCCGTGCTCGTCGACCGCTCCGGTGCGGTGCGGCTGGACGAGCCGGGGCGCCTGGTCTTCCGCAACACCGCGCCCGGCCCGGACCACGGCAAGGTCGCGTCGGTCTCGCTGGCCGACCCGACCGGCCCGCGCCGGATCAGCGCGCTGAGCTGCGACCGCTTCTACGTCAGCGCCGGGGCGGGTCTCTGCCTCGCGAGTGCGCCCGGTCCGTTGCCGAGCGCCGTGGCGGTGTTCGTGGACAAGGAACTCCGCGAGGTGCGCCGCGTGGAGCTGGCGGGGATGCCCAACCGTGCCAAGCTCTCCCCGGACGGACTGATGGCGTCGTGGACGACCTTCGTCACCGGTGACACCTACACGACGCCGGGCACGTTCTCCACGCGGACCGGGATCATGGACCGCGCGCAGGACCAGCTCTACTCCAACATCGAGGGCATCCCGCTGCTGCTGGCGGGGGAGCGCCACCACGCCGAGGACATCAACTACTGGGGTGTGACCTTCGCCCGCGGCAACAAGCACTTCTACGCCACCGTGGCCACGGGCGGGCGCACGCACCTCGTCGCGGGCGACTACGACGCCTGGGAGGCGCGGACGCTGCGCGAGAACGCGGAGTGCCCGTCGCTGTCACCGGACGGCACACGGCTGGCGTTCAAGAAGCGTGTCTCCACCGATGGCGCCCGGCCGTGGCGGGAGCACGTTCTCGACCTCGCGACGATGACGGAGACCCCGCTCGCGGAGACGCGCAGCGTGGACGACCAGGCGGCGTGGTTGGACGCGAGGACGGTGGCGTACTCACTGCCGAACGAGCGCGGTGGCAGCGACGTGTGGGCCGTGCCCGCGGACGGTTCCGGGGCGCCCCGGCTGCTCGTCCCCTCGGGCGCGTCCCCCTCGTCCACCTGAGTGAGCGCTGAACGGTTGAATTCTGGGCGGATTTTTGCCATTTGTTGTCTGTGTATCAGCGTTGTTGATGACGAATCTCTTTTTTAGGCCATCGACGGTTTTCTCACTGGTCGCGTTTCCGCAGGTAAACCACTGCCCAGTGGGCTGATCGGGGTAACTTTCCTGCTCCGTTCGGCCCGCTTCGGAGGTCGCGCTGGCCACCGACCTAAGTCGGGTGAAACGGGTATTCGGTCTCATTACTGTCGCTATTGCCCCCTGCGAAATCCTTTGGGGTTCGCGGGGTCCCTGCATTCCTGCGTCAGGAGGTCCCTCCATGCGGCGTTCCCGTCGCGCACTGCTGGTCGCGGCGACCGCGACCTCGGTGCTGCTCTCGGTCGGCGTGGTCAACGCCAGTGGCCAGACCACGGGCGAACAGGTCCGGCTCACCGGTGACGGCTCTTTCTCGGTCAGCTTCGACGGCGGCAAGAACTGGAGCCGCCAGCTCCCGACCGCCAAGAAGATCCACCTGGTCAACCGCTCGTTCGACCCGAAGTCGGCCGACGCGCAGCGCAACGCCCCCGCCGGGGAGCTGCGTGCCGAGGAGACCGGCGTCTACCTCGTCCAGTTCACCGCCGCTCCGCTGGACTCGCAGCGCAAGGAGCTGCGCGGGCTCGGCGCCCGGGTCGGCGCGTTCATCCCCGACTACGCCTACGTGGTGCGGATGGACAAGGCCACCAGCGAGCGCGTCGCGAAGCTGGACCACGTCCGCTGGGTCGGCGCCTACCAGGCGGGCGACAAGCTCTCGCCCGGGTTGGCCGAGGCGGTCCGCGCGAAGCAGCGCCTGCCGCAGCACCGCTACCTGCTGACCCTGGTCGAGGCCGACGCCGCTGACCAGAGCGCGCTCGTCGCGGAGATCGGCAAGCTCGGCGGCAAGGTGGAGAGCGCCTCCGCCAGCCGCCAGCACGTCGAGGCGACCCTGACGCACGACCAGCTGCTGTCCGTCGCCAAGCGCGCCGAGGTGCTCGCCGCGGAGAAGAACACCGGCGAGGTCGGCACCGACATGGACCTCGCGCGCCAGGACGTCGGCGCGACCACCATCGAGACCGCCGGTGGTTACAAGGGCGAGGGCGTGCGCGGCGAGGTGATGGACTCCGGGCTGCGCGTCACCCACCAGGAGTTCCAGAAGAACGCGCCGGTCATGCACGGCGGCAACGGCAGCAGCCCGAGCCACGGCACCTCGACCTACGGCGAGATCTTCGCTTCGGGTGTCTCGGCCAAGCAGCGCGGTCTGCTGTCGGAGGGCCAGGGCATCTTCGCCGCCTACCAGCAGCCCGACCGCTACAAGCACACCCAGGAGCTGGTGGACCCGGCGGGCAAGTACCGCGCCGTGTTCCAGACCAACAGCTGGGGCAGCCCGCTGACGACCGCGTACACCGCGATCTCGTCGGCCTTCGACAAGACGATCTTCGACACCGACCTGTTCATCTGCAACTCGCAGAGCAACGCCGGTTCGCAGCAGTCGCGTCCTGAGGCGTGGGCGAAGAACGTGCTCTCCGTTGGCGCGCAGTACCACAAGAACACCCTCGACCGCGCTGACGACCAGTGGAACCGCGGCGCCAGCATCGGCCCGGCCGCTGATGGCCGGATCAAGCCCGATGTGTCGCACTACTACGACAACATCGACACCACTTCCTCCAACGGCGACGCCACGTACACCACGTCCTTCGGTGGCACCAGCGGCGCGACGCCGATCACTTGCGGCACCGCGGGTCTGGCGTTCCAGATGTGGGCTGACGGTGTCTTCGACGGCGGTCCCGGCAAGAAGCGCGATGTCTTCGACAGCCGCCCGCATGCCGCGACCATGAAGGCGCTGCTGATCAACACCGCGAACCAGTACGCGTTCTCCGGTGAGACCCACGACCTGACCCGCGTGCACCAGGGTTGGGGCACCGCCAGCGTCGGCAACATGTACGAGCTGGCCAAGGCGAACGGGTGGAAGCTGCCCGTGCTGGTGAACGAGTCCGAGGTGCTCAAGGTCGGCCAGACCAGCACCCACGAGGTCACCACTGACGGCAGCAAGCCGCTGAAGGCCACTCTCGCCTACAGCGACCCCGAGGCGGCTCCGTCCGCGGCCAAGACCCTCGTCAACGACCTGACGCTCAAGGTCACCGCGCCCGACGGCACCGTCTACTGGGGCAACAACGGCCTGCGCGCAGGCAACTTCTCCACTCCCGGTGGTTCCGCCGACACCATCGACAACGTCGAGAACGTGATCATCGAGAAGCCCGCCGCGGGCACCTGGAAGATCGAGGTCTCCGCGGACGCGATCAACGTCGACGCCCACCGGGAGACCCCGGACACCGACGCCGACTTCGCGCTCGTCGTGACCAAGTAGTTCCCTGTCGGAACGGGGTGCCACCTCCGGGTGGTGCCCCGTTTTCGCGTTCAGCCAAGCTTTTCGTCGACCCTGATGTTGCGCGTCGGTTTCTGGTCGGGGTCGATCCACCTCGGCGGGATGAACGTCGGGAGCCCGTTGTCGAAGATGATCTCCCAGCCTTCGTCGTGCATCACGTGATGATGATGTGAGCACAGCAGGACGAGGTTGTCGATCTTCGTCTCCCCGCCGTGAAGCCAATGCACGACGTGATGAGCTTCCGTCCACGCCGGAGGCCGATCACACCCCGGGAAGGCGCATCCTTTGTCCCGCACCGCCAACCCCTTGCGCATGGCCGGTGTCGCGGTGCGGTTGCTTCGTCCTACGTCGAGCAACCGTCCCTCGCTGCCCAACAGGACGGGCAGGATGTTGGCGTCGCAAGCGATCTGTCGGGCGAGTCCGGCGCTGATGGGGTCGCCCCAGGCGGTGAAGCCGGTGCCGAGGCTGGCCATCAAGTCCGCGTAGGAGATCGTCACGATCACCTGCGGTCGTTCACCGCCGTGGGTGGGCAGGGCTTTCGCGGTCAATGCCAGGTCGATGACTTCGGCGAAGGCATCGGCGTAGCGCTGCTCGGTGGTCCGGTCATCACCGGTGCGGTTCTTCGCCAGGGCGTGCAGCAGGGCTTGGATCTTCTGCCCGGTGAGGGCGTCGAAGCTGCCGATGAGGTGCAGGTGGCCGTGTTCGTCGGTGCCCATCTTCACCGACCGCTGCGCGATCCCCTCTTTCTCATCCCGATACGTGCCCTCCGGATCGATCGTCGCCCGCGCGACCTTCGCCGCGTACATCAACTGCCGAGGATTCAACCGGGGTGCGTGGCGGCAGAGAACCTTCTCGACCTTCTTCGCCTTGTCGGCGGGGACTTTGTCGACGGTGTTGGCGATGATCTGCGCGTGCCGCACGCTGATCTTCCCCGCGTGCAGCTTCTTCCGGGTCCTGTCCAACCCGGGCAACCGTTGCACCAACTGACTACGCCGAGCCGCATCCTCCGGCGCGATCTTCAAAGTGGTGCGCAACAGGACTGTCAGGTCCTTGCAACCCTGCCGCGCGGGCACACCCTGAGCTTCCGCCTCAGCGGCTACCTCGATCGCCGAAGCGGTCACGATGTTGATGAGCTTCTCGTGCTCCCGCAGACAGTCCAGCAGCGCGTCACCGGTCAACTTGTAGGCATCCCGCTCACGAAGATGAGCCTGCAACGAAGCAATCAAACCCTTGGTATCAAACAACTTTCTCCCCCTCTTCTCCCTCCTTCCATTGTCCCAAATGCGAAGATCGACATCCTCTCGCCATAGGGTGAACACGTTGTGTGACAAGGGGTTCGTCGACTCCGTCGACCTCACACGCCCAGGCGTCCGCCACGCCGAAACGCAATCCCCTCCCAACAGAACACGCG
>NZ_MUMH01000137.1 GCF_002155965.1 Allokutzneria sp. NRRL B-24872
GTCCGCCGCGGTCCACACCGACGTCGGGGTGGGCCGGTTCGGGTGGTTGCGCTTGAGCGCGGCGTAGGCTCCGTGCTCTCCGTGCTCCGCCACCAGTCGCTGGTACTGCGGGTCAGCCTCCAGCGCCGCGGTGCCCAGCCGCCGTCCGATCTCACTCTGGTAAATGCCGTCGGAGGTCTCGGCCCAGCCGAACACGCCGATTCCGCGATCCTGCGCGACATCGGCGAGCACGAAGTGCATCGCGGTCTCCGCGAGCTCTGTGCCCGCGCCCAGCCTGCCGCCCGTCCGGACGATCAACTCGCTGTCGACGACCGAGACGGTCGAGGCCGCCCTGATCACACCGTGGTCGTGGGCGACCACGACGAAGTGGGACCGTTGCAGGTCCTGCAGCAGGCGGTGGGCCAGCTGGTCGGTGTTGGGAGTCGACCTGAGCTGCTGTTCCATCCAGTCCCAGCGCTCGGTGCCGCGCTCGACCACGTGCACCGCGCCTTGCCGCTGACGGAAGAACTCCACGGTCTGCGTGGTGATCTTGTTGATCGCGTCCGACGGAACGGGTGCGTCGACGGCCCGAGTGTGCGGCGCGGGCGCGACCGGTCCGGTCGTCTCTGTCGCCCTGGCCATGGGAGCGGCAGGGGGAGCGGAGACGGTCTCCGCCGGTGCCTGCGTCGGTACCGGTGCTTCAACCGCCGTCGCGGGCGCGCTGGTCGTCGGAACCTCCGGCACAGGAGCGGCTGTCACGGGAGTGGCCGTCGCGGTGTCGGGGGTGGGCATCGGCGAGAGCACGGCCAAGACGTCGTAGGCGTGCTCCACCCCGCCGATCGTCCGGTCCGTGGCCGTACCGGTGATCATCCCGGTGTCCACGATCTCCTGGAGCCGGGCGAGCGCGGCGGTGATCTCGTCCCCGCCCAACCCGGCCTGCCGGAACCGCGCGGTGAGCGTGGCGGTGTCGACCGAGCGCACCGCCTCCAGTACCGAGGCGTCGAGCTGCTTGCCGAGCCACGCCGAGATGAACCGCCCGTGGATGTGCAGACCGCGGTGCCTGTCCAGGGGGAACGCCTGCTCGTGATCGACCAGCAGCAGCTGCCCGTCCGGGCCGGTCAGGTAGTTCTCCGTGCCCCGGTCGGGGTTGGCGATCACGTAGTCGAAGACGGCGGCCCGCTGCTGGTCCAGCGCCGTGTACTGGCTCGGGTCCTGGTGTCCGGGGCGAGCACCGGTGTGCCAGCGCTGCAGGGAGCCCCAGCCTTCCGGGCCTTCCCAGTCAATCGTCGGTGCGACCATGTCGGTCCAGGTCAACGCCTCGGCCAGCTGAGAGGTGGCGATCTCCCGGACCGCTCCGGACTCCGCCCACGACGTGTTCCGCCTCAGCGGCTTGTAGACGGCCTGGGCGTCGAGTTCCTCGACCCGGACCAGCATCGGCTGGGTCGAGCCGGTGCCGACCCGCCAGAAGGTCATCTCCGCCCGGTCACCGGAGAAGCGCTCACGCAGATCCTGTCCGGTGTGGACGGTCTCGGTGAACGGGTCTCCCTGCTCCTGCTCGACCTCCGCCGCGGTGTCCCGCGTCGCGGTGGCCGGTTCGGTGAGATCGACCGGAGGTCCGGCGTCCGAACTGCCGAACCGCCACTGGGCGGCCCGCAGGTCTTCCGAGGTGAGCTCGGTGAGCTGCTTCGCCTCGAGTTCCCGCGCCTCCTGCTCGAACGGGTCGTCGAACCCACCCACCCAGGCGGCACCGGTGATCCTGCCGTGGTTCCTGACCTCCACCAGGCGGTCGAGCGCCCCCTGGATCTCCTCCTCCCGCATGCCCGCCCCGCGCAGGCGGTCCGTCAGCCGCCCGAGGTCCACCTGGCGCAGGGCACGCAGGGTTTCCGCGCTGAGCGTCTTGTTGAGCAGTGCCTTCGTGAAGGGCGAGTCGATGAACGCCCGGCGCTCGCGCACCTTCGCGGCGTCCGGGAACGCCCTTTCGTGATCGATGAGGAACAGCCGGCCGTAGCGGATCAGGTAGTTGGTCGCGTTGCGGTCGGTGTTGGCGATCACGTAGTCGAACACCGCGGCGCGCTCGACGTCCACGGCGTCCAGACGGGACAGGTCGTGCTCGGCTGAGGGCAGTGCGCCTGCCGGCTCAGCACCGGGTACCCACTTCTGGGCCGAGCCGCGACCCCGTGGCCCGTGGCCCCACTCGGTGGCCGTCGGCACCAGGTCGGTCCAGCCGATCTCCTCCGCGACCCTGGACGAACCGATCTCCCGGACCGGCTTGTCCTCGGCCCAGTCCAGCCCCGGGGCGACTCCCTTGTAGATCAGCCGGTCGTCCTCCGCGCCGAAGTCGAGGATCCTCGAATCCGAGGAGTACCCCAACCCGAGCGTCCAGTCCGAATGCTCGTCCTCGGTCAGGTGGCGGTGCATCTCACGCTCGAGTTCGCTGCGTCCGAACTGGTCGAGCCCGTCCTCACCGATGACGAGCTCGGCCGCCTCGAGCCGGTCGTCCTCGCCCAGCCTGACGAGCCTGGCGCGGAGCCTGCGCTCGGCGAAGATCTGCGCCTCCGAGGACAGGTTCCTGAGCACGACCTCTCGCTCCAGCACGTCCTCGCCCACCCTGGTCCTGAGCGCGAGCACGGCGAGGTCAGCGGAGTCCGCCAACCGCGTGCGGATCGTGGGGTCCGAGATGTGCCCCAGCAGGGCCGTGATCACGTTGATCTTGGCCAGCTGCGCGTACTCGCGCCCGGCCAGCGGGTACTGGTCGCCGCCGACCCGACGCTGGGCCCTGTCGTAGAGCCCGACCAGCGCCTCGGCGAGTTGCTCGGCCACCGACACCGTCGCCTGGGCCGCGTCGAGCGGGGCGTTGATCCCGATCGTCACCTCGTGCCTGCCGGAGACGTCGTGGTTCACCTCGTGGTAGTCCCGCAGCCTCGAGTCGTCACGGATCACCTTGACGATCGGGCTCTGCCGGAACTCGGCCGAGGTGACGTTCATCCACTCCGCTCCGTGCGCTCCGCGGACCACGACCTGGGGGATCGCCATGAGATGGCCCAGCAGCAGCTCCGGCTCGCCGTGCTCGTGCTCACCGTGGAAGAGGTGGTCCACGGCGTCGCTGTCCGGCCGGGTGACCGGCCGCCTGCCCTCCACCGGTGGTTCCTGACCGATCTCCGGCGGGGACATGACCAAGGGCTGCGGCCGTTCCGGGTGCAGCCGGCCGACGGCGACCGCCGCCACGTTCTCGGCGTGCCGCTCCAGCAGGTCGACCGAGGTGTTGCCGGGCCGGACGCCCGCGCGCAGCCGCTCGGCGTGCGCGAGCTCGTGGGCCAGGACCTCCGCCAGGGTGTCCAGGTCGGCGAAAGCGTCAGGGCCGATCCAGATCACCCGGCCGTTGCGCGGGTCACCCTCGGCGTAGACGGGGGTGTGGGCCTTGGCGCCCTCGCCCGCCATCCACGCGAGGTTGTCCTCCCTGCGCACGAAGACGATCTGGTCCACGGCCGCCAGATCGGCTTCCATGCCGATGCGCTTGGCGACCTGCTTCAGCACGGCCCGCAGTGCCGCGTCCGCGGGCTGAGCCCCGTCGTCGACCTCCGGGCGCGGCCCGATCTCCCGGGGCGAGGAGCTGTCGTCGCTGCCGTCGGACTCCTCGGCGTCACCGATCTCGCCGCCCCACGCCTCGCCGGTGATCATGCCGTGCTCGCGGATCTCGGCGAGCCGGGCCATCGCGCCGATGATCTCGAGTTCGCCCATGCCGAGGGCGCGCAAGCGCTGTTCCAGCCTGTCGACGTCCACCGCGTTGACGGCGTCGAGCACGTCGCCGTCCAGCGGCTCACCCACCAGGTCGCCGACGAACTCGCCGTCGATGTTGACACCGGCCGCGTGCCGCAGCATCTCCTTGACGGACGGGAATGCGTAGCCGTGGTCGATCAGGATGAGACCGTTGTCGCCGTCGGTGTTCGTCAGGTAGTTGGACGGGTTGCGGTCGATGTTGCCGATGACGTAGTCGAAGACCGCGGCGCGCATCCGGTCGTACTCGGAGTAGCCGGTGTGTGAACGCAGCGACCGGCTGGTGCCCTCCACCCACAACTGCGCCGAGCCACGCCCCGAAGGACCGTCTTCCCACTCCGTGGCCACGGGCACGAGATCGGTCCAGCCGATCTCCTCGGCGACGCGGTAGGCGGCGATCTCTCGGAGCCCGTCGCCGTTCGCCCAAGTCTTGAACTTGCTGAGGGCCTTGTAGATCACCTTGGTGCTGTCCGCGAGCGCGACCAGCAAGGGGTTCGTGCTTCCGCTGCCGACCTCGGTGACCTTCCAGTCGGCGTCCGAACCCACCTCGAGGCGGCTGCGCAGTTCGCGCTCGGCCGCGCTGGTGCCGTCCTCGGCGACATCCAGCTGTGCGGGGGCGTCCTCGGCGATGCCGCCCTCCCACGCGTCGCCGGTGATCATGCCGTTGTCCTGGATCTCCCGCAGCCGCGCGACGGCCTGCTCGATCTCCCAGCGGCCGAGGCGCGACCGCAGCAGCACCTTTTCGAACTGCTCCAAGGAGATCTGGCGCACCGCGTCCAGCACGTCGGCGTCGAGTTCGAAGCCGATGTGCTCGACGACGAAGGGGGACATGATCGTCGGCGTGGTGTTGTGCCACTGCTCCTGGGTCGGGAACGTCAACGCGTTGTCGATCAGCCGCAGCTCGTTGCCCGGAGTGCGGAGGTGGTTGGCCGCGCTGCGGTCCATGTTCGCCATGACGTAGTCCAGGACGGCGGCGCGCTGGGTGTCCGCGTCGTCGTACCGGCTGATGTCCTCGTGTCCGCGCAGCGCCCCGGGGACCCACATCTGCACCGAGCCGCGTCCGAGCACACCCTCTGACCAGTCGGTGGTCGTCGGGATGAGCTGGGCCCAGCCGAAGAGTTCGGCCAACCTGGACGCAGCGACCTCCCGGCGCGGGCCGGTGTCCTCCCACGCCAGGTCGATGGGGTCGGACAGCTCCGGCTTGTAGATCGCGCGCCCGTCGTCCTCGAGCAGCACCAGCTGCGGCTCGGTGCCGCCACGACCCAGGTCGATGACCTCGGACCGGTCGGTGAGCCGGTCCAGCAGTGCCCGCTCCGCTTCGCTGACCTGAAGTCTCTCCGCGATCTCCAGCAGTTCCTCGATCGCGGCGGCCAACGTGCCCTGGTTCAGGAAAGCGTTGGGGGACAACATGATCACCTTGCCGCCCCCGTTCTTGGGAACGGAGCCGCCCGTCGGCGCCTCGGAATCGTTGCGGATGACGACGTCGTCCAGCGCGGCAAGCCGTTCGGCGAGACCGGCGTCCTCGGCCACCTCGCGCACGGTCTGCATGGTCTGCGGAAGTCCGCCGTCCGTCCGCGCGGTCGGCGGTCGAAGGTGGCTGGGCGTGCTCTGCCCCGGTTCGATCTCGCCGTCCCAGACCTCCCCGGTGATCTTGCCGTTGTCCCGGATCTCCTGGAGCCGGGCGAGTGCGCCGTCGATCTCGGCGTCCTCGATGCCCAGCGCCCGCAGGCGTTGTGCGAAGCGTTCGGTGTCGACGCCCGCGACTGCCTGCAGCACTCGGGGGTCGAGCGCCTGGTTGAGCATCCGCAGCGTGAACTCGGACTTCAACGCCATCCGATCGCCTGTTTCTCGGAGGACGGCGTCCACCAGGCTGATGGCGTTGTCGATCAGGACCAGTTTGCCGTTGACCGTGAGGTAGTTGCCGGTGTTGCGGTCGTGGTTGCCGATGACGTAGTCGAAGACCGCGGCGCGCTGCACGTCGAACAGGTCGTAGTCGCCGATGTCGCGGTGGGCAACGCGAGAGTCGGCGATCCACAGCTGGGCGGAGCCGATGCCTTCGGGGCCGTCGGCCCACTCCGCGGTCACGGGGACGAGGTCGGCCCACCCGAGTTCCTCGGCGATCCGGTAGCCGGCTACCTCCCGAGCGGGAAGGCTGTTGCCCCAGTCGCCTTCCTCGTCCGGCTTGTAGACGATCTTGTCGTCCCCGAGCGTGACGATGTTGGCGGTGGAGCCCCGGAACTGGAACGGCGGTGTGGTGACGTCGGTGAGACGGTTCAGCAGGTCCCGCTCCGCAGCACTGCTGCCGTTCTCGGCGATGCCGTCTTCGCGCCGGAGGAAGTCCCGGTACGGCGAGTTCCGCGGAGCGTCGAGCTGCCTGCCGGGGACCGGCGGTTCCTGGCCTGGCCGAGGAAGGGCCATCGCCTCCGGCTGAGCCCGCTCCGGGGTCAGCCGGGCGAGCGCGACCGCGGCGGCGTTGTTCGCGTGCCGTTGCAACAGCGCGACGGAGGTGTTGTCGGGCGTGAGGCCCGCACGCAGCTGCTCCGCGTTGGTCAGTGCCAGCGCCAGGGCCCTGACCAGGGTCTGCGGGGTGGCGAAAGCCTCCGGCGCGAGCCAGATCTCGGTGCCCGCGGCGTCCACCGGCGTGGCGCTGAGCGAGCCTCCTCGGCGCATCCACTCGGAGTTCTCCGGCGTCCGGACGGTGACGATTCGCTCGACCGCGGCCAGCGACTCGCTGAGGCCGACCACAGTGGCGACCTGGGTGAGCACCGCACGCAGGACGGCGTCCGAAGGCTGCTGCCCGTTGTCGCTCAGGTTCGCCAGCAGCGCCATCGCAGGCACCTCGGGCTGGCCGAGCTGACCGCCCCAGGCCGCCCCGGTGATCATGCCGTGCTCGCGAACCTCGGCGAGGCGGCTGAGCGCCCCCATGATCTCCAGCTCACCCATGCCGAGGGCCCGCAACCGCTGGCCGAGCTGCCGCGGGTCGACGGACTCGACGGCCTCGCGAACGGACCGGGGGAGGACCTGGCCGCGCACCCTGTCGATGAAGCGGCCGTCGATGTAGGACCCCGCCGGGCCTCGTGCCATCTCCCTGACGGACGGGAACGACCAGGCGTTGTCGATCAGGGCGAGGCCACCGCGTTCGGTGGTCAGGAAGTTGCCGGCACTGCGGTCACTGTTGGCGATGACGTAATCGAAGACCGCTGCCCGTGCCAGGTCGTGCTCCGAGTAGGAGTCCAGGCTCGGGTCGGAAGCACTCGCGTTCGGCAGCCACAGCTGCGCTGAGCCCCTGCCGTGACTCGGCGTGGTCCAGTCGGTGGTGGTGGGGACGAGGTCGGCCCAGCCCAGCTCCTCGGCCACGCGGGACGCGGCGATCTCGCGCAGGGCATCGCTCAGCGGCCAACTCGCCGAGTCCTCCCACGGCTTGTAGATCGCCTGCGTCACAGCGCCAGGTGTCGCGGAGCCGTCGTCGACGGTGGCGAGGTACGGAGTGGAGGTCCCGCTGCCGACCATGCTGATGTCGGCGTCTGCGGCGGAGAGCCTCGCTCGCAGCTCTCGCTCGGCTCGGCTGCTGCCGTCCGCTTCCTGCTGAAAGGGAGCGACGACAAGACCGGACAGCTCGCCGGCGACGCCGATCACCCCGGCCTCGATGGGGTTCTCGAGGGGGAACGGGTCGCCGGGGATCTGCTGGTTCAGCGCGTGGCCCTGCATCTCCCGGATGAACCGGCCGACCTGCGGGGGCCTCGCAGGGTCCCAGCTCGTGGCGAGCTTGAGCACCGCGATCGTCACACCCGTGACGAGGTCACGGACCGCGGCGATGCCCTCGGCCAGCTTGCGGAGCCCCACGTTCTGGGCGTGGTCGCCGCGGCCGAGCGCCTTCGCCACCACGCCGATGACCGCGTCGCGGTGCGGCGAGGACGGATCCTCCATCGCCTTCACGACGTTCTCGACGCTGAGCCCCGGCAGCAGGTGCGGTGCCTCGGCGGTGAAGGACGCGATCGCCCCGGCGTTGCGGGGGTCCTCCACGTTGTCGGACATCGGGTGCAGCGGGGTCACCCGGGCCAGGTTCTTCACCGCCTCGACGCGCCCTCGGGGGGTGGTGCCGTCGAGCAGGGAACGGATGTTGCCCATCAGCCGGGCGACGGTCACGTCCTCGTCCTCGATGGCCTTGCCCTCCTCCCTGCGCTCGGCGATCTCTTCCAGATCGAGGAACGAGTGCAGCAGAAGGGCGTGGGTGATCCGCTGCAAGAGCAGCACATCGGCTCCGTAGCCCACGACGAAGGCGTTGAGCACCCGGGTCAGCGCACCCCAGTCGTCGCGCATCTCCAGGTACAAGGTCGAGACGAGATCGTCGACGTCGGAGAAGGGGTCGCCCTGGTCGGCGAGGACGACGAGATCGTGCGCCGAGGGGTTGCCTGTGGGGGGCGCGACCGGGGTCCTGACCGGCACGCCGCCCGGGCCCAGCGAGTCCGGGACCAGGTCGACGCCGTTGATGCGGACGTTGCCGTCGGCGTTGACGAGCAGACTGCCGGGGCGCAGCCTGTTGAGGGTCAGCACCACACGGCCGCTGTCCGCCCGCTCCGGGTCCAGCTCCGCGGCGCTGACCCGTGCCTCAAGGGCGGGCAGGACGCTGGTGAGGCCGTGACGCTCGAGGAACTCGGGGTGGGTCAGCAGAACTTCGAGCACAGCCGAGGGCATCTGGTTGCTGGGGAGGCGGAACGGCTTGGGAGCCGCCTCGGTGTCCTCGGACGTGCGGTGCAGCGTCGCGACGTGCCCACCCAGCTGCCGGGCCGCGTCGACCAGGATCGACAGCGCTCGCCGGCTCGACTGCTCGTCCTTGGTGTCCAGCGCTCTGGTGAGGAGTTCGGTGAATGTTCTGGCCCCCGCCTCGGACGGGAAGACCGCGATGCCCGTCGCCGTGCGGTGATCAGGAGAACTGAGGGAACCGACGTCGACCGGGCCGTCGACCGCGACGGGCACGCCGGAGCGCTCAGCCCCGCGGTCGATCGCGGCGCGGCCCTTCATGTCGCGGAGGAAATCACCGGCTTTGGTCTCCGCGTCGCTCCGGTCGTCGTTGAAGTCACCCCGGTCGTAGAGCTTGACCACTCCGATCTCCCGCACCCCCGACGGTGCGAGGACCTGGACGGAGTAGGAGCCGTCGTCCCGGATCCCGAAGCTCAGGTTCCGCGCGTCGTCATGGCCGAGCGCCGCGGCGACGAACTCGGCGACCTCACCCCAGTACGGGTGGCCAGCCTGCTTGAGCGCGGCCCTGACATCGACGGCGCTCATGCTGGGAAGGACACGCGGTGCCGCGTTCACGAACGCCCTGATGGCGTCGTGGTTGGCCTGCGGCTCGTTGTCGACCGAGCGCCGCTCCAAGTCCGTCGCCAGTGCCAGTTCCAGCGTCGTCCTGACGCGCTCCGCCTGAGGCGTCAGGGGCACGGCCTCCGCCGCCTCCACCGGGCCGGGGACGGGCTCCGCCGCCTCCGCCCGGGCGGAGGCTTCCTGCACCTTCTGCAGGTAGAGCGGTGTTTTCACCTGGGAGAGCCAGGGCTCCGTCGGCGGGTGGCTTACGGGGCGGATGTCCAGAATCCCGTTGCCGCGCAGCACTTTGCGGCCGAAATGCGCGAACGCCACGACCATCGCCATCGGGATTTCAGAGGTCCACCAGAGCGGGTCGCCGCGGAGATGGTCGCTGTTGAGCAGGACGTCGCCGGGCATCAGTTCCACGGAAACGGTGCGGTGCTCGGTCAAGTACGCCCCGCCCTGACCGCGGCTCACCAGCTCCTTGAGCACTGACGGCTCCGTCAGGCCGTTGATGTCGAGCACCATGCCGTCGGGTGTCATCACGCCGCTGTGCCTCGGCACCCAGACGCCGTCGACGAGGGAGTCGAAGGTCACGACGTCCCACCCGGTCATGTGGTGCAGCGCGGCGGCGAACCGGTGGCACTGGTGCCCGCTCAGGAACTCCCTCGCGTAGTCGTCGATCGTGTTCGCGGTGAGGATCACGGTGCTGAGTCCGCTAGCGGTGGGGCTGTGCATGTCGAAGATGATCTGCCCGTCGAAGCCGAGGCCGGCCGGATTGCGCCGGAAGGGCGCCACGTTCGGGTCGTCGTCCCCCAACTGCGGTCGGCTGCCCTGCTGTGATCGGCCCTCAGCGGCACCTGCCTGCTCGTCGTTGGCTCCGGGCTGCCGCGCGCCCGCATCTTCACCCGTGGTGGCGCCCCACGCCCGTCCGGTGATCGTGCCGGTCTCCCGGATCTCGGCGATGCGCTCGCCGAGGAAGTCGTTGGCGGAGGTGTCGTCGATGCCGAGCAGCCGCACCCGAGCGTCGTCGAGCCGAGCGACGGCGGCGACGGTCTCGGGGCTGAGCGAGCGGCCGGACTCCATCCAGACGCGGACGATGTCGGAGCGGAGCTCCGTGAAGGGCAGCCCCTGATGGGCGTCCCTGGGCCAGGACTGCCTGCTGCCGCGCAGCAGTGCCCGCCCGATCCCGCTGACCTGCTGGTGCTCGGCGGGCCTGCTCATGATCCCGGCGAGGTAGTCCAGCACCACGGCCCGTTCGAGGTCGATCGGTGAGTAGGCGCGCAGAAGGTCGACGGCCTGCCTGGCCTTGCCGTCGAGCAGCGTCACGGAGCCTGGGCCGAACCGCCCGTCGGACCACTGCATGGTGGTGCCGACGAGGTAGCCCCAGCCGAGCATCTCGGCGAGTTCGGCGTAGGCGACGTCCTTGGCCGCCTCGCTGTTCTCCCACTGCGGACCGGCCACCCGGTAGGTCGCCTTGTCGTCGCTGTCGATGAAGGTGATCTCGTACGTGCCGGCGCCGGTGGGCCTGATGCCCTCGATCTTCCGCTCAAGCATCCGCGCCAGCTCTTGCCTCCGCGTCCCCAAGTCCTTGACCGGGACGTCCGTGCTGCGCGGGCGCTGAGCCGGGGCCCTCTTCGCCTCTTCCTGGAGCGTCTCCCTCCGCGCTGGCACCTTCGCGGCGATCTCGTGCGCGGCGCGCACCGTCATCGCGGAGTTCAGCTGGCTGTCGGACAAGTACTGGGCGGCGCCGTCCACGAGACGGCCCATGTCGCGGTGCGTCTGGACGTTGTCCTGGTCGGCGAAGCTCCCGACGCCCAGGTGCTGCTCACCGTGCGACTGGGTCTGCGCCTCGGCGATGACGCAGCGCGCCAGCGCGAGTTCGATGGCGCCGGCGGCACCGGGCAGCGCGGACGTCGAGGTGACCAGGCGTCCACCGACGCGCAGGTAGGTCTTCCACTCGCCGTTCGGTGCCTGGACGTGCGCCTGGTTGACCGGGGCGACGGCGCGGATCTGGCCCATCACGTGGACGACCACGACGCCGTCGTTCCTGGCGTTGAGAACAGCGGCGATGTCGTGGTCGGCCTTGTCGCCGTTGTTCAGGCGTTCCAGGTCGCGGAGCAGTTCGGGCCAGCGGCTGTCGCCCTTCATGATGACCTCGGCGACACCGCCCGCGTCGTGGGCCTCGTTGGCCTGGCCGGCGATCACGTCGATCGCCTCCTCCGGGACCACCGCGTTCAGCTCGGCGTCCACTCGGTCGGCGAGTTCACGCGCGTCCGCCGCGGTCCACACCGAGTTGTGCGCGTGCGCCCACGGGATGCCCGCCGCCGCGTGCTGGTCGAGCCTGCGGCCGATGAACAGGTGTCGCGAGATGGGCGAGGTCTGCGTGTCGTGCCGGTCGAGCACCGGTGCGCCGCGTTCCTTCGCGATCTGCGCCAACAGGTGCTGCGCGGCGATGTCCGCCTGCGGCAGACCGTTCGCCAGAACACCGGAGGCGAGCACGATGAAACCGCTCCGGGTGTCCTGCACCAGCGTTGCCGCCTGGAGGCCGCCCGGGGTGGTGGCCACGATCGCGAAGTTGGCTTGACCCAGTTTCTGCTGGAGCTCTGTGGCGACGCGGTCACCCGCCTGCTGGCCGCGTCCGGTGTCGTGGAACAGCCGCTGCCAACCCGGGCTGTTGCGCCAGATCACTTCGGCGCGGCCCTGATGTTTCCCTCGGAACTCCCTGACGTCCTTCACCACGTGGTCGACGGCCGCGTCGGGCACACCTCTGCCCACGTTGCGCTCGAACGGAGCCCCATGGCCGTGCCCGTGCTCCTTGTGGAACAGGAAAGACATGTTCTCGGTACCGGAGCGCGGCGGTTGCCAGGCGATGTTTTCCGCGTCGGCGTAGGCCGCCTCGCGGTCGCCGTTCAACCTGGCCAGAGCGACGGCCGCCCAGGCGTGGGCGTGCTCCTCGAGTGCGTCCACCGAGATGGTGGCAGGGGTGTGACCCGCGCGTAGTTGCTCGACGTGGGCGAGTTCGTGCGCGAGCACCCGCATGAGGGTCTCGATGTCGGCGAAGGCGGCGGGCGCGAGCCAGATCTCGTGGTTCTCGTCCTTAATGGGGGTTGCGCCGAGGGCGTTCTCTCGCCTGAACCACTCCAGCGTCTTCTGCTCGTGGTCGAGTACGACGTTGACCGCGAGCAGTTTGTCGAGGAGCCCGGCTTTACCCGCGGCGTCCCAGACGGAGTCCATGGTGACCGGGAGGCCGGGGTCTGCTGTGGCGGAGCCTTCGGACTCCCACTTGGCCCAGGCGTGGTTGTACTCCAGGGACAGGTTGACCCTGCTCCTGATGATCCGGCCCCACGCCTGGCCGGTGATCCGGCCTTCGCGCTGCATCTCCAGCAGACGCTCGACCGCGCCCTGGATCTCGTACTCGCCGATACCCGCCGATCGGAGTGCGGCGGCGAGCTTGTCCGGGGCCATCTCGCGCAGTTCTCGCGCGACCTGTGCGTCGAACGGCTTGTTGAGATGCTCCGACACGAAGTCGGAGTTGATGGCGACCGTGCCGGACTCCACCTGTTCGCGCGTCGGCAGGATGTCCGCGTCGCCGTGCAGCACGAGGTTGCCTGCGAAGTCGGTGCCCCACGCGCCATGCGCTCGGTGGTCACCGGTCTTGGCCAGCAGGTAGTGCACCGCCGCCGCGCGCTGGCCGTCCAGGGACCGCTGAGCGGCGGATGACACGCCCCACGTGAAGCCCGGCACGTGCTGGAGCACGACACCAGGGTCCTCGGGCCCATCCCACGCCACTGTGGCTGTGCCGATGTGCGGCCAGCCGATGGCGACCAGTGCCCGCCACTCCGCGAGCAGGCGCTTGGTCGCGCTGTCCGGGTCAGCGGGGTCGAGCGTCATCTCGCCTTGCGGGACGAACACGCCGATCAGGTCGTCCTCCGGGCCGACCCGGTGCTGGCCGTATGGGGAGAGCTCCGACAGCAAGTCCTCGTCCCGCCACACCGTGGCCTCTGGGGAGTCCAGGTCGGCCGCGAGGTCGGTCTCGGACTCGTCCACTTCGTGTTCGGAGGCCGCTGCGGTGGTGCCCGCCGCAGTCAGCACGGTGAGGTCGGCGGGGGAGCCTTCGGCGAGCTCGAGCACCGGCTCCGCTCCCGAGGGGAGGGAGGCGACGATGAGACCGGCCAGTTCGCCGTCGACGCCGATCACCCCGGCCTCGATGGGGTGCACGAGGGGGAACGGGTCACCGGGGATCTGCTCGTTGAGCGCGTGGCCCCGCATCTCCCGGATGAACCGGCCGATCTGCGGGGGCCCCGCCGGGTCCCAGCTCACGGAGAGCTTGAGCACTGCGATCGGCTCGCCGGTGCCGAGATCGCGGACCTCGGCGATGCCCTTGCTCACCTCCCGGAAACCCAGGTTCTCGGTGTCGGTGCGGCCGAGCGCCTCGGCCACCACGCCGATGACCGCGTCGCGGTGCGGCGAGGACGGATCCTCCATCGCCCGCACCACGTTCTCGACGCTGAGCCCCGGCAGCAGGTACGGCGCCACAGCGGTGAAGAACGCGATCGCCCCGGCGTTGCGGGGGTCCTCCACGTTGTCGACCATCGGGTGCAGTTCGGTCGCCCGGGCAAGGTTCTTCACCGCCTCGACGCGGCCCTGGGGCGTGGTGTCGGGGCCGAGCAGGGAAGGGATGTTGTCCAGCAGCCGCGTGACTCTCGCGTCCTGGCCGTCGTATCCCTTCTGCGCGCCCTCGGCGATGTCCTCCAGATCGAGGAACATGAGCAGCAGGAGGGTGTGGGTGACCCGCTGCCTGATCGACACGCCCGGCCACGCGGCCTCGTAGCCCGCGACGAAGGCCTCAAGCACCTCGGTCAGCGCGCTCCAGTGGTCGCCCATCTCCTGGTACAGGGTCGAGACGAACGTGTCGATGTCGTAGAAGGGGTCGCCCAGCTCGGTGAGGACGACGAGCTCGTACACCGGGAGCTCGCCCTCGGGGGGCGCGATCGGAGTCCTGACCGGCAGACCTCCGGCGCCCAGGGAGTCCGCCACGTACGCGACGTTGGTGAAGCGCACGTTGCCGTCGCCGTCGACGAGCAGGCTGTGGGGGCGCAGGTTGTTGTGGGTCAGCACGACCCGACCGCTGTCCGTCCGCTCCGGGTCCAGCTCCGCGGCGATGACCCGTGCCTCGAAGGCGTCGAAGCCCTCGGCGAGGCCGTGGCGCTCGAGGAACTCGGGGTAGTCCGTCAGCACTGCCAGCACGCCCGAGGGCATCTGGTCCCTGTCGATGGAGAACGGCTCGGGAACCGCCTCGGTGTCCTCAGACGCGCGGTGCAGCGTCGCGACGTGCTCACCCACCTGTCCTGCCGCCTTGACCAGGGTGGACAGGGCTCGTTGGCGTGGCTGCTCGTCCTTGGCGGAGCGCACCTCGTTGAGGAGGTCGGCGACGTTCCTGGATCCCGTACTGGACGGGAAGACCGCGATGCCCGTTGTGGTGCGGTCGTCGAGATCGAGGGAGCCGACGTCGACCGGGCCGTCGACCGCGAGGACCACGCCGGAGCGTCGGGACGCCTGATCGATCGCGGCGTAACCCTTCATGTCGCGGAGGTAGTCGCTCGCTTGGGCGTCCGCGTCGCCCCGAGCGTCGTAGAGCTTGACCACTCCGATCTCCCGCACGCCCGACAGTGTGAGTGCGAGGACGGGATAGGCACCGTCGTCGTTCGGTCGCCCGAAGCTCAGGTTCCGCGCGTCGTCGTGGCCGAGTGCCGCAGCGACGAACGCGGCCACCTTGGGCCGGTACAGGTCGTCGACCTCCTCGATCGCCTCCTTGACGTCGGCGGCGCTCATGCCGGGAAGGACGCGCGGTGCCGCGTCCACGAACGCCTTGATCTTCTCGCGGTTGGGCTCCGGCTCGCCGTCGTCCGTGCGCCGCTCCAACTCCGTCGCCGACGCCAGCTCCAACGTCGCCTCGACGCGTCGTTCAGGGGTGGCGTGCCGCGGATCGACGGGAGCCGTGCTCTCCGCCCACGCTTGCCCGGTGATCGTGCCGGCCTTCCTGATCTCGATGATGCGCTCGACGAGCCAGTCACCGGCGGCGGTGTCGCCGATGCCGAGCAGGCGCACGTGGGCCATGGTGAGTCCGGCGACGGCGGCGACGGTCTCAGCACTCAGCGGGAGACCGGTCTCCTGCCAGGCGCGGATGACGTCGGAGCGGTTGTCCTCGAAGGACTGACCGCGGTGGCCGGCACCGGGCCAGGAGTCCTCGCTGCCGCGCAACAGCGCCCGTCCGGTTCCGCTGACGTGCAGGTGACCGGAGGGCCTCGCCATGACCCCTGCGAGGTAGTCCAGCACCGCGGCCCGTTCGAGGTCGATCAGGGAGTAGGAGGCCGCGGGGGTGCCTGCCTTGGTGGCGTCGCGGTCCAGCAGCAGCACCGAACCCGGCCCGTGCGGTCCGTCCGTCCAGTGGATGGTGGTGCCGACGAGGTAGCTCCAGCCGAGAGCCTCCGCGAGACGGGCGTAGGCGATGTCCTTGGCCGCCGCGTCGTTCTCCCACGTGCTGTCGCGCAAGGGCGCCGGTCGGTAGAGCGCCTGGCTGTCATCGGTGAAGGTGATCTCGTACGTGCCGTCTCCGATGTGACTGACGTTCGCGACCTCCCCGGCCAGCTTCTGCTTCAGCTCCTCCGTCTCCGCGGGGACGTCCTTGGCCGGGACGGCCGTGAGCAGGCGCTGGACCTGCTCGGTGACGGCGTCCTCGATCGCCTGCATCCGCGCCGAGACCTTCGCGACCATTTCACGCGCGGCCCCCGTCAACATGACGGAGTTCGCCCAGGGAGCGAACAGGCCCTTGCCCGTCCCGTCCGTGCGGCGGCCCAGGGCCTCGTGCGCCGGGAGGTCCTCGGGCTCGACGGAACTCGCGAGGCCCCGGTACGCGGACACGTTCTCCAGCGGCTTCTTCGCCTCATCGACGACGCGGCGCGCCAAGGCGAGCTCGGCGGCACCGGTGACGCTCGACGGCGCGTACGTCGAGGTGAGCAGGGGTGCACTGACGAACAGGTAGTCGTAGTGGTCCTGAACCGCGGCGACGGCTTGCACCTTGCCCCGCACGCGGACGACCACGACGCCGTCGTTGAGGCCTCCGAGGACGGCGGCCATCTTGCGGTCGGCCTCGTCGCCGGTGCGCAGGCGCTCCAGCTCGCCGATCAGTTCCTGCCAGCTGCTGTCGTCTCTCATGACGACCTCGGCGACACCGCCGGCGTGGTGGATGTCGTTGGCCTGTCTGGCGATCGTTTCGACCGCCCGTTTGGGGATCGCCGCCTTCAGCTCGGCGTTGACGTCGGCGGAGAGCTGCCGGACGTCCGAGGTGGTCCAGACCGAGTTGTGTCCCGGGTGAGCGCCCTTGATGCCCGCCGTCGCGGCGTGCAGGCCGATCCTGCGGCCGAGCAGCCGGTGCCGCTCGGTGTCCTCGGGAGTGCGGGCGTGCAGGTCGAACACCGGAACGCCTGACTCGTCGGATTCGTCGGCGTCAGGGAACCGCAACCGGGACGCGATGTTCGCGAGTTCGTGGTGCGCGGCGGTGTAGGCCTCAGACGGGCCGGTGCCGAGAGTCCCGGCCGCGAGCACGACGAAGCCCTCCTCCCGGATCTGCACGAGTGCCGCGGCCTGGATCTCTTGCGAGGTCTCTGCCACGACCGCGAAGTGGGCGCCGTTCAGCGAACCGTCCATGGTGCGGGCGTCGACGCCGTCGACGCCGTCGGCGTGCGCCGTGCCCGCCTTGATGGCGCGGACCAGCTGCTGCCAGCGCGATGGGTCCCTATCCGGGTAGATGGCATCGGCACGGCCACCGGACTTCCGGAAGGCCCTGACCTCATCCACGATGTGGTCGATCAGCGGTTCCGGAATGCCCTGTCCCGTGTTGAAGTCCGCCGGAGCCCCGTGCCCGTCCTCCCTGTGGAACAGGAACGACGCGTTCTCGGTGCCGGGGATCGGGGGCACCTTGGGGATGTCCCTCACGCCAGCGAACGTCGCCTCACCGCCCCGCGCCTTGGTGAGCGCGGTGTCGGCCCAGCCGTGCGCGTGCTTTTCGAGCTCGTCGATGGAGGTGTTGCCGGGCCCGAGTTCTGCCTTGAGCTGCTCGGCGTGGGCCAGTTCGTGCGCGAGCACCCGGATGAGGGTCTCGATGTCGGCGAAGGCGGCGGGCGCCAGCCAGATCGTGCGCCCGCCCTCCTTGACGGGGGTGGCGCCGAGCGCGTTCTCCCGCCTGAACCACGCCAGGGTGTCCCGGTCGTGCTCGGTCACCACGTTGACCCTGCTCAGCTCATCGAGGAGCCCGGCCTCGTGCGCGGCCTGGCGAAGGGTCTCGTCGTTCACCGGGAGCCCGGGTTCCGCCGTCGCGGAGCCCTCGGAGATCCACTTGACCCACACGTGGTCGTAGTCCTCGGAGAGGTTCACCCTGCCCCTGATGACCCGGCCCCACTCCTCGCCGGTGATCTGCCCCTCGCTCTGCAGCTCCAGCAGGCGGTTGACCGCACCCTCGATCTCGTACTCGCCGATGCCCGCCGCGCGCAGCGCGGTGGCGAGCTCCTCCGGAGCGATGGCGAGCAGCTCCTGCTGGACCTCCTCGTCGAACTGCCGGTTGAGGTGCTCAGCGACGAAGTCGGAGTCGATGCGAACGGTCCCGGACTCCACCTGCTCCTGGGTGGGCAGGATGTCCGGGTCGCCGTGCAGCACGAGGTTGCCCGCCCGGTCGGTGCCCCACGTGCCGTGCGCCCGGTGCTCCCCGGTCACGCCGAGCACGTAGTGCAGCGCCGCCGCGCGCTGGCCGTCGAGGGACCGCAGGGCGGTGCGGTTCACGCCCCGCACGAAGCCCAGGACGCGCTGGAGCACGACACCGAGCCCGCGGGGACCTTCCCACGCGACCGCGGGCGGGCTGAGGTGCTGCCAGCCGAAGGTGACCAGCGTCTGCCACTGCGCGAGCAGGCGCTTGGCGGCGCTGTCGGCGCCGTCGGGCGCCTTCTCCCCGGTGGGGATGAACGCGCCGATCAGGCCCTCCTTCGGGCCGACCCGCCATTCGCTGTACTCGTGCAGCTCGGGCTCGGAGAGCCCGAGCTGCTCCCGCCACACCGTGACATCGGGGGAAGCCAGGTCGACGAGGAGCGCAGCCGCTCCGGCGTCCAGCTTCCCGGAGACCGAGCTGATGGCGCCCACCTTGGGCAGGCTCTCCGGGTCGATCCCAGCCAACTCGGCGAACGCCGCGGCGCCCCTCGGCGGGACGGGAGTGCCGTTGGCGAACTCGATCCCGGCGACGGCCGCACCGGTGATCATGCCGGTGTCGCGCATCTCCGTCAGCCGGGCGCTCACCCCGGCGATCTCGTCCTCACCGAGTCCGTCCCTGCGCAGCTGTTCCGCCAGGTGCTCGACGGAGACGTTCTCCAGCACGGTGCGCAGCGTCCAGTCGCTGAAGCGCACGCCGAGCTGGGCGGCGACGAAGTTCGAGCGGATGACCGCGCCGTCCCGCCCGGGGAACGCCGGGTAGTTGACCTTGAGCACCGGCGCGGCGCCGGTGGCCGCGAACAGGTCGGTCCGGTAGATGGTGCCGTAGGTGTCCTCGTCCCGGCCGAGGTGCCCGATGGCGTAGTCGTAGATCGCCGCCAGTTCCCGGTGCAGCTGGTCGTAGTCGCGGACGTCGAGTGCGTCCTTCGTCAGCGTCTCGGGGCTGCCGAGGGCGTCGAGGGGCCTGGGGTCCCCGACGCCCAGCCGCTGCCGAACCACTCCGGGACCCTGCGGACCGTGCCACGGCGTGGCCGACGGCACCATCGTGGCCATGCCCCGCCGCAAGGCGGTGGACGCGGTCAGACCGAGCTCGTCACCGATGTGACCTGCTGCGAGGACCTCGCTCAGCATGGTGTCCTCGACGGGAACGCCCTCGTGCTGCGCCAACCTCGACAGGTAGTCGCCGACCGGACCGTGCGGCCCGTCGAGGCGGAGCCAGCCGGGCTCGTCAGAGAGCTCTCCGGCGACCGTGAACCCCGCCTCCAACTGTTCGCGCAGCTTCAGCTCCGCCGGCCCCATCAGTTGGCTGGGATCGGAGTCCCACGCCGCGTAGGAGGCGGCCTTGCCAGCGAGCAGCGCGTTCGCGTTTCCGCGCAGGTGCGCGGTGGTGAGGGCGGCCCAGTCCTGTCCCTCCGGCAGCTCCGCCAGCACGCGGTCGGCGAACTCCAGGAACTCCGCGGCGCGCGCGGCGATTTCGCGCCTGGTCGACGGCAGCGGCCGCTCGAGTTCCGCGCCCTCGCCCTTCGCCTGGTCCAACTGGTAGGCCATGACGTTGAGCACCGCGAGCTTGCCCGCGGTCTCGGCGCCGACGGTGGTCTTGGCCGACCACGGCAGCAGGCTCCGCAGACCCGACGGCTTCTCCTGGCTGGCCAGCTTGCCCAACTGGTAGGCGTACTCGCGCACGGCCCGCTCGTGGTCGAGGCCGCGGCGGACCTGGATCTCGGCGGCTCCGCCTCGGCGGATCCGGAACGAGGACAGGGCGTTCTCGTCGCCCGGCTGGTGGAATCGCTTGTCGGTGGTCAGCCGCAGCTGGGTCGAACCGAAGCTGACCTCGATCGGCTCGCCCGGCCGGTGGGTGCCGTGCTTCAGCCCCGGCACCGCGCCGGACCAGCGGAGTTCGTCGAGCGCCCGGGTCACGTCCGACGATGCCGGGTCGAACGGCCGGAGTGAACGAGCGGACCCGAGGGCTCGCGCCCACTCCGCGTCGCGCACCGCGGGTTCCTCGATGGCTTTGGCGTCCCTGTCCAAGCCAGTGGGGAGCTCGTGGAAGAACGTCAGGGTCGCGAGGACCGTGCGGGCCCGCGCGGTCAGCCGTCCGCGCTCGACCAGCTCGGCAACGCCGTTCTCGCCGACCGCGCCGATGAGCGTCAGGGTGGCCGCGCGGAACTCGATCCACAGCGGGGAGCTTTCCAGCCCGATGATCGGGTCGAATCCCGTGTCGGTGGCGTGGATCGCGTTGGCGGTGGCGTTCATCCGGTAGAGCGGGCGGGTCACGCTGTCCACGCCCGGCGGCGGCGCGCCGTGCCGCGGCAGGGGCGGGGGCGGGGCCAGCGGGGGCAGCCCTGCGTCGTGGCGCAGGCTGCCCTCCAGGGTGCCGATCAGCTCGGCCGCCGCGATCACGGCCCTGACGACGCTGTGCCGCCGCGCGATGTACAGCACGGCGGTCTTCCCGCCGAGCGCGTTCTCGAACACTCGCACGTGATCGAGGAGGTCGTCCTCGGCGACCGTCACGGCGAGTTCCACCTCGGCTCCGGTTTCCCGGAAGAAGAGCTTCGGCGGGCGGCCCTGGGCCTGTTCGACGGACACCCCGGGCATCGAGCCGATCATCGCGATCAGCTCGTCCATGCTCCCGACGTCGGTGACGCCCCCCTCCCGGAACAGGGTCGCGATGTCGTCGTCGGAGAGCGGCCCGTGGCCGTGCTCCTTGTGGAACAGGATCTTGATGTGCTCGGTGCCGGGGGGCGGGAGCACCTCGCCGATGCGCGGCAGCGGAACCCGCTTCGCCTTGCCGCCCCGTGCCCTGGTGAAGGCGCCGTCGGCCTCGGCGTGCGCGTGCTCCTCCAGCAGGTTGATGGAGGTGTTGGCCGGGCTGAGCCCCTTGCGCAGTTGCTCGGCGTGGGCGAGCTCGTGCGCGAGCACCCGGATCAGGGTGTCCATGTCGGCGAAGGCGGCGGGGGCCAGCCAGATCTCGTCCCCGCGCTTCTCGACGGGGGTGGCGCCTAGCGCGTTCTCCCGCCTGAACCACGCCTTCTTCGTCTCGGAGTGGTCGATGACCACGTTCTTGACCCTGCGCAGCTCCTTCTGGAGCCCGGCCAGTTTCGCGGCCTCCCGCACGGTCTTCTGGTCCACCACCAGGGTGGCGTCCATGTTCGCGGAGCCCTCGGAGAACCACTTGGCCCACACGTGGTCGTAGGTCTCGGAGAGGTTCACCTGGCTGCGGACGACGTGTCCCCACGCCTGCCCGGTGATCCGGCCCTCGCGCTGCATCTCCCGCAGCCGGGCGAGCGCGTCCTGGACGATGTCCTCGGCGATGCCCGACGAGCGCAGTGCCTCGGCGACGCGCTCGGGCGAGATGTCGCGCAGCTCGCGCTGGACAACGGCGTCGAACGGCCGGTTGAGGTGTTCCCGGACGAAGTCGGAGTCGATGCTCACCTCGCCGGACTCGACCTGCTGTCGCGTCGGCAGGATGTCCGGGTCGCCGTGCAGCACGAGAGCGCGATCCGGGCTCTTGCCCGCGGTTCCACGCACACCGGGCACGTTGGTCTTGGCCAGCAGGTAGTGCACGATCGCGGCGCGCTGCCCGTCGAGGGAGCGCAGGGTGGCGAGGTCGACGCCCCGCGTGAAGCCCGGCACGTTCTGGAGCACGACTCCGCTTCCCTCGGCGGAGTCCAGCACGGCGGCCGGGACGCCGAGGTGCTTCCAGCCCACCGCGAGCAGCGTCCGCCACTCCGCGCGCACCCGCTGGGCCGCGCTGTCGGGGTACCTGGCGTCGAGCACCATCTCCCCGAGGGGGATCAGCACGCCGATCGGGTCGTCCTCCGGCCCGACCCGGATGTCGCCGTACCGGTGGAGCTCGGACTCCAACAGCCCGCGGTCCTGCACCCGCAGCCGCGCGTCCCGGGCGGTCAGCCGCTCATCGAGGGCAGCCTCCTCGGGGCCGTCGGTGACGTCGGCGGTCGCCACGTGCGGCCGGTACACCAGGAATTCGTCGTTCTCGGTGAGCAGGTGCTCGCCGTCCTTGCGGGCGACGCCCTCGGCAGGAGCCTCGCCGCTCACCCTGGTGATCGCGGCTTCGGCCGCGGCGTCGGCCTCGGTCAGCCACGCCGAGTGGTCCACCAGCGGCCCGGAGCGGAAAGCCCTGGAGTACGAGAGTTGGGCCGCGATGGTGCGGATGAGCGTCGCCTCGTCGGCGAAAGCCTTGGGGCCCAACCAGAACTCGCTGCCGCGCTGCTCGGACGGAGCGACGCCGCTGGCGTGCTCCCTCGCCATCCACGCCACCGTCGGCGCGTCGTCGATGATCAGGACCCGCACGCCGTCGATCGTCAGCGCGCCGTCGGTGGCGTCGATCCCGGTCGTGAACCCGGCCCGCTCGGCGGCCTCCCGCGTGGCCGCGCGCCGCTCTGCCCGGTGCTCGATGTCGGGGTTGAGAGGGGCTTCCCGCGTCTCCCAGCCGTGGCCGAGCTGTGCCCGCACCTCGTCGGCGACCTGTGCGGCGTCCTCCGCCGACCACACGGAAGTGGGGACGGGGCCCGTGGACCCGGCGAGGAAACGCCTGCGGCCCTCTGGCCCGCCGTGATCGGCGACCAGCCGTTGGTAGCGGGGGTCGAGTTTGAAGGCTTCCGTGTCGAGGCGGCGGCCGATCGCGTGGTGGAACGGCCTGGACGACTGGCCACCAGCACTGTCGTACGCGCTGAAGACGGTCAGCCCGCGCTGCCGGGCCAGGTCGGCGAGGACGTACTGCACCGCGGTGCCAGCACCCGCCGCACCCCGGTGCGCGCTGCCCAGCAACATCACGTGGAGGCTGTTCGAGCCGGGGAAGACGTCGATCCCCAGTACCGCCTGGATGCCGTCATCGTTGTGAGCGACGATGACGGAGTCGGACAGAGTGAACGTGTCTCTCACGTTCTTCCGGCCGTAGTCGACGCGGGCCGATGTGGCGCGCCGGTCCATGAGCGCGCTCGCCTGCCGCTGGAACTCGTCCCACTCCCGGCTGCCCCGTTCCACCACGGCGATCCGGCCGCCATCGGCGAAGAAACGCTTGGTGCGGCGGGCGATGAAGTCCACGGCCTCCGGTGAGACCCCGTTGCCCGTGTTGCGCGGGATCTCGCTGATAGGAACGGAAACGCCGTTGCGCGCCAACGTGTGCCCGTGCCCGTCCTCCCGGTGGAACAGGAAGGTGACCTTCTCGGTGCCGGGGACCGGGGGCTTCTCGCCGATCTTCGGCAGCGGAGGCCGCTTCGCCCTGCCGCCCCGTGCCTTGGCCATGGCGGCGTCGGCCGACGCGTGCGCGTGCTCCTCCAACACGTTGATGGAGGTGTTGGCCGGGTTGCGCGACCAGCGCAGCTGCCTGGCGTGGGCCAGCTCGTGCGCGAGGACCCGGACGAGGGTGTCCATGTCGGCGAAGGCCGCGGGTGCCAGCCAGATCTCGGTGCCGCGGTAGTAGACCGGGGTGGCGCCGAGGGCGTTCTCCCGCCTGAACCACTCCTGCGTCTCCACGGAGTGCTCCATGACCACCTTGGAGACCCAGCGCAGCTCGGTCCGGAGTCCAGCCAGCTTGGCGGCCTTCTTCACGGTGTCCATGTTCATGGGCAGCGCGGGGAGCGCGGTCGGGGAGCCCTCGGAGAACCACTTGTTGTACACGCGGTCGTACTCGCCGGACAGGTCGGTCTTGCCCCGGATGACCCGGCCCCACGCCTGCCCGGTGATCCGGCCCTCGCGCTGCATCTCCCGCAGCCGGGCGAGCGCGTCCTCGATGATGTCCTCGGCGATGCCCGACGAGCGCAGTGCCTCGGCGACGCGGTCGGGCTCGATGGCGAGCAGCTCGCGCATGACGTCGGGGTGGAACCTCGTGTTGAGGTTCGCGCTGACGAAGTCGGATGCGATCTGCACCCCACCCGCCTCGACCCGTGCCCGCGTCGGCAGGATGTCCGGGTCGCCGTGCAGCACCAGGCGCCCCGCCGCGTCGGTGCCCGCCGTGCCGCGCACGCCGAACGTGCCGAACTTGGCGAGCAGGTAGTGCATGATCGCGGCGCGCTGGCCGTCGAGGGACTTCTGGGTGCTGAGGTCGGTGCCCCGCGTGAAGCCCGGCACGGTCTGGAGCACGACACCGCGTCCCTCAGCGGAGTCCAGCACGGCGGCCGGGACGCCGAGGTGCTTCCAGCCCACCGCGAGCAGCGTCCGCCACTCGGCGATCACCTGCTGCTTCCCCGTGCGGAGCACGACGCCGATCGGGTCGTCCTCCGGCCCGATCCGGGTGTTGCCGTAGTCCCGGAGCTCGCCCCGCTTGAACGGATCGTCCACTTCCCACAGCCGCGCGTCCGGACCGGTCAGCTGCTCGGACAGGGCCCGTTCCTCGGGGCCGTGGGCGATGTCGGCGATCACCGCGCGCGGTCGGTGCGCCAGGAAGTCGTCGTTCTCAGTGGTCAGCTTCTCGTCGGCCTCGCGCGCGGGCACGTCGGCGGAGACGTCGATCCCCGCCCTGGCGAGCGCGGCGGCGATTTCGGCGTCGGCCTCGGCCCGCCACTCCTGGTGGGACGCTCGCCCGTCGCGAGCGGTGGCCCTGGCGTAGGCGACCTGGGCGGCGATGGCGCTGATGCGGGACTCGACGCTGACGAAGGCCTTGGGCCCCAGCCAGACCTCGTGACCGAGCCGGTAGAGCTGGGTGACGCTGCTGGCGTTCTGCGACGCCATCCACGCCACCGTCGGCGCGTCGTCGACGATCACATAGTCAGTGCCCTCGATCTTCAGCGTGCCCTCGGCCGCGTTGAACTCCGTGCGGTAGCCGGCCCACTCCGCGGCCTCGCGAGCGGTTTCCAGGTGCTCTGCCCGCTGCGCGGCTCGCTGCTGGGCTTGCTGCTCGGCGTCGGGGTTGGGGGCCTGTCCGTCGGACTCCCAGCCACGCCCGATCCTCGACCGCACCCCTGCGGTGATCTGTTCGGCGTCCTCCCTCGACCACGCCGAGGTGAACCGGCTGTGGAACATCCTGCGGCCGTGGTACTTGCCGTACTGCCTGAGCGTCTGCTCGTAGTTCGAGTCGAGCTTGAACGCGTTCACGTCGAGGCGGCGGCCGATCGCCAGGTCGTAGGGCTTCGACGGCTTGTCGCTGTGCGCCTCGTACGAGCTGAAGATGTTCATCCGCCGCTGACTGGCGATGTCCGCCAAGGCGTAGTTCAACGCGGTGCCTGCGCCCACGGCGCCCCGGTACGCGCTTCCGTGGGACTTGACGTACAGGCCCCGGTAGATGGACCGATTCCTGTGGGTGAGGTCCTCGACGGCCATCACCGCCTGGATGCCGTCGTCGTCGTGGGCGACGAGCATGAGGTCGTGGTCGGAGGCGAAAGCGTCGTCCACGTAGTACCGGCCGAGGAGGTCGTTCTCCGACCGCGCGTGCTCGGTGTCCATCAGCGCACGTGACTGCCGCTGGAACGCCAGCCACTCCTGGCTGCCCCGCTCCATCACGGAGATCCGGCCGCCTGCGTCGAAGAACTTCTTGGTGTGGCGGGCGATGAAGTCCAGCGACTTGTCCGGGACACCCTTGCCGACGTTGGGCGGGAACGCGCGGGAGGACGTGAAGAGGCCCTTGGTGACCAGCGCGTGGCTGTGCTCGTGCTCCCGGAAGAACAGGAAGTCCAGGTTCTCGGTGCCGGGGACCGGGGGCTGCTCGCCGATCTTGGGCAGGCGGACCCGCTTCGCCCTGCCGCCCCGCGACTTGGCGAGCGCGGCGTCGGCCGAGGCGTGCGCGTGCTCCTCCAACAGGTTCACGGAGGTGTTGGCCGGGGTGCGACCCTTGCGCAGTTGTTCGGCGTGGGCGAGTTCGTGCGCGAGGACCCGGATGAGGGTGTCCATGTCGGCGAAGGCCGCAGGGGACAGCCAGATCTCGGTGCCGTGCTTGTCGACGGGGGTGGCGCCGAGCGCGTTCTCCCGCCTGAGCCACTGCTCGTTCTCCGTGCTGTGCTTCATGACCACGGAGACCTTGCTCAGCGCACGCCCGAGCCCGGCTCGCCTCGCGGCCTCCTGCACGGTCTCGAAGTTCGGCTCCAGCGTGGGAGCGACGTTCGAGGAGCCCTCGGAGATCCACTTGGTGTAGACGTGGTCGTAGGTCTCGGAGAGGTTCACCTGGCTGCGGACGACGTGTCCCCACGCCTTCCCGGTGATCCGGCCCTCCCACCGCATCTCGGCCAGCCTGGCGAGAGCGTCGTGGACGAGGTCCTCCGAGATGCCCGACGAGCGCAGTGCCGCGGCGACGCGGTTCGGTTCGATGTCGAGCAGTTCGCGCTGGACCACGGCGTCGAACGGCCTGTTGAGGTGCTCCCGGACGAACTCGGAGTCGATGCTCGTATCGCCCGACTCGACCTGTTCCTCCGTCGGCAGGATGTCCGGGTCGCCGAGCAGCACCAGGCGCCCCGCCCCGTCAGTGCCCGCCGCGCCGTACAGGCCGGTCTTGGCGAGCAGGTAGTGCATGATCGCGGCGCGCTGGCCGTCGAGGGAGCGCATGGTGGCGAGGTCGACGCCCCGGGTGAAGCCCGGCACGTGCTTGAGCACGACACCGTCCCCGTCGGGGGAGTTCAGCATCGCGGCCGGGATGCCGAGGTGCTTCCAGCCCACCGCGACCAGCGCCCGCCACTGCGCGCGCAGGCGGTTGATCGTGCTCTCGGGGTCGCTCGGGTCCTGTGCCATCTGCCCCTGGGGGATCAGGACACCGATCGGATCGCTCTCCGGGCCGACCCGGGTGTTGCCGTAGTCACTGAGCGCGGACCCGCCTTGCTCTTCCCACACCCGTGCGTCCGGGGCGGCCAGGCGCTGCTCGAGAGCGGCTTCCTCCGCGCCGTGGGTGATGTCGGCGGTCCCCGATTGCGGCCGGTACGCCAGGAAGGCGCGGCCCTTGGTGAACGGCGACTCGTTCCGGTCACGCGCGGGCATGTCGGCCGGGTCTTCGTCGCGCACCCTGCCGAGCGCGGCGGCGGCTTCGGCGTCGGCCTTGGCCTGCCATCCCCGGTCGTCCCACGGCAGGACGCGTTCGAGGGCCTTGGAATGGACCAACGCGGCCGCGATGGCGTGGACGAGGGCCTCGTCACTGACGAAAGCCTTGGGCCCCAACCAGAACTCGCCACCGACGCGGTCGAGCGGCGAGACGGTGCTGGCGTTCTCCCGGGCCATCCACGTCGCCGTCGGCGCGTCGTCGATGAGAACCACCCGCACGCCTTCGATCAGCAGCGTGCCCTCGGTGGCGTCGAGTTCTGTGGCGTACCCGGCCCACTCCGCGGCATCGCGAGCGGCTCTCAGGCGAGCGGCTCGCTGCTCGGCCCGCTGTCGGGCGTCGACGCCGGGGGCTGCTTCGCGGGACCGCCAATCGCGTCCGAGCTGCTTGCGCACCTCGTCGGCGACCTGCCCGGCGTCCTGCGCCGACCACGCCGAGGTGAAGCCGGTGGTGTAGTCGGCGGCGACGCGCCCACCGTGCTCGGAGAGCAGCGTGTGGTAAGCCGGGTTGACCTGCTGAGCCGCCATGTCGAGACGGCGGCCGAGCGCCTGGTGGAAGGGCTTGGACGACAGGCTGCCGTGCGACTCGTACGAGCTGTAGACGTTCCGTCCCCGCTCGCGGGCGAGGTCGGCAAGGGCGTACTGCAGGGCGGTTCCCGCGCCCGCGGCCCCTCGGTACGCGTTGCCGAGCCACGTCTCTTTCAAACCGGCGAAGTCGGGAAGGTCCCTGACACCCACCACTGCCTGGATGCCGTCGTCGTTGTGGGCGACGATCATGAAGTCGTGTTTTTCCTTGAACGCCGTCTTCACGTGCTTCTGACCGCGTTGGACGATCTCGGACCGGCCGGGGCGCTTGATCATCAGTGCGCGTGTCTGCCGCTCGAACGCCAGCCATTCCTGGCTGCCCTTCTCCACCACGGAGATCCGGCCGCCGTCGGCGAAGAACCGGGCGGTGTGGCGGGCGATGAAGGTCACCGCCTCGTCCGGGACCCCGTTGCCCACGTTGGGCGGGGACGCGACGGCGGAGGAGAAGAATCCCTTGAGGAACAAGAATCGCGGGTGCTCGGTGCCCTCCTCCGGCGGCTCCTGCCCGACGGTGGGCATGTCCATCACGTCGGGGATCACGCGCGCCTCGAGAGGCATGTGAGCCTGGCGCGCCTGGGCCACCGCGGCGCCCATCTCGGAGTGCGCGTGCTTCTCGAGGAGCTGCCTGGAGGTGTTGGCAGGGGAGAGACCGGCCTTGACCTGACGCGCGTGGCCGATCTCGTGCGAGAGGTACCAGACGTGAATGACCACGTCGTCTCCGGCGAGAGCACTGCGCGACAACCAGACCTCGCCGTCCTTGTCGACGGGCGTCGCTCCGTGAGCGCCTTCGCGCTCCATCCACGCCTCGGTCACGGCGTCGTCGATGATCACCACGCGGATGCCGTCGACGATCACCTCACCGGGGCGCGGGGACGGTTCGACGGTGTAGCCCGCGGCCGTGGCCGCCGCCCGGACCTTGGCCAGCGCCTCTGCGAGCTCCATCGCCTCCGCGCGCTCGTGCCCCCACACCACGTGGGGGTTGTCCTCCAAGGACTCCCAGCCGCGACCGAGGCGTTCCTGCACCCCGTCCGCGATGGCGTTGGCGTCGTCCGCGGTCCAGCGCGCGCCGGTGCCGACGCCGAGGCGACGGCCGAGCGCCTGGTGGTAGCCCGAGATCCCGCCGAGGTCGCTGACGACGCCCATGTCGTGGCGCCCGGCGAAGTCGGCGAGGGCGAACTGGGTCGCGGTGCCCGCACCGGCCACGCCGCGGTAGGCGTTGCCGAACGTGGTCACCTTGAGGCCGCCCGCCCCCTGATCGACGCCCAGCACGGCCTGGATGCCGTCGGCGTTGTGGGCGACGAAGGCGAACTCCGGCGTGGAGCGGAAGGTCTCCAGGACGTTGCGCCTGCCCTGGCTCACCCGCTCGTCGGCGACGTCGACATCCGGGGTGAGCGCAAGAGCCTGCCGCTCGAACTCCGCCCACCGCCTGGTGCCCGGCTCGATCCGCGTGATCTTGCCACCCTCGGCGAAGAACTGGTCGGTGCGGAAGGCGATGAAGTCCATCACCTCGGCAGGGACGGTCTCGCCCGTGCGCGCGGGGACGTCCTCGGCCGACGGTGCGCGGACCTCGCCGGGGGTGATGTGCTCGGTGATCCGCCAGGAGTCCGAGGCCGACCAGATCGAGTCGAACGCCTCCGGGCCGCGCTGCACGGACTTCCGGTCCACCCGGCGGCCGATCGCCTTGTGGACGTGGTTGTCCTCGAACGCGACGCTGACGACGGCCGTGCTCCGCTGCGCGGCGTACTTGGCCAGCTCCACCTCGGCGGCGACCGCCGCGGTGTTGACGCTCGCGTCCGGTCCGAACCCGGCGGTCAGCGCCGTCTCGATCTCGACCTCGATGAAGCCGTTGTCGGTCTCGGTGATCGCGATGGTGGCCTGCACGACGCCGTCCACGTGCGCCACGACGACCTTCTGGCCGTGGTTGAGCGAGTCCCACATCGACGGGGGCAGCCCCGTCGACCTTGTCGACTCGGGCGCCTGCTCGCGGAACTCGTCCAGACGCGCGTCATCGGCGGCGTCGATGATCTCGACCTTGCCGCCCATCGCCCGGAAGGCGTTGGCGTGGAAGGACAAGAACGCCAGCGCCGCGTCCGGAACGCCGTCGCCGGTGTTCGGCGGGACCGGGTTCGGGTTCGGGTCCGGTCCGTCATCGCCCGGCGATCCCCAGCCGCGGCCGTCGAGGCGTTCCCGCACCCCGGCGGCCAGCTGCGCCGCGTCCTGCGCGGTCCACCGGGAGTTGACGAGGTGCCCGCGGTTCTCCTCGAAGAAGGCCTCGGCGCCCTCCTCCGAACGCAGCTTCGTGACCTGGGCGTGGAGCTGCCGGTCGAGCACGATCGCGTCGTGCCCGACGCGGCGGCCGATCGTCCGGTGGTAGGTCTCGTCGTCAGTGTTGTCGTAGGTGCTCAGCACGGGCAGGCCGCGCCGCTGTGCGAGACCGGCGAGGACGTACTGCAAGGCGGTACCGGCACCGGTGGCCTGGCGCGGGGGACTCCCGAGCGTGCGCGATGCCAAGCCCGCGCTGCTGACCTGGATCCCCAGCGCCGCCTGGAAGCCGTTCGCATCGCGGGCGATGATGATGAAGTCGTGTTCGCTCGCGTCCGCGTTCAGCGCCAGCGCTTGGCGCTCGAACTCCGCGTGCTGAGCGCCGCCGCGCTCGACGACGGTGATCCGGCCGTGGTTGGCGAGGAACTGCTCGGTCTGATCCGCGACGAAATCCATCGCTCCTTCGGGAACGCCCTGACCGGTGTTGGGCGGGACGGGCGTGGCGGGTGGCTCGGCGCCGTAGCGCAGGAAGCGGAGCACCAACTGCTTGCCCGCCCGGAGCCGTGCCTGCACGGCGTCCACCAGGCGGTTGCCCGGGTCCTCGCCGCGGGCCCTCGCCAGCGCGACGCGGGCCGCCTCGTCGGCCTTGGCCGGGGTGTCGTCGGAGAGGCGGTGCTGCTGGAGCTGCTGTGCGTAGGTCAGCGCCTGAGCGAGGGCGGCGACCAGGCTCTCCTCGCTGGCGAACGCGCCAGGTGCCAGCCAGATCTCCCGTCCGTACTGGTTCTCCGGCGCCGCGAACAGCGTCTCGCCGCGCTCCAACGCCGCCAGCTTCCAGCCGCCGTCGACGACCACGACGTCGACCGGTCCCAGCAACGCGGTCAACCCAACCCTGGCCGCGACGTCGTGGACGGTCACGAGTTTCGCCGCCCGCTCCCGCCGCCGTTGCGTCGTGTCGGCGTCGGCGGCGTTCTCCGGGGAGCGCCAGTCACGGCCGCCCAGTCGGTCGTACACCCCGTCGGTGATCTCCAGCGCGTCCTGCGCGCTCCACGCCGAGTTGTGCCTGCTGTCGCCGGAGAGGTTGAAGGCGCCCCGGTCGATGCGGCGACCGACGGCCAGGTGGTACGGCTCGACGCGAGCGTCCTCGTAGCTGCTGAGCACGGTGGCGCGCCGCTCTTGGGCGACGTCGGCGAGTGCGTACATCAGCGCGGTGCCCGCACCGGCCGCTCCGTTGTAGGCGTTGCCGATGCGGTGCTCGACGATGGTGTTCCCGCTGACCGCGTCCTCGTTGACCGAGAAGGTGATCACCGCTTGCAGGCCGTTGTCGTCGTGGGCGACGAGCGCGAAGTCCGGCTTGCCGAGGAAGGGCGCGAGCACGTTGTCGGCGCTGCCCTCGGCGTACATCGGCGTGCCGCTCCCGCTCTCGCTGAGAGCACGCGCCTGGAGCTCGAACTTCGCCCACTGCGCGCTGCCCCGCTCGACCAGTGAGATCTCGCCGTTCGCGCCGAAGAACCGCGCTGCCTGCCTGGCGATGACGTCCATCGCCTGCCGAGGCACACCCTGACCGGTGTTCGGCGGGGTCTGTGCCCCGCTGTGGAGCAGGTAGCCGTCGACGTGGGGCCGCTCGGGGCGGTACGGCGACTGCTCCTCTGGTTCCAGGCCCGCCCTCTCGAGCGCCGCGGCGGCCTCTGCCTGGGCGTTGCTCTCCAGCAGGTCGACATCGGTGTTGCCGGGGGTGAGCTTGGCGTGCAGCTGCTTGGTGTGTGCCAGCTCGTGCGTCACCACCTCGACGGCCTTGCTCCAGGAGGTGAAGGCCCAGGGAGCGAAGAGCACCGCGTCGCCACCCATGCCCACGGGCGTCGCGCCGGGAGCGCCCTCGCGCCGCAGGAAAGACACCTCGCTCGGCGTGAGCTTGGAGTAGCGGACGTCCTTCACCCTCGCCAGCTCGGCCTCCGCGCCACCCAGCCTGGCGGCTTCCGCGATGGTCTCGTAGGTGATCGGCAGGCCGCCCGCGGTGACGTCGACGCCCCACGCGCGACCGGTGATGGCCCCGGTCTCGCTGATCTCCTTGGCCCGCTCGACCAGCCACGCCTTCGCGCTCTCGTCGCTGAGACCGAGGGTCATCAGATTGGCGTGGCTCAGACCCCTGACCGCGGCGACGATCCTCGGGTCCAGTTCGTGGCCGGTCCTGGCCAGGTCGAGCCAGAGACCGACGAGCTCCGAGCGGTCCGGGTCGAACTTGGGCCGGTTCTCGTTGTCCGTGGGGACCGAGTGTCCGCCCCGCTCGAGCACCAGCGCGCCGTTCACGGACTTCAGCACACCGTTCGACAGCGCACCCGCGAGGTACTGGAGAACCGCTCCGCGCTGGATGTTCCACATCGAGAAGGTCTTGCCGATCTCGTCCGGCTCGACGACGGTGCCGGTCTCGATCAGCTGGACGTAGCCGGAAGTGTTTTCCCTGCTCCACCTGACGGTGACCGGAACCAGATCCGGCCAGCCGAGCTGATCGGCGAGCTCGCTGACCAAGCGCATCCGGAGGGCCGAGCTGTCGCTGGCTTCCTCCCCGCCGTACTCGGGCACGTAGAGCGCCTTGCGGCCATCGGGCAAGGTGACGATCTGGTCGTCGCCGACGCGCTCGACGGAGGTGTCGGGGTGGGCGAGCAGCACGCCGAGTTCCAGGCGCTGCTCCGCGATGTCCTTGGTCGACCGCGCGCGCTGGCCGTCGGCGGTCGGGGTGGGCTTCGGCTCCTGGGCGATCTGTTCCATCCGCGCCCGCACCGCGTCGGCGAGGAAGCGGGCGTCCTGCGGCCTGATCACCGAGTCGACGTCAGGGGCCACCGCGAACGGCTGAGCCAAGTTGCCCATCTGGCGGCCCATCGCGGCGTTCCGCTGAGTGGCGTTCCTGCCATCCGAGCTACCCGCGATCTCCTGATTCGTGGTGCTCGCGTGCTGCACCAGTGTCAGCTCGACCGCACCGGCGAAGCCCTTGGCGGGATTGGCGATGCTCTTCAGCGGCCCGGTGTGGAAGAGGCCGGACCACGTGTTCAGCTGCGCGACCGCGTGAAGTTCGCCGTTCACGTGCGCCACGACGAGCCCGTGTCCCAGCGGGTCGCCCATCACCGGCATCGGGTCGGGGCGGACTCCCAGCGCGGCGGCCTGGCTGACGAGGTCCTGCCAGCGGTGGTGCCCCTTGTAGATGATCTCGACGGTGCCGCCGTGCTCCTCGGTGAACGTGTACCGCTCGCGGGCGATCACCTCCACGGCCGACGGCGGTACACCGCGGCCCACGTTGCCCTGGGGCTGAGCCTGGGCAGGTGCGTTCTGCTGGCGGGGGTCGATCACGACGACGTTGTTGCGCACCGCGATGTTGCGGAGTTCGTGCTGTGTCGCGGTTTCCGCGGGTGCCAGTCCTCTGCCGACAGTTCCCGACGCCTGGAACACAAGTCCCTGCGGCGTCCGCATCGCCACCGTCGCCGCGTGCAGCTCGTTGTTCACCGTAGCCACGACGACGGAGACGGAGCCCAGCTGCCTCTGCTGGGCCGCGCGTGCCAGTTCTTGGTCGATCTGTTGCGCGCCCTTGTGACCGCTCCTGGCCGAGGACTTGATGTCCTGCTCCAGCTTGGCCCACTCCGGGGTGTTGGGCCGGACCTCGAAGGTCTTCCCACCAGCCCGGCGAAAGCCCATGACCTGCTCGACCGCGGAGTTCCTCGCTTGCGCGTGGGCGGGTCCGTGCTGGTGCCCGTGTCCGCCGCCGTGGAACAGGAAGCGCTGCTCCTCCACGTCCCGCTCCGGCCCGCGTTCGGGCATCTCGACCACTGTCTCGGGCCTGCCGTGGAAGCGGTCGAGCGCTGCCCGCGCCTCGCCCTCGGCGTGCTCTTCCAGCAGATCGACGGGGGTGTTGCTCGGGCGCAGCCCAGCGCGCAGCTGCTCGACGTGGCCCTTCACCTCGTGCGCGATGACCTCGGTGGCGGCGGCGTCGTCGAGGTCGAACAGATCCGGCGAGAACCAGACCTCGGTGCCGCCCTTGTCGACCGGAGTGGCACCGAGCTCCCGCTCCCGCCGCATCCAGGCGACGGTGGGGGCGTCGTCGATCGGGACGACGGTGACGCCCTCCATCACCTCGGCGAGCCCGACCCGGGCCGCGAGTTCGTGGACCCGGCGCACCCGCGCCTCGCGCGTGGCCTCCCGCTCGGCGTCGGTCTGCTCGGTGGGGCTCTCCCACTCCCGGCCGCCGATGCGGTCCCGCACGCCGGTCACGACCTGCTCGACGTCACCCGTCGTCCACACGGAGTGCGTCTGGTTCTCGACACGGCGGCCGATCACCTGGTGGTAGGCCTGGTCCTCCGCCGAGTACCCGCTGAGCACACCGAGGCCGTCGCGGTGCGCGAGCTCGGCCAACGCGTACTGCACGGCCGTTCCCGCGCCGGGCGCGCCACGGTAGGCGTCGCCCAGCGCCTGCACGACGAGGTTCTCCGGCCCCCGCTGGACGCTCAGCGCGCCCTGGATGCCGTCGGCGTTGTGAGCGACGATCACGTAGTCGTGCGGTGTGCGGAAGGACTCCAGCACGCCGTCCCGGCCTGCCGTGATCCGCGCGTGCGTTCCGGGGTCGCTCTGGGTGAGCGCCAGCGCTTGCCGCTCGAACTCGGCCCACTGCGGGGTCCCGCGCTCGACGACGGTGATCCGGCCGCCGTCGCCGAGGAAGCGCTCGGTGTGGAAGGACATGAAGTCCACCGCCTCGCTCGGCACGTCCTCGCCCGCGTGCGGCGGGACGACGGCGGGCGGGAGAGGCGCGGTGCCGGGCTCCGCCAGCGCCGGGAGGGCCTCCAACCGCCCCCGGACCCCGTCGGTGATCGCCCGCGCGTCCTCCGCCGACCAGAACGAGTTGAGGTCCTCGGTGGTGGAGCGCGCCTCGGTCCGGTCGAGACGACGGCCGATGGCGTTGTGGAACGGCCGCGAGGCTTCGTCGGCGACGCTGGCCACCGACACGCCCAGGCCCGCGACGTGCTCGGCGATCGCGAGCTCGACGGCGACCGCCGCCCCGCGCACACCGGAGTCGTGAGAGCTGCCGAGGGAGAGGATCTCGACGCGGCCGTCGGACTCGTCGATCCTCGCGGCGGCGTGCAGTTCGCCGCCGACGTGCGCGACGAAGATCGTCTCACCGTGCTGGAGCGCGTCCTTGAGGTACTCGCGCCCCTTCTTCTCCTGTTGGGTCCCCGTGGTGACCGAGGCCAGCCCGGCGGCCTGCTCGAAGAACTCGAACCACGAGTCGTCGGCGATCCCGCTCGCGGGCCCCCTGACGACGGTGACCTCACCGCCGAGCTCGCTGAAGGCCCTGCTGTGGAAGGCCATGAGGTCCATAGCCGCCGCCGGGACGCCCTGCCCGGTGTTGGGCGGGACGTCGCCGACCGAGGGCCGGAAGGAGCCGGTCGAGACCAGCCGCGCCCACACGCCGTCGGTGATCGCCTTCGCGTCCTCCGCCGACCAGATCGAGTTGAACGGCTCCTCTTCGCCGGGGCGCTCGATCTCGATGTCGAGCCTGCGCCCGAAACCGTTGTGCAGCACGTGGACGTCGGAGCTGACGTCGGTGACGCCGAAGACCGGCATGCCCTCCGACGCGGCGAGGCCGGCCAGCGCGTGCTCCACGGCCACGGCGCCGCCGCGAACGCCGGTGTGCGCGCTGCCGAGCGTGACCACGCTCAGGTAGTCGTCGCGGTGCCTGAGGCTGACGGCGGCCTGGATGCGCCCGTCGACGTGGGCGACGATGAAGGTGTCGCCCATCGTGACCGCTTCCAGCAGGTAGCGCCTGCCGAGCGTGACCTCGTCCTCGTCCTTGCCGTCCTCCTGCCGCGCGATCCCCTCCGCTTGGTAGCGGAAGCCGACCAGGTCCGCGTCGCCCTCGCGCAGCACTGAGATCGTGCCGCCTTGAGCGCGGAACTCGTTGGTGTAGAAGGCGATGACGTCCAGCGCAGCCGCCGGGACGCCCTGCCCGGTGTTGGGCGGGACATCGGCGACCGACGGCCTCGTCAGCTGACGAGTGCCCTGCCCGGCGATGAAGCCCATCGCCTCGCCGGGAACGCCGTCGCCGACGTTCGGCGGGACCTCGGCGCCGCTGTGGAACATGTACTTGGCGTTCTGGTGAGCGGGGTCCGGGGGCTCCTGGCCGATCGTCGGGAACCACACCCGGGCGCGGGGCTCGTCCTCCGGGACCTCACCGCGTTCCTTGCGCGCCGCGAGCTCCAGGGCGGCATCGGCCACGTCGTGCGCGTGCCGCTCCAGGAGGGCCAGGGAGGTGTTGCCCGGGGTGATGCCCTGCCGCAACTGCTCGGCGTGCGCCAGCTCGTGCGCCAGCACCTTCATGAGGGTGCGCTCGTCGGCGAAGGCCGAAGGCGCGAGGATGATCTCCAGGCCGTGCTTGTCGACGGGCGTGGCGCCGTCCGCGCGCTCGCGCCGGATGTGGGCCAGCTCCTCCGGGTCGAGCATCGACATGCGCACGTTCACCCGGGCCAGCTCTGCGCTCATCCCGATCTTCGCCGCGACCTTCGCGACGGTCTCCTGGGAGATCTCCAGGCCGGTCGAGGTGAGGTCCACGCCCCACTCGCGGCCGGTGATGGCCCTGGTCTCGCTGATCTCCTTGGCCCGCTCGATCAGCCAGCCCTTGGCGTCCCTGTCGCCGAGGCCGAGGAGGGCCTGCAGGTTCTTGCCGTGCAGACGGGTGACCGAGCTGACGATGTCCGGGTCCAGCTTGTGGCCGGTCTTGGCGAGGTCGAGCCAGAGCCCCAGGAACGGCAGGCGGTCGAAGGCCTTCTCGGCGTCGAAGGACGTGGAGTCGCGAACACCGGTTCCCGGGAGCGAGGACGAGTTGCCGTGCAGCACCGGGGAGCCGTTCACGGAGATGACGTCGCCGGCATCGCGGTACATCACGCCGGCGACGTACTCCAGGACGGCGACCCGCATGATGTCGCGCACCGAGAAGTGCAGGCCGATCTCGTCCCGCGTGATGACGGTGCCGGACTCGATCAGCTGGACGGCGCCGGAACCGGGCACACCGGTGGTGAGGGCGACCAGGTCCGGGGTGCCGAGTTCCTCGGCGAGCCTGGAGACGTCGAGCATCCGCATGGCGGCGCTGTCGGTGTTGTCCTCCCCGCCCCGCACGGCCTGGTGGACGGCCTGCCGGTTCTGCGGGAGGTCGATGACGCCGGGCTTGATCCCCGCTTCGGCGACCTGCCGACCGAGTTCCAGGCGCTGGTTGGCGAGGTCCTCGGCCGACCGCGCGCGGTGGACCTCGCCGGAGCGAGCCTCCGCCTCCGACCGTGCCGCCTCCGCCTTGAGCACGGCCATCCGCGCTTCCACCGACCACACGATGACGCCCGCGTCCGACGGCATGATCATGGAGTCGGCTTCCAGCGACAGGTCGCGGTGGCCGCCGTCCATCCGGCGCCCCATCTCCAGGCTCGCCCGAGATGCTTCCGGGCTGCCCGAGACACCCACGATCCGCCACGGATCGGTGTTCTCGTCCTGCGGCAGGCTCGCGAACCGCGCCAGCTCCAGCTCGATCGCGCCCGCGACGGTCTGAGCGACGCCGGGAGCAGTTACGAGCGGCCTGGCCAGGTAGAAACCGGCCCACGTCTCCAGCTGCACGACCGCGCGGACGTTGCCGTTGACGTGAGCCACGACGAGACCGTCCCCGCGCGTGCCGCCCAGTCCCGCCGAGGTCCTGGGGTGGACGTCCAACGCCTTGGCCTGGGCCTCGAACCGATCCCAGTAGGGGTGGCCGGGGTAGACGACGTCAACCTTGCCACTGCCCTGCCCCTGCTCGCTGAACTCGTGCGCCTCGCGGGCGATCTTCTCCACCGCCGACGGCGGCACACCTCGACCCACGTTGGCCGGGCTGGGAGCGGGGGCCTGGACCGGGGCGCTCAGCCGCGCCTGGACGCCCTGCACGAGCTGAGCGGCGTCACCGCTGGTCCAGACGGAGTCGTGCAGCGGCAGCCCGGGGAAGCCGCGGTAGCGCTGCTCCAGCGCGCGCTGCGGGCCGACCTGGCGCAGCAGGTGCTGGAAGGGCGCGTCGAAGGCGTGGGCGTGCGGGCCGAGCCGACGGCCGAGGTCGCTGTGGAAGGTGTCGTGCCGGGCCAGTGGACCACGCGTGCCGCTGTGGTCGAACACGACGCGGCCGCTGGTCATCGAGATCTTGGCGAGGTGGTGGTGGGTGGCGGTTTCCGCGGCCTCCCGCCGCGGGCCGAGGGATCCCGAAACCTGGACCGCGAGCCCGCCGTTGACCGCCGACGGCGTCTTGGCGGTCAGCGTCACCAAGGTCACCGCGTGCGTCCTGCCGTTCACCTTCGCGATCAGGGCGACCGTGTGGGGCAGTTGCCGGGCGTCCAGGCGTGCCAGGACCTGGTTGATCCGCTGAGCGTTCGGGTCGCCGTCCTGATCCGCCCTCTGGAGGTCCCGCACCATCGCGGACCACGCCGGGTCGTTGTGCCGGGCCTCCCGGATCTCGCCGGGGAACTGCCGGAGGTGATCGGCGACGAAGTGCACCGCTGTCGCGGGCACTCCGTTGCCCACGTTGGGCTGGAACGGCGCACTGTGGTGGTGGCCACCGTGGAACAGGAGCTCGATGCTGTCATCGAATTCGGTCTGGTCGCCCTCGCCCTCCGTGGGTTCGGTGACCTGGTCGGTGAGGTTGCCGGGTTCTCCGCGCGCCTGGCGGAGCGCGGCATCGGCGTAGCTGCGGGCGTAGCGCACCAGCACGCTCCTGGCGGTGTTGCCGGGCGTGATCCCCTTGCGGAGGTGGTTGGCGTGGGCCAGCTGCTGCGTCAGCACCTCGACCAGGGTGGCCATGTCGGCGAAGGCCGACGGTGCAAGCCAGATCGCGGTCCCGCGCTTCTCAACCGGGATGGCGCCGCGGGGGCCGTTCTCGGCGAACCAGGCGAGGGTCGCCTCGTCGTGTTCCAGGACCAGGTCGGTGATCCTGGCCAGGTCGCCGTCGACGCCCGCGAGGAGCGCGGCCCGCAGGACGGTCTCGGCGGTCCTGGGCAGCTCCACGCCCTGCTGAGCCGCGGTGAGGTGCTGCTCAGCGCGCCCGCGGCGAATCCCGTGGTTGTCCTTGCCGGAGACAGGGCCCCGCGACGCCTGACCGGTGATCTTGCCGAACTGCTGCATCTCCCACAGGCGGATGAGCGCGGCGTCGATCTCGTGGCGGTCGAGCCCGGTCTCCGCCAGCACCTCGCCGAGGACGACGGGGTCGATCGCGCGCAGCTCGGCGAGGACCTCGGGGGCGAAAGCGGTGCCGAAGTGCTCGTTGATGAAGTCCGACCCGATGGCCAGCTCCGTCGGGTGACCGGCGAACTTCCCGGGGAGGGAGTCCCCGTCGTCGGTGAGCACCAGGCTCCCGTCCGGCCGCGTCCGGTGCGTGGAGTACTCGCTGCGCTTGCCGAGCAGGTACTGCGCCGCCGCGACCCGCTGCCGATCAAGGACGTAGTAGGCCTTGGGAGCCAGGGGATCGCGCAGGCTGGGGTCGAACTCCACCACCACGCCAGACCCGATCTGTGCCAGGCCGTCGAAGCGCGTCGTCGCCAGGCCGAGGTGCGACCACTTCGCCACGACGAGCGTGCGCCACATCGCCTGCAGGCGGTTGGTCTTGTCGGCGGCCCGTTCCGGGTGGCGACCGCGGGGTTCATCGGCGATGAAGCTGCCGATCGGGTTCTTGGCGGGCCCGAGCAGGGGCGGGCCGATCGTCGGCCGAGGCCGGGTGCCGATCCTGCCTGCCTCCTGGGTGGTCAGGCGGCGCGCCATGTCGATCTCGCGCTGGTGCAGGCCCGCGGCGGGCACGTTCGCCAGCGCGGGGGGAACGGACCCCGCCGCGGGCAGGGGCGCCGGCTGGAGGCGGCTGGCCGTGGTGCCGTCGGACCAGTAGACCTCGACACCCTCGCCGAGGATGCTGCGGTGTTCGACCATCTCCTTGATCCGTTTGACGACCCCGGCGGTCTCCTGCTCGGTCAAGCCGTACGCGCGTAGCCGCGCCGCGAGGCTGTCCGGCGTCACGGCCCTCAGCCTGGCCAGCACGTCCTCGCGGAAGACGGTGCGCTGTTCGACCACGGATGCCACGAAGTCGGACTTGACGACCGGCTTGTTCAGCCGCCCGCGGCTCTCGTTGTCCGGCGGGAACGAGCGGTGGAAGCCGGACAGGCGCGGTTCGCCAGAGGGCCCGGTCTCCGAGGAAGCGCCCTCCGCGTTGTACCCGACCGCGTAGTGCACGGCCGCGGCCAGCTGCTGGTGGAACTCCGAGTAGCTCGTGACGTCCGCGTGCCCCGGCGTCGTGCCGGACATCGTGCGGCGCACCGCGCCCGGGCCCTCCGGGCTGTTCCAGAACACCGCCTCATCCACGATGCTGGTCGCGCCGAGCGCCTCGGCGGTGTACGCCGCGGACACGATGCGACGCGCCGCGCCGCGCGTGTCGCTGCCGACCTTCGAGCGCACCGGGGTGAAAACGCCGATCTCTCCGAAACGCCCCGTGACGCGGTAGAGGGATGTGGTGACGCTTGTGGAATTCGAGGCGACCGTCACGCCGTCGGCCGCGAGTGCGTCGCGGAGCGTGGGCCGGGCGGGAGGCGCTGTGTCCGCCGATCGCGGTCGCGTTTCGGTCGTGGAGTCAGCTCGGGTCCTGTCGGCGCTGGCCTCCTGGGCTGTGGTGAGCAGCGTTCGCGCTGCCTCGGTGAGGTGCTCGGCGAGCCGCAGCCCGGTCGGCAGTTCCTCGCCGGTGCGCCGGGCCAGCGCGAGGAAGTCCCGCGCCAGCGCTGCGGAGGGCTGCTCGGCCCACTGCGCGGCCATGGTGTTGAGCACCGCGATCCGGCCCGCGGTGTCCGCGTCGAGAAGAGAGCCGGTGATGCCCCGAGACAGGACCCGGGGCGTGTTCGCCTGCCCCGCGTCGGTGATCTCATGCGCCAGCTTGCCGAGCTGGAAGGCGTACTCCCGGGTGGCCCGTGCCAGGTCGGTGCCCTTGCTGACCTTGATCAGCACATGAGTGTGACCTTCGCGCTGCGAGGAGGACAGCGCGCCGTCATGCCCGAGGAAGCGGGAGGGCTGCTCCACGTCCAGGCGCAGTTGGGTGGAGCCGATGAGGATCTGGATCGGCTGTCCCGGCACGTGCGGGCCGTGCCGCAGTCCCGACACCGCACCCGACGCGGCGAGCGTGTCGAGCACCGTGACGAGATCACGCGTGTCGAACGCCCGCTGCGAGGAAGAAGAACGGAACACCCCGTCCCACGCCTCGGCCCGCGGCAGAGCGGCCTCGGGCCTGCCACCGGTGGCGGCAGGGGGAACCTCGTACCCGAGCGTGATCAGCACCGACCTGGCTCGGGCGGAGAGAACTCCCTCGCGGACGAGCCGGGCCAGCTCGGCGGGTGTGACCTGCTCCTGCACTCGCGACAGCCCGTACCGGAAGTTCCTGAGCAGACTGGCGCCGACGGGCCCGCCGTCCGCGCCGAACTCCAGGCCCAGCGCGTGGATCCCGTTGGCCGCCGCGTTCATCGACTGGATCGGGGAGTTGACGACAGCGGGGTTGGGGGTGCGCGGGTCCTGGTTCACCGGCTGTGGGAGCTGGGCCTCTCGGCGGTGCCAGAACTCGACCATGCCCAGCCGCTCCGCGAGCGTGGTGACCGCCTCGACGACGGTGCTGGCCCTGCCGATGCCCACCAGGGCGACGGTCGAGCCGGACGCGCTGGTTCGCACGTCCAGGTAGCCCAGGCGGCTGTCGGTGAGCGCAATGGCGACGTCGACCGTGCGACCGGTGGACTCGAAGGTGACCCGTGGCCCGCCGTCGGCGTTCGGCTCGACCGAGACGCCGGGCAGCGGGCCCATCAGCGTCAGCAGCGCGCCGAGGTCGCCGACCTCCATGACGCTGCCGCTCGCGGCGAGAACCTCGTCGGCGCGGTGCGCCGGACGGGTCGCCTCGGTCAGCTCGTGAGCGTCATCCCGACCTGGGGCGGCGTCTCCGACCGCTCGACCAGCACCGTCGTCCGACCCTCTTCCCGTGCCCTTGGCGTCGGGAACTCCACGCCGAGCACCTGCCACTGGGTGTCCGTCTCCGGATCCCGCAACATCAGGTCGTCCGTCATGGTCCCGGCGGTCAGATACCCCGAAACCAGCAAGCCCGCCCTTCGCGGGAGGTCGTCCACGTAGGCCACCTGGAACTGCACCGTCACTGTCGTCTCCTTCAACGAGATGTCCGTCTGTGGTCGCTGCCGGGGCGGTCGTCTCCGGCTCCGGCTCGCGCTCCGAAGTCTGCCCTGTCTCCCCGGCTTCCCCAGTGGAGGCGGCCTGCTCCGGCGTGGTGTCCGGGCGCTGGTCCGGGTCACCGGGCGTGCTCCCGTCCGGCGTGCCGTCGCCGCCGGGACGAGCGCTGTTCGCCTCTCCCGTCAGCCTGCCGCTGCGCTGGACGATCTCCAGCACGGTGAGCGCGGCCTCGATCCGGTCGGCGTCCATGCCGATCGCGGCGAGGTCGGCCCGCAGTTGGTCGGCGGTGACCGCGCGGATGTTCGCCAACAGGTCGGCGTGCAGCTGCCGGGTCGGGTCGGCGAGCTCCTCCTGGACGACCGCACCCGCGAAGGGCGAGCGGTGTGGGCTGGTGCGGATGTTCTCCTCGGAGTACGCGCGGTCGGAGACGCCGGGGAACGAGGCGCCGAAGTCGACCGGGCGCGGCACCAGCTCGCCGGTCACCTCGTCCACAGTGGTGACGTAGTTGTTCGGGTGCTGGTCGTCGTTGCCCGTCAACCAGTCCAGGAATGCCAGGGCGTCGCGGTGGTACGCGCCGTAGACGGAGGGATCCGGGCTACCTGGCATGGTGTCGTCGAGCCACAGCCGGATGACACCTGGCCGATAGTCGTCGTCGCCCTGCCAGTAGACGGTCGGCGGGACCAGACCGAGCTTGAACCGGTGGTCGACCGCGTAGGCGCCGACCTCGTTGATGCCCTGCTGGTCGACCTGGTCGTCGTCCAGGTAGTCCGGCTTCGGCTTGTGGATGACCTCGACGTCGTTGCCCAGCGTCAGCTTCTGGCTCTCGTTGAGCGAGAAGTTGAGATCGTCGCCGAAGCTGTCGGTGTTGACGTCCGCGAGGTCCTCGGCGGACATCAGGGAGTTGGTGACGACGTTCTCCGCCGCCACGACGCCCTGCTTGAGGCCGTACCGGAGCACGTGGGTCGGGTCGTCCGCGCCAGAGGCGGCGGCGTGGTAGGCATCGGCGCCGTAGAACAGCAGCGGGACCGGGCCTTCGGCCAGCGGCATGCCCGCGTAGGTGCTCTTCTCCGGGAAGGCCGGGGGAGTGCCGCCTTCCGTCAGTTCGTGCAGGCGGGCAATGGCCGCGTTCTCGTGCGCGTCGGCGTCGCCCTCCAGGACCGACGTCGGCGTGTTGCCGGGAGTGATGCCCGCCTGCAGCATCTTCGCGTGCCGCGTCTCGTGCGTGACGACGCGCGTCAGCGTCTCGAGGTCGCGGAAGGCCGACGGGGCCAGGAAGACGACCCTGCCCTTCTCGTATTCCTTCTCCTTGCCGTTCTCGTCCTTGAGCGTGACCTTCTCGGTCGGCGTGGCGCCGTGGGCGCCCTCGCGCTCCCACGAGTCCAGCGTCGCCTGGTCGGTGACGACCACGTACTTGACGTCGGAGCGGTCGATGCCGACCAGGTCCGCAGCCCACTCCGCCGCCGCGGCGGTCATCGGCAGCTCCGCCTTGACCGTGTTCGCGGAGGCGTCCAGGGGCAGCGGGGGCCGCTCCGGGAGCGCCTGGTTCGGGTAGCGGGCCTGGACCAGCTGGTCGAGGTCCTCGAAGGACCACTTCGCGGGCAGGCCTGCTGGGTCGAGCTCGAACTCCTCGAGCACCTGGGACAGCGTGAGGTCCGGGGTGCTCAGCTGCTTGCGCAGGAGCTTCACGGTCATCGGCGAGAGCCGCCCGGTCTGCTGGGCGATCTCCAGGTAGGCCTCGGTCAGCTGCGCGTTCGCCTTGCCGAAGCCCTCCGCGTAGGCCAGCGAGTACAGGATGCGGTCCGGCGACATCACCTTGGAGTCGCGGGACAGGATGTAGTTGTTCAGCTCACCGCGCTGGTACGCCCCGCGCGCGTGCCACTCCGAGGCACCGACGTTGAGCCCGGTGGAGACGATGCCGCTGCCCACCTGGATGGCGGTCTTGGTCAGCTCGACACCGCTACCGGCGGCCTGGCTGGCGATCCGGCCGAGGAGGCTGGGCAGGTTGCCCGTTCCGGCGTCCTGGAGCAGGAACGCGCCCCGGCTGGGCACGCCCGTCGCGCCGTGGTGGTAGATCGCCACCCACGTCTCGATCAACGGCAGCAGAGCGTTCGCGTCGCTGCCCATGGCCAGTGCGTGCGTGTCGGTGCCGTTGGGCACCAGCAGGCTGTTCGGCTCGCCCGGCACCGGCGGCAGCAGCCGCAGGTTCATGAAGCGCGGGTGCTTGCCCCTGAACTTCGCGCCGAGGTTCTTCCAGCCGGGCTTGGCGGTCATGTCGACCCACAGCTGGTACTGGCCCCTGCCGATCCGCCGGATGTTGCCCAGGTGCGGGATCTCGCCGACGGTGCCCGCGTCGATCAGCGCGTCGAAGTCGTCGATGATCTGCTCGGGATCCCTGTCGTACTGCTTGAGCCGCTCGGTGAGCGGGCGCAGCCGCTCCGCGAGGTCGTCGTCGGAGATCGTGCCGACCAGGTCGGTGATCGCCTTGCTGGTCTGGCGCAGCCGGTTGGAGCCGTGCCGCACCCAGTCGTCCATCGCCCGGGGTGTCACGTCCTCCTTGCTCACCCCGGTGCGCAGCGTCCCCGCGGCCTGTTCCATGAGGCGGCGCGCCCTCATGACCACGGTGATGCTCTCACCGACGGCCGCGACCGAGTCTGCGAGCGACTGGCTCATCGAGGCGATGCTGGCCGCGGCGGCGGTCTCGGCGGCGACCTCGGCCTCGGCGGGGGACATGCCGTCCGCGAGCGCCTTCTCCCGTGCGGAGTCGGCTTCCGAGCTGCTCATCACACCGCTCACGACGGCGTTGAGCACGCCGCGGCCCAGCGTCCGGATACCGGCGTTCCACGCGAGCTGGCGCTTCTCCCGGGGGTGGACCAACCGTTCCGTCACCATGATTTCGCCCAGGTGCTCGGACAGCCACACCTTGGCCTCGTCGAGGGTGAGCCGGGTACCGTCCTCGGTCCACTCGGTCGGCAGCAACATCGCGAACTCGCGGATGTCCTTGCCCTTTTCCGCCGCGGGGCCCTTGTCCGAGCCGGTCCGGACGTCCGCGTGCGTGGTGAACGGGCTGAACGGGCCGAGCAGGTGTGCGGATTCCGAGAGCCCGATCTTGATCAGCGCGGGCATCTTCGGGTTGCGCAGCTCGGGCTTGCTCTCGATGACCACGACGGGTCGGAACTCGTCGATCTCGTTCAGCTCGATCCGGACGCTCTGCACCCGGTCCAGGCCCTCGGCCTCGGCCTTGAGGTGCTTGGCCGCAGCCATCATCATCGCGGCGTGCCTGACGGCGCCCTCGCGCTCGGCGTCGGGCACGTGCGTGAGCGCCTCGGCCAGGGCCTGCTCCGTAGGCGTGACGGGCTTGGGGGGCTTGTCGCCGTCGAAGGAGACGGTGAGGGTCGGGCGGTAGTCCCTGGTCTCGTCCAGGTCGATCCGGACCCCCGCGGCGTCTGGCTGGGCTCGCAGTTCTTCGGCGATCTTCCTGGCCGCCACCAGCATCTCGCCGAGCGGATCGTCGGAGACCGCCTGGCCCGTCGAGCGGGGCGGCAGCTGCGACTCGACCTCCGCGCGCAGCCCGTCGGTGACCCGCGTGCTCGCGCCGATCAGACCGAGCGCGTTGTTCGCGTGCTTGGTCATGTCGTCGGTGCTGACCAGTTCCTGCCCGGCCTGGCGTTCGCGGCTGGAGTGGGTGTAGAGCGCGAACGCGGACTGGCGGTGCCGGGCGTTCATGTACGCCTGCAACGCCGAGCCCGCGCGGATGCCCGCGCTGGCGATCAGCGCGGGTGCGAACAGGGGCATCGTGCTCGTGAGCAGGGCGAAGCCCAGGGTGAGCCCCGGATCCAGCGGGTAGTTCCAGAACAGGAGGAACTTTTCCTTGAAGTACTTCTTCATCGCGGGCTGCAGCATCACCCGGGACGCGGCACCCGAGAGCGTGCCGATCTTCGCCGCGACCTCGGCCACCATGGCCTCGGGTCCCTGCTTGACCAGGTTGGGCGAGACCTTGACCCAGTAGCGCAGTTCGGACTTGCCGACCGCGGCGCCCTTGAGGAACTGGTCGGTGTGCGCCATGTCGCCCTCGACCAGCGAGATCTTCACGTGGACGGGGAGCCGGGGCTCGTCCTTCTTGGGATCGCCGGTCCACACCGTGAGGGAGAGGGTGCCGAGGTCGTTCGGCTGCTGGGTTCCCGACGCGTCCTGGGCGGCGATGAACTCCTTGGAGGACCAGCTGACGTCGGTGGCCTCCGTCATGAGCTTGTCGATGTCGGCGCTCTGCGAGTACTTGTCGACGAACTCCTGATCGTTGATCAGCTGGGCGATGGTCTCGCCCGTCCACCGCACCCGCGTCTCGAAGTTCCTGCGCTCAGTGGTGGTGAGCTCGTGCAGCTCCTGGTAGGGCAGTGCGTCGGGCAGCGCGACGCCGAAGGTCTCGGTCGCCGCCGCCAGGCCCTTGCGGGTGGTGAACGTGGTGTCGGTGATCTGCTTGTTGGTCGGGCCGATGCCGCCGCGCCAGCTCGAACGCAGCCTGCGGGCCGCGTTGCCCGCCTCGGTGTTCTTGCCCGCGTAGGAGTACCAGGTGGTGATGCCCGCCAGGGACGACCACAGTGCGACCGCGCCCACGCCGACGACGAACGGCAGTCCGACCCACGCGCCGAACAGCAGCGAGACCCCGACGCCGAGGGCGGTGCCCAGGATGTTGCCCGCCTGGTAGAGCAGCGTCGCGTTGACGTCGACCTTGATCGGCGGGACCTGCGGGACGTAGTTGGCCACCTCGGCGAGCAGGATCTCGCCGAGCGCGGTGTCGATCTCCTCGGTCGTCGCTCCCTTGCGGACGTCCAGCACCAGCTGTCCGCGCTCGACCCAGCCGTCCTTGGCCACGTCCGAGCGGCGCACCGCGGGCCCGTCCGCGACGTCGACCACCCGCAGCTGCAGGGTGAAGCCGGGGCGGAACAGCCGCAGCGGCCCCGACGTCCAGGACACGTTGAGCTGCGTGGTCAGCGCCGGGTTCGCCGCGTCGTGCTGGCTGGGCAGCGAGTGCTGGCCGAAGGCGAAGCTGACGTCGTCGACCGAGATCTCGGTGATCTGCTGGACCTTGATCTTCTTCAGCGTGTCGTTGAGCCTGCCGCGCACGTCGGTGTTCTTGGCGTAGTTCTTGGTCCCCAGCAGCCGCAGCGTCCTGGCCATCTCCGGGACCGGGTGCTCCTCCAGCCGCGACATCTCGCCGACCAGCCGCAGCCCGGCCAGCGTGTTGGGCAGCCCGCGGAAGCGCGGGTGGTTGGTGAGGATCTTCTCCAGCCAGCGCATGCGCTTCGGCGAGCCCTTGACGACCTCGTTGAGGCCGAAGCCGTGCCGTCGCCCGTCACCGTTGATCAGGGTGCGCAGCCGCAGGTCGACCTGGGCCAGCTCGGCGGCCGTGCGACGCGCGGCCGCCGGCTTCGTCGAGTCCTCGCGCAGCCCGGCGAAGTCGGCGGCCCTGCGGCCGTCGAAGCCCGCCGCCCGCAGCGCGGTGACGAGCTGCCGGTGCTGGTTCAGCAGCGCGAGCAGATTCTCGGCGGCCTCGATGTCGCTGGTGGCGACCTTCTCCATGCCGGGCCAGCGGCCGGGCTTGGGCTTGGCGGCCAGCACCGACACACCGGTGTCGTGCTTGATGCCCAGCGTGACGTCGCCGGCGACGAGCATCACCGGGTTGGCGGCGTGCAGGTCCTCCAGCAGTTCCGCCTCGCGCTGGACCCGGGTCAGGGCCCGGTTCAGCGCTGCGAGGTGCTTGTCCGCCTCCACGCGAACCTGGTCCGCGCGCGCGGTGGTCTCCTCGGAGAAGGCCCGCAGCCGCTCGGAGGAGATCTCCTGGCCGAACAGCCGAGGAGTGACGTTGCGCTTCTCGGTCTCCGCGGCGGCCATGGCCTGGTAGGACCAGGCCAGCGCTTCGAGGTCCGCGTCGTGGGCCTGCGCCAGCAGGTCCCTGCGGGACTCCGCCACGTCCATGAGCACGGCGAGCGCGTCGGTCAGCCGCCGGTACCGGTCGGAGAGCCGGATCTGCGCGGTGGCCAGCCCCGTCTCGCTCGGCTTGGAGTGCACGTCCACCAGGGCGTCGGTCTGCTCGGCCAGCAGCACCGCGTCCTCGAAGAGCTTGGTGACGACCCGCTCCTCGGCGAGGATGTTCTCCGTCGTGGTGGCTTCGCCGCCGGCCAGTGCCGAGCTCTCGCGGAACTCCTCGACGGCCTCCATGAGCTGGCGCAGCTCGCCGAGCACCTTGCCGTCCGCGTCGAAGTCCTGCGCCGACGTGATGATCACCGCCGGGGTGGCCGCCCGCTTGGGCACGACGGCGAGGGCGTTGGCCGCCTCCTCCGCCTCCTCTGCGGCTTCCGCTTCCGCCGCGTCGGCGTCGGCCTCGGCGAGAGATTCCTGCTTGGCCTCGTCGATCTCCTGCTGCCGCTTGGCCTCGGCCGCCTCGGCCTGCCTGCGGGCGTCGTCCTCCTCCGCGGCGCGCTGCTCGCTCTGCTGCACCTGCCGTGCCCGCAGGCGCTGGTTGACCAGCTCGTTCGCGGACAGACCACTGCCGCCGTTGCCGTTGGCGGTGAGCCAGGACGTGGGGACGAAGTCCGGAAGCTGGTGGAACGCCGACTCCAGGGACCGGAACAGCATCAGCTGCTGCCCGACGGTGTTGCGCGGCAGCGGCGGCACCACCAGCTGGACCGCTCTCGCGTCCTCGGTCAGCACCAGCTGCGGTGCGTCGACGGTGCCGTCGATCACCACGAGGACGTCCACAACGGACCCGTTGACGAGGTGCGCCTTGACCCGGACCGGGGTGTCCTCGGTGACGACCGCGCCGGGAACCTTGGCCGCCGCGATGCGCACGGCCTCGAGCTGCAACACGGTGCTCGTACCACCGGCCCAGGTGCGCGCGCCGATCACCGGCACCGGAACGCCGGGGACGCCTCGACCGGCGTCATCACCGCCCGTGTCGGGCGAGGACCCGTCGTCGTAACCCAGCGCCGCGCGAAGGGCGGGCTCGGTGAAGAGCACCGGCATGAAGTGGCCGTTGTTGTGCAGCAGGACGGCGTCGGGGACGCCGGCGCGGCCGTCGTGCCTGACCACGCCCTCGTCGTCGACCACGGCGATGGCCAGGTCGTGCCGCGCCGCGATCATCCGCGTCATCGCCGCCAGCATCGGAGCGGTGAGCAGGCCCTTGGCGCCCCAGGTCGAGACCGCCTTGCTCTGCTGCGCCTCGCTGTGCAGGCCGGTGAGCGGAAGCAGCCGCCGCTCTCCCCCGGGCAGGCCGAGCTCGCGTTCCAGCTCGGCGCGCAGGTCCTGCGCCAGCGCGGTCGCGTCGTGGATGCCCGCCGCGGCGAGCTTGCCCGCGGGCAGCTGCCGGAAGACCGCCTCGAACACGTTGGCCGTGCCGTTGGGCACCCACGCCGTCAGCGCCTCGTTGAGCGAGAGGAACTCCAGCTGGGCCCGCGTCGGGACGTTCTTGTCCCCGGTCTGCTTGACCACGTCGGCGGTCGTCAGGGGGCCGGTGAACGTGGAGCCGGGCAGCTGGGAGGCCACCCAGGCCGCGGCGGGCGCGCCCCAGCGCGCCAACGCCTCGTCGATCGCCGTCCGGCCCGCCTGGTCCAGCGGGTTCGGGCCGCGGTAAGCGCGGTCCATTCGCAGACCGTGGTAGTAGCTGCGGACGATCTGCTCGACCGTGTCGGCCCTGGCCGCGCGGTCGGAGTCCAGCGTGGGCGCGGGGGTCTGCTCCAGTTGCGCCGGGCGGGTGTTCACCGCCGAGGCGAGCCAGTGCGGGTCCACCTCCAGCGCCAGCCGCCGCTGCGCGGGGTCGAACAGCCCGAAGTTCACCGCCAGCTCGGCGGCGAGATCGCGCAGCAGGCCCGACTCGTAGACGCGGATCGTGCTGGTCAGCCCGGCCTGGTTGAGGAGATGCCGGAAGCGCGCCAGCTCCCCTGGCGTGGCCTTGAACCCGAACAGTGGGGCCAGTTCGGCCAGCGTGAAGGCGGGCTCCCGCATCGGCAGCACCGAGACGGCCGACCGCAGCGCGGCGTCGGGGGAGATGCCCGCCTCGACGGCCTGCTGGTAGACCGCCACCAGGTCGAGACCGCCCGCGATGGCCCAGGTGACCGCCGTGCTGGTGGAGATGTCGGCGCCCTGCCACGCCTGCGCGAGCGCGCGCTGGAAACCGGGACGGATCGCGTCCCACTCCGCCCGCGCCCGCTCGGTGTGCTCGACCAGCAGCTCGGCCCGGGTGACGTCCGGGTCCTGAGCGACCTGGTGGAGCACTTCGTCGACGTCGACGCCCGCGAACGCGGCGTCGATGACGGCGGAGTCCCGTGCCTCGGCGACGACCGCGTCCAGCGGCTTGCCGATGGCGGAGGAGCGTTCCAGCATCTCGCTCAGGTCGATCCGCATCCGGATCGCGTCGCTGAGCGCGTCGAACTCCCGGATCAGCGCGCCCTCGGAGTCGACGTCCGTCGGCGCGCCCTGCGGCACGATCAGCTGGGCGAGCTCCGCGAACGGCGCTCCCTCGCCCTCGCGCACCACCGCGCCGTCCGGTGCCACCCGGAAGGTGGTCACCGTGCCGTCGTTCTCCTTGCGCGACAACAAGATCTCAACGCGCAGCTGGTTGGCGACGCCGCGCGCGACCTGGATCGGGTCACCGGAGTGCCGCAGCTGTTCGGCCGCCAGCGCCGTGAGCGCCTTGAGCGAGGTGGCCGCGCCCTCCTGGCCCTTGGTCAGGCGGGTGAGGTTGTGCTCGACGCGCTGGAGGGACTCGCGCAGCTCGCTCTCGCGCGCCGCCGCGACCTCCCACGCCCCGACCACGGCGTCGAACTCGGTGCGCGCCCGCTCCATGCGCACGCCCTCGTTGCGCCGCACCTGCTCCAGCGCGGCGTCCAGGCTCGCGACCCCGGTGCGGGGCAGCCGGTTGCGACCGAGCCGGTCCAGCATCCGGCGCACCGCCGAACGCTCCTTGGCGTTCGCGCCGTGCTCGGCGTAGGCGCGCTCGACGGCGGCCTTCCACGCCTCCTCCGCCGCGCGCAGCTCGGCGCGGGCCTCGGCGAGCGGTTCCCCGGTGGTGCGCTGCTGCTCGGCGATGGCGACCGCGTTGTCAGCGGCCTCGCGCGCCCGGTGGACCAGCGCTCGGTCGACCTTGTTGGGGTCGAGCCCGGCCAACTGGGCTCGCGCGTTCACCATCGCGTCGGAGATCCGCTGGGCCCGCTCGGCCTGTTCGGCCGCACTGTCCAGCAGCGGGTCGCTGGCGAGCTTGACGAGCATCTGCCCGCTGATGTCGGTGCGCTGACTGACCAGGACCTTGGCGATGTTGTCGGGAAGGCCGTCGAGGATGCCGTGGCTGACCGCCACGTGCGGGTAGTCGGTGTCCAGCGCCTTGGCCTGCGCCATGACGTCCGGCTTCGCCCTCGGGTCGCGGGCGTCCAGCGCCGCGCGCTTCTCCGCTGCCTCGGCCAGCAGGCGCCCCAGGTCGAACTCCCGCGCCTCCTGGTCGCGTCGGGCGAGGGCCTCGCGGACCGCCTCGCCGTCGTGACCCTGCAGGCCCAGCGCCACCAGCCGGTCCCACGGTTTGGCCGACTCCAGCTCCTGCAGCAGTGCGGGCAGATCGCGTTCGTAGACCTTGAAGTTGAGCCAGCCGGTCGCGGCGTTGGGCCGGTTGCGCTCGCGGACGAGGATGTTGCTGTTGTTCACCTTGGTGGTGAACTCGCGCACGATGAGACCGGCGTGGAAGCGGGCCCGGACGTGCACGAGCGCGCCGAACTCCTCGGTCTTCTGGTCCCCTCGCGCTCCGGTGCTCGCGGTGATGCTGGCCTGGCTGCCCGCACCCGCCGACACCCCACCGGCGCCGTCGACCCCGAGGGCCTCGCCGAGCGCCTCCTCACCACCGAGGCCGAGCGGTGTGGTGCGCTGCCTGTTGATGGTGATGTCGGTGCCGGCGTCATCACGCAGGACCTGGCCGATACCGCCGTTGTCGGGCTGGTCGCTGACGACGTGCACGCCCGACACGTCGAACTTGGCGCGGACCTGGATCTTGTTGACGGCGAAGCCCGCACGCCCGCGCCTGCGCAGCATGTGCAGGTCGGAGCCCAGCTCCGCGCCGTCCTGCTCGTTGACCATCCTGGCCACCCGAGAGCCCAGCGCGGTGACCGAGGTCATCTGTTCGATCGCTCCGCGCAACCGCCTGACCCGGGAACCGTAGAGGTCCGCCAGGAAGTCCGTGACGGCCTTCCTGACGGGCTCGTTCGTCACGTTGTCCACGCCGACCCGGTCACCCGACGGGAACTCGGTGATCGACCGGTAGTCGACGTGCTCCGGTGGCGCCGGCCGTTCCCGCAGCAGTTGCCCATCGGAGACGTGCAGCCCGATCGTGCCCTGCAAGACCTCCGTCGTCGTCCTCCCGCGCCTGATGCTGCGCAACAGGACGTTGTTCAACGGGCCGCGCTCGGTCCCGCTCCGGACGACCTTGAGCTTCACCTCGACGGGGACCTTCACGTCGTGCGCCCCGCGCCAGTCGAGCTGGGTGGTGGCGCGAGTGACGTTGCCCCGCTTGTTGTGCGTGGTGCTCGTGCCGATCTGGGTGCTCGCGGACAGGGCGTCCGGCCCGGTGTCGAGGACTCCCTCACCGGACAGTCCCGCGCCCACGCTGGTGCCCACGGTGGTGGACGCGGACTCCTGGTTCACCTCGCGGATCTCGTTCTCCGTACCGCGCGCCTTCTGCTGGCCGACGACCTCCGCGTCACCGACCGGGCTCACCGAGATCGCCAGCTGGACGCGCTCGACCAGCCACGGGTACCTGGAGCTGACGGGTACCAGCACCTCGATCAGCGAGCGCTCGCTGTTGAAGGCGTCGTTGAGCAGCGCGTACGGACGGTTGCCCGCGAGGCTGGTCTCCAGGGCGCGCTGCACGTTCGGGTGGGCGAGCAGGTTCGGCGCCGTCCTGGCGAGCAGGTCCCTGACCGCCTGGTCCAGCTGGACCTGCTGCGTGTCACCGCTGGTCGCGTCGGTCCTGGACATCTCGAAGGCGTAGACCGCCCGACTGCCACCCAGCGACTCGCCCTTGTCCAGGAACTGCGGCAGGCGCAGGGCACGCAACTCGGCCGATGCCTCGGGCGAGTGCTCGGCGACCGCGGCCACCACGTCCAGGACGTCTTCCGCCCCGGCGCGCTCGGCGGCGTCGTAGACCTCCTCCGAGGAGTAGCGCAGCAGCACATCGCGCAGCAGCTCGTGGTCGAGCTCCTCGCCCGCGTCCCGCTGAGCAACGGAGAAGCGGTGCACCGCCCTGGCCATGACGTTGCGGCTGATGTCGTTGTCGCCGTCCTGCCAGCGCCGGAAGGAGGTGGTCATGTACTCGGCTGGCAGGTCGAGCTTGCCGCTGGCGTAGGCGGCCACGAGATCGGACTCCGGGCTGACCCAGGTGATCTCACCGCGGTGCCAGACCGTGACCGTCTTCGAGGCGGTCACGGCGGCGGCGCGCTTCTTGAACAGGCCGCCCCGCAGCCGGTCTCCCACCGTCTGCTCGACGAGCTCGGCCTTGAACATCAGGCCGGTGCGCAGGTGCAGCCGCTGGTCGGCCTCGAGGTTGAGGATGTCCTGGCCGAAGGCCGCCGTCGTGCTCTGCGACCTGCTGGTGCCGACGGAACCGCTCACCGAGGGGCTGAGGCCCACGTCGCCGCCGATGAACTCCGTGCCCTCGGTGACGCCGCCGTCGGAGCCGAGGCTCCCGCCCCTGCTGTAGCCGGAGCCGAGGCTGGTGTAGTTGAAGGAACCGTCGGCCATCACCACGTTGCCGCTGACGAGGCCGAGCACATCGGTCTCCAGCGGCACCGCGGAGATCTTCAGCGCGTAGCGCTTGTGCGTTCCGAGACCGCCGAAGCTGCCCAGCTGGAACAGCTGGTCGCTGGTGCTGCCGCTGAGGATGTAGTCGGTGATCGCCGCGTGCAGCGACCCCGCGCTGAGCTCGGCCGCGACGGCCTGCCGGTTCGGCGAGTCCACGCCGAGCAGCCGGCCCGCGCTGGCCTCCACCTTGGCGAGCAGCCCCTTGACCGAGACCGAGACGACCTTGGCGTCGTTGTCCCGGAACAGCTCCGGGTCGGTCTTCTCGGCCACCCTGACCGGTGCCTCGGAGTGGACGAAGCCCTCCGGCACGTAGATCTCGGTGCTGGCGTCGAAGGTGACCGAGCCGTCCCTGGCCGCGCCCGGCAGCGCGACCGCGCCCTTCGCGCCGTTGACCCGGACGACCAGCTTCAGCGGCACATTCCACCCGAGCACCGGGCTGTCGTTGTGGATGAGGTTGACCTTGACCTCGCCGTTGGTGACGGAGACGTTGGCGCTGACGTCCCTGCCGAAACCACCGCCGATGGCCCCGTTGCTGTCGATCGCGTCCAAGGCACCGGAGTGGTTGCCACCCAGCTGCTTCGCCTTGGTCTCGGCGCTGGAGACCGTCGTCGAGGCGTCGTGCCAGAACATCCCGTAGACATCGCGCGAGGTGTCAACACCGAGGAAGACGGCCTTGTCGTAGTCGGCGACACCGCCGATGACGATCTCGACGTTCTCCTCGGCGTAGCCCTTGAGCGGGTTCAGCCGCTTGACGGTGAGCCTGATCCCCTCGTGCATCAGCGTGGTGTAGTCGAGGGCCACCGCGGCGCTGGAGAGCTGGTCGGAGATCATCGCCCGGTTCATGGCGAGCAGCAGCTGCGCGCGCGAGGTCAGCTGCGCGCGCGTGCCGGGGTCCATGTCCGAGGGGAAGCCCTCGCCCGGCACCACGAAGTCCTTCGTGGCCAGGGCCTCGACCAGCATCTTGTGCACCGGGGCCAGCAGATCGCCGTCGTCAGCGGTGCGGGGTGAACCGTCCCGGTTCTGCGCGGTCAGCCTGTCGATGGCCGCCATGCCGGGGCCGCCAGAGCGGAAGTGCTCCGGGAAGCGCACGTCCTCCGCCTCGGGGTCCTTCCTCGGCACGTTGCGCAGCGGCTTGCCGTCCGGCCCGATGAGGGCGGCGTCGACGGGCATGCCCGCCCGGAACGCTTCCGCGTCCGGCGTCTCGGTGTGCACCTTCACCGTCGTGGTCTGCGCGGCGACCTGCAGTTCCCTGCGATCCTGGCCGAGCAGCCGGACCGTGACCTCGGCATCGGTCAGGTGGCTGGCGACTCCGCCGCGGTAGCGGTCGATCTGCAGCCACATGCCGGTGGAGTTGGTCGACAGACCGCTCTTGGTGGCCCGTTGCCACGTCCGGCTCAGCTTCGCGCGCAACGCCTTGGACGTGGCCTTGGCCTGTACGCCCGCCCCACGGCTCATGGAGACGCTGCCGTTGGAGCTGTAGGTGGTGTAGCCCCAGAACTCCAGGTAGGAGTTGGCGCCGTCGCCCATCAGCACGGCGGTGTCCATCAGCATCTTCGCCGAGATCTCGGCGAAGACCACCTCGTCGGTGTCGAGGACGACCGGCAGCTCGACGGAGGAGTTCACCGCCTTCTGCCACTCGGTCAGGATGTGCGGGATCGAGTCCTCGACCTGGGCGCGCAGTGCCGCGCGCCCAGTCGCGGACATCTCCTCGTAGCGCGAGCCCAGAGCCGTGCGCAGCTGCTCGACGACCATGTCGGTGATGCCGTCGCGGTCGGACAGCGCGCTGGCCTTGGTCCTGGGCATCTTGGCGTCGATGTGCCCGGGGTCGACGCGGCGGCGCACGACGTCGGTGACGGGGCGCAGGTAGGACTCGTCGACCGACAGCCGCAGCGTGTTCGGTTCGTCCGCGGACCATTCCCGGTGCGGGAGCGCGTCGAAGCGCACCTCCGTCCCGTCGGCCCGGATCTCGGTGACGACGAGCGTGGCATTGCCCTCGAAGTAGGAGAACGGACCCTGGCTGCCCTTGAACGCCCGGTAGTTCTCGCGGGTCGTCTGCCCGCCGACCTGCTGGGCCTGGCTCCACGACAGGACCCGGCCGAGGGTCACGTTGGCGATCTTGCTCAGCCCCGGCACGCCGGACAGCGTGTCGATCAGGGAGCCGAACCCGGCAGCCACGGTCACACCGAGCTTGCTGCCGCGCGCGAGGTTCATCGCCTGGCCCCACAGCCCGCGCGCGTACCTGCCGCGGGCCTGGTCGGCCATGACCACCCCGGAACGGACCTTGACCAGGTCCTCCAGGGTGAGGGCGATGCGGAAGCGCTTCGTCTCGCCCGTGCGGGTGGTCAGGGTCAGCACCTTGCCACCGGGGGAGGTGACGTCCGCCCAGTTGGCCAGGACCTTGGCTTCCAGCCTGCCGCGGGGGACGTCGAGCTGCTTCGCGTACTCGGCGATCCTGGGGATGCCGCTCATCACGCCGGCCTCGGTCAGCGCGGAGCGCGTGAGCTCGCCCGGAGCGACCGGCTGCCCGTCGAGGCCGAGCATCTCGCCGTTGGTGAAGAAGTCCAGGTCGGCGAGCGGGTCGAGCGTCGCGCCCTGCGCGGCAAGCTGCGCCTGGAGCGCTGCGGCCAGGGGGTCGTCGGGAGCGGACGGGGCGCCGAACTTCGCGCGCTCGTCGACGATCCGCTGGTGCAGCCCGTCAAGGGCCCGCTCCAGGACGGCCTGCTGCGCCGCGGCGTCAGTCGGCAGCAGTGGCATCCTCAGCCGGGTCGGGTCGTCCGGGTTCTTGCTCAGGAACAGGCGCGGGCTGTTGAGGTCCGGACTGGTCTCGATCACCAGCGCGATGCGGCCCCCGCCGGGCGTCCTGAGGTGGAACTCGCCGAGGAAGTCCGGGCTGACGACCACCGGGACGGTGGGGGAGGCGTCGAGCGCTGCGACGACCGCGGGGTCGATCGTGGTGGCGGTGCCCTTCGCCCAGACGCCCGCGAAGCGCACGGTCGCGACCTCGAACGCCGTGTTGCCGGTGTAGGGCGGGCGCGTCGGGAGCACCGGGGCCGGGGGTGCGACCGGCACGGGCATGTCCGGCAGCGTGGGTGCGGTGCCGGTGAAGCGCACCGGCATGAAGTGCTCGCCCGTGCTCAGCAGCGCGACGAAGTGGCCGTCGCCGCCGAACCGGGTGAGGGCCGTGTCCCTGCCGACGACGAGGACGTCCAAGCCGTGGCGCGCTGCCAGCAGTTTGGGCATCTCCGTGCGGAGGGCGCCGCCGAGCTGGTCGTGGTTGCGCCAGTCGCCGAGCGCGCCCTGGCGCTGCGCCTCGCTGCGCAAACCCTCCACCAGCGGGAACAGGGTGCGCTCGGCCGCGGGAAGACCCAGCTCAGCCGTCAGCGCGGCCATCATGTCCTTGGCCAGCTCCTCGGCGGTGAAGATGCCCTTGTCAGCGAGCGCGTCGGCCGGGAGCTGCTGGAAGATCGCCGCGAACGGGTTGATCGACCCGTTGGCCACCCATCCGGTGAACGCGTCGTTGTCGTGGAGGTAGCGCAGCTGCGTCGGCGTCGGGACGTTGTGGTCCCCGGTCTGCCGCGTCGGGTTCTCCATGGTGAAGTCGCCCGCGTACGCCGACCCGGGCAGCTGCGTCGCCACCCACGCCGCGTAGGGCACACCCCACCGCGCGAGCGCGTCGTCGATCCGCTCGCGACCGTCGGAGCCCAGGTCGTTCTCGCCGCGGTAGGCGCTGCCGAGAGGCAGGCCGTGGTAGTAGCGCCGGACGATCTCGTCGACGGTGCCCGCGCGCGCCTGCCGCTGGGCGGCGTCGTCGGCGACCAGCGGAGCCCTGCTGGGCTCGGCCGGGCGCAACCGCGCCGCGGAGATCGTGTGCTGGGGGTCGACCTCCAGCAGCTGCCTGCGCTGCCACGGCTCGAACAGGCCGTGGGTAACGGCCATGTCCGCCGCGACACCGCGCAGCAGTGCCACGTCGTAGTTGTCGAGCGCGTCCGCCATGCCCGCCATGGCCAGCAGGTGCTTGAAGTCGGCCAGGTCCGCGGGCGTGTTCGCGAAGCCGAACAGCGCGGCCAGCTCCGCGGTCGTCGCCGGGCCCGCGAACATGGGCAGGGCGTTGGCGATGCTGCGCAGTTCGGCGCCTGGCGAGCTGCTCGTGTCCTTCAGCTGCAAGTAGAGGGAGCGGAGGTCGATGCGGTTGACGAGAGCGCGGATCACGTCCTGCTCGGTGATCCCGCCCTGGACCAGGGCCTGCGCGAATCCGTCGCGCATGCCGTCCCAACGCCGCTGGGCGGCCTCGGTCTTCTCGGCCAGCGCGTCGCCGCGCAGGTCCCCCATCTCGATACCGCGCTGCTCCATGGCCGCCCGGCGCACCGCGGCGTCGGCCAGGACGCGGTCGACGTGCACGCCGTAGCGCGCGGCGGTGACCACAGCCGGGTCACGGGCCTCGGCCACCAGCATGTGTATCGGGCGGCCGGTGGCCACCGAGCGCTCGATCAGCTCGCCACGGTCCAGGCGCTTGCGCTCGACCGTCCGCTGCAACACCTCGTCGTTGTCCAGCTCGAAGGCCGGACCGCCGTCGGCGTTGTCACGGCGCACGCCACCATCGGGCGCGACCCAGTAGCGCACCGTTGAGCCGTCGGGCTCGGTCAGCGTCAGCAACACCTCGGCGCGCAGCTCGGAGGCCACACCACGGGCGGTCTCCAGCGAGTCACCCTCGTGCCTCAGCTCTGTGTGGCGCAGCGCGGTGAGACCGTCGAGGTCGTCGAGCACGCCCTTGACCGCGCGGTCGAGCTCCGTGAGCGCGTTGTGCAGCTCCCCACCGCGGCGGACCGCGGTCTCCCAGCTGCCCATGGCCCGGGTGACGTCCATCCGCCGCAGGTCGAGCAGCCGTCCGGTCTCCCGTGCGGCCTGCTCGGCAGCGGCCACGTCGGGCCTGCCGAAGCCCATCCGCTGCCCGACCCGCTGGAACAGGCTCGGCTCGTCCTGCCGTCGGGTCTGCTCGGCGAGCACCGCCTCGGCCTCGTCGTGGGCGGTCTCGGCGCGCCTCAGCGCGGCCCGGGCCGCGGGGATCTGGTCACCGGTGGCGATCATCTCCGCCGCGATCGAGGCCGCGGCCTGGATTTGCGCGACGGCCTGCTGGGCGGCCCGCTGGGCCTCCGCGGTGCCCAGCGCGTCGACCCGGTTCTGGATGGCGACGACCTCGGCGAGCACGCGCCGTGCCAGGTCGTGGTGCTCGTCGACGCGCGCGATCGTCGGATCGCTGTCCAGGCGCACCAGTACCTGACCGGTGATGTCGTTGTGCTTGTTGCGTTCCAGCAATTTCTGGACGGAGCGTGGCAGCGCGGCCTCGGCCTGCTTGGCGGCGCCGAGGAACGGGTAGTCGGTGTCGAACTTCGCCCGCTTCTCGAACGGGGTCTCTTCGGCGTCGGCTGCCCGGGCTGCCTGGTCGATGAGCTGGTCAAGGTTGAAGCGGGGGGAGTTCTGCTCCCGCTCCCGCAGCTTCGCGGCGATCTTGTCGGGACTCAGCGCCGCCAGGCCCAGCACCGAGTCGCGGTCCCAGGCGTCCGGGTTCTCCAGCATCGCCAGCAGCGCGGGCACGTCCTGCGAGAAGACCTTGAACTGGACCGTGCCGCGCGCGGCGTTCGGCCGGTAGACGCTGTTCTTCAGCGTCTTGGTGCCATCGAGGGCCACCCGGTGCCGGGTGCCCTGGAAGTCCACGTGGTAGAAGGCGAACACGTCGACGACCTCGCCGACGATCTTGTGGAAGTGCTCCTCCCTGGTGCCTCCCCACACGCTCAGCCCGCGTCCGCGCTGGGCGCCGACGTTGTAGTTGAGCTTGCCGCCGACGCCGTCCGGCAGGAAGCGGCTGGCGCTCTCGAGGTCCTCACCCGCGCCCAGGCTGAACGGCAGTGTGCTCTGGTTGCTGACGCCGTAGGAGTAGGTGTGCTGGCTCCTGCCGGCGAAGCCCTGGTTGAACCCGTCCGGGCGCTCCGCCGTGACGTGCACACCGCGAAGCTTCATCTTGGCCGTCGCGGTGATCTCGTCGTGCTTGTACCCGGCCCGCAACCGAGCCGGGATCTTCTCGGCGGAGAAGATGTTCTTGCCGTCCATCCACTTGCCGAGGGAGCTCTCGACGTGGTCGGTGCCGACCACCGCGTCGGCCATGTCGCCGTGCTGCGCCATGTCGACGCCGAGGGCCGCGAGGAACTTCCGGAACGGCTCCCGCATCGGCTCGGTCTGGACGTCATCCGTGCCGACGATGTGCGGCGCGGGTCCGATCATCTCTCCGAAGGAGATGTGCGCCGGCGGCGTGGGCCGCTCGTCGGAGACCAGTCCGGAGGCGATCTCGACGGTGAGCACGCCGCGCACCGTCACCGAACCGGAACTCGTCACGTTGAACATGCCCTGCGGGAGCTTGTTGCGCCCGGACAGCAACAGATTGTTGAGCAGCTTGCCCGGCAGCTTCGACTTGTCGACGGAGAACGTCAGCTCCACCGGGATCTCCACGATGTGGACACCGCTCCAGTAGCCGCGGCTGACAATCGTGGTTTCTTGGCTCTTGTTCTCCCCGGTGGCCGAGCTCCCGCGCCCGGTGCCCACCGAGACGTTGTCCGGTAGCGCGCCACCGAGGCCGCCACCGATCGCGCCCGCGTTGTTCACGCCCACGCCCGTGGAGACGTTCACACCGGCCGATTTGGCCGTCTCCTGGTACTCGTAGAACAGGTTCTCGATACCGCGAGCGCGCACGCGACCCACGATCACCGGGTCTCCGACGGCCTTCATGCTGCCGTGGATGGCCAGCTGCTCGGCCGTGACAGGCAGCTTGCCGCCCGCGACGCCGACCGGGACCGTTCCGGACCACAGCTTGTGCTTGCTGTTGAACATGGACTTCATCTGGCCGCGCATCCGCGTGCCCGCCGTCTCGGCGGCGAGCCCGCCGTGCAGGCCGCGGATGCGGTTCAGCAGCTCCGGCGCGTTTTCGTTGATCAGCTCCATCAGCAGGTCGTGCTCGTGGACCTCGACGGGCTGCCCGTCGACCTCGTGCTCCAGTCGCAGCGACCGCACGGCGGCGTTGCCACCGATCGACTGTCCCTTGGCGAAGGAGGCGGGCAGGTGCTGCGACCGCATGGCCACCGAGGCCGCCGGTGCGGTCTTCGCGATGTCCTCGAGCCTGGCCAGGTCCGCCTCGCTCACGATGCGGGTGGTGAGGGTGAAGTCACCCCGCTCGTCCGAGGAGTACTGCTCCAGTGCCGCGGTGAGCAGGTCGACGTCGACGTCCATGCCCGCGGCCTGCTGCGCACGGGCAAGGCGGACAGCGGACAGCGTGACCGTGTTGCGGCCGAAGTCCGCGTCGTCCTCCCGCCAGCGCTTGAGCGAACGCGCGACGTCCTCCATCGGCAGCGCCAGCGTGCCGTCGGCGTAGTCCTCCATGATCTCGGACTCGGCCTTGACCCAGGTGATGGCGACGTCGTGGACGACCTGGCGGGTCCAGCCCTGCTGCCCTGGCAGCTTGCCGCCCGGCTCGTAGCTGACCTCGACGACCAGGTCGAACTCGGTCCGCAGGTGCGGCTGCTCGTTCTCGAAGGTCAGCGGGAGCTGTTCCTCACCGCCGATCTGCGTGCGCGTGGAGCCCTCGGTCCTCGCGGCGTTGATGTTCGCGGACAGACCGGTCTGGCCGAGCAGGTCCTGGAGGGACTCGCCGAAGGAGCCCTCGACGCCGCCCGGGGTGGACCGGCTCACGTTGCCGGTGACCGCGTTGAGCCGGAAGGTGAAGTGGCCGGTGACCGCGTTGGGGATGTTGCCGATGCGGTGGGTCTGCTTCGGCACCGCTCGCATCGTGACCTTGTACTTGCCGTGCCGCCCCGCGGAGGTCTCGAAGAGCTGGTCGTTGGTGACGCCGTTGGCGATCATCTGCTTGAACTGGGCGAACAGCGTCGAGTTGTCGAGCATGCTCTCCAGCACCTCGACGGAGTCCGAGTCGGGCTCGAACAACTCGGGAACGATCCCCTTCACCGCGTCCCGCAGGCCCGGCGACTCGACGGAGGTGACCACGGCGCCGTTGGTCGCGAAGACCTTCTTGTCGGTGACGTCGGCGACCTTGGTCGGCTCCGTCTCCTGGGCGAAGCCCTTGGGCAGGAACACCTTGACCATGCCGGTCTGGGTGACCGTCTGCGGCTTGCCGTCCGGCCCGGTGACCGTTCCGGTCAGGGTGATCGGAACCAGCCAGGCGTCCATCCGGCCGTCGGTCTCGAACAGGTGCACGTCGTTGGCGCGCTCGGCGTTCGAGGAGCTGGTGCTGACGCTGCGACCGCTGCCGCCGCCCTGGCCGAACTCACCGAACTCGATCTTGTCGCCGCCCCGGCCGGTGATCCAGCGCTTGACCTTGGCCCTGACGGTGGAGTAAGAGACCGCGGCGGTCTCGATGAGCAGCCGGGCGAGCTGCTTGCGCTGGGTACCGAGGTAGACGGCGCCCGCGTGGTCCAGCTTGGCGTCGACCCGGACCTGGGTGACCCGCTCGATCTCCGGGGTGCGCATGTCCTGGTGCTTGAGGAAGAAGATCTTGCCGTTCTGCACCAGCTGGTCGATCTGGGACTCGACCATCGCTTCGGTGAGCTGGCGCTCGAACCACCGTTCGTTGAGCACCTGCTTGTCCCGCGTGCGACGGCGCCAGGTCAGCTTCTCCTGGGAGCTGTCGCCCTCCTCGGCGGAGGTGACCGTCCCGCGCACGGCGCCGGTGTCCGCCGCCATCGCCCGCACCTGCTGCATGAACGACGCGAGCGCGTCGCCCTGGTGCTTGCCCCCGAGCGGCTGGCCGTTCTCGTCGTGCAGGACGAGGCCTTCCAGGATGCCCGTGCCGACGCCGACCTTCGCGACGTGCTCCGGCAGCTTCGCGTCGGGCGCGTCGGGATCCTTGCGGATCGCGTCCACCGACTCGCCGTTGGCGTCGACCGCGTCGCGCGAGGTCGGGTAGCCGTGCTCCACCGCGTCTTGGCGCGACATCTGGACGATGAGCGTGCTGTCCACGATCGACGGGTCGCCGACCTTGTGCCCGAGCGGGCTCTGCACCTGGATCTCGATCGCGGTGGGCACCTGCAGCGTGACCGCCTGCTCGCGCCCCACCCGAACGTCGATGACCGTCTTGTCGGAGTAGGTCGCGCTGGTCTCGGAACGGCCCCACATGCGGCCGCCCTTGTGCGGGAGCACGAAGCCGATCCACTTTTCCAGCCGGCTGAGCAGCTTCGAACCGACCCCGGCCTCGGAGTTGAAACCGCGGGTGACGGCGGTGACGCCACCGGTCTTGAGGAACCAGACCAGGACGCGCTCCAGCAGCAGCCCGCCCTTGGCGAAGCGCCCGGAGTCGCTACCACCGAGCATCATGGATCCGGCAGGGTCCATCGTCGGGCGCAGCATCGGCCGCGCGACGATGTTCTTCGCCGAGTCCACGATCGTGAACGAGTAGCCGCTCTCCCGGTTCGCCGGGCGGACCATGTCCGCCTCGAACGCCAGGACCGCGGTCTCGACCTGCTGGTGCAGGTCGGGGACGGTCGCGGCCAAGGCCGGGCCGAGCATGTCCATGAGCCGGTCGACGGTGGCGTTCCTGCCGTGCCACATCGCGATCGCCATGTGCGGCGTGTCGGCCGCGGTGGTGTCCACGCCGGAGAGGTCGCGCCGGACGCTGCTCCCCGCCCGCTGCAGGAAGGAGTCCGGGACGCCGACGAGCAGCGTGTCGGGGGAGCCGGGGTACCACTTGCCGTCGGGGGCGCTCTTGAACGGCCGGAACGTCCTGACCTCGACCCACTTGGTGGGGTCGTCCTCGCTGGGCTCGGAGATCCGCAGGGTGACCGCGACCTCGAACGCGGTCGCCGGTCCTCGGTTGGTGACGATGGCGTGGTTGGTCTCGCCGTACTGCTGGGACATCACCGTCTGGCCGGTGGAGTAGGAGCCCTTCTTGCCCGCACTGCCGGAGAAGATCGGGTTCTCCCCGATCGTCAGGGCCGAGACCGGGATGCCCGTGAGGAACGTGACGGCCGCGCCGGCCAGGTTGACCACGTCGTCGGCCGACAACGACGCGCCGAAGCCGATGGAGCTGCTGCGGCTGGAGGACTCATCGAAGCCTGCTTGGCCCTGCCCGAGCAGACCGTGGCCCTGCTCGTGCGGGCGGACCGCGGTGCGCACCCGGCGCGGGTCGCTGAAGTCCATGTGGATCAGGCGCCTGATCTGGCGGCCGTCCAGCGTTCGGAAGTCGATCACCGCGCCGTCCGGGCTGAGCACCTTCTGCCAGTGCGACCTGATGGCCTGGTTCACGTCCGCGACGGTGACGTTGAGCATCTCGGCGAGCTCGGCGGCGTAGGGGATGTGACCCATGGCGGCGCCGTTGATGAAGCCCGCGAGCGTTGGCTCACCCGGCGGAACCAGGTCGCCGTTCGCGTCGCGCTCCAGGCCTTGGTCGTAGACCAGCGGGATGCCGCTCGCGGTCCTCGTCGGCCTGCCCTGCGCGTCCTTGCCCTCCTCAGGGGCTCCCTGCTCGGCCGCGTTCCGTTGCTCTGCCTCGACGAGCACGGCGGGAAGCTGTTCCATGATCTGCTCGACCACGAGCCGCTGCGCCGCGGGGTCCTCCGGCAGCGACGGGACGATCGCCTGGAACGCCTCCACCGTTCCGTCCGGCCGCAGTGTCACGAAGACCTGGGGCTCGGTGGACGGGTCCATGGCCACGCTGATCCGCAGCGGGACGGTGTCCTGACCGAGCTGCACGAGCAGGTGGTCACCGCTCGGCGCGAGTTCGCCAGCGACGGCGTCGTCATCGCTGAGCCCGGTGAGCACGTCGGGGGCGATCGCGGTCGCCGAGCCCGGGTGGGACCACGGGCTCAGTTCCGCGAGCGGCACACCGATGTCGCGCGAGGAGGCGAACAGCCCCTGCAGCTCCGCGAGCAGCCCGGCGAGCACGCCCAGCTGCTCGGCGGTGTCAGCGGGCAGGGCCGGAACGACGAGGGTGAGTCCGATCATGTCGCCGGACTCGGTGCGAAGGGCGTCCACCCGCGCTTCGGCGACGGAGGTGTCCACCGTGATCCGCACCGGGACGTCGTCCTCGCCGATCCGCACCGGCACCTCGTCGTCGGCCAGCTCCTCGACCTGCTGGGTCTGCGCCTGTCCGCGCAGGAGCCCCACGACGGACGGGGCGACCGAGTCGGCGGTCCCGTCGGACCACGGCACGGCGATGCGGGCGAAGTCGGTGTCCGGGACGAGCGGGAGCGGCTGCGTCTCCGCCTCCGGGGCGGGCTGGGGGTCGGCCTGGGGGGCGTGCGTGCGCGCCTCGGCGACGGCCGCCGGGAGCTGGGCGACGACCGCTTCGAACATGGCCCGGACGTCGGCCGACTCCGTGGGCAGCGACGACACGAGCACTTCGATCGACCGCAGCGAACCGTCGCGCGCGATGGCGACGACCACGACGGGATACGGGTTCGATCCGCCGCGGAAGACCACCGGGACGCTCGCCCCGTCGATCTGGACCGCCAGGTCGTGCGCTGCCGTGGGCGCGCGATCACCTGGCACGTCACCGGCGTTGTGCAGCGCCTCGACGACCATCAGGTCGAGGGTGTCCCCGGAACCGGGGAAGCCCCACGGCGCCAGCGCCCTGGCCGGCACGTGGACGGTGACGCCCTCGTCACCCCGGTCGTGGACCGAGACTTCCTGAGTCTGAGTCTGGGTCTGGGCCTGCTGCTCGGTGCTCTGTTGTGCGGGGGCCTGCTGTTCGCCTTCGGCGGCCTGGTTCGCGGCGGCCCGTCGCTCCGCCGCCTCCTGTGCGGCAGCACGCTGACGCGCGGCCTCCGCCGCCAGTTCGGCGCGGTGCTCGGTCACCAGGTCCGCGAGCTGGGCGAGCAGTGAACCGAGCACGACCTGCTGGTCGATGCCGCTGTCCGGCAGCGCCGGGACGACCAGCACGACACCGGGGTCCGGGCCGACCTCGACATGCGGTCCGGCCGCGTTCGTGTCGACCCGGATCACCAGCGGCTCGGCGTTGGGGCCGATGTGCAGCAGGAGTCCGTCGCTGTTGGTCGGATCGTCGGTGACCGGGATGTCCGAGGCTTCGAAGAGCCTGTCGAGGACCTGGGGGCGCACCTCGGTCTCTGTGCGGTTCTGCCACGGTTCCAGGACCGGGACCGCGACGTTCTGCGGTGCCACCGGCAGGTTCGGGCGTTGTTCGGTCAGCAGATCGCTCGCCAGCGCGGGGAGCTGGGCGAGCAGCGGGCCGAGCACTGCCCGCGCACCGGCGGTGTCCTCCGGCAGCAGGGGGACGGTCAGCACGAGGCGGCCGTCCGGACCGAGTTCCAGGTACGGCTTGGTGACGTCCTGCTCGATCCGGATGACCAGGGGCGCGGTGGTGGAGCCGATGTCCAGCAGGTAGTGGTCGGCGTCGGGCGACTCGAGGGTGATCGGGATGTCCGGGTCGGCGACGAACCGGTTGTGGGTTTCGACGTGCACCGAGTTCTTGGTGCCGTTCTCCCACTCCAGCAGGACCGGGACCGCCACCCTGAGCGGCGGCGCCGTCTGTGCTTCGCTCTCCTGCTCGGCTTCCTCGGTCTCCGCCGACTCCTCGGCCGTGGGCCCGGCCTGTCGCTGCGCGACGCGCTCACGCGCCCCGGGCAGCGCGTCGCGCAGCTCCTGGACCTCGTCGGGCACGCGGCTGCCGAAGCTGCGCTCGATCGCGAGCTGGAACAACTCGACCGGAATCCGCGCCAGCGCCTCGTCGCTGAGGCCGGACCACGCGAACGACCAGTCGCCGCGGAGCATGATCGGGTCGAGCGGCTGGCCCATGACCCGGTGCAGGTGGTCCATGCCGAGGGCGAGGGCCGTGACGACCGCGGCCGGCGCCTGGACCGGCCCGAACACCCTGGAGATCTGACGCAGGGCTTGGACGTCGAGCCCGGCCTCGCGCAGCGCGGTCGCGTCGATGTCCCCGGCGAACGCGGGAACGTAGTGCCGCAGCGCCTCCAACGGCGTGATCTCCGCCAGGCGCGGGGCGACCCGGCGGGGAAGGCGGACGGGGGTGTTGGTCGCGGGGGCCTCGCCGTGCAGCACGACCAGCCCGGCCCTCGCCTGCACGGCGTAGGCCGGGAGGTCGGTGCCGAAGAGGCGGTTGAGCGCGATGTCCAGCAGTTGCAGCGGGACGCGCTCGCGGTGCCCGGACTCCTCGCTGATCAGCAGGACGAGCTGCCGCCTGACCAACAGCGGATCTTCGAACAGCGGCATGAACCGCATGCCCCGCGCGCCCCGCACCAGGTGCGCGGCGATCACGGCGGGCAGCAGCTCGGGGGCGGTCGTGGCGGCGATGACGCGCAGTTCCGCCTTGGAGAGCCCGGCCGCGGCGAGCGCGTCGGGGTCGATCTGGCCGGTGAACTCCGGGACCAGCCGCCGCAGGACCTCCTGCGCGGTGAGCGCGGCGACGGTCTTGTCGGCTCCCATGCTGACGTAGGTGGCGTCCGTTGCGGAGCCGGGCTGGGCAGCCTCACCCAGCGGCGCGGGCATCTTCCGCGTCTGGGTGTGCGCCGGGAAGTAGTGGGTTCCCTGGCGCAGCACGACGAGCCGCCGTCGCCCGGACTGCCCGTGCTCCACGACGGACCCGTCCTCGGAGACCAGCACGATCCGCACGCCGAGCTGGTCGGCGACGGCCGCGAGGTCGGCTTCGGAGGTCTCGTCCAGCTCAGCGGTGCCCGTGCGCGCGCCCGCGCGGTCCAGCGCCGCGCCGAGCGTGCCCTCACCTGGCATCGTCCACTCGATGCGCAGGAACGAGTCGTTGAGGAACTCCTGCTGCGCGCGCGTGGGCGCGTTGGGATCGCCGACCAGTGCGACGAAGTCGGCGTCGGCGAGACCGGACACCTGGCGGGCGCCGGGCAGCTGGCTGACCATCAGCGCCGCGGCGCCGATGCCGTAGGAGTAGATCGTCGAGCGCACCTGGTCCCACAGCCGCGGCGAGGCGAGGCTGCCGCCCGCGACCGGAGAGCCCGCGGGCTGGCCGTGCAGGAACTGCAGCAGCACCTGGCGCGCGCTCGCGTCCAGCGCCGCCCGCGCCGCGGAGTCCTCGGGCAGGGGCAGGGGAAGGGGGGACTGGGCGGGCTCCAGGAACGAGGGGCGCAGCCGCACGGCGGCACCCAGTGCCTCCGGGTCGTCCTCGATCGCGGCGCGCCGCTGCGCGGCCGTCGCCAGACCACCGCGCACGGACAGGTCGGCCGCCGCGGAGCGCAGCGCCCTCAGCTGGGTGTGGGACAGGGCCTGCGGGTCGATGCCCGCCAGCTCCAGTGCCGCACCGAAGTCCGCCATGTCGGCGGCGTTGGAGCGGCTGTAGCCGAACAGCTCGGCCGCGTGGCCGATGTCGGCGGGCAGTGGCGCGATCTCCGGGCTGAGCCGGGCCACCTCAACCTGGAACTTGGCGACCCGCGTCGGAACGTTCTCCCCGTAGCGGTTGGCGATGGCCACCCGCAGCAGCGACTGGGGAACGCGTGCCTTGCCCTCGTCGTCGGCGCCGATCCACGCGTGGTGCAGCATCGCCCGGCGCATCGGCTCGTCCTGGACCTTGCCGATGGCCTTGGCGTGTTCCATGCCGCGCGCCAGTGCCGTGACGATCGCGCCAGCGAGATCCTGGGACCCGAACAGCCGGTGCAGCTCGCGCAGGTCGACGTCGGTGCCCGGCTGGACCAGCCGGGCCGCGTCCAGTGAGATGCCGAGCGAGGTCACGGCCTCCCAGAAGGCCTGCTCCCGAGCGGCGCTGGAGAGCACCTCGTCGTCGGTGGACCGCTGCAGCATCGTTTCGCCGCTGCTGAGCGCGGCCAGGTACTCGCTGTCCGGCCGGTGCAGCTCGTTGCGCACGATGGACTCGAAGTCCAGCGCCTCGGCGATCGCGGTCATCCGCGGGGTCCGCGCCTCGGCCGGGATCGCCAGGTAGACGGACCGCTCGGCCATGTGGGCCGCGACCTCGCGCTCCTGCAGCTCCAGCGTGCCCAGTCCCTGCGGCGGGCCCTGCAGCCAGTGCGTGACCTCGTGCACCACGCGGCCGGCGATCTCGCCGACGGTGACCCCGGGCTCCATCAGGATGGAGACCTGCCCGTCCGCCCAGTTCAGCACCGCGAGGATGCTGCCGTCGGGCAGCATCGTCATCGTCTCGACGATCTGGTGGATCTCGTCGACGAGGTCTTCCCGCGAGTAGCCGTTGGCCGTCCCGACCACGTCGGCGATCGCGTCAACGCCCAGCTCCGCGACCCTGGCGATCTCCGCGCGCACGGCGTCGAGATCGGTCACGGGGGTGGCGGCCACGGTGGCCAGACCGGGGTCGAGCAGGTCGTGCAGCGTCCGCACGGCGTCCTCGACCACGGTGCGGTCACCGGTCTCGGCGAACTCCCGGTAGGCGTTGAGCACCTGCTGCGCCGCGACGAACTTCTGGTAGCTGCCCAGCTCGTCGTCCAGCACCAGGCCGCGAGTCGCCGAGTCGTAGGAGTCCCGGAAGTGCTGGACCAGCTCCTGGGCGAGGTCGCGCCTGCCCGCGTCGACGAGGTGGGAACGCAGGGAGTCGCCGAGCTCGCGGATGTCCACGTCGCTGCGGACCGCGGCGGGCTCACCCGTGCTGTCGAGCACGACGAGCCTGCCGGTGCCGTGCTCGTCCCGGTAGAAGCGGAAGTTGTCGACGGGCGAGTCGCCGTGCACAGCGGAGATCCACTGGCTCGGCAGGAACTCCGCGGTCCGGGTGGTGCGCGCCAGCGCCGTGACCACCTCGCCGGTCACCAGGTCGTTGTTGCCGTCGGCCACCGCCATCGCGCGGGCGGCCTCGGCGAACTCCGTGGCGAGCCCCAGCCAGTGCGCCCCGGCCGGTGCGTCCTCGCCGGCGGCCGCACGGGTGTGCGCGTGCAGCTCGGCGAGCGCCTTGGACGCCAGCGCCAGCGCCTGCCTGAGGTCCGCGACGGCCTGCTGGTCAGCGGGGTCGTCGGCGACCCGCTGGATCAGCGTGCTCAGCGCCTCGCCGGGCGTGGTCGCGGTGAGCGACACACCCAGCATCAGGTCGTTCGGGCCGTGCACGACACCGAGCCCGAGGAAATCGGGCGTCTCGAAGCTGGTCCTGCCCTCTTCGGCCAGGTGACCGTTCGCCCAGAAGCGGAACGCCAGGTCCTCGACCGAGCTGTGCACGGCGAGCACGGCGAGCGTCTCACCGTCGGCGACCACCCGGAAGGACCGCCCGTCGGCGAGCGGCTCCAGCGTGATCTCGTCCTCGTTCCTGCTGAAGCGCCCCGCGAGCTGAGCGGCGGCGAACTGCCGCAGGCTCTCCCTGTGGGCCGCCCCGGCGCTGCCGGGCTCGTCGGCGGTGGCGAGCGCGGCGGAGTACTCGTTGGACGCGGCGGAGCGCATCGAGGGGGAGGCGATGTAGGTGTCCACGCGCGTTCCCGCGACCACCGGAAGTGCGTCGACGAAGGCGTTCAACGCGTCCTCGGAGACCCGGACGCGCTGACCGGGCACGCTTGCCACGACGCTGTCGACCATGCCGTGCAGCTGAGCGGTCGAAGGCGTCATCGCGTCACCGGGACGCAACGAGCGCATCACCTCGCCCGCGCGGTTGAGCTGGCCGCGCAGCGGGTCCTCCCGCCGCGAGTGCCACGGGGAGCTGTCGCCATCGGTCAGCGCGGCCAGCAGCGGGCTGTCTGCGAGGTTGAGGGCGTCCGCGCCGCGTTCGACCATGTCCGGCGTCCACGTCGCGACCCTGGCCAGCTCCTTGGTGAGCACCGAGACCGGCAGCGACCGGTACAGCGCCAGCTCGGCCTTGTGCGCCTCGATCTCCCTGTGCCGCAAGACCTCCGTCGGCAGGCCGCGCGGATCGCCCTGGAGCAGGTGGGCGGTCTTCTGCACGACGCGGCCCGCCAGTTCGGCGACGGTGACCCCGGCCTCGACCCGGACGGCCAGCCGCCCGTCCCCGACCGACCAGTCGATGACCGCGCGCGCGTCGGTGTCGGGGTCGGCCAGGACGGTCGCCGTGCTGACGGTGTCCTGGATGATGCGCTGCACCTCGGCGACGGGGCGCCCGGAGAGGTCGGAGATCTCCTGTGCGACGGACTTCGCGACCTTGCCGATCAGTTCTCGCGTGGCGTCGTCCAGTTCGGTGACGACGGTGGAGACGGCCGCGGTCGTCTCCGCGTCCAACCTGGCCAGCCCCAGCAGCTCGCGCACCGCGTGCACGCGGTCGGCCGTCAGCGCCCGGTCGTGGTCGCGCGCGGCTTCGAGCACGTCCCGCGCGGCGGAGAGCAGCGCGGTGCCGGACGGGGTCACCGGCGCGGTGCCCGTCATCACCATCGAGGCGAGCGTGCTCGGAACCGTCTCCGGCCTGCCCTCGTCCATCGCCAGCGCCGACGCCTCGCGCAGGACCTCGATGGCCCGTTCGGTCGCGGCGTCGTCCAGCTCGGTGCTTTCGGGGGTTTCCCGCGCGTCCTCGAACGTTTGCGCGGCTTCGGAGGGGTTCGCGGTGGTGCCCACGAGCAGCAGGTCGAGCACGAGCTCGCCGTTGACCACCCGGGTGTCGATGATCTCGAACTCCGCGCCGGGCGCCAGCAGCGCCTCGCGCTCGGAGACGGTGCCGGACAGGTCACCGAGGTGGATGACCTTGTTCCCGCTCGGCACGTAGACGTTGGCCCGGTGCGGGTGCCCGGAGTTGACCGGGACGACCGAGGTCGACGTCGGCGCGTGGTTGGTGAACCGCCTGCCGTGCAGCTCGCCGGGGTCGCCGAACTGCCCGACCAGGCGTTCGAGGTTGTCGTAGCCCCAGTACAGCTTCACCGGCTTCTTGGTCGGCTTGACCTTGTCGAAGACCTCGACGGCGCCGTTGAGGTACCGGGCGTCCTTCCTGGCCTCCCGGCGCAGCTCCCGCTCGGTGTAGCGACCGCTGGGGTCCTCGTAGAGCCCGGTGGCGAAGAGCTCGTTGCCGGTGACCGGATCGGTGCGCTCCTCGACCGGGCGGGCCGCCATCACCGCGCGGTAGGCGTTGTTGCGCACGTCGGAACCGATGCCGGTGAGCCCGTGCAGCGCGTCGACGTCGGCATCGGTGATCCGCCAGGAGCGGTCGATGCCCATGGTCCAGCCGGAGGCGTCGGTCATCAGCTTGACCGAGCCCTCGTCGGCGTCGACGGCCAGGTCCACCGTCTCGTTGCGCAGCGCCGCCTCGTCGCGGCTCATCCGCTGCGGTGCGCGCACGGACTCGACCCCGGCCGGGGTGACCAGGGCCTCGCGCAGCGCCTCCGCCCTGGGCAGCAGCGCGCGACGCCGTGCTTCGCTCGCTTCCTGCCTGCGCTGCAGCGCGTCCAACTCCTCGTCCAGCTTGGCCTGGGCCTTGGCCCTCTCCTCCTCGGTGCCGGGGGAGGTGCGCAGCGTTTCCTTGAGACCGTTGAGCTGGGTGATCGTCTCGGTGCTGGTGTCCACCTTCGCGCCGAGCCTGGCGATGGTGTTGGTGATCCGGCGGACGCGGGCGCCCTCCTCGGTGACCACCCGCACCTCGACCCGCTCACCGGTGTGGACGTCGCGCGCGGTGAAGCGCAGTCCCGGGTCGCCGTCGGGCCACCCGTTGACGATCGGCCCGTCCACGTGCAGGGAGTACTCCTGCATCTCCCGCAGCAGAGCGCGGACGTGGTCGGCGTGCCCCTCCGTCGGCAGCGTCACCAGCACGTGCGGCCGCAGGTCGCCGTTCGGGGCGAGCTCCTCCTCGCGCTTGACCTCGTCGGCGGTCTGGTCGATCGCGTTGTAGAGGTTGCGCAGCACCCGTTCGGTGACGCCCTCGTCCTCGGTGTCCGCGTCGGCGTCGGAGGCGTCGTTCGAGGAGGTGCCCAGCGCGGGCCCTCCGGTGAGCACGATGTGCAGCTGGACCTTGCCGTTGACCTCGCGGACGCGGACGACCTCGAACTCCGAGTCGGCGGGCAGCACGGTGTCCGCCGTCCCGCTGTCGGAGCCGATGTGCACCACCCGCGCGCCGTCAGGCACGTAGACGACGGCCTCGTAGGCGTTCTCGGCGGCGTGCTCGGTGCTGGTCGAGGCCGCGATCGGGCTGGTGTGGGTGAAGCGGTGCCCGATGAGCTTCGCCTCGTCCGCGCCCACGGTCGCGAGCAGGTCCTCGAAGCCCCAGCGCACGGCGACCGGACCGGTCACGGCGGTCTCGTACCCGCCGATGTCCTTCATGATCTCGTTGAGCACGCGGGCGTCCCGCGCGGCGAGGCGCTTCTGCTCCTTTTCCACTCGCAGGTCGTTGAAGCCGTACCAGCGCTTCAACGCCTCCGCGTCGACCAGTTCCTCGTAGACACCGGTCGCCACGAGTTCCTTGGCGGTGATCGGCCGGGAGGTGTCGGCCCACTTCTCCTTCCGCGCGAGCTTGCGCAGCCTCGCCAGCTCCCGGAGATTGCCCCGGATGTCCTTGAGGTAGCGCAGGGACGCGGTCGGTTTGACGAGTGCCTGCAGGTGCTCGAGCTGACGCAGGTTCTCAGCGCGGGTCTGCAGGGCCTTCTGGTGCGCCTCGGTGATCCGCTTGGTGTCCTCGGCGGAGTCGGAGAAGGCCGCCATCGCGCCCAGCGACAGCTCGGGCATGTCCTCGGGGATCTCGCCGAGCCGCTGCGCGGCGGCCTCGCCGTCGACCGCATCGGCGACCCAGTCGGGCGCCTTGGCCTGTGTGAAGGCCGAGCGCACGATCGGGGTGAACTCCGGCCGGACGGTGTCCAGGCCGCGCGGCACGATCCTGGACTCGGCCAGCTCGGCCTGCCGCTGCTTCAGCTCCGCTTCCTGCAGCGTCAGCTGCGCCTCTCGCTGCTCCAGCTGCTCGAGCCTGCGCTCGAGGTCGGCGAGCGCGCGCTCCAGCGGATCGCCCTGCTCCTGCTCCGATTCCTGCGTCTGCTCGGGGGTCTGCTCCGGCTCCGCCCGCCGCACCGACGGCTCGGTGGACTCCTCCTGCTGCTTCTGCTGCTGTCGGAGGGCTTCCTCGCGCTGCTCCAGCTCCTTGCGGAACCTCTCGACCCTGCGGTCGATCTCCTCCGCGGTGAGCGTGCCCTCGTCGGCGCGACGCTGAAGCTCGCGCTGGGTGGCCTTGAGCTCCTCGATGGCCTCGGCCAGGCGGGGCTGAGCGCTTTCCAACCGGGTCAGCCCGTTGACGACGTTGCGAGCCTCCGCGCCCTGCGGCGTGACCAGCCGCAACCGCACCAGCTGCCCGGTCTGCACGTCGCGCAGCTGGACGACGAGGCCGCTGTCCCCGTCGGCCCACGCGTTGACGATCGGCCCGTCCAGCTGCAGTCCCACTCCGTGCAGCCGCTGCAGCAGGTCGCGGGCGGCGTCGGCGTGGCCGGTCTCGGGCAGCCGCGCCATCCCGGCGAGCGTCGAGGGGCTGTCTCCGGGCAGCGCGAGGTCCTGCACCAGGTCAATGCCCTTGCCTGCCTCCTCGACGGCCTGCTGCACCAGCTTGATCGCCCGCTCGCGGGGGTCTGCGGGGGGCTCGGCGCTCGGCCGGGAGAGCAGCTCGTCGGCGGTCTCGCGCCAGTCGCCCGTGGCGCTCAGTTCCGCGACGCCGTCGGGCACCGGGACGGCCCGGTACACCTCTTCCATCCGCTTCGCCAGCGCGTCCCGCAGCGGGTCGTCCTCGGCGAGGGAGTCCAGCTCCTGCTCGGTCCTGAGCCCGGTCAGCCGCGCGGTGAGCGAGGCCGGGGTCTCCAGGTTCAGCACGATGGTGTCGCCGCCGGGGGTGAGCCACGTGGTGCTCACCCCGAGCCCGCCCGCGGTCCAGCCGTTGACCAGGCCGTCGCTGTGCTCGTCGGCGACGAGGGTGTGCCCGCTCGCCTCCATCGCGAGGATGATCCGCTGGACGTCCTCGGTGTGCTCCGGTCCCGCCAGCCGCACGGTGTAGCGCGAGCGGTCGCCGGGGGCGTCGGGGTCCGAGCTCACCCGCGCGGAGGGCACCGCGGAGTTGACCGCCGAGAGCACCGGAGTCGCCCGGTGGCTGGTGCGCAGCATGAGTTCGCCGTCGGCGAGCAGGCCCTCACCCATGACCAGCTCGTGCGCGCGCATCAGCGCCTTGCGCGTCAGCACGCCGGCGATCATCCGGCGCTGACCGGCGTTGTCCGGGCCGAACCCGGAGACTTCGATCAGCATCGGCGTCGCCTGCCGCAGCACGCCGTCGACGACGACCCGCTGCGGCGGGGTGATCCGCATACCGCCCGCGCGCAGGTCGTTGACGGTGCGGATCTGGGCGTCGACGACCGTGCCGTCGGGGAAGTGCAGCCGGATCAGCTCGTCGCTGACCTCCTCCATCCGCACCGGGAGCGCGGCACCGGTGTCCGGATCGACCGCGGTCTGCCCGACGAGCCGCCGGACCGCGTCGACGAGCTCGCCGTCGAACTCCTCGTGGTACTCGGAGTCGGCGCTGACCTCGACCTTGTCCTCGAGCGGCTTGGTCCGGGTCTCTCCCGAGGTGCTCTCGGCGTTGTGCGATGTCCTGGCGTGCGGCAGAGCTCCGTCGGGATCGTTGCCCGGCACGGTGTTGTGCAGTTCGCGCAACGCGGTGTCGATGTAGGAGCGCATCTGCTCCGCGTCGGCCGTCGCCGGGATGGTGACCCGCGCGGTGGTCTGCTGGGCGATCGTCCCGTCGTGCAGTCCGATCCAGTCACCGGCGTCGACCACGATGTGGTCGGCCTCGAAGTCCACCACGACGTCGACCGCGATGCGGGTGCTGGTCGAGTAGTGCACGAGCATCGTGTTCAGCCGGGGCTCTTCTTCCGGCTGGACGAACGCCAGCGCCGCCCGCTTCGCCGACGGGACCTTGGCCTCGGCGTGACCGGTGACCGCGATCGGCCTGGGGCTGCCGTCCGGGGAGCCGGTCTGCTCGCCGTTCTGCAGCCGCTGCAGCTCCTCGGTCAGCACCCGCAGCGCCCGGTCCGAGTCGTCGAGGTCGCTGTCGGCGTCGTTCTCCGGCGAGGTCTTGGGGTCCTCGACCTGAACGGCGCGCGGCACCGTGTGCCAGCTCTCGCCCTCCCTGGCCACGTCGGGGTCGGCGGGGGTGGCCCTGCCGTTGCCGGCACCGACGTTGCCGGCCTCCACGACCGGGCTGCTGGTCCACAGCACCCGCAGCGCCCGGTCCAGCTGGGCCTTGGAGTGCGCGATCATGCCCAGCGTGTCGTTCGCGATGGCCGTGGACACGTGGATCTGGGCGGGACTGGTCTGCACCCAGCCGTTGGGGGTCAGCTCGAAGCTGCCCGGCACGGCGCGGACGGCACCGGTCGGCAGGTCCGGGTCGACCGCGAGGGACACTTCGACGACGGTCCCGTCCTCGGAGACCGCGGTGATGCCGGTGGGCCTGCCCTGCGCGTCGGTGTTGACGGTGACGGCACCGCGGTTCTGGAGGTCCTCGATGGCCGCGGAGAAGGACGCCTTCGCCATCTCCTCGGAGTGCACGACGGGCGCCTCGGTGTTCTCGCCCTCCGTGGTGAACTCCGCCATCCGGTCTTCCGGAGTCTCCAGCGTCTGCTCGGGCGACTGCTGGGTGTCGCCGACGGTGCTGCCGCGCCGGCCCCCGTCGCCGGTGGAGGTGTCCCCACCTCGCCGCTGGTCACCGCCTTCGGAGCTGGTGCTGCCGGTGTCGCCCTCGTTGGTGTTGGTGTTGCCGGTGTCCCCGGTGTTCGCCTCACCCGTGTTCGGGTCGCCGGATTCGCCGGTGTTGCGGGAACCGGTGTCCGCGCCCGGGTCGCCATCGGGGTTGGTCTGACCGGTGTTCGCCTCGCCCGACTGGTTCTGCGCCTCGCTGCTGCCGCCGGTGTTGGTGTTCCCGGTGTTGGCCTCGCCGGTATTGGTGTTCGTGTTGCTCTCTGGGACGCCCTCGGGCTGAGCCTGTCCCTGCTGTCCCTGCTGTCCCTGCTGTCCCTGCTGTCCCTGCCGCGCCTGCGCCTGGTTCTCGGGCGAGGGGTTGGGGCTGCGGGTCTCCGCGGCGCGCTCCGGGGTCGGGGTGTTCCCGCCCTGCCCCTGCGAGGTGTCCGGGTTCTGCTGCTGCGGGGCGGGCTGACTCGGCTCGGCGACGCGCCTCTGCTCGCTTTCGCCGCCGCGCTGGCCACCGCCGGTCTGGCCGCTACCGGTCTGCCCACCGCCGGTGCTGGGCTGCCCGCCGGTCTGCCCGCCGCCGGCGAGCGAGGGGTCCGGCGGGGTGATCGGCGAGGGGGCCGAGCCGAACATGTCGGGAAGTGAGGACTGCCATTGTGAGCCGACCTTCAGCCTGAAGTCCTTGGCGGCCATCCGGGCGTCGGCCCAGCTGCGCTCACCGATGACCTGCTCCCAGGTACCACCGAGAGCACCACCGACCGCTGCCTGCCAGAGGTTCTCGGCGGACAGCTCCTCCGCGGGGAGGTTGCCGCGCGCCGCGCGCTGCGCGATCACGTCCGCGGGCGCGGCCCCGAGTGAGACCGCCACCTCCTGCACGCCGTAGGAGGCGTACGCGCCCGCGATACCGCCGACGGCGCCCAGCGTGAGGTAGCCCATGGTCCGGTTGGCGAAGCCGAGCGGAGCTCCACCGAGAGCCGCGCCGACGAACGCCTGCACGGTCGCCAAGGGGTTGTACTGGTAGAAGCCGTTGGTGCGCGCACCTGTCATGATCTGCGCGCCGACATCGGTGCCCACGCCGTAGAGCAGGGCCGAGCGCAGACCGTAGCCCTTGATGCGCTGCCACAGTTCACGGCGCGCGCTCGTTTCGGCCAGGGTCCGGTCCATCTGGTTGATCAGCTGCCTGCGCAGCGCCGGCTCCAGCGCCGTCTGCGGCAGTTCCCGTCCCGCGAACCGCGCCGCGACGAGGCGAGCGACCTCGCGGTTCGTCGCGGTGCTCATCACTCGACCGGCCATGCCCCTGCGCATCGCCTGGGCTCTGGCGAAGCGCCCCGCGCCCTGTTGGGTGCCCCTGCGCAGGGCCTGGTTGACCAGCCGTTCCGCCAGCGCGTGCTGCACCCGTTGCGCGGCCCCGCGCCCGGCGATCGTGGACGGCCGGAACACGTTTCCGATCCTGGCCAGCCCCCTGCCCGCCACCCCGGCCGCACCCTTGCCAGCCGTGGTCAGACCTCTGCCCGCCGCGGCTATTCCCCTGCCCGCGCCGTGCACCACGTTCATGGGGTTGTGCGCCAGATGTGAAGCACCAGCAGCGACGCGTCCAGCCGAGGTCACCGCTGCGGTCTTGAGCTTGCCCGCGCCGGCGACGATGCCCTTGCCGATGAGCTTCGGGACCGTGATGGCGACGGTCTTGGCCACCACCCTCGGTGCCTGTCGCGCAGCGGCCTTGAGCCCGCCGAGGGTGATGGTGCGGATCGGGCCGTGGCGCGCGACGATGCGCGTGACCGCGTCCATCGCGTTCCTGGCGATCGTCTTGGCCGCGAGGGTGCGCGCGATGAACGTGGCCGGGATCGTGCCCAGGCTGCCGCCCAAGCTGATGGGCGCCACGACGATCGCTCGGATCACCTCGTAGGCCAGCAGCGCGAGGTTCGCCTGGTACATGCTCTTCATGAGCACGATCTGGGAGTTGAAGTTCATGACTCCCATGCCGACCTTGGACATGGCCTGGGCGTAGTCGTAGAGGCTGCGCTGAACCTCAGCGATCTTCTCGTCGACCGAGGACGCCGTCGCGCCCTCGAAGCTGAACTTCAGCTCGGAGCTGATCCGCAGCAGCTCCTCGCTGAAGTCCGAGATGCGGCTCGACTCGTCGAAGTAGTGCTTGGCCAGCTCGGCGGAGAGCTCCGCGTCGGCTTGGGGGTATTCGCCGAGCAGACCGTTGACCACAATGGTCATGTTGATCGGTGGCACCCAGATGCCGAAGTTCGAGGCCCACTCCTGGAACTTCGTGATGTACTCGTCAACCGACTTCGCGAAATCCTGCATCGCGTAGGCGAAGGGGTCGACTACCGAGTCCACCGCGTTTCCCACCAGGTACCCCAGACCCTCAAAGTGAAAAATGACAAAAAGGACACGTCTCCGTGCCGATCAACTATTGTGATGTGCCCGAAGGCGTGTTACTTGGTCTCCGTCGAGCGGTGCTGCGTCTCGTTGGCGTTCTCCCCGACGCGCAGCTCGGCCGCGGTTTGAACCATGTACGCCCCGAGGTCGGCGATCTTCGCGCCGGTGTCCTGCCCAGCCGCGCCCAGCGTGCTGGCGGTGTTGGGATCGTACTGCTTCTTCATGGCCGCGCCGATTTTGTCGTCACCGAACGTGCGGCCCTTGCTCTCAGTCTCGTGGCCGCTCTTGGCGTTCTCGGTGGAGGCCGTGCCGAACTCCTTCCCCGCCTCTGAGATGCGGTTGCCAAGGGACTCCAGCTGCTCAAGGAAGACGCGAAGGTTTCCACTCATTTCTTCTTCTCCTTCCGCTCGGCATAGACGTCGGCGTCGCTGCGGAACATGCCCGCCAGCGGGTCCTCCTCGTCGAAGGTGCCGCCGCCGGCGAGATTCCGCAGCTCACGCATCTCCGGGGGGAAATGCTCGTTCATAATATCTTGCGACTGCTCGCTCACGTCCCGGACCGCCGCGTTGCACGCATTCAAAATCTTGCTTCTCAGTTCCGCCGCGTCCGGTTTGCGAAAAACCCTCGGATCGATTTCCAGATCGACCACCTGGCCACGCGGTCCGACAACGACTTTCACCATCCGGTCGTCGGACCAGGCGGTGCCGTGGATGTCCATCATCCGCTGCTGCGTCTGCGGAATGGCGGCGGTCGTCTTTTGCAACTGCTCCAGCATGCTCTCGAAGAAGTTGTCACCCGGCATCGAGTAATCCATGCTGCCCTCCCCTTGCCGCGCGCCGTGTTCGCGGGTCGCCCGCTTGGCGCCCTCCAGCCATTATCCTATTATCGCGGCCGTGAACGCCAAGCGCATCGGCCGTGGTCTTGTTCTCGCGGTCGCGCTCTCCGCAGGCCTGCTCGTCGCCCCCGTCACCGTGACCGCGCAACAGCAGTGCGTCGTCGGTGGCTCCGACATCCGCTCCGTTCCGTGGCCGCAGCGCCAGCTCGCGCCGGAACGCGCCTGGCCGATGACCACCGGCGCCGGGCAGAAGGTCGCGGTGATCAGCACCGGCACGGGGGACAACCCACTGCTCTCCGGCAAGGTCGCCGACTCGACCACGCTCGCCCGTACCGACGGCCGCAACGCCAGCGGCAAGCCGGACTGCATGGGCACGGGCACCGGGGTCGCGGGCATCATCGCCGCCGACAGCTCCCAGGGCGTCGGCTTCCACGGCGTCGCGCCGGACGCCGTGCTGCTCTCGGCCAAGGTCGTCGGGGACAGCTACACCTCGGGCGGCCCGCCGAAAGCCGTCGAGCCCGGCCTGCTCGCCGATGCCGTCGACTGGGCGGTCAGCAAGGGTGCGTCGGTGATCGCGGTGGCCGAGGTCGCCCGTGAGGACAGCGCCCAGTTGCGGCAGGCGGTGCAGAACGCCCTCGCGAAGGGCGCGGTCGTGGTCGCGGCGACGGGGGAGCCCGCTGGCAACGACAGCCCGTACGCGGGCAAGCCGACCTACCCGGCGTCCCAGGAGGGCGTGCTCGCGGTCGGCGCGGTCGACGAGAGCGGCCAGCTCGCGACCGCTGCCAGCAGGATCGACATCGTCGCGCCGGGGCTGAACGTGCTGACGACCGCCGTTGGTGGCGGGCTGGCCACCGGCGGTGGGAGTTCCTTCGCCACCGGCTACGTCGCGGCGGCCGCGGCGCTGGTGCGCTCGTACTGGCCGAACCTGTCCAACGCTGAGGTCGTGAAGCGGTTGCGGGCCACGACCACCCCGGCCAACGTGGGGCCGGACCTGCGCGTCTACGGGGACGGAATCGTCAACCCGTACCAGGCGGTGATCGATCAGATGGCCAAGGGGGCTCCGGCGGTGCTGCCGCCGCTGCGGCAGGAGGAGCCCTCCGCGGCGGAGAAGGCGCGCATGGCCGCCGAGGACCACGCGAGGGCGTGGGGTTTCGGCGCTGCGGGCATCGGGGTCGGGGTGGCCGGGCTGGTGATCGCGCTGGCGATCTTCTGGCCGAAGGGCCGCCGCCGCGGCTGGCGCAGCGGACTGGCGCCCGAGCCCGTCGAGCACCCCGAGGACGAGCTGCCCCAGCCGCCCGCCGAACTCTTCGGCGGGCGCGCTGGGAACAACTGACGGGGTCGTCCGCACGGTGCTCGTCCCTCGGGGTCCGGATGGCGGCGGGGCCAGGGTGGGTAAAGGAGAGCCACCCGCGCGGGGTGGGACCGGACGCTCGTCTTAGAAGAGGCCGGTCAGCGACTGGTCGAGGGCCTGCATGTCCTGCGAACCCAGGGTGGTCTTCTGGCCGAAGTTCTCCTGGGCGCTGCCCATGCCGTCGGCCATCTGGTTCCACTCGATCTGGGCCTGCTCGAACGCCCCCATCGCGGCACCCTTCCAGGCGTCACCGCAGATGGACTGGGCCTCGCGCATCAGGGCGGCGAACGCCTCCTTCAGCGCCTGCGCGTGGGTCCGGGTGTTGGCGCCGAGCGTCTCGACTTCACCGAACCTGTAACCGATGGGCATGCTCATGGGTCTTCCACCTTCGAGTCTTGTCTTCGCTGGTTGAGTGGCTGTCGAGCGTCCTGGGGCAGAGGTCAGCCCATACGGCTGTTGAAGAGCTTGCCGTCATCGCCCAGGTTCAGCGCCTCGAAGTTGCGCTTCTGCTCGTCGGAGAAGTCCAGCACCCGGTTCTTGGTCTGGGTGACACCGTTGAGCAGCTTGGTCAGGATCTCCTGGATCCGCTTCCACTCGTCGCTGAAGTCTTCCTGCTTCGTCAGCGCCGCGTTGGCCGCCGGACCGGTCCACGAGCCACCGACGTTGCTCATGTAGTCCTGCCGGATCTTGTTCATGATCTCAAGCGAGTCGTTACCGGTCTGCTCGATGGCCTTCTCGAGCTTGATCATCATGTCTTCTGTGAGCTTGGCTTCCGACACGGGCTGGTCACCTTCGATCTTGGAATCAGCGAGTCGTTCACATTTCCGACGCACCGTAGCGGCACGCGGTTCCATCGGACCCTAGAACAAGCTTAACCGCAGGTTGAAGCCTCGACTCTTCAGTTTCGATGGAAAAGTTATTCAGGTTTAGCGTCCGTTCAGCCCGCGCTGTGAACCGATCCAGCCAGGCTCGGGTCCAGGGTCGGACCCACCGGGATGCGCTGCACGAGCGAGGCGGGCATCGACACCGCGGACGCGGGTGAGTAGCCGAGCTTGCCCAGCACCTCGGCGCTGGGCACCGGATAGCGGATGCCCAGGTCGGTGACGATGTTGAGCGCCCCGCCGTCCGCCCGGTCCGACGCCGTCGCCCGCACGATCACCACTCCGCCCGGCGGGAGCAGCACGCGGTCGGCCAGCTTCGTTCCGCCCTGCGTCTGCGCCCGCGTCGCCAGGCCGTTGGCCAGCGCGTCCGCCCTGCCACCGAGGGAGACCTCCGGAGCGGTCCTGGCGTCGACCGCGCGCGAGCACACCGGCGCCTTGCCGCCGTCGCCGACCACCGCCAGCGCCGGGGGCTGCGCGGGAAGGGCCGCGGTTCCGGGGGGCGGGTCCATCGCCTTGCTGCTCGGGGCCGCGGTCGCGGCGGCGGCGGAGACCTCCACCGGCTGCACCGAGTACTGCCCGCGCAGGATGCGCACCTGGAAGTCGTTGATCGGCGCGAGGCCTTCGGAGCGCACCAGGTAGTTCTGCACGCCGTTGCCGACCTGGTGGAAGACGATGTCACCGATCTTGCGGCCGGTGAGCACGGTGGAGCTCTGACCCTGGTTGTCGATCTGGATCTGCCCGATGTCCTGGCCAGCTGGCAGCCCGTTGAGCCAGGCGGAGCCGACGGGCTCGATCATCGTCTGGGCGCCGAAGACCGAACGCAGCAGCGGATCGGGGGAGTTGCCGGTGACCCGGTACCGGTGGTTGTGCCAGACCAGGTGCACGCTGCGGTCGGACTCGTCGCGCACCAGCAGGCCACGCTCGCCGAGCGGGGTGCTGCCGGGCACTCCCGCCCCGACCATCAGCGTGGTGGTCGGCGTCAGTCCGCCGGTGCCGTTGTCGCCGAGCACCGAGCAGGTGGTCCACGGTTCGGTCAGGGCCTGCTTGGCGTCGGGCAGTGACATCGGAGCCCCGGGGATGCCTACCGTGGCACCGCTGCGCGCGATGCCCGCCAGGTCGGCGGCGGACACCCGGTACGGGCCCGACGTGGTGGTTCCGCCCGCGCTGAGCAGCCGCGCGGAGGTGTAGTTCAGCGTGGGTTGCAGGCTCGCCTGCGCGTCCGCGCCGACACCGGGCAGGTAGACGAAGGTCGCGCCGGTCTCCCGTTCGATGATCACCGCGCCCGGCTGCTTCCACGAGGTGCCGCCGATCCCGGTGAAGATGCCGTAGATGCCGTACCCGGCCGCGACCAGCACCGCGATCATCACGCCCGCGAACACCGCGCCCACGCCGCGGCGCAACGGGGTCTGCTCGGGGTCGGTCTCGCGCAGCATCACCGCGGAGATCACCCGCTGCATCATGAACTGGTACGCCTGGAGCTGGTCGCGTCGGGTAGCCACGCTCGTCCTTCGCTGGGTGGGGGCATCGGTCGCGGCCTCAGCCGACCGAGGCCATCAGTCCTTGCACGTAGAAGAAGAAGCCGGTGATGTAGCCGGCGTAGGGGATCAGCGCGATCAGCGCGACCACGTCCAGGATGTCGGCGAAGCGGCCGAGCCACGGGGACGGTGCCTTCTTGCTGTAGGTCAGCGCGGAGAGCGCCACCAACCCGGCGAGCACCACCACGCCGAGCAGCAGCAGCGAGCGGGCCAGCGTGGTGTCCACGACCGACACCCAGCCGCCCGTCAGCATCAGCGTCACCAGCACCCCGGAGAGCAGCAGCGGCAGCCGCTGGCGGGGGATGGGGAACAACCGGGCGCGCAGCACCAGCGCGAGCGCGACCAGGACCGCCATGGTGATGCGGGAGGCCCCGCCCTCGGAGATCAGGTACATCGAGGCCACGACGCTGCACACGGAGACGCCGAGCAGCAGGCCGGAGAGCGCCTCGTCGGTGCGGCCGACCGCGGCCACCACGACCGGGGACGGCGGCTGCCTGTCCTCCTTGACCAGGTCGGCGGCGCGCTGCGGCAGCTCCGGCAGCGGCAGCCTGCCGATGCGCATCGCCAGCATCGGGTAGCCCGGGAGCAGGCCGATGCCCACCGCGAGCACCACCGACGCCGCGCCGCCCGCGGTCATCGAGCCCGCCAGCAGCGCACCGAGCGCGCCGAGCACCCCGGTGAGGATGGCCGCGACGAACACCCGCCCCGCCACGGCGATGGAGACGTAGCCGACCACGCCGAAGACCAGCAGCGCGATCGCGGCCAGCAGCAGCTGGGTCGAGCCGAAGCCGAGCAGCGGCATGTGGTTCGCCGCGGTGAGCTGGTAGCCACCGACGACGGCGTAGGGCAGCGAACCGCCCGCGAAGACCACCCCGGCCCAGGCGTCGGGCACGGCGCGGGCGATGGTCACGCCGATCGCCATCAGCACGGCACCACCCGAAAGCATGATGATGCCCGGGACCAACCACGGTGGCTGGAACAGCAGACCGCCCAGCGAGCCGGCGAGCAGGATCGCCGTGGCCAGCGCGAGCCCGCAGCGGCGGGTCGCGGTGTTGCCCCAGCTGCGGCCGAAGCGGCGGGAGCCGCTGGCGATCGCCTCGACCAGGTCGTCGTAGGAGATCTCCGGCCACTCCGCCTGGCCTGGGCCCAGGTGCAGGATCTCGCCGTCGCGCACCTCCTGGGCGCCCAGCGCGCGCTGGCTGTCCAGGGCGTCCCCGGTCGGTCTCCGCAGGACCCAGCCGCCGTGGCGCTCACCCTCGTCGGCGGCGTCCTCGCCCGCGTGGCGCAGCAGGTAGGGCAGCAGCTCGGCGACGGTGACGTCCTCGGGAAGGGCGACGTCGATCGTGCGCTTGGGGGTCACGACCGTCACCTTGGCCAAGGTGGCGCCCCGTACGGGCATCGTCATGCGCACCTCCCACAAATGGATCGGGCATACCGGGCACAATGAGACCGTGATTCGCGGGGGCGGGCAGCACAGACAATCACCGGGGTAGTTTGCCCCATCAATACCGCGGCCGTTTCAGCACCAGGATTTTCGGGAGAAGGTTCAGGTTTTGGCAACGATCATCGTCAGGAGGCCGGAGCGCCGAGCGGCGCCCGAGCTCCCCTCGGGTGAGGTGGTTCTCGAGCCACCACCGGAGAATCCGCCCCCCGGCGGCAAGGGCTGGGGTCGCGCCATGATGATCCTGCCCATGCTCGCCGGTACGGCCGGTATGGCCCTGTTGATTGGCGCGGGTGGAAACCGAGGGCCTCTCATGTAC
>NZ_MUMH01000138.1:0-873 GCF_002155965.1 Allokutzneria sp. NRRL B-24872
CACGTCGTCGGCGTGCACGTCGGTCAGAGCGTCCACAGTGGACAGAGCGTGCACCGTGCCCATGCCAGGCAGCTGGACCTGGCTGATGTGCTCGCCGGTCACGTCGTCGTGCAGGTGCAGCTCGGACACGGCGTGCCTGGTCCGCATCACCAGCAGCCGCGCGGGCCGGTCGGCGGTCGCGGCCACCCGGTGCACGCCCTCCAGCACCGAGTCGGGCTCCTCGGCGATCAGCTCGGTCCAGTTCTCCCGCTCGGGGTGCTCCGGATCGGCGACGCACAGCCGCCAGCGGGGCGAGTCCAGCGTGGTCATCAGGTAGAGGCGGTTGTCGTCCTCGAACCAGGCCGAGCAGTAGCCGCCGCCGTCCGCGTCACCGTCGACGATCTTGCGCAGCTCGCCGTCGCCGTGCAGGTCGGCCAGCCACACCGTCTGCTTCGGCGCGGTGCCCGGTGTGGCGTCGACGACCAGCCAGCGGCCGTCCTCGGAAACGCGGGTGCCGTAGTAGAGGGTCATGTCGAGGCCGTCGCCGTGCAGCAGCACGTCGGTGGAGGTGTCCGCGCCGACGCGGTGCCGCCACACGCGCCGGTGGAAGACCTCCTCGCCCGCCGGGACCGCCTCCGGCGGCAGCCGCCGGGCAACCAGGTCATCGCGCTGAAGCGCATCCGGTCGATCGGCCCGTCCAGCACCTCGCCGGAGGTCACGTCGATGATGGTCAGCCGCGACTCCTCGTCACCGCTGGAGGAGACCTTGTAGGACAGCCGCGTGCCCTCGATGCTCGGCGCCCAGCCGTCGAGCGTGGTCAGCCCGGTCGGGTCCATCGCCGTGACGTCCACCAGCACGCGCTCGGTGCCGTCCGCCTCGCGCACGTAGAGCACC
>NZ_MUMH01000138.1:885-1701 GCF_002155965.1 Allokutzneria sp. NRRL B-24872
GCAGGCGTGTCTTGCGCGCATTGGCCGATTCTTCATCGACACGTCATGAATCACACGTGCGCTCCGGGCCGGTTGTGTGGTCGACTAAGAACTGAACCGGTGGAGGTGGTCGCGTGCCAGACCGACAACCGACTACCAAGGGCGCACCCCTGCGGGTGGCGCCCCAGGTAAAGCCGTGTCCGACAGGGGTGGCGACAAGATCATCCCATGCCGAATCCGGCGATCTGCGTGGGGTCGACAAAGCCACCGCGGACGGTAAGCCGATCTGGGGCAGACGCAGGGTCCTGCTGCTCAACGCGACCTACGAACCGCTCACCGCGCTCCCGCTGCGCAGGGCGATCGTCCTGCTGATCTGCGGCAAGGCCGAGGTCGTCCACGGGGACCCCGCCGGTCTGGTGCTGCACTCCGCGAGCGAGGTCGTGCTGGTCCCATCGGTGATCCGGCTGAGCACCTTCGTGCGCGTCCCCTACCGGGGGCGCGTTCCCATGACGAGGGCCGCGCTGATGTACCGCGACCGCTACCGCTGCGCCTACTGCGGGGGCAGGGCCGAGACGATCGACCACGTGGTTCCGCGCAGCAGGGGCGGGCCGCACACGTGGGAGAACTGCGTCGCCTGCTGTGCCAAGTGCAACCACCGCAAGGCGGACAAGCAGCTGGCCGAGCTGGGCTGGAGGCTCCGAGTGGTTCCGCGCGCTCCGCGCGGTCGCTACTGGAGGCTGCTCGCGAGCATTTCTGAGGCGGACCCGCTGTGGCTGCCCTACCTCGACGAAGCGGCGTGAGGGGCTGTCTCAGCCCCGTCCGCCACGAGTGCTTCTG
>NZ_MUMH01000139.1 GCF_002155965.1 Allokutzneria sp. NRRL B-24872
CCTCCCTGCGCTCCGGAGCGCGCGCGAGGACGACCGCGAGGGTCAGCACCGTGATCGGCACGAGCAGCAGCGCGGTGATGATCACGCCCAGCCGTCCTGCGAGAGGCTGAGGTACTCGCGCGGCACGCCCAGCCGGTCCGCGATCCGGGCGAGCCCGGAGAAAAATGGGATCTGGCGTCCAAGGACGATCTGGGGACTTCCAACCGCGAACACCCGGTGAGCCGACCTATCACGCGCAGCGAAACCCCGTGGCGACACAACAGCAGGAACACCAGAGGGATGTCGCGGGCGGCGAGCGCCTCACGCGTCTCCGCCTGCTCCCACAGTTCCGAAGGCAGCTCGTGCGGCGGCGCTTCGTGCGCGATCTCCACCCACGCCCAGCCGGGGTCGTCACCGTCGCGCGCGAAGTGCAGCGAGTGCGTGTCACCGCTGAGGTCGGCGCGGACCACCGCCAGGCCGGGGATCGCCGCGACCGAGCGCTGGAGGATCTCGGCGATGTCCGCCGCGCTCGCCGCAGCAACCCGTGGTCGAAGTCCGGCACCGGCGCGCTCGCCAGGCCGATCTCGGCCTCGTGCAAGGAGGTCGGAGCGCGCCAGGCCAGGCGGCTCGGGGCCGCGCTCCGCGAGATCAGCGCCGCAGCCATGCCGTTCCCCCGCTCGCGCGTCACTCCGCCCAGCGTGTCCTCGGCGCGCGGCCGACCGTCGGGGCCGAGCCAGTGCAGTCCGAGTCGATCGCGGCCAGGACGCGGACGCAACCCGGGCAAGCCCTTCACCGTGGTCCGCGCGCCGATGGACGGCAGCAGATCCGCGAGCAGGCTCGGGATCGCGTGCTGGGCGACCTGGAGCCGCACGCGGTCAGGAGCGACCCGCACCTGCCGCACGACCAGCTCCCGCGACCGCGCGCTGAGGCGGTGGATCGCGCTCAGCAGAGCCCCTTCGAGCGCGGCCTGGTCCGGCGAGGACGCGCACGGGATCAGCGGCTGGCTGGCGTCGAGCGACGTCCGCACGTGATGGGGTGTCTCGCCCGTGCACCGGGTGCGCAGCAGAAGGCGTTCAGCGCGGGAGAGCACGGCACCGCCGAACACAGCACTGTCGGACAACGAGGGCTCCGTCCACGGGCGCGTCCCGGCCCACGCCCAGGGTCCTCGAACGACATCGAGCTGGGCACGTGAGATTGAGGACGGTGCGCCCCCCGTGGGGCGCTTGAGAGCACGGATTCCGCCGGGATCGTGGAACAGCTCCTGGGCGACCGTTGTCCGCCCAGGATCACCTTACCCCGTCTGAGACGCGCGGAAGGGGCCGGGCAGCCAAAAATGGGGCGTGAGCAGGGAATTCGCCGCGAAGAGCGGATGCGGTGGCGTCGCCCGGTCAGGTGGCTGCGTTACGGTGCAGGTGTTCGATGATCCCCGCACTACCGAAGGGCGCGATGACCGAGACCAGGGCATCGACCACGCCACGCACCGAAACCACCCCACGCCGCCACGAGCTGTTGGCGGGCAGCGGTGAAGCTGTCGTCCTCTGCGACCGGCACGGAACGGTGCTCGCCGTGGACGGCCGAGTGGAACTGCTCCCCGACATCGGCCCGGGAGCCGTGATCGGCGCGCGCCCGGGCACCGGCTCGCTGCGCTGGCGCAGGCACGACCTGCCGGACGGGCGCCACCTCTGGTACGTGCGCGACGTGGCCGAGGAGACCGAGCGCACGGACGCTCTGCTCGCCGAACGCGCGCGCTCAGGCTTCCTAGCCTCGGCGAGCCGCAGGCTGGGCCTGTCGCTGCACCCGGCGCGGACGGCGCGCGCCGTGGTGGACCTCGCCGTGCCGAAGCTGGGCGACACCGCGATGGTGCTGGCACCGCCGAGCGCGGGCCGCGTGTCGTGGTGGCGCGGCGACGCGTCGGGCTGGGTGCAGCAGACCCGCCTGCCGGAGCCGGTGGTCGACGCGATGGCCGGGCTGCGCACGCACTGCTCGCCGTGGGTGGTGGAGGAGCTGACCGAGGCCGGCTGGCTGTGGCCCGCCGAGCAGCGCCCGGTGAGCGCGCTGGTGATCTCCTTGCCGGGCAACGGAAATCCGGCCGGGGTCCTGGTGCTGACCCGGTCGGCGGAGTTCAGCGGCGAGGACCTGGCGCTGATCGAGGAGTTCTGCTCGCGCGCGGGCATCGCGCTCGCCGGGGCCGCGCTGTACGCCGACCAGGCGCGCACGGCCTCGACGTTGCAGCGCAGCCTGCTCCCGGCACCGCTGCCGCACGTCGACGGCATGTCCTTCGGCGCGGCTTACCGGGCATCGCGCGAGGCCCTGCGCATCGGCGGCGACTTCTACGAGGTCCTGCCGCTCGCCGACGGGACCGTGTTGTTCGCGCTCGGCGACGTGTGCGGCAAGGGCGTCGAAGCCGCCGTGCTGACCGGCGAGGTGCGCCAGTCGTTGCGCGCGCTCTCGCGGCTGGAGCGCGATCCGATGCGGCTGCTGGCGCTGCTCAACGAGACGATGCTGGACGGCAAACCGATGCCGGACCGGCGTTTCGTGACGATGGTGCTCGGCAGGGCGGCCCCGGCGCCCGAAGGCGGGCTGGAGCTGTCCCTTGCCGTGGGCGGGCACCTGCCGCCGCTGGTGCTCAGGACCAACGCCGAGGTCGAGTCGGTCGATCTGCGCGGCACGCTGATCGGCGTCTTCCCCGACGCGCGTTTCGCAGGTGGCTCCGTCCGGCTGCGCCCCGGCGAGACCTGCGTGCTGTACAGCGACGGGGTCACCGAGGCCAAGGGCAGCAGGGGGATGTTCGGCGAGCGGCGGTTGGCCGACGCGCTGACCGGGTGCGCGGTGATGCCCGCCGGCGCGGTCGCCGAGCGCGTGGAGCTGCTGACGACGGAATGGCTCGGCGGCCGCGACCACGACGACATCGCGGTGCTCGCCCTGCGCGCGGACCCCGCGTGCTGACAGCCGAGCGCGAGAAGCTCTTCGCGCTGCTGGGCAACGCCGACGAACGGGGCGCGACGGCGTTCGTGCTCGATCTGTTCGAGGACGGCACCGCTGCGGAGCACCTGCTGCTCGACCTCGTCGCACCCGTGCAGGTCCAGGTCGGCGAGTACTGGGCCACCAACCGCTGGTCCGTCGCCCAGGAGCACGCCGCGACGCACATCAGCGAGCGCGTCGTGGCCGCGCTCAGCACCCGCACGCCGGTCGCGCCGACGCGCGGTCACGTCGTCGTGTCCTGTATGGACGGTGAGTGGCACGCGCTTGCCGCCCGGCTCGTCGCGGAAGTGCTGCGACTGCGCGGCTGGCGCACCACGTTCCTCGGCGCGAGCGTCCCCGCCGCGCACCTGGTGTCCTACCTGCACCAGGAAGGTCCCGACGCGGTGGCGCTCAGCTGCGCGCTGCCCGTGCGGCTCCCCCATGCCCACCGCATGGTCGAAACCTGCCAGCGCACGGGCGTTCCGGTGCTCGTCGGCGGTCGCGGCTTCGGGCCGGACGGTCGGTGGGCGAGGGTGCTCGGCGCGGCTGGCTGGGCTCCCGGGGCGCGCGAGGCGGCGGAGCTGCTGGAGCGGCGGTGGCCGCCGGAGGACCCTCCGCGCGCCGAGCTGGACCACCTCGTCGACGACGAGTACCCGACCCTGGTGAAGCGGCGTGAGGAGCTGGTCGACCTCGCTCTCGCCGCGCTGCACGGGGAGTTCCCCGCCATGGCCCGCTACGCGGAGCGCCAGGTGGAGGCCACGGTCGAGGACCTGGGCCACCTCGCCGACTTCCTCTCCGCCGCGGTCTACGTGCAGGACTCGCAGCTGTTCACCGACTTCCTCGCGTGGATGACCACGATCCTGCACGCGCGGCACGTGCCACCGACGTCGCTGACGATTCCGCTGCGCGCCTACTGGGACGCGCTCTACGACTTCCCCAGGGCGCGCGGGCACCTCGAAGCCGGGCTCGCCCTCGTCCAGTCCTAAGTGGACAGTTCGACGATCTTCCGAATCTCACGGAAAGCCGTTGACAGCGAACAGGATGGCCGACTGTAGGGTGGCCGCGTGCCCATAGGATTTCCCGTGTACTGGGGCCCCGGTGGTCCGCGATGAGCTACGAGGCGGAGGCGCACGCGTTCCTCAAGGCCGAGACCGGCTGGGACGACGGCGCGGTGGACACCCTCCAGACGCTGCTGCGCGACGAGGGCATGGGCGACTACTACCTGGCGGAGTCCGGCAGCTCGTTCGGCCGCGAGCGCGAGCAGGTGCGGCGGCGCCTGCCGGAGCTGGCGCACATCGGCACCGTCAGCGGCGAGGACCCGGCGCGACTCTGGCAGGAGATCCGGCGCGCGTCCTCGGCGTACAAGGACGCCAAGGACCAGGGTTACGCGACCTACAAGAGCGGCTACGGCGATCCCGCTGAGGACGAGCGGCGCGTCAAGGAAGCGGCGAAGGAGCTGGCCGAACAGTGGCGCCGTCTGGCGGCCGCGTCGGCCGATCCGTGGTGCAAGCTCGCCGCACACCACACCGCGACGCGCTTCTCCCGCCTCAGCGCGGGCTGAGGTGGACGACGGAGAAGCCGTGCGCGGTGTGTAGGCGGGCGGCGACGAGGGAGCGGTGGCACGCTTCGGGGGTCGTTTCGACGCAGAGCAGCGCGGTTGCCGAGTGCGGCGGCAACGACTCCGCCACCGCCTCCAGGGCGAACGGGTCGAGGACGTCCCGGGTGTAGCGCGCGACGTACTCCGGCGCGAGCACGGCGCGGTTGCGCTTGCCCACGCCGACGCGGTCGTCCTCGCGGTACTGGAGCTGGCGCAACTCGGTGGTCGGCGCCAGCTCCTTCACGTGCCGGTAGTCGATGTGCGCCTCGGCGAGTGCCTGCTGGAGGCGCACGGAGTTCGCCCACGCGTAGTCGCTGCCCCGGACGCCACGGCGTTGGCGCAGGTCGAGCAGAAGCTCGACTTCCGCCTCCGCCAACGCTTTCACGAACGCCTCGGCGGTGAAGCCGTAGACGCCGATCGTCGCGAGGCGCCTCATCGCTACGCCTGGAACACGGGCTGGTCGACCACCCACAACCACGATCCGTCTGGCTGGCGGCGGGCGATCTCCACGGTCACGTCGCCGTTGTCCAGGGTGCACGCGGTGAGCGCGAGGTCTCCGCTCACCAATGCCGGGTGCTGCTTGCCGGGTGAGAGCACCGGCGCGGCGGCGACGAACTGCTCGTACACCTCGCGGATCTCGATGTGCCCGGTCGCGACGCTGCCGGGCGGGAACGCCAGCACGGCGTCCGGCTCGTACAACGCCACCAGGCCGTCGACGTCGCCCGCGTTGCCGCGCTCGATGAAGAACCTGCCCAGGTCGTTCGGCTCGGTGGCCGGTGTCTTGCTCGTCATGGGGAGAAGCCTGCCAATCAATCACGACATCCTGTGTCGTGTATTCCCGTAGAGTTTTCGGCGTGCGTGCCGACCGGTTGGTCTCACTGGTGCTGTTGCTGCGCCAGCACGGGCGGCTGTCCGCGACCGCGCTGGCCCGCGAGCTGGAGGTGTCCACGCGGACCGTGCTCCGCGACATCGACGCGCTCTCCGCGGCCGGGGTCCCGGTCTACGCCGAGCGCGGGCGGCACGGCGGGTTCGCGCTGCTGCCCGGTTTCCAGACGGAGCTGACCGGGCTCAACCACGACGAGGCGCTGGCGCTGCTGGTCGCCGGGTCGCGGCGCGGCGCGCAGGTGTTCGGCCTCGGCTCGGCGCTCGCGTCGGCCATGCTCAAAGTGGTCGACGCGCTGCCGGAGAGCTACCGCGCGACCGCGGCTGGGGCCGCCGAGCGCCTGCTCATCGAGCCCGAGACCGATCTCCTCTCGCGCCGCGTGACCGCTGAGGAGGTGCCCGACGCGGTGGTGGCCGAGATCCGGCGCGCGGTGTTCGCCGGGCGCAAGCTGCGCATCCACTACGCCGCCGCGAACCAGGACGCGAAGTGGCGCACGGTGGACCCGGTCGGCCTGGTCACCGTGCGCGGCCAGGGTTACCTGCTGGCCACGCGATCCGGCGAGGACCGCACCTACCGGCTGTCCCGCGTCCGCGCTGCCGAGGAGCTGGCCGAACCCGCGCAGCGTCCGGAGCGGGTCGACCTCGGCCGGGCGTGGCGGGAGCGCAGCACGCGGTTCCGGACCGGCGGCGACCAGGTCACCGTGCTCGTGCGGGTGCACCCGAAGCGGCGCGAGGACCTCGTGGACACCGCGCTGGCCGTGCTCGGCGAGTCCACCGACGCCGACGGCTGGCTTCGCGTCGAAGCGGCCTTCCAGGACGACCGGCACGCCGTCTGGGCGATGTGGCAACTCGGCATGAGCGCGGAAGTCCTTGCGCCGCAATGGTTGCGCGATTCCCTGCGGGATCGGGCCACCACCATCTCCGCGCGCTACGAAGAGTCAGGAGGATAGGCCCGCTTCGTGCGCCAGCACGGCGGCTTGGACCCGGTTCGCGCAGTCGAGCTTGCCGAGCAGCCTGCTCATGTACATCTTCACGGTGGCCTCGCTCATGTGCAGGCGAGCGGCGATGTCCGCGTTGGACAGTCCTTGCGCGAGCAGCACCAGCACTTCCCGCTCGCGCTCGGTCAGCTCGTCCACCAGCCGCCGCGCCCGCGCCGACCGCGCGCCCTCCCCGCGCCCGCTGACCCGGTTCATCACCCACGTGGTGACGGCCGGGGACAGGTAGGACTCCCCCGCCGCGACCACGCGCACCGCGCGGATCAGCTCCTCCGGCGCGAAGTCCTTGAGCAGGAACCCCGAAACACCACCGTCGAGCGCCCGCGCGATGTACTCGGGCTCGCCGAAGGTCGTCAGGATCACCACCTTCGTCCGGGCACCGACGCGGCGCAGCTCCTCCACGGCGGCGAGCCCGTCCATGCCCGCCATGCGGATGTCCAGCAACAGCACCTCCGCCGCGCGCGAGCGCACCTCCTCGATCGCGGACCTGCCGTCGGTGGCCTCGGCGAGCACCTCGATGTCCTCCGCCGAGGAGAGCACGAGCCTGATGCCCGCGCGCACCAGCGGCTCGTCGTCGGCGATGATCACCCGAATCACGTTGTGCCTTTCCGAATCGACGTGGATCAGAACGGGAACGGGTCCCGGACGACGAACTTCTGCTTCTCCAGCAACAAGCCGTCGCGGAAGCAGAACCTGTACGCGGTGGTCGAGCCCTTAGGTTCCTTCGACGAGCTCGCGTAGTAGTAGACGCAGCGCGCGTTCTCCGGCGGAGCTCCGGTCTCCGCGGCGAGCTGCCGCTGCGTGTCGGCGTCCGGGGGCGGCAGCACGGCGACGATCTCCTGCTCCTCGGCGCCGACCAGGGACAGGACGTACTCCAGGGAGCCGATCGTCGTCTCCTGCCTCGTCACTCCCACGTACACGGCGAAGCCCAGCAGCGCCACGCCGATCAGCACGACACCGGCGATCACCGAGCCGAACAGCACCGGACGGTTGCGCATCCGCCGCATGAGCGCCTCGGTCTCGTTGAGCACCAACGGGTTCGACGGAACGAAGCCGTCGAGCGCGTCGTCCGGCTCCGGCGCGGGCGTCGCATCGTAGGGCAGCACACCGGCGAGCCGGAAGCCTCCGCCCGGCACGGGAGCCGCGTGCAGGACGCCACCCGCGAGCCGCGCCCGCTCGCGAAGGCCGCTCAGACCACGTCCGCCACCGAATCCTCGCTGCGGTGGCGAGACCGCGTTCCCGTTCAGCACTTCGACGATCACGCCGTCTGACTCGTAGTTCAACCGCACCATCACCGGCGCGCCGGGAGCGTGCCGCGCGGCGTTGGTCAGTCCTTCTTGGACGATCCGGTGGATCGCGCTCTCCGTGGCGCGCGGCAGTTCCACCTTGGTTCCGGTCTCGGTGTAGCCGACCGCTGTTCCCGTCGCGCGCGCGGAGTCCAGCAGGTCCGGCAGCCGCTCCAACGGACTGCCGGGTGGTGGCGTCTCCTGGCCGGTCTCGCGCCCGAGCACGCCGACGATCTCGCGCAGCTCCACCATCGCCCGGCGCGCGGCCTCGTGCAGCTCGGCCGCCGTCCGAGCCTGCGCGGGCTCGGTCGCGGTCACCTTCAAACCGCCTGCCTGCAAGGAGATCAGCGTGAGCTGGTGCCCGAGGCTGTCGTGCATGTCCATCGCGATCCTGGCGCGCTCGCGCGTTCTCGCCTCCGAGACCAGCGAACGGCGCTCGCGTTCGAGGTGCACCGCCCGCTCCCGCAGCGCTTCCACCAGCGCTCCGCGCCGGGCGACGGCGAAGCCGAGGACCGCCGGCACGGTGATGTAGATCAGCAGGTATCCGCTGCCCACCAGGGCGAGCAGGACGTCGGCCTCCTGTGGCACCTCGGCCACGGTCCTGAGCACGGCGACCGCCGTGCAGCCCAGCACCGCCGCGCCGAGCTTCACCGGCATGCCGAGCCGTCGGCCCGCACTGAAGGAGAGGACCGCGCAGAACGCGCTCACGACCAAGCCGCTGGCCACGAGCGCGATCGCCGGGAACCTCCTGCGGGCGAGCAGGCAGGCGACGGCCACCGCGATGCTCGCCACCAGCACCACCGCGCTCGGCTCCGGGAAGGCGCGCACCGCGAAGAACAGTGAGGCGGTGTAGACCACCAACTCCCGCAGTACGTTCTTCCAGCCGGGCGGGCCGAAGAGCCACCGCGCCCACGAACCGTCCACTGTGGAGACCACGGGCCGAGCATAGGGGACCGTCACGTGGTGCTCATCTCGGAGGCGTAGAGGTCTTCGCGGTGCGACACAACCAGTTCCGCCACGGTGCCGTCCAACTGCGCCCGACCGTCGCGCAGCAGCACCACGTCGTCGGCGAAGGCCCCGAGCACTCGCAGGTCCCTGCTGGTGACGAGCACCGTCGCCCCCTCGCGAGCCCGCTCGCTGAGCACCGCGTGGACCACCCGCTGCGTCGTCAGGTCGGCGCGGTCGAACGGCTCGTCGAGCACCACGATCGGGCGATTTCCGAGCAGCGCCAAGCAAAGCGCGAGCCTCTGTCGCATTCCCAACGGGTACGTCTCGATCCTGTTGGCCGCGACACCGCCCAGCTCCACGCGCTCCAACGCCGCGTCGGCGACCGCGCTGGGCAGGCCGAGCAGGTCGGTGACCTCGCGCGCGGCAGCCCTTCCCGTCGAACGCGAGGACGGCTCGTGCGCACCGCCGACGACCCGACCCGTGTGGTCGTACTCGCGCACATCGTTGCCCAGCAAGGAGATCTGCCCGGACTCGGGCGTGAGCGCCCCTGCGACGCAGCGCGCGAACGTGGTCTTGCCCGCCCCGGGCGCTCCGATCAGCGCGGTGACGCGCCCCGGCACTGCGGTCAGCGACAGGCGGTCGAGCACGAGCCGGTTGCCATGACGAACGGTGAGGTTCTCGACGTGAAGCATGCCCTCGACGCTACGAACCGCACCCGCACCCGATCACTACCCGAACGTCGAGTCCCCCGCTGTCGAAAGTCTGCTCTCCCTCACGCGCCGCGCCACGCACATCACCCCGCCCGCGCAACCCG
>NZ_MUMH01000014.1 GCF_002155965.1 Allokutzneria sp. NRRL B-24872
CTTCAAGACCCCCAAACCCCCCTGTTGATCATCGTTAACCACTACAAACCCACCACAGGATTCCTCAGCTGGAGGACGCGCGAGGACTCCTCGCGACGGCCGAGGCCGACGATGATCCCGGCGGGCCAGTTCAGCACCTACTTCAACGGCGGCACGCTGGCGCTGCGAACCGCCAGTTGCTACATCGAGGCAGGCAAACCCCGCCAAGCGGCAGCCCTCTACGCCGAAGTGCTCGCGGCGAACATGTTGTCGCGCCGCGACCAGGGCTACTTCCTCTCCAGGCTGGCCGCGGCCCTCGCACTGTCCGGCGAGCCAGACGAGGCGGCGGTCCGAGGGCTTGAGGCGGCCACGCTGGCCACGGCGACGGCCTCTCGGCGGACCACGCGTGAACTGGAACGCACCCTCCAGTCATTGCGGCCCTGGGGGAGCCGTCCCGGTCCGAGACAGCTACGGGAGGCGTTGCGGGGTTAGGTGGCGGTCAGCCATTCGACGACCTTGTTGATGACGAAGGCTTGCCACCGCTGGCTTTGCGGATCGAGGTACTCGGGGTCCTCGTGCACCGCGAAACCGTGTTGTGCTCCTTCGATCTCGACGAGTTCGTGCTCCACGCGGAGTTGCCGGGCCGCCCAGCGCGACAATTCGACCGGTACGAAGGTGTCCTTCGTACCGTGCACGATCAGCGTTGGCGCAACGATGTCGCCGAGCGCGTCGTTCGGCCTGATCCAGAAGACCTCGTTCAAGAACGCACGGCCGTGCTTGACAGTCGGCGAGTGCTCTAGGTAACCCAACTTTCGGAGACGCTCCGCCTCTTCGTCTGCGAGTTGGTCGTTGTGCCAGTGCGGCTTCTGGTCGATATAGCGGTCCTTGTAGTTGAGCTGGGGATTGAGCAGCACGAGTCGCGACAGGTCATCGGGACCACGTGCTGCGTAGTAAGCGGCCAGTCCGCCGCCGAAGCTGGTCCCGATCAAGCTGAGGGCCGGGGCGCCCCACAACGATCGAGTGTGCTCGAAGGCCGAGCGAATGTCGTTGAGGTGGGCCGACAGCGTGCGGTCTGCCTGGCTGCCGTCGCTCGCGCCGTGGCCTCGCAGGTCGAATCGCAAGCTGCCGACCCCTGACTCCGCCAGAGCGACGGCTAGCCTGGTGAAGAACCCGCCCTCATCACGAGTGACTCCGCCACCATGCACGAGAACTACCGCGCGCTCGACAGGGAGATCAGGCAGCACGAGTGTGCCCGCGAGGTGAAGTCCGTCGAGACCGCGAAATGTCGTCTCAGTGCTCTGAATCGTCATGAGCAACTCCCGAACCAGGCATCGTGAGGACAACTTCATGCTGCCAGGCCGATGCTCCTAGGGTGCAAGATTGCCAGCGTTGACGCGGGAGCATCGGCACCGATCAAGCTCGCTGACCGTTAGAAGGGACGTTCACGTGGCCAGTGGTACCGGCACTGAGACCAGCCCGCTCGACGACGGAGGTGCCGAGGAGATCGCGTCGTTCGCGTTCGAGCTGGGCGTGTTGAAGAAGATGCGGCGCTGACGATCTCGACGCTGAGCTGGTGCGATCGGTAGCTCAGGAGCAGTTCGCGGTTTTGACCATGCAGGGCTTGGAGCCGGACGCGATCACTGAAACCGTGTTCGCGCGGGGCGTGCATGCGGCGAGCCGATTCGCCTGGTCCTACAGCTTCCCGATCCCTGACTAGGAGCGCGCGATGGGGGAGCGGTTGCCCGCCGAGGTGTTGGCCGACGTTCAGGTGTTGTGGGACTACAACCACATGGGCCACGAGCTGCGCCCGTGCGATGTCGGGATCGGCCTCGGCAGCCATGACCTCGGTGTCGCCACGCAAGCCGCGGAGCTGTTCCACGCGGGCTACTTCCCGCTGATCGTCTTCAGCGGTGCGAACGCTCCGACCACGATCGACCGGTTCCCGCGCGGGGAGGCTGTCCACTATCGCGAGCACGCTCGTTCCCTTGGCGTGCCTAACGATGCGGTGTTGGTGGAGCCCGAGGCGAAGCACACTGGCGCGAACATTGAGCTGTCCCGCGCTCTGCTGGAGTCGCGGGGGATTGCGGTGCGGTCGGTCATGTTGATCTCGCGCCCGTACCAACAGCGCCGCGCGTACGCCGCCTGCCGGAAGGTGTGGCCCGAGGTCGAAGTGATCTGCGTTTCGCAGGATGTCGGCTTGGTGGACTACCTGGCCGGGATCGGCGACGACGCCCGGGTCATCAACACCATCGTTGCCGACACCCAGCGCATCAAGGTCTACGGCGACCAAGGCCACGCGATCCCGCAGGAGATGCCCTCCGAGGTCTGGTCCGCCTGCGAACGCCTGGTCCAGACCGGATACGACAAGCGCGTCATCCCCAACGTCTAGCCTGTCGCGGCGTCGAGCTGGCGCAGTGCGGCGCTGAGGAACGCGTCCCGTCGTTGCCCGAGAAGGTCGGCGTTGAGGTCTGTCCGGCCCTGGTCGTGGAGCGCCGGAACGCAGAAAGCCATGTCGGCCAAGGAGACCAACGCGGCGACGACGTCCCAGTAGGCGACCTGCTCCGCTCGGCGGCCAGCAGCGCGTTCCCAGCCCGCCAGCACCTGGTCGGCGGCGGGGAGCCCGAACATCAGGGTCGCGTCGAAGCGCGCCCCGCCGAGGTCGACCCCGGGCGATCCGGCCCCGGCGCAGTCCCAGTCGACCAAGCCGGTGCAGCGGTCGCCGGACCACAGCGTGTTCCCGAACCACAGGTCACCGTGCACGAAGACGGTCGGGCCGCCGGGCACGGGAAGCTGCCGCAGGCGTTCTTCCGCAGCCGCCAGCAGCGCGGTGGTGCCCCTCTCCCGGCGTTGAGCCGCGAAGTCCACGTCCGCGATCGAGCGGGTCCGCAGCGGCAGAGAAGCCTGAGGCGCCAACGGGATCGCCTGCAACGCGGCCGCGGCGGCCCCCAAGCTTTGCAACCGCTCGGTGGTGGCAACCGTGGGGATGCGACTGTGCCCGGGCAGGACGGTGGTCAGCACCGCCAAGAAGCCGGTCGCGGAACCGTCGAGATCCGACGCGATCAGCTCGGCCGCGGGCACTTGGTGGTCGCCGACGACTCGCAGCGCCGCGACCTCGGTGGCGAACCGCCGGCGGTGGTCGGGATCAGCGGGGTTCCCGAGCCGCAGCACGGCCGACTCGACGCCGAAGGTCAACAACCACGGATTGCCTCCCTGCCGCAAGCCGGTAGCTGTGGCCACTGAGGCGCCGCCCACCGCGTCGCTCACCCAGCGCCGGACCTTCTCGGACAGCTCGTGCACCACGATCACACCCCCTGAACATCGAGCGGCCACGATGGCACAAGGCGCCCCTGTCCCCAAGCGGTCAGGGAAGGGGACGGCGGGCGGCGAAGCTGAGGTCGGCACGGTGGTACCAGCCGAGCTCGGCCTCGCCTTCGAGCCAGCACAGCTGCACGGGCACGCCGTCGAGCTCGGCGGGGAAGTCGACCAGCAGCGGCGCGAAGCCCTTCAGCTCGGCGCCGGTCCCCTGAACGTGGGTCATCAACTCGTCGAGCCTCGCCTGCGCCGCCTTGAACTCCGGCAGACCGCCGAGCCGCACGCAGCGCCCGCCCTCGGCGACCGCGCCTGCGAGTTCGGCGGCGTCGGCGCGCACGGCGACGATCTCGCGCAACACGGGCAGAAGCCTCCGCAGCTCCGCACGTGCCTCGTCAAGCGTGAAGAGTGCCATGCGGCGAGCATGCCATCCCCGACGATCTTCGCCATACTCTGCGGGCCGATGTTCACGCCACCCGAAGGGAAACCGCCATCGTGCGCCGAAAGCCCCTCGCAATAGCAACACTTTCCTTGACAGCACTGTTGCCAGCCGTTCCGGCGAACGCCATCGCCGGTGGGAGCGCGGCGAAGTCGGGGGAATTCCCTTCCGCCGCATACGTTCAGGAGGGCCCCGACCTCGCGTGCGGCGCGATCCTCATCGGTGAGCAGCACGTGCTCACGGTCGCCAGCTGCGTGCGCCAACCCGACCCCGCGACGCTGAAAGTGGTGCTGGGCGGGCATTCCCTGCGCGTCCCGGCGTCGGGACAGCGCACGGTCGCCGTGGAGAAGGTCACCGTGCACCCGGCCTACGACGTCGCCAACCTGACGAACAACCTCGCGGTCCTTCGGTTGGCCGAAAAGGTCGCGCCCACCAAGCGCATCCGCCCCGCCGAGCTCAGCCGCGAGCAGGCGAGCGGCGACGTGGTCCTCGCCGGGTGGGGGTTCAACGCCAAGAACGAGCCGCAGAACTCGCTGCGCAAGGTCACGCAGAAGCCGGTGCCGCACGCCACGTGCGCCGCGAACTACAAGGACGTCCTCCCGGTCGGCGATGGCGCGCTGTGCGTCGGCGGCGGCGAGGGCACGGGCGGTTGCGTCCTCGACCAGGGCGGCCCGATGTACGCCAAGGGGAAGCTCGTCGGCGTGATCTCGTGGGGTGCTGGGCCGTGCGGCCAGAAGCGCTACCCGACCGTCGGAAGCAGTGTTGCTCACTACGCGGACTGGATCACCTCGCAGCTGTCGTAGGGTCAGCGCGTGGACGCTGACCAGATCGCGGTCGTCGGGATCGGGGCCGACGGCTGGGACGGACTTCCGGAGAGCGCGCGCCGCCTCGTGCTGGCCGCGGACGTGCTCTTCGGGAGCTCGCGGCAACTCGCCCTCGTGCCCGGCGGCGCCGAGCGGGTCAGCTGGCCGTCACCGCTGCTGCCCGCGCTGCCGGGCCTGCTCGAAGCCCATCGCGGCAAGGCGATCTGCGTGCTGGCCAGCGGTGACCCGATGTTCTTCGGCATCGGCTCGACCCTGGCGCGGCTCGTCGGAGCGCACCGCCTGCACGTCGTGCCGCACCCGTCGTCGATCTCCCTCGCCTGCGCCCGCCTCGGCTGGCCGCTCGACGAGGTGCAGGTCGTCTCCGCGGTGGGCCGCCCCGCGAACGCCGTCTTGCACCCCGGCCGCCGACTGATGGTGTTGAGCGCGGACGGCAACACGCCCGCCGAGGTCGCGAAGGTGTTGACGGAGCGCGGATTCGGCGCCAGCGCGCTGACCGTGCTCGAACACCTCGGCGGCCCCGACGAACGCATGATCAGCTCGACAGCGGCGGAGTGGCGCGAGAAGTGCGCCGCGCTCAACGTGATCGCCGTGGAGTGCGTCGGGCCGAAGCTCTCCGCAGTGCCGGGCCTGCCCGACGACGCCTTCGACCACGACGGTCAGCTCACGAAGCGCGAGGTCCGCGCGGTGACCATGGCCATGCTCGCGCCGGTGCCGGGGGAGCTGTTGTGGGACATCGGCGCAGGAGCGGGCAGCATCGCGATCGAGTGGTCACGCGCGCATCCGAGCTGCCGAGCCATCGCCGTCGAGAAGCACCCCGAGCGCGCCGCTCGCGTCACGGCCAACGCGGAAAAGCTTGGCGTGCCGTCGATTCGCGTGCTGCTCGGCGAAGTTCCCGAAGCGCTGCCGGACGAACAGCCCGACGCGGTGTTCATCGGCGGCGGCGTCACCGTGCCCGGCGTTGTCGAACGCTGCTATGACGAACTCAAGCCGGGCGGGCGATTGGTGGCCAACGCGGTCACCGTCGAGTCGGAAGCGGTTCTCGCGCGCTGGCACGCCGAACTCGGCGGAGAACTGGTGCGCCTGGCAGTGAGCAGAGGCGCGCCCGTCGGTGGGTTCACCGGCTGGCGAGCGATGATGCCCGTGACGATCTGGGTTGCTACCAAAGGAGATTTGCCGTGACCGTGTACTTCGTCGGAGCCGGGCCCGGTGCGGCCGACCTGATCACGGTGCGCGGTCAGCGAGTCATCCAGTCCGCGCCCGTGTGCCTGTACGCGGGCGCGTTCGTGCCGGACGAACTGCTCGAACTGTGCCCGGAGGACGCTCGCGTGATCGACACCGCGAAGCTCAACCTGGACGAGATCCTGGCCGAACTCGTTGCGGCGCACGGAGAAGGCAAGGACGTGGCGCGGCTGCACTCCGGTGACCCGTCGCTGTTCAGCGCCATGGCCGAGCAGATGCGCCGCCTGGACGACGCCGGTGTGCCGTACGAGGTGGTGCCCGGCGTCCCGGCCTACGCAGCGGCAGCGGCGAGCCTGAAGCGCGAGTTCACCGTGCCTGGCGTCGGCCAAACCGTTGTGCTGACCCGAACTTCCGCGCGGTCCACGCCGATGCCGGAGGGGGAGGACCTGACGTCGTTGGGTCGCAGCCGCTCGACGATGGTGATTCACCTTGCGGTGCAACGGATCGACGAGGTGGTGGCCGAACTCGTGCCGAACTACGGCGCGGACTGCCCGGTCGCGGTCGTGGCGTGGGCGAGCCGGGAGAACGAGGTCGTCCTGCGCGGAACCCTCGCCGACATCGCCGCCCAGGTGCACACCGCAGGCATCCGCACGACGGCGGTCATCGTGGTCGGCAAGGTGCTCACCGCGAGCGGATTCCTCGACAGCCACCTCTACTCCGCCGCGCGCTGCCGCACCTGACCTCAGAGCTTGCCGACGAGCGCTGTCGCCACGGCACGGTCGACGAGCGGCAGCCGCGCCAGCTTCAGCGCCACCCGGCGCGCCCACAAGCGTGCTCGCGAATCTGGCAGGAACCACCGCGTCCCGCTGCGGGCGACGCGCTGCTTCTCCTCGACGACCGGGCGCCACCGGCGTTCGTAGCTCGCCAGCGCTTCGGCGATCGTCGGCCTGGTCAGCAGTTCGTCAGCGAGCAGCCCAGCTCCCGCCAGCCCGAGCGAGGCGCCCTGCCCGGCGAGCAGCGACACCGCGTGGCAGGCGTCGCCGATGAGCACAACCCGCCCCGAACTCCATTGGGGCGCAACGATTTGCGCGACCTGGTCGTAGTAGATCTCCTCGGGCGCCTTCGCGAGCGCGCGGGGCACCATCCACCCCATCGAGCCGTACACCTCGCGCACGGCGGACGTGGGGTTGTCCGGCAGAACGGGATCGGCGGCGCGGTGCACGGTGAACGCGGCGACCCGCCCGTCGCGCAGCGCGTACAGGCCCATCTGCCGGTCGACGGTGTCGGTGAGGCAGAACCCGTTGGTCACCTCGGCCCGGACGTCGGGGTCGTCGAAGGTGAAGGCCGCCGTGTGGAAACCGAGGTAGCGCAGGAACTCCCGCTCCTCACCGAAGATCATTTCGCGGACCGAGGAGTGGATGCCGTCAGCGCCGACGAGCAGGTCCGCCGCCATCGAGGTGCCGTCGGAGAGCGTGACGGTGACGCCGTCCGCGCGGTTGTCCACTCCCGTGACCGTCGTCGCGAAGCGCACGTCCACGCGGAGCGCTTCGCGCAGCGCAAGCTCTAGGTCCGGCCGCATGATGCTGATCAGTCCGCCGTTGATCGCCTTGGCGAACCGCGTGAACCCGAGCGACGCGCGCACGCGTCCGTCCTCGTCGACGTAGCTCGCCCTGGGGATGCGGTAGCCCAGTTCGCGCAATCGGGGCAGCAACCCCATCCGCTCCGCTTCCGCGTACCCCGGGCCGAAGAAGTCGATCATGTAGCCCTGTGCGCGAGGCCCCGACGCGCGCTCCAGGACCACGACGTCCTCGCCGCTCGCGCTCAGCCGCACCGCGAGCGCCAGCCCGGCGATCCCCGCTCCGCAGATCACGACCCTCATGACCGCACCGCCACGATCCGGCGCAGCACAGCCGTCATGGCCGCGGGCTCGGGTAGCAGAGCGCGATGCAGCAGCAGCCCGTCCACCGTCGACGCGAGCACCGCGGCCGTCGCTTCCGGTGCCTCCACGCCGAGTTCTGCGAAGCGCGCGCTCAGGCCCGCCCGGAAGTCGGCGAGCACCGCGGCCACGGCGCTGCGCAGCTCAGCGTCTCGCGTCGTCGCGAGAAATGTCTCGCTGACCAGCAAAGACATCGGATCGATCCCGGAGTGCTCCGACATCGTCGCCGTCAGGTGCTCGACCACGTCCTCCGGGGTCTGCGCCTGCTCAAGCAGCGCGCCGAGGCCGTCGACCATCCGCCTGAGCGCGCCGACCGCGGCCTCGGTCAGCAGGGCTTGGAGCGAGGAGAAGTGGTAGTGCACCAACCCCGGCGTCACCCCGGCCCGCTCGGCGAGCACCCGCGTGCTGACCCCGCTCCAGCCCAGCTCGACGATCAGCTCCGCCGCCGCCTCGGTCAGCCGTTCCCGCACCTCGTGGCCACGCGTCCGCATCGCGCTCCCTTTCTTGGGCAAGTGACTTGGGCACTCGCCCAAAACCATAGCCGGACCGAGGTGCGCCTGTGAAGCACCTGTTCGCCGCGGCTAAGCGCGGCCGACGATCACTCCGGCACGGTCGATCACCACGACGTCAACCGAGACGGGAGCCACTGCCAGCACGGAACGGCACGTGGCGAGCGCGCCCGCCGCGATGAGATCACCTAGCGGCAGACCGACCTCCTGGCACAGGTGCAGCGCGCCGAGCGCGGTGTTGGCCTCGCGCACGGCCGTCACGAGCGACGCGGAGCCGCCCGCCTGCGCCACCAACGAAGCCAGCAGCTCGTGGTTCACCTGCGAACGCCCGGAGTGCAGGTCGAGATGCCCATCGGCGAGCTTGGACATCTTGCCGATCCCGCCCGCAATGGTCAGCCGCGGCACGGGATGCCGCTTGATGTACTTCAACACCGCGCCCGCGAAGTCGCCCATGTCCAGCAGAGCGTCCTCCGGCAAGCCGTACAGCTCCGCCGCGACCCGCTCCGACGTGCTCCCGGTGCACCCCGCGACGTGCTGATATCCGGCGGCGCGCGCGACGTCGACACCGCGACGGATGCTGTCGATCCACGCGGAGCACGAGTACGGCACGACGATCCCGGTCGTGCCCAAAACGGACAGTCCGCCCAGGATTCCCAAACGGGGGTTCCACGTGTGCTTGGCGATCTCCTCGCCGTTGTCCACCGAGATCTCCACGACGACGTCACCGGAGCCCCCGTGCGCCGCCGCCACGAGCGCGACGTGCGAACGCATCATCTCGCGCGGCACCGGGTTGATCGCGGGCTCCCCGACAGGCAGCGGGAGCCCGGGTTTGGTTACAGTGCCGACGCCCGGCCCCGCGCGGAAAACCACGCCGCTGCCAGGCGAACCGTGCGACACAGTCGAAGAGATCAAGGCGCCGTGAGTCACATCGGGGTCATCGCCCGCGTCCTTCACCACCGTGGCGTACGCGAAATCGGGTCGGAGCTGTTCGCGGGTGAGCGCGAAGCTCGGCCGTTGTCCTTTGGGCAGCACGATTTCCACCGGGTCGGGGAACTCGCCGGTGAGCAGCGCCGTGTAGGCGGCCGTGGTCGCGGCCGTGGCGCACGCCCCCGTCGTCCAGCCGAAGCGCAGTTTCGTGCTCACCAGGAGAGGATGCAACAGTGACGAGAACGGTGCTGGTCCTGGGTGGGACCGGGGAGGCGCGGCGCCTCGCCGAAGAGGTCCACCCGCGGCGCAGGGTGATCTCCTCGCTCGCCGGGCGCGTCCGCGACCCGAAGCTGCCCGTTGGCGAAGTGCGCATCGGCGGCTTCGGCGGCGTGGACGGCCTCATGGCGTGGCTCGCGGACAACGAGATCGACGAGGTGGTCGACGCCACGCACCCCTTCGCGGCCACGATGACCGCCTCGGCCGCCGAAGCCACCACGCGGCTCGGCCTGCCGTTCCTGGTGCTGCGCAGACCGGGCTGGACCGAGGAGCCGGGTGACCGCTGGCACTGGGTGGACTCGATCCACGAAGCCGCCGAAGCCGTGAAGTCCTTGGGAGAGCGCGTCTTCCTCACGACAGGCAGACGCGACCTGCACGCGTTCATGAAGCTGGACAAGTACTTCCTCGTCCGCTCGGTGGACGCGCCGGACGAGCTGCCGCCGAGGTCCCACGTGGTGCTCGATCGCGGACCGTTCACAGTGGACGGTGAGATCGACCTGCTCCGCGAGCACGAGATCGACGTGATCGTCACCAAGGACAGCGGAAGCAGGATGACGAAGGCGAAGCTCGTCGCGGCGCGTCACCTCGGCCTGCCCGTGCTGGTCCTCCGTCGCCCGCCGCTGCCCGAAGGCGTCGCCCACGTCGCGACGGTGGCCGAGGCCCGCGACTGGATCATGCGGGATAGCGGCGCGGAGTGAACACCACCCCGTCGCGAACCTGGGTCATGGAGGACCCGATGAGCAACAGACACCGCATGTCCACAGTGGACGGATCGAGGTCTTCGAGGCGCACGACGCGAACGGCCTCCGAAGGCCCGCCGACATCGCGGCCGATCACCACGGGAGTGTCCGGCGAACGGTGCTCCAGCAACAGCTCCCGCGCCCGCTCCACCTGCCAGGTCCGGCTCCGTGAGGCCGGGTTGTAGATCGCCAGCACGAGATCCGCCCGAGCCGCCGCCGTCAACCGCTCGGCGATGATCTCCCACGGCTTCAACCGGTCCGACAACGACAGCACGCAGAAGTCGTGCCCGAGCGGAGCGCCGACCCGGCTCGCGACGGCCTGCGCGGCGGTCAAACCGGGCAGCACGCGCACGGGCACGTCGGCGAACTGCTCCTCGCCCGCCACTTCGAGCACGGCGCTGGCCATCGCGAACACGCCGGGATCACCTGAGGACACAACGACAACCCGCGAACCACGCTTGGCGAGGTCCAATGCGAACGCCGCGCGCTCGGCCTCCACCTTGTTGTCCGAGGCGTGCCTGCGCTGGCGCGGATTCGGCGGCACACGGTCGATGTAGGTCACATAGCCCACGAGGTCGTCGGCCGAAGCCAAAGCAGCCTGCACCTCCGGCGTCGTCCACTCCCGCCCGGCCGGACCGAGCCCCACGACGACGACCTCGCCGGAACCGGAGCCAGATCGAGCAGTGTCCGACGTGGACGGATCGGGCAGATGCGCCTTGCTCGGCAGGATCGCGACCGAGAAGTACGGCACCGAAGCGGGATCGACATCGGCCAGCGGCGAGATCCGCTGCCTGCCCGTCGTCGCGCGCTCCACATACCACGCGTCTTCGAGCCGTCCAGCACTGTCCAAAGCAGACCGAACGCTTTCGAAAGTGCGCCCCAGCTTCATGATCGCGGCGGAGTCGATCGCAGCGATGCGTGTGGCCAGCTCCTCGGTAGGCAGGGTTCCCGGCAGCACGGTCAGCGTCTCGTCGCGCTCCACCAACGGCCGCCCCAGCTCGGCGGACGCGCCGCTCACGGACGTCACGCCGGGAACGACCTCGGTGGGGAAGCGGTGCGCGAGCCGCTTGTGCATGTGCATGTAGGAGCCGTAGAAGAACGGATCGCCCGCCGCGAGCACCACCACGTCGCGCCCGGCTTCCAGGTGCGAGGCAAGGCGCTGCGCGCAGGATTCGTAGAACTCGTCGATCGCGCCCTGGTAGCCGCCGGAGTGGTCGGTCTCCTCGGTCGTGACCGGGTAGACCAGCTGCTCCTCGATCTGATCGCCGCGCAGGTAGGGCTCAGCGATGGAACGTGCGACGCTGCGGCCGTGCCGGGCGCTGTGGTAGACGATCACATCGGCCGCGCCGATCAGCCGCGCTGCCTTGACCGTGACCAGCTCGGGGTCGCCCGGCCCCACGCCGACGCCGTATAACCGCCCGCTCATTCTTCCTCGCTCGCGATCGCGTTGACAGCCGCCGCGGTGATCGCACTGCCGCCGCGCCGACCTCGGACGACCAGGTACTCAAGCCCCACGTCGTTGTCCGCCAGTGCTTCCTTCGACTCGGCGGCCCCGATGAAGCCCACCGGAACGCCGAGCACGGCCGCCGGTCGAGGCGCCCCTGACGCGATCATGTCGAGCAGGTGGAACAGCGCGGTGGGCGCGTTGCCGATCGCCACCACCGAGCCTTCGAGCTTGTCGCGCCACAACTCCAACGCCGCCGCGCTGCGCGTGTTTCCCAGCTGCACAGCCAAATCAGGCACGCGAGGGTCGCCGAGCATGCACAGCACCTCGTTGTCGGCGGGAAGGCGCTTGCGCGTCACCCCGGCCGCGACCATGGTGGCGTCACACAGGATCGGCGCTCCGTCGAGCAGTGCCGCCCGAGCCGAAGCCACCACGCGCGGCGAGAAAGCTATGTCTTGCACCAGGTCCGTCATCCCACACGCGTGGATCATGCGCACCGCCACCCGCGCTATGTCCTGCGGGAGCCCGTCCAGTTCGCTCTCCGCGCGGATGGTGGCGAAGGACCGGCGGTAGATCTCCGCGCCGTCCTTGATGTACCCGGTCACATGTCCCTCCGAGCCACCGCGATCGCGGCGGCCGTGTCGTTGGCCAGCTTCTCGTTGACCTGGTAGCCCTCGCCGGTCGCCACGACGTCGACCACGCTGCCCTGTGGACGGCCGCACCGCCGCGAACACCCCGACCAGTGCACGCGCTGCGCACTCGGTTCGGGACGGGACCGCAGCCACGCTGCGGCATCCGCGCGCACATCGGCCAAAGCCTTGACACAGCCCGGCATTCCTGCACACGAGGTCACTCCGTGCCACGGCGAGTTCGGATCGGTGATCAGGTCACGACCGACCACAGTGGACGGTTCGATGCCGCGAAGCACGACGCTGCGCCACGGCGTCAACCGGACCGTGGAACCCGCCGCGCGCAACAGTTCCCGGCACTGCGCCGCGTCGAGCCTGCCCAGCGGAGCGCCGACGACGAGCGTCCGAGGAGTCGCGAACCCGGTCGGCAGCGGCACAGCTGGCCGGACCATTAGCCTGCGGCGCGTCGCGGGAAGTCCCAACCGTTGCAGAACCCGTTGCGGCCCTTCAGTCAGCTCGTTCATCCGCCACGCGACCGAACCCTGCCGCCTGCGCTCCACCAGGAACTCCTGCGCGGCAGCGATCACCGTCGTCACCGTCTGGTTCTCCGGCACGCGCACACCGGTGTCCTCACCGGCCAGCAGCAGCGCCCAGTCCGGCCCGACCTTGGCGAGCCCGACGTCCCCGCCCAATCCGCTCACGTCGCCCTGGCTGTCCACGGTGATCAGGAAGCGGCCGGGCAGCTCGGCCAGCTCCGGCCACGAGCACAGCTCCCGGTCCAACTCGTTGACCAACGGCTGCTCCGCACCCAACGGCGAAGCGATGATGTTGCGCACCAGCTCGTGGGTCACCGAGGGCAGCAGCCCGACCTCGCGCAGCCGTTCCGCCAGCTTCGCCTCGGCGCCCAGCCGTAACCCGCGGATCTGGATGTTGGCCCGCGAGGTCAGCTCCAACTGGCCGTCGCCCAACGCCGCCGACGCCGCGAACACCGCGTGGAACTGCGGAGCGGTCATCGTGCCGCCGGGCACCCGGATGCGCGCCAGCCCGCCGTCCGCCGCGTTGTGCACGGAGACCGCGCCGGGACACGCGTCCCGGCGCGAGCGGTCGGCTGGGGCGTCTGCTGGCACGAGCCGGATGCTACTTGCCACTCGGAACGAACGCGCACAGTCGGTAGGGTCACCACGAACGGCACTGCCAGGAGGAAGCCGGTGTGAATCCGGCGCGGTCCCGCCACTGTCACTCTGCGAAGAGGAGCCAGGAACTCCGGCAGCGCTGTGCCCACACGAGCCGGGGCGAGGACCCCGGGGGAGCGGAGCGTGCTGTGCTGCTGTTGTTGTCGACCTCCGACACCGACCTGATGTCCGCCCGCGCGAGCGGCGCCGACTACCGGCTGGCCAACCCGGCGAGGACCGAGGTCGAGGACCTTCCGGGCCTCGTCGAGGGCGCTGACCTGGTCGTAGTCCGCATCCTCGGTGGCCGCAGGGCCTGGGAAGAAGGCCTGGACGCGCTGCTCGCGGGCTCCGTCCCGGTGGTCGTGCTCGGCGGCGAGCAGGCCCCCGACGCCGAGCTGATGGAGCTGTCCACGGTGCCCGGCGGCGTCTGCGCCGAGGCTCACGCCTACCTCGCGCACGGCGGTCCGGCGAACCTGGCCGAGCTGCACAAGTTCCTCTCCGACACCGTGCTGCTGACCGGTTTCGGCTTCGCGCCGCCCGCTCCCACACCGACATGGGGGCCTCTGGAACGAGAAAGCGGACGTGACAGCGGCCCGACCGTCGCGATCCTCTACTACAGAGCCCATCACGTGGCGGGGAACACATCCTTCATCCACACCCTGGCCGACGCTGTCGAGGAGGCCGGAGCCAGGGCGCTGCCGATCTTCTGCTCCTCGCTGCGCACGGCCGAGCCGGAACTGCTGGCGGAGCTGGGCAAAGCGGACGCGCTCGTCGTCACCGTCCTCGCCGCCGGGGGCACCAAGCCCGCCGCCGCGTCGGCGGGTGGCGACGAGGAGGCCTGGGACGTCGGGGCGCTCGCGGCGCTGGACGTGCCGATCCTGCAAGCGCTCTGCCTCACCAGCAGCCGCGCCGCGTGGGACGAGAACGACGACGGACTGTCCCCTTTGGACACTGCGACGCAGGTGGCCATCCCGGAGTTCGACGGGCGGATCATCACCGTCCCGTTCTCCTTCAAGGAGATCGACGAGGACGGCCTGACGGTCTACGTCGCCGATCCCGAACGAGCCCGCCGGGTGGCCGGGATCGCGTACCGCCACGCCGTTCTGCGGCACATCGCGCCCGCCGATCGGCGCATCGCGATCATGCTCTCGGCCTACCCGACGAAGCACTCCCGGATCGGCAACGCGGTCGGGCTCGACACCCCGGCCAGCGTCGTGCGGCTGCTCACCGAGATGCGCGAGCGCGGCTACGACGTCGGCCCGCTCGACGGCCCCGACGCGCTGCCGGGCCTCGCCTCGCTCGACGGTGACGCGCTGATCCACGCGCTGATCGCGGCTGGCGGCCAGGACGCGGACTGGCTGACCGAGGAGCAGCTCACCGGCAACCCCGTGCGCATGCCCGCCGCCCGTTACCGCTCCTGGTACGAAACGCTGCCCGAGGACATGCGCGAAGGGATGGAGCAGCACTGGGGCGCCGCGCCCGGCGAGCTGTTCGTCGACCGCTCCGCCGACCCGGACGGCGAGATCGTGCTGGCCGCGCTGCGCACCGGCAACGTCGTGGTGATGGTGCAGCCGCCGCGCGGCTTCGGTGAGAACCCGATCGCGATCTACCACGACCCCGACCTGCCGCCGAGCCACCACTACCTGGCCGCCTACCGTTGGCTCGCCGACGATTTCGGCGCGCACGCGGTCGTGCACGTCGGCAAGCACGGCAACCTGGAGTGGCTGCCCGGCAAGACGGTCGGCATGTCCGCCGCGTGCGGTCCGGACGCCGCGCTCGGCGACCTCCCGCTGATCTACCCGTTCCTGGTCAACGATCCCGGCGAGGGCACGCAGGCCAAGCGCCGCGCCCACGCCACGCTCGTCGACCACCTGGTGCCGCCGATGTCGCGCGCGGACAGCTACGGCGACATCGCGCGGCTGGAGCAGCTGCTGGACGAGTACGGCAACATCGCCGCGATGGACCCGGCGAAGCTGCCCGCGATCCGCGCGCAGATCTGGACGCTGATCCAGGCCGCCAAGCTCGACCACGACCTGGGCATGGCCGATCGCCCGCACGACGCGGAGTTCGACGAGTTCCTGCTGCACGTCGACGGCTGGCTGTGCGAGGTCAAGGACGTGCAGATCCGCGACGGCCTGCACGTGCTCGGCCAGGCGCCCACCGGCGAGGCCAGGGTGAACCTGGTGCTGGCGATGCTCCAGGCGCGGCAGATGTGGGGCGGCGCGACGTCGCTGCCCGGCCTGCGCGAGGCGCTGGGGCTCGTCGAGGACGGCAGCGCGTCCAGGGCCGGCACCGACGCGGTGGAGGAGACCGCGCGGAACCTGGTGCAGGGCATGGAGAACGCGCAGTGGGACGCCTCGGCGGCGCTCGACGTCTCCCGCGATGTCCTGGGCCGAGCTGACGAGCAGATCACCGAGATCCTTACCTTCGCGGCGGTCGAGGTGGTCCCGCGCCTGGCTCGCACGACCGACGAGCTGGACATGGTGCTGCACGCGCTGGACGGCGGCTACGTGCCCGCGGGGCCGAGCGGATCACCGTTGCGCGGCTTGGTGAACGTGCTGCCGACCGGGCGCAACTTCTACTCCGTCGACCCCAAGGCGGTGCCCAGCCGCCTCGCGTGGGAGACCGGCCAGGCGATGGCCGACTCGCTGCTCGCCCGCTACCGCGCGGACACCGGTGAGTGGCCGCCCTCGGTCGGTCTGTCGATCTGGGGCACCAGCGCCATGCGCACCTCGGGCGATGACATCGCCGAAGTCCTCGCGCTGCTCGGCGTCCGGCCGGTCTGGGACGACCAGTCCCGCCGCGTCTCCGGCCTCGAAGTGATCCCGCTCGCGGAGCTGGAGCGCCCGCGCATCGACGTCACCATGCGCATCAGCGGCTTCTTCCGCGACGCGTTCCCGCACGTGGTCGGGCTGCTCGACGACGCGGTGCGGATGGTCGCCGAGCTGGACGAGCCCGCCGAGCAGAACTTCGTCCGCGCGCACGTGCTCGCCGACAAGGCAGCGCACGGCGACGAGCGCCGCGCCACGATGCGGATCTTCGGCTCCAAGCCGGGCGCGTACGGAGCCGGCCTGCTCCCGCTGATCGACAGCCGCAACTGGCGCGACGACGCCGACCTGGCCGAGGTCTACGCGGTGTGGGGCGGCTACGCCTACGGCCGCTCGCTGGACGGAGTGCAGGCGCGGCCGGACATGGAGACCGCATACAAGCGGATCGCGGTTGCTGCCAAGAACATCGACACCCGCGAGCACGACATCGCCGACTCCGACGACTACTTCCAGTACCACGGCGGCATGATCGCCACGGTTCGCGCGCTCACCGGCAAGGCACCCGCCGCCTACATCGGCGACAGCACGCGGCCGGACGCAGTGCGCACCAGGACGCTCAGCGAGGAGACCACACGGATCTTCCGCGCCCGTGTGGTCAATCCGCGTTGGCTGGCCGCGATGCGCAAGCACGGCTACAAGGGCGCCTTCGAGCTGGCGGCCACGGTGGACTACCTGTTCGGCTACGACGCCACGACGGGCGTTGTCGCGGACTGGATGTACGAGAAGCTCACCGAGACCTACGTGCTCGACGAGGAGAACCGCAAGTTCCTCACCGAGTCCAACCCGTGGGCGTTGCACGGCATCGCCGAACGCCTGCTCGAAGCCGCGAACCGGGGCATGTGGGAGCACCCGGAGAAGTCCACTTTGGACGCTCTCCAGCAGATCTACCTCAGCACCGAAGGCGATCTCGAAGAGCGCTGAGCAGCTTGTCGTAGGTCGGCGCGAGCGCCCGCAACGCGTCGGCGGCCCTCTTGTGGTCGCCGACGACCAACGGGTGCTGCGTCGACCCGAGCACGCGCGCCTGCTCGCCCGCGATCTCCGATGCCTCGGTGAACCCGATGCGCGCCAAGCAGGTCGCCGCGTCGGCCAACCGCCGCACACCCACGCGCACCGCGAAGTGGACCAGGTGCTCGCGCGGGTGCTGCCCGGCTTCGACCAGTGCCGCGAGCGCTTCGACCGCGGCACCGTTGTCGCCCTGGGAGAGCCAGTGCACCGCGTTGGGCACCGAAGCCGTGATCGCGTCCACTTCGGACACTTCAACGACCTTGGTGAAGCCCGTCCGCATCGTGAACGGCGTGCCGTACTCGATCTTCTCGATCCGCCAGGCCTCCACGAAGTCGTTCAGCGGCAACGAGGTGTACGGGAATCCTTGCGGATCGTGCATGAGCACCCGCTCGTCGTCCACGCTGAGCACGACGACGTAGTGGTCCGCGCCGATCGCCCCGGTCATCTCCGGCTGGTGCCGCAGGTGCCCCATCTCCACCGGGCCCACCCACACCGGACCGTCCACAAGGGACTCCCGCATCAGCGCGAGCGCTTCGTCGGCGTTCTCGCCCCGCTTCTGCGTCGAAGTCCACCCGAGCGCGGTCAGCGCGGTGTCGAAACCCGTCTCCGGGACCCAGCCGTGCGGATCGAAGAACGGCAGGTGCCCGCCGACCAGCTGCACGCCGAACGGGCTCCCCGTCGCGACCTCGATCACGGCAGTGGACGGCGCGTCCGCCCCGAACATCATCGCGAATGAGTTGCTGTAGCAGTAGGGGCCGGAGCCGACGTAGGAAAAGTGCGCCATGGCGGTGCTTCCTAGGGGTTGAGGGGGTACGCGACGTCGAAGGGCGCGCCACCCGTGCCTGGGTAGATCTCGTATGGACTGTCCACAGTGGTCAGACCCTGGTCGTCCAGCCACGTCTCGACCGCGTCGTACAACCGCAGCACCTGGGGGAACTGCGCGTCCTCCGCCGGAACCGGGACGTAGGCCTCGCGCAGTGCTGGCCTGAGCCTGATGCGCAGGTCCGCCGCGGGCTCGATGTTGCCCTCGTAGGCGATCGAGGCTTCGACGCGGCCTTCGCCGTCGCGGGTGATCTCGTCGTGGTAGTGCACGTTCATCGCGCCGTCAGCGGCCAGCCCGTGCGCCCGCAGGTGCTCGCGGAGTTCGGCCTCCGCCTCCGCCATGAAGTCAAGGAGGCTCACGACGTCGACGAATCCCTGGCGGTAGAGCACTTTGCTGGCCGCCACCGCGCGCACCTCGACGGCGGCAGCGGGAGCGCCTTCGGCGTGCCGCGCCACCGCCTCCACGATCTCGGTCTGCTCCGCCAGCCGCTCGCTCTGCGCCCGCAACCACGACCTCAGCTCCAGGACCAGCGCTTCGGGCGAAAGCGTCACCAGCCAGGCGACCCGCGCGACCGGCAGGCCGAGCTGGCGCAGCCGAGCGATCAGCCTGGCCCGCGGCACCTGCTCCCGCGAGTAGTAGCGGTACCCCGTCGCCGGATCGACCCGCGCGGGCACCAGCAACCCCTGCTCAGCGTAGAGGCGCAGTGCCTTCGGCGACAGCCGCGTTGCCGCCCCGAACCGCCCGGCGAGCAGGTGGGAATCGGTCGCCGAAGATCCGCTTGCGGGGTCGAGCATCGTCACCGAAGACCCGCTTGCGGGGTCGAGCATCTGCACTGTCGCAGTCTGCGGCTCGCCCCAGGGGCGAGGTCAACCAGCGAGCACCGATCGCACCGCGTCGACCACGCTTTCGGGTCGCTCCCACGGGATGTTGTGGCTCGCGCCGTCGACCAGCACGAACTCGCCGAGCGGTGACCGCGCCGCCAGTTCCCGCAGGCTCCGGTCCTGGAACTCCGCCTGCGCCTTCGGCAGTCTCGGCCGCACGGAGGCTCCCAGCACCCGCAACGGCACTGCGGGCAACCCGTCCCGCTCCACGGTCTCGGTCGCTTCGGCGATGTTCTCCCGCATGTGCCGCAGCGCGCGCCCCAGCTCGCGGGTCCGCGCGTTCATCCGCAACAGCAGGGGAGTGACCTCGAACCCCGCGCGCTGCATCACCTTCGACCCCGGCCGCTCGCCTGTCGGCGTCGGGTCCACGAACACCAGCCCGACCACGTCCTCCGGGTGCTGTGCCGCGTACACCTGCGTCACCAGAGCTCCGAACGACCAGCCCACGAAGACCGCTGGCGTGCTGATCCCCAACTCCCGCACCAGTTCCCGGAGATCGTCAGCCATCGCCGCGACCGTGCTCCGAGCTTCCCCGCCGGAGCGCCCCGACCCGGCGCGGTCGTAGCTGACGACGGTGCAGCTCCGCGCCAGCAGCTCCTCCAGGTCCGGCCCCCAACCCCCGTCGACCCCAGCGCCCGCACCGCCGCAGTCCAGCACCACCGCCGGTCCCGCTCCCCGAACCCGCGCGCTCAACGTCCGTCCCCGCACGCCCACCACCTCCTGGCGTCAACTTAGGTTGACGGGCGCGCTGAAGTCAACCCAGGTTGACGTGACAGGGTGGGTGGCGACATCACCCCGCCTTGACAGGTCCCCGGGTACACAGGGCGCGGACAGCCCACGCACAGGAGCGCGCACGATGACGAAGAACGCCAAGATCACCATCGGCACCATCGCCGCGGTGGTGATCATCGTGGCCGCGTTCGTGCTGCTCCGAGGCGGTGGCACTCCCCAGGCCGATGGCGCCGCCCCGGCCCCCACCACCTCCCAGGTGCCGCGCGTGCCCGCCGAGGTCCTCGTGCGCCCCGACAGCCACAAGATCTCCACCGCCGCCGACGGCAAGGCCACCATGGTCGAGTTTCTCGACTTCGAGTGCGAGGCCTGCGCGGGCGCGTTCCCCGCCGTCGAGCAGCTGCGCAAGGAGTACGCCGGCAAGATCACCTACGTCGTGCGCTACTTCCCGATCGACAGCCACCCCAACGCCCACAACGCCGCCCGCGCCGCCGAGGCCGCCGCGCAGCAGGGCAAGTTCGAGCAGATGTACATCAAGCTCTTCGAGAACCAGGAGCGCTGGGGTCACAGCACCGAGTCCCGCGGAGGCGTCTTCGAGGGCTACGCCACCGAACTCGGCCTCGACCTCGCCAAGTTCAAGGCCGCCGTCGCCGACCCCGCCACCGCCGCGCGCATCGCCAAGGACCAGGCCGACGGCGCCACCGCCGGGGTCGAGGGCACGCCGAGCTTCTACGTCAACGGCGCCAAGCTCACCCCCCGCTCCATGCAGGACCTCCGCACCGCCATCGACAACGCCCTGGCTGGCCGATGAGCCCCCTCCCCTTCCGTCTGGGTTTGTCCGTCTTCACCCACGACAACCCGTGGTGCGGTGGGTTTGCCGTGGTTGACGATGATCGACAGGGTGGTTTGACGGTCTTGAAGACGCCCCAACCCTCTGGTGGCATTGGCACCGATACCGGCAGCTCAACCACCTTCCGGACTGGACCTAGCGGACCTAGCGCCGCAGCGATCAAGACCGCCACAATCGGCACCGCACCAACCAGCACCGCGATGACGACCGACCTCGTCGCGGGCACGGCCACGAGACCCGCGTCCACCGGCGCGAGCGACGACCGGAGGCGACAGGCGTGACCGACCGGCCCAGCACCGCCGCACCCGACACCACGGGCGACCCCCGCGACAAGAGCGGTGAGCACGACGAGGCGACCTCCCAGCCAGCCCGCCCGGCGAGCAGCGAGGCGATCGACGCGGACAGCGCCGAGCACGACGGCTACGACGGCTACGACGACGAGGACGACGAGGACTACGACGACGAGCCGGTGCTCTCGACGAGGCTCATCGCGTGGGTGCTGACGATCGGCGGTGTGCTCGGCACCGCGGCCTCGTTCGCGTTGGTGATCGAGAAGTTCCTCCTGCTGGCCAACCCCTTCCACATCCCGTCGTGCACGTTGGACGCGGTGCTCAGCTGCGGCTCGGTGATGCGCTCCCCGCAGGCGGAGCTGTTCGGCTTCCCCAACCCGGTGCTGGGCGTGATCGCGTTCCCGGTGGTGACCACGCTCGGCGTGGTGCTGCTCGCCGGGGCGCGGCTACCGCGCTGGGTGTGGACCGGCCTGCAGGCCGGCGCGACCCTCGGCGTGGTCTTCGTGCACTGGCTGATGATCCAGAGCATGTACGACATCCGCGCGCTGTGCCCGTACTGCATGGTCGTGTGGGCCGTCACCATCCCGATCTTCTGGTACACCACCGTGCACAACATGGACCGCGGCTACCTGGGCCGCCTGCGCGCACCGCTGCTCGTGCGCTTCCACAGCACGGTCGTGACCACCTGGCTGGTGATGATCGCGCTGCTCGCGGTCCAGGCCTTCTGGGACCACTGGATGTCGTACTTCAGCTGAGGCGCCAAACCCGGAACCGGCCAGCTCACCGCAGCCCGGAGCGCGACGTGGGTCGCAGCACCACCTCCTCCGTCCGCTCGCCACCGCGCAGCACTCCGGCGAAGCGCTCGACCGTCACGAACACGTGCTCGCCCTCTCGCACGGGCAGGGCGGGGAAGGTGTTCGCGGCGTACTCGGAACGCAGGCACACCAACGGCTCGTACCCCAGCGAGTCGGCGAACGCGTCGGTGAACGGCTCGTCGCCGTAGTGGACGGTGACGAGGAAGCGGCTCTCCGGTAACTCGGTCGAACCCGGTAAAGGCCTGTCACGCAAGGGAAAACCTTCGCCGACCGGTCGCAGCAGCAACGCGTTGTCGGTGTCCACCATCGTCTCCCGCGCGGCGTCGCGGTGCTGGGCCCACGCCTCTCCGTTGTAGAAGGCGCTCAGCGACCGCTCATGCCGCTCCATGTCGGGGAAGGACCGCAGCCACACGAAGCGGTCCGGGTTCGCCTCGTCCCGGAACTGCCCGATGACGCGCACGCCGACCGCGTCCTGGGTCTCCACGAACTCGCGGTCGAACAGCTCGACGAGCGTGTCCCTGGTCCCCGGGCGAAGGGTGTACTGGCGCAGTTCGACCACCTGATCCGTCATGGGGCCGACCATAGGTTCGACCCCTGACAGTCAGGCTCAGTCGTCGTAGGGGTCCTCGGGCGGGGAGTCGTACTCGTCGACGGCCTGGCTCGGGTCGATGAGCGCGAACCTCGTGCCGAGCGGGTCGGAGAGCACCACGACCTTGCCGAGGGTGGAGCCGTAAGGCTTGAACCGCAGCCGGGCCCCGGCCGCCCGCGCGCGGTCCAGCGTCTCGTCGAAGCCGACGTCCGGGTCGATCGCGAAGTGCGCGATCCACCTCGGCGGCACCGGTTCCGCGGTGTCCAGGTTCATCCTGACCCGCGCGAGCACCGACTCGCCCTCGACGTACCAGACCACGTGGTCCACGCGCACGCCGTCGGCGACCTGGCGCTGCTCGTAGCCGAACACCGCGCCGAAGAACCGGTCCGCCAACGTCGGCCTCGGCGTGACGAGCTCCGCCCACACCAGCGAACCCGGCAGCCCCACGGTGAAGTTCCAGTCACGCGCGGGCTGGCACAGCCCGACCGTCGCCCCGCTGGGGTCGTCGACGAGCACCTTCGCGCCGAGCCCCGGGATCACCTGCGGCTGCTCCAGCACCGAGCCGCCGAAGCGCCGCACCTGGTGCGCGCCCTTGGCCAGGTCGGCCACGGCGAGGTAGAGCGTCCAGTCGCGCACCGCGCCCTCGTGCGGGCGCAGCCCGGCCACCGGCTCGCCGAACAGGGTCGCGATCGTGTACTCCGCGCCCTGGTCGTCCCGGCGGACCTCGTACTCCCAGTCGAGCACCGCGCGGTAGAACTCCCGCGTCGCCGCCGAGTCCGCGGTCGGGAGCTCAGCCCAACAGGGTTGGCCGACCGGCAGGGCAGACGTGCTGGGCATATTCCCTCCTCCGACTGGGGGATACCGGTGATCACCCTATCGGGGAGGTGCTCGAACCCCCGAATACCGGAAGAACGGAACGAAACGGACGAGCTGTCCTAGTCGCGGATCTGCTCCAGGCGGCAGTTGAAGTGCCGCAACAGCTTCGGCACGTGCGTCATCCGGTAGCCGGGCACGCGCTCGGGCTGCTTGGCGATCTCCTCCAGCACCTCGCCCACGTACTCCAGGTGGCTCTGCGTGTACACCCGCCGGGGCACCGCCAGCCGCACCAGCTCGAACGGCGGACCGCTCTGCAACCGCCCCTGCTCGTCGAGCGTGCCCAGGTACAGCGATCCCAGCTCCACACAGCGGATTCCGCCCTGCAGGTAGAGCTCGCAGGCCAACGCGTGACCGGGGAACTGCGCCGCGCTCAGGTGCGGCAGCAACCGCTTGGCGTTGAGGTAGATCGCGTGGATGCCCGCCGGCTCCACGATCGAGACCCCGGCGGACTTCGCGAGATCGCCGAGGTAGCGCGTCGCGTCCGCCCGCGCGCGCAGGTACTGCGGGTCGGTGACCTCGATCAGGCCCTGCGCCAGCATCTCCAGGTCGCGCCCGGCCAGCCCGCCGTAGGTGCGGAAGCCCTCGGTGGCGGTGCACATCATCTCGCACTGCTCGGCCAGCTCGGGGTCGTTGACCGCGACCAGGCCGCCCATGTGCACGATGCCGTCCTTCTTCAGGCTCGCCACGCACCCGTCGGCCAACGCGAACGCCCGCTGCGCCACCCGCCGGGGCGTCCAGTCCGCGTAGCCCGGCTCCCGCCTGGTGACCCACCACGCGTTCTCCGCGAAGCGCGCGGCGTCGAGGAAGAACGGCACGCCGTGCTCGCGGCAGAGCTGGCTCGCGGCCTCGATGTTGGCCATCGACACCGGCTGACCGCCACCACCGTTGTTGGTGATCGTCATCAGCACCTGGCCGATCCGTGGCCGCTCCGGCCCGCTCAGCAGCTGGCCCAGCCGCGCCAGGTCGATGTTGCCCTTGAACGGCTCGGTGCTGTCGAGGTCGGCGGCCTCCTCGCACGGGATGTCCAGCGCGACGCAGCCGAGCAGCTCGACGTTGGCCCTGGTCGTGTCGAAGTGGGTGTTGCTGATCGAGATCATGCCCTTGCGCAGCACGCAACCGAACAGGATGCGCTCGGCCGCCCGGCCCTGGTGCACCGGCAGGATGTGCTGGTAGCCGGTGAGGTCGCTGACCACCTCGCGGAAGCGGTAGAAGGACCTGGCGCCCGCGTAGGTCTCGTCCGCGCTCGCCGCCGCCGCCGTCTGCGCCGCCGAGAGCGCACCGGTGCCCGAGTCGGTGAGCAGGTCGATGGTGACCTGTTCACTGCGCAGGCTGAACTGGTTGTACCCGGTGGCGGCCAACCAGCGTCGTCGATCCTCGGGGGTGGTGATCGGGATCGGCTCGACGACCTTGATCCGGTACGGCTCCATGATCGGCATGCTGCGGGCGGTCCTCTCTAGGTGACCGAGTTGAGGGACAGGTCCTCCGAGGTCCGGCCGGTGGGCACCACCGTGCCGGGCGCGGAGAAGTTCTCCGCGAGCGCGTGCCAGGAGCGCGGGCGCACCGAATCGTAGAGCTCGGAGGCCAGGTAGATCGTCACCCCCGGGCGGACGAGGCCCAGCCGCAGCGAGGCGTAGGGGATCATGCCGACCCCGCCCTCCAGCGGCCGCCGCGCCATCACCCCGAGCGCGCGCTCGAACGGCGCGGTCGGGAAGCCGTGCTGGGACAGCAGGGCGTTGACCCGCGCCCTGGACTGCTGGTCGTCGGTGACGTAGTCCCTGATCGGCAGGTGCAGCGTGTAGCCGCTGGGCCGGTCGGTGTCGCCCTCCACGAACGCGTAGCTGGAGATCAGCGGGCGCGCCGCGAACGGCCCGGGACCGCCGCCGACCAGGTAGCAGAAGTCGCGCAGCCTGCCGGGCTCCACCCCGCGCGCCAGCCTCGCCGCCCGCTCGATGTCGGTGGTGTCCGCGTTGTAGTGCGACGCGTACACCTTCACCCGCGAGCGCATGCGCTCACCGAGGTCGAGCGAGAAGAAGGTGAACTGGTCCAGTCCGGGCTCCGGCCGCATCACGTGCCTGCGCAACGGCGCGAAAGCCTCGGTGAAACCGAGCCGGACGAGCGCCTGCTCGATCAGTTCGGGCGCGGCGGGAAGCGCTTGCTGGTCGGGCGTGAAGTACACCTTGAACGTGGGTGAGTCGTTCCGCTTCAGCACGACCGAGACCCAGACCGAGAAGCGGCCGGGCAGTCCCGGATCGAGGAACAGTTCGCTCACCTGGTCGAACTGGTCCAGAGAGAAGCTGAACCGTTCGGAGTAAAATTGCAGTATTTCTTTGGAGATTTGCACGTTCGCGGCGTGGCTCGGGCTCTTCGCCAGCGGCTCGACGCATAAGCGCACGGTAGGCGTTTGCTCGCCCTCAAACGCCACCGAGAACTCGATTGGAGTCTTGTCGTCCGAGAGTTCGGATGACCATAATGGTGGTTCAGAGAGCAGATGCGCCCCGCCGGGGCCCAACAGGTCGCCGATCGGATCGATCAGTTCGCTGGGCGCGTCAGCCAGACCCACGGCGCGATGCATGTTGCGCAACTGCTCTCTGGCGTAATCGCTAAGCGAAATAGCGGACAAGTCCATGAATAGGCTCCTCCTGCCAGAACGAACAGCTTGCCGAACCGATCGACAGCCCTCGGCCGACGATTATTCTTGCAGAGAAATTGGACTGTCAACTATTTGACAATGCTACGCGAGATGATCTTGTTGCCAATACCGCCCATACGGTGACTGTTGTTTCACCGTATAGTGTCGTAGCGGTTACCGCGAGTTATCTAGCGCACGACACCTTGTGGCCCCGGGCCGCACACTCTGACACCAATGCGAATCTCGCTCGCTCCAACTTCACCCTCTGTGTCTTCGCGAGATCGTAACCAGCGCGTTCTTTTCGGCGCAAGAGTACGGCACGTTCGTGCGACGGCGCCCGGGGGTCCCGTGGCCCGAGGGGCCGCCGGACGCTCCCGGGCGCCGTCGCACGCGTGGGTGTCGCTGATCGGGTGTCCCACACTCGGGTGGGCTCGGGCCTAGCGAGAGCCGTCGGCCGTCGCCGGCACCCTGCTGAGCGCGTGCTCCACCAGCCGCACCAGAGCCTGCTTGCTCGATTCCCGCTCCCGCGCGTCGCACATGAGAATGGGAATCTCCGCGCTCAGCGCTAATGCCTGCCGGACCTCGTCGGTCTGGTAGTGGTGGGCGTCGTCGAAACAGTTCACCGCGATGATGAACGGAATTTTCCGGCGCTCGAAGAAGTCCACCGACGGGAACGAGCTGTCGAGCCTGCGCGTGTCCACGAGGACGATCGCCCCGATCGCACCGTTGGCCAGTTCGTCCCACATGAACCAGAACCGGTTCTGTCCCGGCGTGCCGAAAAGGTAGAGCACGATCTCGGGATTGATGGTGATGCGGCCGAAGTCGAGCGCGACCGTGGTCGTGGTCTTCTCCTCGACGCCCACCAGGTCGTCGACGTCGGTGCTGGCCTCGGTGAGCAGCTCCTCGGTGCTCAGCGGGGGTATCTCGCTGACCGAGCCGACCATCGTCGTCTTGCCGGCGCCGAAACCGCCCGCGACGAGGACCTTGACCGAGGTGGGGATGACCATCGCGGCTCCCTGGGCCTCAGATTCTACGGACACCATCAAGCACCGCCTGAAGTAGATTCCGGTCCGGCAGGTTGTTCGCCGTTCGAGGCGCTCGTGCCACCACGTCCCCGCGTTCGATGAGGTCGCTGAGCAGCACCTTCACCACGACCAGCGGGACGTCGACGTAGGCGGCCACCTCGGCCACCGATAACGGTGTGCGGCAGAGCTCGATGACGGCTTGGTGCTCGGGACTCAGCGAGCCCGAGTCGTTCTCGGTCCACACCGTGACGACCTGGGTCGCCAGGTCGAGGTCGGTGTTCCCGGGACGGGTCCTGCCCCTGGTCATGGCATAGGGACGGACCAGGGGACCTGCTGCCTCGTCGAACCATCGGTCATCTGGTTCGGACATCACATCACGCCCTCGACGCGCCGTTGGCCGCGGCCTGTTCGGACCTGGGAGCAGAGCTCAGGTACACACCGACCTGCTTCACGAGCAGGTTCATCTCGTAAGCGATCATGCCGGCGTCGGCGTTCTCCTCCGCCAGCACGGCGAGGCAGGCACCGCGCCCGGCCGCGGTGACGAAGAGGAACGCGTGTTCCATCTCCACGACGGTCTGCCGGACGGCGCCGCCGCCGAAGTGCCTGCCGGTGCCGCGGGCCAGGCTCTGAAAAGCCGAGGCCATCGCCGACAGGTGCTCGGAATCGTCCTTGGACAGCGCCTTGGAACGCCCGATGAGCAGCCCGTCAGCGGAGAGCACCACCGCGTGCTGGACCCCGACCGTGCGGCTGACCAGCTCGTCGAGCAGCCAGTTCAGGTCGGTGTGCTGATTAGACTTCTCGCTCATGTGGGGGTGACCTTCTCCGTCTTCCACGTGGCTCATGACTCGAACGGACTGTCCGCGTTGCGGCCCTCGCGGGTGCCCCGCTGGAAGGCGGACATGGTGTTGCGGATCTCCTCTGCGGAGCGGTGGTTCTCAGCCGGGTCCTCAGCGGCCTGCGGGACCGGTGCCGGTTCCGCCCTGAGCTGGGGAGCCAGGCTCTGCTGCGGCTTGCGCTGCGGTAAGGCCGGGCGTTGTGTGACGCTATCTTCCCAGGCCGGTCGGGCAGCTTCCGTAACGGGCGGCTCTGTCTGGCTATTGCCGGTATACACCGGGATGGGTCCGGTGTGGCTGTACCTCGGCGTCTCCACAGGGTGGCCGCTCCCGGGCTCGTCGGCGATCGGTTCGGGTCCAGGCACCTCCCGCACGGCCTCGAAGCTCAGCCCGCCGAGCAGGTTCAGCGGGCGTCCGCCGTCGGCGTCCTCGGAGTCGCCGAGCGGCTCGGACCAGAAGCTCTCCAGGTCGGCGCCGAGCCGGGCGCCGGAGTCCACCTGGGTGACGCGCTGCTGGGCGGCCGCCTGGTCGACCCCGGTCTGCTCGGTCCGGCTCTGCGGCGGGAACGGCGTGCCGTTGGGCGGGGTGTGCGGGTGCTGGCGGGCGAGCCCCGGGTTGGTCCCGGCGCTGCCGTCGTCCTGCGCCACCCGGGAGGCCAGCACCTCGTTGGGGATCAGGATGATCGCCCTGGTGCCGCCGTAGGGGGAGGTGCGCAGTTCCACCTTGACCCCGAGCCGGGAGGCCAGCCGCGCGACGACGAACAGGCCCAGTCGCGAGTCGCCCTTGAGCGCCATCGCGTCGAACTCGGGCGGGTCGTTGAGCATCGCGTTGGCCGCGGCCTGGTCGTCCTCGCTCATGCCGAGGCCGTGGTCCTCGACCTCCACCACGACGCCCTTGGCCGCGAGCGAGCCGTGCACCTGGACCTGGGAGCGGGGCGGGGAGAACGAGGTGGCGTTGTCGACCAGCTCGGCGACGAGGTGGATGGTGTCGGCGACGGCGGAGCCGACGATCGCGGCCTCGGGCACCCGCTGCAGCCGGACCCGGACGTAGTGCTCGGTCTCGGAGATCGCCGCGCGCAGCACGTCGACCAGGCGGATCGGGTTGCGCCAGCGGCGTCCCGGCTGCTCGCCGCCGAGGATGATCAGGTTCTCGGCGTTGCGGCGGGCGCGGGTGGCGAGGTGGTCCAGCTGGAACAGCCCTTCCAGCTGCTCCGGGTCCTCCTCGTGCCGCTCCATCCGGTCCAGGATCTTCAGCTGGCGGTGCACCAGGCCCTGGTTGCGGTGGGCGATGCCGAGGAAGACGTTGTTGATGCCCTCCCTGGCCTGCGCCTCCTTGACCGCGGCCGCGACGGCGGTGAGCTGGGCGGCGTTGAACGCGCTGGCCAGCTGGCCGATCTCGTCCTTGCCGTAGTCCAGTTCGGGGATCTCGGTGGAGACCTTGACGGTGTCACCGCGCCGCAGCCGGTTGACCAGGTTGGGCAGCTTGCGGTGGGCGAGTTCCAGCGCCTCGTTGCGCAGGCTGGCCAGGCGCACGACGAGCGCCTTGTCGACGAGCTTGCGCGACATCCGCAGCGCGATCACGATCGCGGCGATGGCCGCGAGCAGCGCCGCGACGGTGCCGATGGCCACGTTGATCAACGCGGTGTCGGCCTCGGCGAGCCCGATCCCGGAGACCTCGTCGGCGTTGAGGATCGTGAGGTCCAGCAACCTGTTGCCGACCTGGGTGGTGATGTCGGTCCACTGCCGCTCGTTCACCGGCGGTTCGGTGCGGTTGCGCCCGGTGGAGGACCAGGGGCCGAAGCTGATCAGTGACTGCTCGGCCTGCTCCAGCTGCTTCCACGCGTCGCTCTCGACCAGCTGCGTGTAGCCCTCCTGCACCTTGGGCTGGGTGAAGGCGATCTTCGTGTTCAGCTCGGTGTGGTAGACGCCGACGAGCTTGGTCAGCTCGAGGTGGTCCTGCGGGCTGAGCGTGCCGGAGACGAGCGCGCTGGCGATCAGCGCCGTCTCACGGGACATCAGGTCGTTGGCCCGGAACAGCGCGGAGGAGGTCAGGCCGCCGAGCGCCACCGTCACGTCGGGCAGGACGCGGGCCTGCGTCTCGAAGAGGTCGGTGCCCGCGTCGAGCATGTCGTTGTAGAACCTGTAGATGTCGGGCTTGCTGATCTCCCTGGTGTCCACCTGGGAGCGCTTCCTCGGCAGCTGGGCGATCAGCCCGTTGAGCCGCGTCAGCCGGTCGACGATCTCCTTGGGCGCGTTCTTGGCCAGCTCGTTGGCCGCCGTCTGCATCGTGGTGAGCGAGCGGTCGGTCTGCTGCTGGCGGGAGTGCAGCTCGGCCAGCCCGCTCTCGGGCTTGCCGAGGTAGGCCATGCTGAGCTGGCGCTCCTTCTCCGCGGAGGCGAGCGCGGTCACGGCGGGGATGGACACATCCCGCACACCGCTGAGGACCGCGCGCACGTAGACGCTCTCGAACAGGAAGAACGACGCGCCACCCAGCCACATCACCATGAGCGCCACACTGGGGATCAGAACCGTGCCGGTGAGCCTTGTTCTGATCGACTTGTGGCTCTTGTTCATCTCGCTGTCGGTCTTCACGACGCTCCACAAGTTCGTGTGCTACCCCGGGACCGTGCGCAGGTGGGAGGAATGCCGTCCCGGGGATAGTGGTAGAAATGCCTGCTCTGCGACTTTCGAAGCTACCGTTTATTTCCCAACGATATTCAGCTGGAGATTTCCCTTTCCCAGTGCGAACAGGCCGTCGAAATGACGGGAACGATAGCACAGGGTGATCGAGGGAGTACACCCTAGAGGGCACGCCTCCCGGCGGATGCCGAAACGCTCTCATTTTCACCGGAATGCGTAAACGCGTCACCCTATCAGCGGAGGTCGGGGCTGTGTAGGGAGCGCGGACCACTCGACCGGGTGGCGCGGGTGACGCGCCGTGAACACCGCTGGCCGGGGCGTTCCTGAGACGTGCCGAGACGTGCGGATGGCCGCCGACCAGGGGGTCGACGGCCATCGCGGTGCGGTGCTGCGACTAGCTCTCCGTGCTCGGGGCCACACCCGGTCCTGCCGGGGTTTCCGGGCCCGCGGCAGCCTCGACGGCGGCCACGGGGGCCGCGTGGGGCGTTGGGTTCAGGTCGGCGGTGGTGTACTTCGCCGCGACGAACAACGCGGCACCCACCGCGCCGAGCGTGGTGACGGCGAGGGGGACGCCAACGGAGACTCCGAGGGTCAGTGCGACGGCGATCGCCGACCTTCTCTTTCCGCGCCTATCGGCCATCGGATGATCCTCCCTCCAGGTGGAGCGGCAGCCGGTGCTGCTGCCGGTCCGGGAATACCCGCGGTAATCGGTGGCCGAAACCACATTTCGGCCGGAGCTTCCCGCGCGTTCGCTGTCCATTTCCTTCGCGGCCACCGCCGATTTCCTCGGTGCTGGGTCTCGGTGTGCTGGATCTCGGTGACCGCGTCGCTAGAGCGCCCGTTCGGCGCCCGCTGCCCTGTCTGTCGTTCCGGGGCCCTCGATCGTTTCTTCCACGGCCGGATTCGGCCCGAACACCGGCGCCGGCTCCGGGCCGCTGTGCTTGGCCGCCACGAACAGCGCGGCGCCGAGCGCGCCGAGGGTGGTGGCGATCGGGACCGCGACGGCGGCGACGACTCCGCCCGCGATGAGGCCGATGGTGCCGATGACGGACCGGGTGCGGCGGGGTTCGTCGTTCATGGGAGTCCTCCGTCCCGCTCGGGGTCTTCTTCCTCTATAGCCGAGCGGACCGGCGTTGTCAGCCGAGCCGACCTCCCGGTGCGCCCAGAGGGGAGACGGGCGCGCCGCCCGGCCATGACGCGCTCGCGCGCACCGTCCACCTCGGACGGTGCGGATGAGCGTCCACTGTGGACGATCGCGGGCGGGTGGCCGGGTCGGGCAACGTCACAGCCTCGCGCGCCCGTCCCGGACACCTCCCGCGAGTAAGCTGCGGAACCGACCCGAGAGCCCGATCTGAGGAGGACCCCGGTGACCCAGCCGGCTACCGAGGCCCCCGAGGCCACGCCCGTCCAGCGCCGCGTTCTGGTCGCCGAGGACGAGGCGCTCATCCGCCTCGACCTGGTCGAGATGCTGCGCGAGGAGGGCTACGAGGTCGTCGGCGAGGCCGCCGACGGCGTCGAGGCCGTCGAGCTGGCCACCCAGCTGCGCCCGGACCTGGTCATCCTGGACGTGAAGATGCCTCGCAAGGACGGCATCGAGGCCGCCGCCGCCATCGCGGGCGAGCGCATCGCCCCCGTGGTCATCCTGACCGCCTTCAGCCAGCGCGACCTCGTCGAGCGCGCCCGCGACGCCGGGGCGATGGCCTACCTGGTCAAGCCCTTCGCCAAGCGCGACCTGGTCCCGGCCATCGAGCTGGCGGTCTCCCGCTTCGCCGAGCTGCAGGCGCTGGAGACCGAGGTGGCCGGGCTGACCGAGCGCCTGGAGACCCGCAAGGTGGTGGAGAAGGCGAAGGGTCTGCTGATGACGAAGCAGGGCCTGAACGAGTCCGAGGCCTTCCGCTGGATTCAACGCACCGCCATGGACCGCCGTACCACCATGAAGGCGGTTGCGGATGCCGTCGTGGAGAATATTGGTTGACCGGAAGTAACGGTCGCGTCACCCATCGGTGACGAAAGTCTGTGGTTGCCAAACTATTGGCCGAGTCCGGTTGCTCTTCATCGTCACGATGTGGCTACGAGCGTCCACAGTTGCTGTGCAATGCCGCTTTTCGGCAGTTAGCTTCCTGCCCTGACCACGCCCCTGATCGAACGGGGCTCACCACCAGGCAAACGTGCATTGTGGTGAATTGGGTTTACGGAGGTACGGGTGTCTGGGACACGACTCGTGCGGGCCCTTGCGACGACTGCCGTGGTGGCTCTGGCTATCGCAGGGTGCGGGGGCGGCGGCGGCGACACGACGGGCGGAGGTGGCACCAGCGGTGCCGCCGGACCGACCAAGGCGGCCAATGCCGCCGACCCGCGCGGCGACGGCAAGGCGCAGTGCAGCAACGCCTCGCTCGCCTACATCGGCACCATCGCCGGTGACAACGCCGCGCTGGGCCTCGCCATCCTCAACGGCGCTCGCCTCGCCGTGAAGCAGCACAACGCGGCCAACCCCGGCTGTCAGGTGAACCTGCGGGAGTTCGACTCCGAGGGCTCACCCGACAAGGCCCCGGGTGTCGTCGCGCAGGCGGTGAACACTCCGGACATCCTCGGTGTCGTCGGACTGCCGTTCTCCGGTGAGTCCAAGGCCGTCGGCAAGACCTTCTCCGACGCGGGCCTGGTCACGCTGAGCCCCTCGGCGACCAACCCGGGCCTGAGCAAGAACGGCTGGAAGACCTTCTTCCGCGCGCTGGGCAACGACAGCGTGCAGGGCCCGGCCGCGGCCAAGTTCATCACCAACGACCTCAAGGCCTCCAAGGTCTGCGTGATCCGCGACGACTCCGAGTACGGCAGCGGCCTGGCCGCCGCGGTCAAGGAGGCGCTGGGCAGCAAGGTGGTCTGCGAGGACCAGGTCAAGAGCAAGCAGAAGGAGTTCGCGGCCACCGTCAGCAAGGTCGAGGCGGCCAAGCCGGACGCGATCTTCTACTCCGGCTACTACACCGAGGCGGCCCCGCTGGCCGACCAGCTGTTCAACAAGGGCGTGACCGCCAAGCTGGTCGCCCCGGACGGCACCAAGGACGACCAGTTCGTCAAGAACTCCGGCGACGCCGCCGAGGGCTCCTACTTCACCTGCCCGTGCGTTCCGGCGGATGAGTTCAAGGAGTTCACCGACGAGTACAAGAAGCTGGCCAACACCGACCCGTCGACCTACTCGGCCGAGGGCTACGACGCCGCGACGATCCTGCTCAAGGCGATCGACGGCGGCAAGAAGGACCGCGCCAGCGTGCTGGAGTTCGTCCGCACCTACGAGGGCCAGGGCCTGACCAAGAAGTTCAAGTGGGACGCCACCGGTGAGCTCACCGAGACGCCCGTCTGGTCCTACAAGGTCGAGGGCGGCAAGATCGTCAAGAACAAGCCGATCGGTTAACCGGCAGAGCACGACGCAACGGTTGTCGCACAGGGGCACGGCCACGGCGGGGAAGCGCCTGCCGTCGCCGTGCCCCTGGCGCTTTGCACGGGAACGGGCAGATCAGTGATTGTTCAAGCTACGGCCATGCTCGCGCAGGCCGAGGACAGCTGGATCGACTTCAACGTCGGCCTCTTCCTCGACCAGTTCTGGAGCAACACGGTCGACGGGCTCGCCTACGGCAGCATCTACGCCCTCATCGCGCTGGGCTACACGCTGGTGTACGGCGTTCTCCGCCTCATCAACTTCGCGCACTCCGAAATCTTCATCACCGGCGCTTTCGGCGCCTACTTCACCCTGGAGGCCCTCGGTCTCAAACCGGGACCGACGGCCCGGCTCGGCATAGTCGAGATCATCGGCTACCTGTTGTTGATGATGGCCGTCGCCATGATCATTTCCGGGGTCTCCGCGGTCGTTCTGGAACGCGTCGCCTATCGGCCGCTGCGCAAGCGCAACGCGCCGACGCTCGTTTTCTTGATCACCGCGGTCGGCGCCTCCTTCGTGATCCAGCAGCTGTTCTTCGTCACCAGGGGCGCCAACCCGGAGCCCGCGCTGCGGCTGATCCGGCCGACCGAGGTCTTCACGATCTTCGGCGCCCGGGTGACCAACATCCACCTGCTGGTCATCGTCGCCGCGCTGCTGCTCATGGTCGTCGCGGACATGTTCATCAACCGCTCGCGCCTCGGCAGGGGCGTTCGCGCGGTCGCGCAGGACCCGGTCACCGCGACGCTGATGGGCGTCAACCGGGAGCGCGTGATCATGCTGACCTTCCTCATCGGCGGTGTGCTCGCCGGTGCGGCCGCGGTCTTCTACATGCTCCAGATCCCGCAGGGCGTGGTCTACAACGGCGGCTTCCTGCTGGGCATCAAGGCGTTCACCGCCGCGGTGCTCGGCGGCATCGGCAACCTGCGCGGCGCGCTGCTCGGCGGCCTGCTGCTCGGCGTCGTGGAGAACTACGGCCAGTCCCTGCTGGGCGGTGAGTGGCGCGACATCGTCGCCTTCGTGCTGCTGATCGTGATCCTGATGTTCCGGCCGACGGGCATCCTCGGCGAGTCCCTTGGGAAGGCACGGGTATGAACGCGCACCAACAGACTTCTGCACAGGGCCGCTCTCCAGGCAGAGCCCCGTTCGGGCAGCGCGTGCGCGACTGGTGGAACGGCCTGAACCGGTTCCAGCAGTGGGGCGTGCTCATCCCGCTGGTGGTGCTGATCTACGCGCTGCCGATCCTCAACCCGCCGCTGCTGACCACCGAGCCGGGAACCGACTTCCAGATCGCCCTGTTCAACGCGGCGCGCTTCGCGCTGATCGCGATCGGGCTGAACGTGGTGGTCGGCCAGGCCGGTCTGCTCGACCTGGGCTACGTCGGCTTCTTCGCCGTCGGCGCCTACGTCGCGGCGATCCTGACCAGCCCGGACTCGGCGCTGCGGTGGGACTACCCGTGGATCGCGATCATCCCGGTCGCGGTGGTGATCACGATGGCCACCGGTGTCCTGCTCGGGGCACCGACACTGCGCTTGCGCGGGGACTACCTGGCGATCGTCACGCTCGGCTTCGGTGAGATCGTCCGGCTGCTCGCCGACAACGTGACCCCGCTGCGCGGCCAGCGCGGCTTCCAGGACGTCGGGCGGCCGGAGGGCCTCAACGCCGACGGCACCGCGATCTTCAACTCCTCCGACGGCACGCCGTGGTACTGGCTGGTCGTCACGGTGATCATCATCATCCTGATCTTCGTCGGCAACCTGGAGCGCAGCCGCGTCGGCCGCGCGTGGGTGGCCATCCGCGAGGACGAGGACGCGGCCGAGATCATGGGCGTGCCCACGTTCAAGTTCAAGATCTGGGCCTTCACCATGGGCGCGGCGATCGGTGGCCTCTCCGGGGCGATCTACGCCGGGCAGGTCGGCTTCGTGAACAACCAGAAGTTCGACGTGGTCACCTCGGTGCTGTTCCTGGCCGCGGTGGTGCTCGGCGGCTCCGGCAACAAGGTCGGGGTGATCCTGGGCGCGTTCGTCATCTCCTACGTGCCCGACCGCTTCCAGGCCATCGCCGAGTACAAGTACCTGATCTTCGGCCTCGCGCTGATCGTGCTGATGATCTTCCGTCCGCAGGGTCTGCTCGGCTCGCGCCAGCGGTTGCTGGCCAAGGGCAGACAGGCGTACCGCAAACTGCTCGGCAGACCCGAGCAGATCGCCAAGGAGAGCGCGATGACCGACTCGGCGAAGGGGGTTCAGGGATGAGCGACGACCGCACCAACGACACCTCCGAGCCCGACGTCCCCGCCGAGGGCGGCCTGGTCGCCGAGCTGGAGCGGATGAGCCCGGAGGAGCGCGCGGCGCACGAGGCCGAGGTGGCCGAGGCCGTCGCCGCCGACCGGGACATCGCCGTCGCCGTCGGGGACACCCTGCTGGAGCTGGACGACGTCACCATGGCCTTCGGCGGGCTCACCGCCATGGACTCGGTGAACTTCCAGATCCGGCGCGGGGAGATCCTCGGCCTGATCGGGCCCAACGGAGCGGGCAAGACCACCTGCTTCAACGTGATGACCGGTGTCTACCGGCCGACGAAGGGCAAGGTGCTGCTGGAGGGCAAGCCCCTCGGGCGGTCCAAGCGCAACGCGATCACCCGGCTCGGCATCGCGCGGACGTTCCAGAACATCCGGCTCTTCAGCGAGATGACCGCGCTGGAGAACGTGGTCGTCGGCACCGACGCGCGGCACAAGACCAGCGTGATCGGCGCGCTGCTGCGGCTTCCCCGGCACCACCGGGAGGAGCAGACCGCGGTGGACAAGGCCATGGCGCTGCTGGAGTTCGTCGGCATCGCCGACCGGGCGGCGGACAAGGCGCGCAACCTGCCCTACGGCTACCAGCGGCGGCTGGAGATCGCCCGCGCGCTGGCCACCGAGCCGAAGCTGCTCTGCCTGGACGAGCCGGCGGCCGGCTTCAACCCGGCGGAGAAGGAAGAGCTCATGGGGCTCATCCGCAAGATCCGCGACGACGGCTACACCGTCCTGCTCATCGAGCACGACATGAAGCTCGTCATGGGTGTGACCGACCGGATCGTGGTGCTGGAGTTCGGCAAGAAGATCGCCGAGGGCCTGCCTGCGGAGATCAGGGACAACCCCGCGGTGATCGCGGCCTACCTGGGGGTGCCCGACGATGGCGCTGCTTGAGCTGAACGGGATGTGCGTGCACTACGGGCGCATCCAGGCACTGACCGACATCACGCTGCACGTGGAGGAAGGCGAGATCGTCTCGCTGATCGGCGCCAACGGCGCCGGCAAGACCACCACGATGCGGGCCGTCTCGGGCATCCGGCCGCTCTCCGGCGGTTCGGTTGTCTTCGACGGCCAGGACATCAGCAAGATGCGGGCCGACCTGCGCGTGGTGCGCGGGATCTCGCAGTCACCGGAGGGCCGGGGCGTGTTCCCCGGTATGACGGTGATGGAGAACCTGGAGATGGGCTGCTACACCCGCAAGGACCGCAAGGCCATCGACGAGGACTTCGAGCGGGTCTTCGACCTGTTCCCCCGCCTGGCCGAGCGCAAGACGCAGGTGGGCGGCACCATGTCCGGCGGTGAGCAGCAGATGGTCGCGATCGGGCGGGCGCTGATGGCCCGGCCGAGGCTGCTGCTGCTCGACGAGCCGTCGATGGGCCTGGCGCCGCAGTTCATCCAGCAGATCTTCCGGATCATCAAGGAGATCAACGAGCAGGGCACCACCGTGCTGCTGGTCGAGCAGAACGCGCAGCAGGCGCTCAGCAGGGCGCACCGCGGCTACGTTCTGGAGACCGGGCGCGTGGTGAAGACCGGCACGGGGGCGGAGCTGCTCGCCGACCCGTCGGTCAAGGAGGCCTACCTCGGCGTTGCCTGAGGCGCGGTTCCCGTGAACGGGCACCCTCCACTGTGGAGGGTGCCCGTTCTCACGCGTTGACCAGGAATGCTTCGACGACCTCGCGCAGCGCGGCGCCCTGCTTGCTCGGATTCCCTTGGCGCTGCTCGAAAACCACGCGTCCCGCGCCGCTGATGAGATCCGCGAGCTGGACGGACGGGTGCTCATCGGAAGCGCCGACCGCGAAGGTGTGCACCTTCTGCTCCGGCGCGAGCTCGGCCAGCACCTTGTGCCGGTCGTGCAACAGGCGGAACTCGCCGAGCTCGGCCGTTCTGCGCTCGACGTGCTCCGCGAGCATGCGGGGGAGCGGGTCCAGGCTCGGCGGCTCCTCGGCCAGGAGCTCCTTCGCCCGTTCGCGGCTGTTTGCCAGGTGCGCGAGGACCTCCGCCGCAGGGTGTCCCGCGCACGTTTCGCGGGCTCGCGCGAAGAGCGCGAACAGCTCGTCGAGGTCCACCGCCCTGCCGTTGCGGCGCGTTCCCCTCGCGAAGCCCGCCAGCGCCGTGGCCAGTTGTGTCCACTGTGTACCCAGGAGTGCTTCTCCTTGGCGGACAAGGATTTCCGGGTCCTCTTGGATGAGCAGCCCGGCGATCGTCGACACCGTGAGGGCGACCTTGTCCTCGACCAGCACCGAGGCGCGGCCGTGCAGCGCTCCACCCTCGCCGAGCAGGTCCACCAGCGCCGCGAGCGGCTTGTCCCGTTCGAACTGCCAGAACTTCACCTCGCGGCTCTGGCGAAGCCCCGTGTTGGCGCGCAGTTCTCCCAGCAGCGCGCCCGCGAGCACGTCGTCCACGCGCACCGTCGCGTGCGTCATCACGCGCTGGTGCAGCACCGCCCCGCCGGTCCACCCCGACTCGTCCGCCGCCACCCACGGGGGCCCGTCACCGTCGTCGGTCAGCCCCGCGAAGTCCATGCCGCAGTATGCGTCGGAGCCCGGTTCCCGGGCATCCGCTTTCCCGGCGCTGCGGGTCGCTGAGCTGTCGATACTCGATTCTGGTTTTAGATCTGCCGAAGGGGTGGCTTTAGATCTGCCGAAGATCATCGAGCCTTTTCGCCGGGAGGGGCGTCGCGCACCACGCAGGTGAGGCGGGCGGTGCAGACGCGCTTGCCCGACTCGTCGGTGATCGCGATCTCGAAGGTGGCGGTGGTCCTGCCGACGTGCAGCGGCGTGCACACGCCGGTGACCACGCCCTCGCGCGCGGCGCGGTGGTGGGTGCAGGACAGCTCGAGGCCGACGGCGATCCGGCCCTCGCCCGCGTTCATCACCGCCGCGATCGAGCCCAGCGTCTCCGCGAACGCGGCGCTGGCGCCCCCGTGCAGCAGCCCGTACGGCTGGCGGTTGCCCGCGACGGGCATGGTGCCGACCAGGCGCTCGGCGTTCCACTCGGTGATCTCGATGCCGAGCTTGTCGGTGAGCTGCTCTGCCTGCACCAGGTTCGGGACGGCTGCGGGGAGGTTCACGGGCGCTCCTTGCGGGGACGGCGGGATCGACAGCATAAAACGGAACCCTTGGGACTCGAAAAGCATTCCCCTGTCGGGCGGTCCCAATGTAGAACATTTTGTCCTACACTTGCGCCCATGAGCGAGAGGGACCTGGTCGAGGAACTCGACGTGCGGGTGTGGCGCGGGAGCGAGCGGATCGGCGTGCGCGAGCTGAACCAGAGCACCTCGGCCACCCTCCAGCGGGTCCGCGAGGGTCACGCCTACACCGTGACCGACCGGGGGGTGCCCATCGCGCACCTCACTCCGGTGCGGCAGCGCGACCGGGTGCTCGACCAGCTCGTCCTGAGCGGGCGCGCCCAACCGCCGCGAATCCCGCAGGGGCCGGTGTCGATGCCGCCGGTCCTGGGGGACCCGGACGTGGACTCCGCCGCCGCGCTGGCCGCTGATCGCGAGGACGAGCGCTGGTGATCTACCTCGACACCGCCGCGCTGATGAAGCTCGTGCGCAGGGAGGAGCACTCCGAGGACCTGGTCACCTGGCTCAACGCCGCCCAGCGGAACGGACTACCGCGGGTCGCCTCCGCCTTGGCCGAGGTCGAGTTGCCGCGCGCGGTGCGACGAAACGCCCCGGAAGCCATCGCCAGGGTCCCCAGCGTTCTGGCGTCCTTGTACCTGGTGGAGATCGACGCGACCGTGCGGCAGACGGCGGCGGTGTACGCCGATCCGCTGCCGCGTTCCCTCAACGCCGTTCACCTCGCCACCGCGCAGGTGCTCTCGGGGCAGCCAGGGGCGGAGCTGATGACGTTCGTGACCTACGACAGGAGGCTGGCGGAGGCGGCGCGGAGCGTGGGCCTGGAGGTCTGGCCGGAGTAGCTCGATCGGAGTGTCGGTGCCTCGGCCTAGACTCCCCGGCGTGAGTGCTCCCGGAGACCGCAAGCTGCTGCTCATCGATGGCCACTCGATGGCCTACCGCGCCTTCTACGCCCTGCCGAAGGAGAACTTCCAGACCGGCACGGGCCAGACGACCAACGCGGTCTACGGCTTCACCTCGATGCTGATCAACCTGCTCCGCGACGAGGCGCCGGATCACATCGCGGTGGCCTTCGACGTCTCCAGGGTCACCTTCCGCACCGAGCAGTTCCCCGAGTACAAGGCCACCCGCAGCGCCACGCCGGACGAGTTCCGCGGCCAGGTCGGCCTGATCAAGGACGTGCTCGCGGTGCTCGGCGTGACCACGCTGGAGAAGGAGGGCTTCGAGGCCGACGACCTCATCGCCACCCTCGCCACGCAGGCCACCGAGCAGGGCCTGGCCGTGGCCATCTGTACCGGGGACCGCGACGCGTTGCAGCTGGTCAACGACCACATCACCGTGCTCTACCCGGTGAAGGGCGTCTCGGAGCTGGCGCGCTACACCCCGCAGGCGGTGCTGGACAAGTACGGCGTGCGCCCCGACCAGTACGCGGACTTCGCGGCGCTGCGCGGGGACCCCTCGGACAACCTGCCGAAGATCCCCGGCGTCGGCGAGAAGACGATCACCAAGTGGATCACCGAGTTCGGCTCGCTCGGGCAGCTGGTCGACCGCGCCGACGAGGTCAAGGGCAAGGCGGGCCAGGCGCTGCGCGACAACCTGTCCTCGGTGCTGCTCAACCGCCAGCTCACCGAGCTGGTCAAGGACGTCGAGCTGCCGGTCACCATCGACGGCCTCGCGGCCCGCGACTGGGACCGCGACGGCGTGCACAAGCTCTTCGACGAGCTGGAGTTCCGGGTCCTGCGCGAGCGGCTGTTCGCGACGCTGTCCACCAGCGAGCCGGAGGCCGAGGACGGCTTCGAGGTCACCGGCGGTCTCGTGGCGCCGGGCGGCGTCGCGGCCTGGCTGGACCAGCACGCGCGCGGCGGCGACCGGATCGGCCTCGCGCTGCGTGGCAGCTGGGGCCGGGGCAGCGGCGACCTCGAAGGGCTCGCGCTGGCCGGGGCGCGCGGTGAGGGCGGCTACCTCGCCTCCTCCGCGCTGACCGAGGACGACGAGCGCGCGCTGGCCGCCTGGTTGGCCGACGCCGCGATCCCGAAGGCCGCGCACGACGTCAAGGGCGGGCTGCACGCGCTGCGCGACCGGGGGTGGAGCCTGGCCGGGCTGACCACCGACACCGCGCTCGCGGCCTACCTGGTGCGGCCGGGGCAGCGCTCCTTCGACCTCGGCGACCTGGTGCTGCGCTACCTCCAGCGCGAGCTGCGCGCGGAGGAGGGCGATGCCGACGGCCAGCTCTCGCTGCTCTCCGACGAGCAGGAGGACACCGAGCGCGCGGCGGTCGCGGAGATCGTGCGCGCCCGCGCGGTCGCGGAGCTGGCCGACGCGCTGGACGAGGAGCTGGAGCGCACCGGCGGCACCAGGCTGCTGGCCGAGCTGGAGCTGCCGCTGCTGCTGGAGCTGGCCGAGCTGGAGGCCGCGGGCATCGCGGTGGACGACGACCGGCTCACCGAGCTGGAGTCGGCGTTCGCGGCGAAGGTGCGCCAGGCCGCCCAGGACGCCTACGCAGAGATCGGCAAGGAGATCAACCTCGGCTCGCCGAAGCAGCTGCAGGTGGTGCTCTTCGACGAGCTGAACATGCCGAAGACCAAGCGCACCAAGACCGGCTACACCACCGACGCCGAGGCGCTGCAGAAGCTGTTCGAGGACACCCAGCACCCGTTCCTGGAGCACCTGCTGGCCCACCGCGACGCCACCAGGCTGAAGGTGACCGTGGAGGGCCTGCTGAAGTCGGTGGCCCCGGACGGGCGCATCCACACCACCTTCAACCAGACCATCGCAGCCACCGGGCGGCTGTCCTCGACCGACCCGAACCTGCAGAACATCCCGATCCGCACCGACGACGGCAGGACGATCCGGCAGGCGTTCGTGGTCGGCTCGGGCTACGCGGAGCTGATGACCGCCGACTACAGCCAGATCGAGATGCGGATCATGGCGCACCTCTCCGGCGACGAGGGCCTGGTCGAGGCGTTCAACACCGGCGAGGACCTGCACACCTACGTGGCGTCCAAGGCGTTCGACGTGCCGACGACCGAGGTCACCGGCGAGCTGCGGCGCCGCGTCAAGGCGATGTCCTACGGCCTGGCGTACGGCCTGTCCGCCTACGGCCTTGCCGCGCAGCTCAAGATCTCCGCCGAGGAGGCGCGGGCGCAGATGGACGCGTACTTCTCGCGCTTCGGCGGGGTTCGCGACTACCTGCAGCAGATCGTCGAGCAGGCCCGCAAGGACGGCTACACCGAGACCATCCTCGGCCGCCGCCGCTACCTCCCGGACCTCAACAGCGACAACCGCCAGCGCCGCGAGATGGCCGAGCGGATGGCGCTCAACGCCCCGATCCAGGGAAGCGCGGCCGACATCATCAAGGTCGCCATGCTCGGCGTGCAGAAGGCGCTGTCCACCTCGCAGCTGCGCTCGCGGGTGCTGCTGCAGGTGCACGACGAACTCGTGCTGGAGATCGCCGACGGCGAGCACGAGCAGGTCGAGAAGCTCGTCCGCGCGGAGATGGGCGGCGCCTACGAGCTCTCCGTCCCGCTGGAGGTCTCCGTCGGCTACGGCCGCTCCTGGGACGACGCCGCCCACTAGCCCACGTCCTCCAGGCCGCTTACGCCCTGAATGACTCGTTGAGGTGGTTGAACGCACTGAATGACTCGTTGAGGTGGTCGACCGTCCTCAATGACTCGTTCAGCACGTTCAACGGACCAAACGCGGCATTGGCGTGCGTGGGGGCGGAACGTCCATTGTGGACGGTGGGGGCGGGTGCGGACGGTGATAGGGGAGGGCTCGGCTCCGTGGAAGGTTCAGGCGGTTGCCGAGCAACCCTCAGGTTTGTGATCAACAGTGTGTGATGCCGCCGCATCGACCGGGTCTGATGGCGCTCACGATGCGGTGGAGCGGTGCTCGATGGTCAAGGCGGCTCCGCTGATCGTGATCGGATATCCCCGAATCGGTGGCGCGAGCCGACGCGCCAGGTGAGTCGAGGAGGTCCACGAATGAGGTTGGCCAAGGCGGTCCTGGCGGGCGTGCTGCTCGCCGGCGTGTGCACGGCCCCGGCGATGGCCGCGGGCTCCTCCGGTGTGCGCGGCGCCGGACCGATCGCGCTGGTCCTCACCGTGGCCTCGGGGGAGCGCGCGCTGCCCGCCGGGCACACCGCGCTGCTGGCGTGCGAGCCGCTCGGCGGCACCCACTCCCGCACCCACCAGGCGTGCGACCGGCTGCGGGAGGTCTACGGCGACATCGCGCGCCTGAGCCACCGCGAGGGTCCGTGCACCGACGAGTACAGCCCGGTCACCGCGACCGCGTACGGCACCTACCGCGGCAACGCGGTGTCCTACACCAGGACCTGGCCGAACCGCTGCGAGATGTGGCGCGCCACGGGCGAGCTGTTCCAGTTCGAGACCGGCGTCGGGCGTCCTGGCCTTCCCGGCTGACGGAGCGCGACGCCCTGGCCGGGCGAGTCCCCCGCACGGGGTTGACGGGGGACCGCCCGGCTCAGGCTTTCAGCCGCGCAGCGCGGAATGCAGGCTCGCCGCCGCCCGCCTGCGCCAGGTCGGTACCCCGGCCGCGGTGAACAGCGAGCACGCCTTGGTCAGGACCTCCACCGCGTCGGCGGGCCCTCGGTGCCGCCGGATCAGCTCGCCGAGGCTCCACAGGCTGACGGCCTCGCTGAAGGTGTCGCCCTGGTCGCGGAACTCCCGCACGCACTCCTCCAACAGCGGCTGCGCCGCGTCGGGATCGCCGGAGGAGGCCAGCGCGTGCCCCAGAACTCGTTGGCAGCGCAGCTCTTTCAGCCGCGCGCCCATCTCGGCGAAAGCCGTTCGCGCGGTCTCCGCGCAGCTCAGCGCCTCCTCGGGTCGCTCCCACCGGTTGTAGGTGAGTGCGAGGAAGAAACGAGCCTCGGTCGCCGAGTACGTGTCGCCGAGCCGGTCGAAGTCCTCGATCGTGCGCAGCAGGGACTCCAGCGCCTGATCGCGTTCGCCGCGGTCGCGGTGCACCAGCGCGAGGCTCATCCGGGCCCACGCCGCGCCCCGCTCATCGCCGATCTCCGCGAAGGTCGTTGCGGCCCTTCGGAAACACCGCGAAGCCCGGCGCAGATCGCTGAGCTGGTGGTGCATGTCGCCGATGCCGATCCACGCGTGGCCCTGCTCGGAGCGCGCGCCCAGGGAGCGCCAGCCGCTGAGCGCGCGGGCGAACCACCGCGCTCCCTGCGGGTAGCGGTCGCGGGCGGCGGCGAGCAGGCCGAGCCCGTAGGACATGCGCGCCGCGCCGTGCCAGTCCTCGGCTGAGCGGCACGCCGACAACGCCCAGCAGTGCGTGCGCCGCCAGTCGTCCCAGTCGCCGCGCAGGTCGAGGTAGCCGGTCAGCGCCGAGGTCAGCCGCCACGCCGATTCGGCGTCGCCCGTCGCCGCGGCCTGTCGCACCGCGCCGACGAGCACGGGCTGCTCCGCGATGAACCACTCCAGGCCGCTGGAGGGCTTTTCCCTTGGCGCGCAGCCATTCCACGACCTGCTCGGCAGGTGCGCGCCGCGTTCCTCGGCCGCGCGCACCATCGCGGGGAGTGCGCGCTCCAACACCGGCTCGGGTGCGAGTTCGAGCTGTTCCTCGGCGTAGATCCGGACGAGGTTGTGGAAGCGGACGCGCGCCGATCCACCTGCGTCTTCGAGCAGTTGCGCGTCCAGCAACTCGTCGATGATCCGCTCGGTCTGCTCGGGGGAGCGGTCCAGCACCGCCGCGCTCAGCCAGGCCGGGTAGTTCGGCACCTTCACGGCGCTCAGCAGTCGCAGCGCGCGCCTGCACTCGTCGTCCAGACCCTGTTCGCTGAGCCCGATGCTCGCCCGCACGGCCAGGTCGCCGGTGACCAGCCGGTCCAGCCTGCGGTGCTCGTCGGCCAGCTCGTCCGCGAGCCACGCGACTGTCCTTTGTGGACGCGAGCGGAGCCTGGCCGCCGCGATGCGCAGTGCCAGCGGCAGCAGTCCGCACCGCCGCACCAGCACCCGCGCCGCCTCCGGCTCAGCGGAGATCCTTGCCACGCCGGTGATCTCGCCGAGCAGGTCGATCGCCTGCTCCTCGGTGAGCACGTCGAGGTCGATCGAGCGCCCGGTCAGCCCGGTGAGCCGGTTGCGCCCGGTCACCAGCACCGCGCAGCCGCCGTCGCCGGGCAGCAGCGGCCGGACCTGGGCGGCGTCGACGGCGTCGTCGAGCACCAGCAGCACGCGGCGGCCGGAGAGGCGGTCGCGGAACAGCTCGGCCAGCTGCTCGACGTCCTCGGGCAGGTGGCTGCCGACCATGCCGAGCAGGCGCAGGAACCTGCCCAGCACCTCGGCGGGGCTCGCCGGGCCGTTCGCCGTGCGCAGCCGCGCGAAGAGCTGGCCGTCGGGGAACTGCTCGCGCAGACCGTGCGCGACGTGCACGGCGAGCGCGGTCTTGCCGACCCCGGCCATGCCCACCACGGTGATCACCTTCGGGCTGCACCCGCCGGGATCGGGCCTCAGCTCGGCGCGCAGTGACGCCGCTTCCTCGGAGCGGCCGATGAAGTCGGCGATGTCCGGCGGCAGCACGTGCGGAGCGCGCAACGGCTCGGCGGCTCGCGGTCGGACCTGCTCGGGCTCGGCGCGCAGCACCTCCTGCTCACGCCTGCGCAGCTCGGCGCCGGGCTCGACACCCAGCTCCTCGACCAGCATCCGCCGCGCCTGGCGGTAGACCTCCAGCGCCTCGGCGCGGCGCCCGCACCGGTGCAGCGCGAGCATGAGCTGCGCGCTGAAGCCCTCGTCGAGCGGGTTCTCCGCGACCAGCACGGTCAGCTCGCCGATCACTTCGGCGTGCTTGCCAAGGCGCAGGTCGATCTCGGCTCTGCGGTGCAGCGTGCGCCCGCGCAGCTCGGCCAGCCGCGGCGCCTCCACACGGTGCATCCAGTCCGAGCCGACGTCGGAGAGCGCCGGACCTCGCCACAGCGCGAGCGCGGTGTGCAGCAGCCGCGCGGCCTGGGGCAGCTCGCCCTCGGCCTCGGCCACCTTGGACCGCTCCACCAGCCGCTCGAAGCGCTTCAGGTCCAGCGCGTCCTCGCCGACCTCGATCAGGTAGCCGGAGTTGCGCGTGAGGATCACCGGTCCGAGCGTGCGCCGCAGCCTGAGCACGTAGCCCTGCAGTGTGGTGCGCGCGCTGGACGGCGGGTCCTCGCCCCACAGCTGCGTGATCAGCTCGGAGGAGGGCACGACCTGGTTGGCGCGCAACAACAACGCCGCCAGCAGCGCGCGGTGCTTGGCAGCGGGAATGCGCACGATCTCGTTGCCCGCCACCACTTCGAGCGGACCGAGGAGCCGGAATTCCATTTCTCACGCCTCCCCACCATCGCGGAGCCCAATCTTCACCGCCCGCTGCCGATGAGTTCCAGACACCTTCGAACAACCGAATGGCTCCACGCTCTGACCTGCTGGAATCCGCTCTCAAGAGGCTGGGAGGACGATTCGGGACCAGCGAGAGACAAGCGGCGGCGCGGATCTTCTGCGGTGGGTCCCCTGCCCCCCTTCACAACGGAGGTTTGTGATGCGTCTTTCCGCTATTGCCAAGCTGGGCACCGCCTGCGCCATCGCGGTGGCCAGCATCGGCGCCGCCGCGCCGGTCGCCGTCGCGGCTCCGTCTGCCGCCGCCGACGAGGTCTCCGTCGCCGCCGCCCACCCCGGCCGCGCCAAGGCCGTGTCGTGGGCGAAGTCGATGGTCGGCAAGAGCCAGTACCACCACTACTGCGAGCTGTTCGTCGAGCTGGCCTACGGCACCAGCGGCCGCTACGCCTCGGCCAAGGCGCACTACAACGCCGCCAGGTCCTCCGGTCGCCTCAAGTCCGGAGCCGCGCCCGCGGGCACCCTGGTCTTCATGTACATGAACTCGACCTACGGGCACGTGGTGGTCTCGCTGGGCAACGGCACCGCCGTCAGCACCGGCCAGAAGAGCTCGAAGATCGAGATCCTGAGCACGGCGAGCAACGCGGGCTGGGCGGACGCCCCGTCCAGCTGGCCGGGCCGCTAGCCACCCCCGACGATCCCCGTCCAGCTGCCGTCCCAGCTGGGCGGGGATCTTCTCTGCCCAGATACTCAAGCAATCACTTGACTGTTGGGCGGGTCGGGGCAATACTCAAGTACATGCTTGACCATCGAGAGCGTCTGGACCGGCTGTTCCACGCCTTGGCCGACAGCACCCGGCGCGACATGGTCGAGCGGCTCGTCCGGGGACCGGCCTCGGTCAGCGAGCTGGCCGGCTCGCGCTCCATGACGCTTCAGGCCGTGATGCAGCACCTCAAGGTGCTCGAAGCGTGCGGTCTGGTGCGCACGGAGAAGGTGGGCCGGGTCCGCACGTGCGCGCTCCAGCCCGACGGGCTGCGGCAGGCCGAGGCGTGGCTGTCCGGCCAGCGCGCCGGCTGGGAGAACCGACTCGACCGGCTGGGCGAGCTACTGGAACCCGACTCGTGAGGAGCAGGACATGATCAAGCACTCCACGTTCACGCTGGAGCGGACCTTCCCCGTGCCGCCCGCCGAGGTCTTCGCGCGGTGGGCCGACCCGAAGAGCAAGGCCACGTGGTTCGCCGGGCCGAAGGCCGAGCACGAGCTGGACTTCCGCGTCGGCGGCACGGAGATCGCCAAGGGCGTCAACGGCGAGGGGGAGCCGCTGGTCTTCGAGGGCGTGTACCGCGAGATCGTCCCCGACGAGCGCATCCTCTACTGCGGCGTCCTGCGCGTCGGTGACACCGTCGCGACCGTCTCGCAGTCGACCGTGCAGTTCGAGGCCGTCGCCGGTGGAACCCGGCTCCTGCTCACCGAACAGGGCGCGTTCCTCGACGGGCACGAGGAGCCCGAATGGCGGCAGGCCGGGTGCACCAGTCAGCTCGACGCGCTGGAGAAGCTCATCGCGGGTGCGGGCTGACCCCGCGCACCAGCACCATCACCGAGTCGCGCACCTGGTCGAGGCTGCGCTCCGGCTGGAACACCTGCCAGTCCAGCGCCACGACCAGGAGCGTGCCGAACAGGGCCGCCGAAGCCGTGCCCGCCTGCACGCCCTCCGGCAGCTTCCCCTGCTCCGCCGAGCGCTGTATCACCTGCTTGAAGATGGCCACGATGTCATCGCGCAGCAGGCTCAGCGTGCCGTGCCACTGCCCTGGGCTGCGCCACATCTCGCTCACCAGCAGCTGGCCGAATGCGGGGTAGTCGCGGAAGAACTCCAGGGCGGCGCCGACCAGGTGCTCCACCGGCTCAGCGGTGTCCTCGGCGGGCCGCAGCCGCTGGGCGAGCAGGTCGACCCCGTGCCGCAGCAGGGCGTCGATCAGCGCGTCCTTGCTGCCGAAGTTGTAGTACACGGTGCCCTTGGCCACCCCGGCCGCCGAGGCGATCTCGTCGACGGTCACCTCGGCGGCCCCGCGCTCCCCGAGCAGCCGCAGCGCGGCGTCGAAGAGCTTCTGCTTGGTCACCGCGGTGCGCGCGGGCCGCGGGTTCACAGCACGAGCTCCGGCTTGAGGCGGTTGGGCGTCCACACCTTCTGCTTGTACGCGGCCAGCACCGCCAGCAGCAAGCCGAAGATCAGATATCCACCGAGCACGCCGATGTCGGTGCCCATGTTCGCCCAGCCGCCGCCGTAGATCAGGTGCCGCAGCCCGTCGACCACGTAGGACAGCGGGAGCACCAGGTGCAGCACGTGCAGCGGCTCCGGCGTGGTCTGCCACGGGAACGTGCCGCCCGCCGTGGTCAGCTGCAACACCAGCAGCACCAGCGCCACGAACTTGCCGCTCGGGCCGAGCAGCGCGTTGAGCCCGTGCAGCACCGCGGTGAACGCCAGTGACGTCAGGACCATGAAACCCAGTGTTCCCAACGGGTTCGCCGGGCTGACCCCGATCACCGTGGTCACGACGAGGAACAGCAGCGACACCTGGACGCTGCCGAGCAGAGCGGCCGGCATCCACCCGCCGAGCGCGACCCGCCACGGCGCCGCGCCCGAGGTCAGCGCCCGCCGCGAGAGCGGGCGCACGAGCAGGAACAGCACGAACGCGCCGATCCAGCTGGCGAGGCCGAGGAAGAACGGCGCGAGCCCGGCGCCGTAGCTGCCCGCCTTGTTCTCGCCGATGGCGCGCACCGAGATCGGGTCGCCGATGGTCTTCGCGGTGTCCTTGCGGGTCTGCTCGTCGAGGTTCGGGATCGTCTCGACGCCCTCGCTGAGCTTGCCCGCCAACTCCTTGTTGCCGTCTGCGACCTGGTTCGCGCCGTCGCTGAGCTGCTTGGTGCCGTCGTAGAGCTGGCCCGCGCCCGTGCTGGCCTTCTTCAACCCGTCGCGCAGCTCCGGCGTCTTCGCGGCCAGCTGACCGGCCCCGTCGTCGAGCTGCTTGATCGCCGAGGACAGCTGGGGCGTCTGCGCGGCGAGCGTCGCGGCTCCGTCGGAGACCTGCTTCGCGCCGTTGGCGAGCGTCTTGAGCTGGCCCGACAGCCCCTGCACCTTGTCGTTGGCCTGGTGCAACGGCTTGCCAGCCTCAGTCATCAGGGCCAGCACCTTCTGCACCTGCTCCTCGGGCAGCCCGAGCGCGCGCAGCTTCTTCTCGATGTCGTCCCGCTTGCCGTCCAAGGTGTCGACCAGCTGCTTCGACGCGTCCGCGACCGCCGCGCCCTTGTCGGCCAGTTGCTTGTTGCCGTCGGAGACCTGCTTCGCGCCGTCGCTGAGCTGCTTGGACTTCGCGGGCAACTCAGCGGTCTTCTTGTTCAGCTCGTCCAGCCCGCCGGAGAGCTTGACGACGCCGTCGTGCAGCTTCTGCCCGCCGTCGGAGAGCTTCGTCAGCCCGGTGCCAAGCTCGTTGATCTTCTCCCGCGCGGTGCCGACGCCGTCGCGGACCTTCGCCGAGCCGTCCGCGAGCTTGCCTGCGCCCTCGGCGGCTTGCTGCGTCTTCTCGCGCATCGTGGAGAAGCCGACCAGCAGCTTGTCGGCCGCTTCCGTGCCGACCTCGGATGCCACCGCGCGCCGCACCTCGCCGACGACCTTGTCCGCGATCGTGCTGACCAGGTAGTTGTTGGCGTCGTTGGTGGTCATCACGATGATGCCCTGCCGCGGCTTGTACTCGGCGGGGGAGAGCAGTGCCTGCGAGAAGTCCTCCGGCAGCGTGATCGAGAAGGTGTAGCGCCCGTCGCGCACCCCCGCGTCGGCGTCGGCCGCGTTGGTCTTGGTCCAGGCGAAGGTGCCCGAGTCGTCGAGCTTGTCGGCGATCTTCTGCCCGGCCTTCAGTTCCGTGCCGTCCTCGCGGCTGGCGCCGGTGTCCGCGACCACCAACGCCGCCGGGACCTCGCTGAGCTTCCCGTACGGGTCCCAGTTGGCGTAGAGGTAGAGCGCGCCGTAGAGCAGTGGCACGAGCGTGATCGCCAAGACGGCCAGCCGGGGGAGCTTCCCCGCGGTCAGCCGGCGCAGCTCGTTCGCGGCGAGGCGGAACGGGGTCACTTGGTCATCTCCTGGGCTTCGTGGCGGCGGTGGACGGTGAGCGCGGGCGGTTGTTCCTGGCAGCCGAGACGCGCGGCGGGTATCCCCAGCAGGCGCGAGGACGTCTCGGTGCACAGCGCCACGACCGCGAGCCCCTGCTCTGCCTGCTGCCTGGCGAGCGACCACCACGCGTGCGGATCGTCGGTGTGCCGGTCCGGGCAGTCCATGACCAGCGCTTTCACCCTGGGCCGCGCCGCGGCGGACTCCGTCAGCAGGCGCGTGCGCGTGGTCGCGGGCACCGTCTCGAAGCGCGCGTCGGCGTGCTGCTCCGCGTCGCGCTCGGCGAGCCATTCGCGCACCGCCCCGCGGCTCGCCCGCAGCCCCGCCATGGCCAGCTCCTCGCCGATCACGTCGCGCAGCCGCAGCGAGCCGTCCGGTTCGGTCACCCCCGGCGCGTCCACCACCGCGACTCCGGCGCGCAGCCCCGAGTCGTTCGTGCGACCGTCGAGCAGGACCGCGCCCTCGTGCGGCTGCATCCGCCCCGCCAGCGTCAGCGCGAGCACCGTGTGCCCCGCCCCGGGCTCGCCGGTGACCAGGGCGACCTGACCGGGCTCGACCCGCAGCGAGGTGGGGCGCAGCAGCGGTCCGTGCGGGCCCCTGACGCCCACCGCCTTGGCCTGGATCTGCACGACGCCTCCTACTCGAACTGACCGGTCAGTTCAAATAGTGGTCCTGTGTCGAACGTGAAGCAACTCCACGACCTGTGATCCGCGTCCGACCCTCACCAACCGGACAATCCCTCCCCGCCTCAATGACTCCTTCATGTGGTTGAGCGTGCTGAACGAGTCATTGGCGTGGTTGAACGCACCGAATGAGTCATTCAGGTACTCCGGACGCCCTGAACGACCCCTTCGGGTACCTCAACTCCCCGAACGGCCCTTTCAGGTACTTGGGCGCACCAAACGAGGCGTTCGCGGCGGGCGGCGGGTTAGCGCAGTGCGGTGGCGGGGCGGACTTCCCAAAGCGTCCACAGTGGACGGTAGCCCTGGCGTGGCCAGAACACCGAGGACAGCGGGTTCGGCGGGTTGTAGTAGAGGTAGGTCCCGCTCGCGCCACCGCGCGTGAACTCGGCGTGCACGACGTCCATCAGCCGCCTGCCGATGCCGTTGCCGCGCGCGCCGGGCAGCACCGACACGCAGTTGACGTAGCCCCAGTTGCCGGGCTGCAACCGGCTCCCCGCCCAGCTGCCGGGCGTCACGGGCGTCCACGCGCAGTCGGCGAGCGCCAGTGTCATCCCGTCGCGCTCCGCCACCCACACCGGGTCGCCGTCGAGGAGCCGCTTGCGCAGCGCGTCCCGCTTGAGCGGCACAGCGTTCTCCCGGAACACCGTCGCGCCGACCGATGCTGAGTACCGCAGCTCCGCGAGCGTCAGCTGGAGCATCGCGTCCATGTCCGCATTCCGCGCCCGTCGCACCACGAGCGGTTCAACGCGCGGTTGCGGCTGCTGCACGGAACGGCGGACAGCGAGCGTGGTCAGGGGTTGGAACCCGTGGTCGAGGAACACCCGCGTGGCCTCCACGTCCCTGCTGGGCCAACTGACCAGACACGAGGAGTCGGATGTCGGCGGGCTCACCGTGCGCATCCGTTCCACCCACGCGTTCAACAGCGCGTTGAGCCCCACGCTGCCCGTGTCGCCGATGAGCGGCATCAGCTCCCAAACCTCCGCCGCAGACCACAGTCGGTGCGCGGAGCCCGCGGGGTACGAAGCGTGCGCGAGGCTCGCGGTGACCCGACGACCGTCCGGCAGTGCCGCGGTCAGCGTCTCGGTGCGGTCGTCGCACGGAGGCGCGACGGCCTCGGGGAGTGCGGGGTCGACAGCGGTGAAGCGGGCTCGTTGTGCGCTGAGCAGGTCCGCGTCGCCGGTCATGTCCTACAGCTTCTCGCAGAGGAAGATCGCCGTGCCAGGGAACAGCTTGCCGCGCAGTGGGCTCCACTGGCCCCAGATCCCCGTGTGCCCGTCAGGCCACTCCGGCTCCACGATGTCCTTGAGCGCCATGCCCGCCGCGGTGATCGCGCGCACGAAGTCGCCGAGCGTGCGGTGGTGCTCGACGTAGGTGGCCCTGCCGACCTCGTCGACCTCCACGTACGGCGAGCGGTCGAAGTACGACTGGATCACGGTGAGCCCGTCGGGGCCGGGGTCGTCGGGGAAGCACCACCGCACGGGGTGCGTCACCGCGAACGCCCACCGGCCGCTCGGCCGCAGCGTCCTGGCGACCTCGCGCATCAGCAGTTCGACGTCGGCGACGAAGGGCACGCCGCCGAAGGCGGAGCACACGATGTCGAAGGAGCCGTCCGCGAACGGCAGCGCGTCACCGCTGGCTTGCACGAGCGGCACGTGGATGCCGGTGGCCGCGTTGTCGCTCGCGGCGTGCTTGAGCATGCCCGCCGACACGTCCAGCGCCGTGGTGCGCGCTCCCCGCGCGGCCAGCCACCGCGCGCACGCGGCCATCCCGCAGCCCAGCTCCAGCACGTCGAGCCCGCTCACGTCGCCGAGCAGCCGGGCGTCCTCCTCGCGCAGGCGCTCCGGGCACCAGACGAAGTCCGCGGCGCCGAGGAAGTCCCGGTGCTCCTCGCGGTAGTCGTCCGCGTCCGCGTCCCACCAGGCGATGTTCGCCAACCGGGACTCCACGACGCCCGCCTCGCGCCTGACGATCCCGACCGTGCCGAGCGCTCGTTCCGCGCTGGCGTGCTGGTGCTGCTCAGACACACTGCTCCTACTGGGGATCGGATCGGAGTAACCGGTTTGCCCGGCCGTCGAGCAGGCGCGTACGATACCGTCCGCGCGGTGGGTGCGCGCTGCCTGCTACCGGCATCTCTCGACGTACTCGAAGCAGACTGCTCGGAACAGGGGGCGCTCGTCGCTCGTTGTTGGCCTTGTAGCACTATGACTTGCGCCGGCTAGACAAAGCCCGCAGCGAAAGAACGTGCAGAGGCCAACTACACCTATCCGTACCGGAGCACCCCACCTAATGTCCACCGACACCGTCACCATCCCTTCCTACGCCGGTCCCGCGCCTGCCAAGACCCAGGTCGCGATCAACGACATCGGTTCGGAAGAGGACTTCCTCGCCGCCATCGACAAGACCATCAAGTACTTCAACGATGGCGACATCGTCGAGGGCACCATCGTCAAGGTCGACCGCGACGAGGTGCTGCTCGACATCGGCTACAAGACCGAGGGCGTCATCCCCTCGCGCGAGCTGTCGATCAAGCACGACGTCGACCCGGCCGAGGTCGTCTCCGTCGGTGACCACGTCGAGGCCCTGGTTCTCCAGAAGGAGGACAAGGAAGGCCGCCTGATCCTGTCCAAGAAGCGCGCCCAGTACGAGCGCGCCTGGGGCACGATCGAGGCCCTCAAGGAGAAGGACGAGCCCGTCAAGGGCACCGTCATCGAGGTCGTCAAGGGTGGTCTCATCCTCGACATCGGCCTCCGCGGCTTCCTTCCCGCCTCGCTGGTGGAGATGCGCCGCGTGCGCGACCTCCAGCCCTACGTCGGTCGCGAGCTCGAGGCCAAGATCATCGAGCTGGACAAGAACCGCAACAACGTGGTCCTGTCCCGCCGCGCCTGGCTGGAGCAGACCCAGTCCGAGGTCCGCAGCGAGTTCCTCAACCAGCTGCAGAAGGGCCAGGTCCGCAAGGGCGTCGTGTCCTCCATCGTCAACTTCGGTGCCTTCGTGGACCTGGGTGGCGTCGACGGCCTGGTGCACGTCTCCGAGCTGTCCTGGAAGCACATCGACCACCCCTCCGAGGTCGTCGAGGTCGGCCAGGAGGTCACCGTCGAGGTGCTCGACGTCGACATGGAGCGCGAGCGCGTCTCCCTGTCGCTGAAGGCCACCCAGGAAGACCCGTGGCGCCAGTTCGCCCGCACCCACGCGATCGGCCAGATCGTGCCGGGCAAGGTCACCAAGCTGGTTCCGTTCGGTGCGTTCGTCCGCGTGGACGAGGGCATCGAGGGCCTGGTCCACATCTCCGAGCTGGCCGAGCGCCACGTCGAGATCCCGGAGCAGGTCGTGCAGGTCGGCGACGAGGTCATGGTCAAGGTCATCGACATCGACCTGGACCGCCGCCGCATCTCGCTGTCGCTGAAGCAGGCCAACGAGGGCTTCACCGCGGACTCGGAGTTCGACCCGACCCAGTACGGCATGGCTGCCGAGTACGACGGCGAGGGCAACTACATCTACCCCGAGGGCTTCGACCCGGAGACCCAGGACTGGCTCGAGGGCTACGACAAGCAGCGCGAGGAGTGGGAGCGGCAGTACGCCGAGGCCCGCGTGCGCTACGACGCCCACATCAAGCAGGTCGTCAAGGCCTCCGAGGCCGAGGCGGAGGCCGCCGCGAACGGTGGCGCCGAGGCCGCGGCCGCCGGTTCCTCCAGCTCCGCTGGTGGCGCCGCGACCGGTGGTGGCAACTACTCCTCGGGTGGCGAGTCCTCGGGCTCGCTGGCCAGCGACGAGCAGCTCGCGGCGCTCCGCGAGAAGCTCTCCGGCGGCCAGTAAGCCATCCCGCTCGGGTAGCACCGCAGTACGCAGAGGCGAAGGCCCCGCACCACTCCACGTGGTGCGGGGCCTTCCCCGTTCCGGGGTCGCGGTGGCGGCTCCAACCACCTCAATGACTCGTTCAGTCCGTTGAGCGTGCTGAACGAGTCATTGACCACGCTCAACCACCTCAACGAGTCATTCAGCACGTCAACGTGGCGAACGGCCTGTTCGGTGCGCGGGGAAGCCCTGAACGACCCGTTCGGTGCGCTCAACGCACTGAAAGGGTCATTCAGGGAGTTCGGCGCACCAAACGCGGCGTTCGCGATGGTGGGGTGAACCCCGCGCGCGTCAGGTGGTGGTGAGGGCTTCGAGTTGCTCGGCGGAGAAGGGGAGCGCGCGCAGCAGCGAGTCGCGGAGCAGTTCGACGAGGTCCTCGCGGTCGAGCTGGGGGCCGGAGACCCAGTGCAGCGCGATCTCCTCCACGAACGCCACGGCGCCGCGGACCAGCAACGACAGCGCGGCGTCCACCTCGATGCCCGCCGCGGTGAGGCTGTCGGTGAAGTACCCGGCGATCCGCGTCCTGCTGGAGTCCACGACCGCGCGCAGGTCGGCGTCGGCCGCGGCGGCCCCGCGCACGAGGGACAGGTATCCGTTGCGCGTGCGCTCCACGTAGCCGACGTAGCGGCTCAGGCCCTCGGTCAGCTGGTCGATCGGGGACAGCTCGGGGTTCGGGCGCACCCGTTCCACCAGGTCCTCGATGGTCGCGCTGACCACTTCGAGCACGATGTCGCCCCTGGTGGGGAAGTAGTGGAACAGCAGCGGGTTGGAGATGCCCGCGCGCCGGGCCAGCTCGTTGGTGGAGAAGCCGTCGACTCCCCGCTCGATGATCAGCTCGGTGGCCAGTTCCAACAGCTGGGCGCGGCGGGCGTCCCTGGTCATCCGGCCTCGGGGGCGCCCGGCCGGGATCTCGGCGGCGGGCTCGGTGATCGACGACATGGACCCAGTGTAGGGACCTCCGCATCCTATTGACTTCTTCTCAACAGTCACCCTACCGTGGAGTTGAGTACTTCTCAGTAACCGGTGAAGGGATGGCGGGGCATGGCCGAGCACGCGCACGTGTTGATCATCGGTACCGGCTTCTCCGGGCTCGGCGCGGCCCACCGGCTCCGCGAGCGCGGGATCACCGACGTGCTGCTGCTGGAGCGCGCCGACGACGTGGGCGGGACCTGGCGGGACAACAGCTACCCCGGCGCGGCCTGCGACGTGCCCTCGCTGCTCTACTCCTTCTCCTTCGCGCAGAACAGCGAGTGGTCGCGCTCCTTCTCCTCACAACCGGAGATCCTGGCCTACCTCCAGCGCTTCGCCAGGGACAACGAGATCTACCCGCGCTGCCGCTTCGGCCACGAGATGCTGGAGTCGCGGTGGGACGCCGAGCGCATGCGCTGGCACGTGCGCACCAGCCGGGGCGAGTTCACCGGTGACGTCCTCATCCTCGGCGCGGGCCCGCTGTCGCAGCCGTCGATCCCGGACATCCCGGGGCTGGAGTCCTTCGAGGGCACCCAGTTCCACTCCGCGCGCTGGGACCACGAGCACGACCTGACCGGCAAGAACATCGCGGTGATCGGCACTGGTTCCTCGGCCGTGCAGTTCGTGCCGAAGATCCAGCCGAAGGCCGCCAAGCTGCACGTCTTCCAGCGCACCGCGCACTGGACCATGCCCAGGTGGGACCGCAAGGTCAGCAAGGTGGAACGCCTGCTCTTCCGCCGCTTACCCGCGCTGCAACGCCTCGCCCGCTACGCCGTGTACTGGGGCCGGGAGAGCTTCGCACTGGGCTTCACCGTCCAGCCCAAAATCCTCGGCATCGCCCGCCGCCTCTCGTTGCGCAACCTCCGCCGCAAGGTCGCCGACCCGGTGCTGCGCGAGAAGCTGACCCCGAACTACGCCTTCGGCTGCAAGCGCGTCGTGGTGACCAGCGACTTCTACCCCGCGCTGACCAAGCCGAACGTCGAGCTGGTCACCGACGGCATCGCCGAGGTCCGGCCGCACGCCATCGTCACCACTGACGGCACCGAGCGCCCGGTCGACACCCTGATCTTCGGCACCGGCTTCCACGCCACGGACTTCCCGATCGGCCACCGCATCTTCAACGGCGATGGCGCCTCCCTGACCGGGACCTGGCAGGACGAGCCGGGCGCCTACCGGGGCACCACGATCGCCGGTTTCCCCAACCTGTTCATGCTGATCGGCCCGAACACCGGGCTCGGCCACACCTCGATGGTGTTCATCATCGAGAGCCAGCTCAACTACGTGCTGGACGCGCTCGACCACCTGCGTGAGCACCGCGTCACCGCCGTGGAGCCGTTGCGGGAGCCGCAGATCCGCTTCAACAAGCGCATCCAGCGGCGCATGCGGCGCACGGTGTGGTCGCGCGGCGGCTGTTCGAGCTGGTACCTGGACGACCAGGGCCGCAACATCGCGCTGTGGCCGGGCTTCAGCTTCAGCCTGCGCATGACCACGCGGAAGTTCGACCCCGACGCCTACCGCACCCTGGTCCGCTCCCGCGCGGTCCACGACGAGCTGACGAGCGTCCGGTGAAGACCGCGCTGATCACCGGAGCCGCCAGGGGCATCGGTGCCGCCACCGCGAAAGCTTTGGCGGCCAAGGGAACCCGCGTCGCCGTGGTGGGGCTGGAGCCGGAGCGCCTGGCCGAGCTGGCCGACGAGCTCGGTCCCGGGCACCTGTGGCACCCGGTCGACGTCACCGAGCCCGAGTCGCTGCGCGCCGCCGTCGACGCCACGGTCGCGGAGTTCGGGCGGCTCGACGTGGTGGTCGCGAACGCGGGCATCGTCAACTACGGCACCGTCCGCACCACCGAGCCCGCCGACTTCGCGCGCACGATCGACGTCAACGTGAACGGCGTCTTCAACACGGTGCGCGCGGCGCTGCCGTGGATCATCGCCAGCAAGGGGCACGTGCTGACCATCGCCTCGCTCGCGTCGTTCGCGCCCGCACCCGGGATGGCGGCCTACACGGCGAGCAAGGCCGGGGTCGACGCCATGACGTGTTCGCTGCGCAACGAGGTCGCCCACCTCGGCGTGACGGTGGGCTCGGCGCACTTCGGCTGGATCGACACCGACATGGTCCGCGACGCCGACGCCGAGCTGCCCAGCTTCGCGCGCCTGCGCTCCCGCCTGCCGTGGCCCGCGAACTCCACCACCGACGTCGCGGAATGCGCCCGCGCCGTGGTCCGGGGGATCGAACGCCGCTCCAGGCGGGTCTACGTTCCGGGCTCGGTCGCGGTGGCGTACTGGGCTCGCAGCCTGATCACCAGCCACGTCGCCGACCTCGTCACCCGGCGCCTGATGGGCCGCTTCATCGACGACTACGAGGCCGAGTTCGCCGAGCTCGGCCGGGCCGTCGGCAACCACGCGCACAAGGCACGGCACAGCTGACACAATCCGCCTCATGTTGCGCGTGGGGCTCACCGGTGGGATCGGATCTGGGAAGTCGACCGTCTCGGGCAGGCTCGCCGAGCTCGGCGCGGTCGTGATCGACTCCGACCTGCTGGCCAGGGAGGTCGTCGCACCGGGAACCGACGGCCTGCGGGACGTCGTCGCCGTCTTCGGCGAAGGGGTGCTGGCCGAGGACGGGTCGCTGGACCGCCCCGCGCTCGCCAAGATCGTGTTCAGCGACGACGCCGCCCGCCGCGCGCTCAACGGGATCGTGCACCCCAGGGTCGGCGCGCGCACCGGCGAGATGATGGCCGCCGCGCCCTCGGAGGCGATCGTCGTGCACGACGTCCCGCTGCTGGTGGAGAACGGCATGGCGCCCGCCTACCACCTGGTGCTCGTGGTGGACGCGCCCGTCGACGAGCGCGTGCGGAGGTTGGTCTCCGCGCGCGGCATGGCCGAGTCCGACGCGCGCTCGCGCATCGCCGCGCAAGCCAGCGACGAGCAGCGCAGAGCCGCCGCGGACGTGTGGCTGGACAACGGCGGCGAGCGTGCCGCGGTGCTGGCCGAAGTGGACGAACTGTGGGAACAGCGTCTGCTGCCCTTCGAAGCGAACACCCGTGAACAGCGCGTTCACCGCGTCGGCTCCCCGAAGGTCGTCGACTACGACCCGGAGTGGCCCGCGCAGGCGGCTCGGCTGATCGCCCGCCTCCAGGCGGCGACCGGCGGCGCCCCCGTCGAGCACATCGGCTCCACGTCGGTCCCGGGGCTCGCGGCCAAGAACGTGGTCGATCTCCAGCTCGGAGTCGGCTCGCTGGAGGAGGCGGACAAGCTGGCGCACACTTTGGCGGAGGCCGGTTTCCCGCGCTACCCGGACGCCTTGACCGACACCGTGCTGCCCTCGCACCCGGACCCAGAGGTGTGGCGCAAGCGCGTGCACTGCTCGGCTGATCCCGGCCGTCCGGTGAACCTGCACGTCCGTGTCCGCGAATGGCCCGCGTGGCGCTACGCCCTGGTCTTCCGCGACTGGCTGCGCGCGCACCCGCACGAGGTCACGGCCTACGCGACGCTCAAGCGCGAGCTGGCTCCAGCGTTCGCCGCGGACGGGGGCGCCACGCGCTACGCCGACGCCAAGGACCCGTGGATGCACGCGGCGCTGGCCCGCGCCGTCGACTGGGCCGGAGGACACGCCGACCGGTCGTGGTGAGGGGACCGGCCGGCGTGCGCTCGCGTCAGATCTCCGGCATCGGGGGCCAGCTGTCGTAGATCCCCATGGAGGACAGCCAGCTGCTGATGTCGTGGCGCTGGTAGGAGATCTCCTCCAGCGTGCGGTGAACGGTCCGCAGCGCCAGGTCGGCGTCGGGAGCGCGCAGGACCCGCCCGGCGACGGCGGCGGCGAACTCCTCGGAGCGGACGATCCGCGCCGTGGTCCCGCCGGGCACCGAGAGCCCGAGCAACAGGTCGGTGGTTCGCCAGGACCGGGTATCTCGCTGCACCCGCACGGCCGTCAGCACGCTGGGCGCGCTGCGGGCGTGCCTGGATCTCGGCCGGTGGTACGTCAACCGCAGCCCGAGGTCCGGCAACAGCCAGGTGACCTCGCACTCGGAGAACGGGTCCTCCGGAGTGGGGCACTCCGTGTGGAGACCCCACGGCTCGACCCGGCACGTAGTCAGCTGCCGGGCAGTTCCTGACGAGTAGTTTCGCACCGAGGTAAACGTGTCAACCACGTCGACCAGCTGCGGTGTGATGACCGCGCTCACAAATCGGAGAGTAGCGGGGGCGCTGCGACACGTGATCGACGGGTCTGGTGTCGAGCTCACGTGCGGTCAGTGCCCAAGTATCGATCCGGGGACGCCAGCCTCCACGGCCCGCCGACGCCGATCGGGGGTTCACGCCTGAGGGCGGTCACCCATGGTCACGGTTTCCACGACAGGGCGATACCGTGACCGGTGAGCCATTTGTCGAGGTCATAGCCGCTTCGACTCAGCCCGTCGACTGTGCGATGCGTCACGGTGAGTGCCCACTCGGCCTCTTCGGCGTCGACGAGGCCCGATCCGAGAGCGCTCAGCAGCTCGTCGATGTCGACCACGTCGACGGCCGATCCGGACGTCACGAGCAGGTCCAGGTAGAGGTCCTTGGTCCGCCAGACGTTTCCGACGCGGCTGATGTTCACCACATCGAGGTAATAGTCGAAGCTCTCCTCGCAGCCCGGGTGCCACGACCAGCGGCCGACGCGCAGCCCGAACGAGGGCAGCAACCAGCTCCGGAAGTAGGCCAGGCGGGGGTGCCCCGGTGTCGGTCGGGCCATGTAGAGGCCGAACGGCTCGCTCCGGTAGGCGTCGACCTGGCGCACGAACCCCTTGGGGTCGGTGTTCGTGCCCGCGTCGACGTCGAAGACCTCGATCTTCGGCGGGTGGAGCTGGCCTGGTCCCTGGTGGGCTGCGCTGGGCGTCACGCCGTCCACGATCGCTACGTGAAGGGAGTTCGTCCAGAACAATCACACGCCTGGTCGCGTCGTGGCATCCTGCCTCCCCCGGACTGGGCCGGGGCACGTCACGAGGGGGAGCCGTGTTCGGCATCATCCGACCCTGTCGCAACCGCCTGTCCAAGCAGCTGCGCGAAGCCTGGCTCGCGCACCTGTGCGGGCTCTGCCACGCGTTGCGCGACGAGCACGGCCAGCTCGCCAGGGTCGTCACGAACTACGACGGCCTGGTCATCTCGGTCTTGGTCGAGGCGCAGTCGGAGCGCGCGAGCAGGCGCACGGCGGGCCCGTGCCCGTTGCGCGCGATGATGCCCGCGAAGATCAGCATCGGCTCCGGCGCGCAGCTGGCCGCCGCCGTCTCGCTCGTGCTGGCCTCGGCGAAGGTCCGCGATCACGCCGAGGACGGCGATGGCGCCTTCGCCAGCCCGCGCCTGGCGGGCGTCGGTCGCCGGGTCGCGACGCGATGGGCCAGACAGGGCGCGAGCACCGGCGACAGCATCGGCTTCGACACCGCCGTGCTCACCGAAGCCGTTCTGCGCCAAGGAGATCTGGAGCGCGGGATCGGCATCGGCGACTCACCGCTGCTGGCCACCGAGCCCACCGAGACCGCGACCGCGGCGGCCTTCTCCCACACCGCCGTGCTGGCTGGCCGCCCTGGCAACGCCGACGCGCTGGCCGAGGCCGGGCGGCTCTTCGGCCGGGTCGCGCACCTGCTCGACGCGGTGGAGGACCTGGCCGCCGACCGCGCGTCCGGCGCGTGGAACCCGCTGCTGGCCACCGGTACCTCCTTCGAGGAGGCCCGGCGGCTCTGCGACGACGCGGTCCTCGGCGTGCGCTTGGCCTTGAAGGAGGTCGACTTCACCGACCAGCGGCTGGCCCACGCTCTGCTCGTGCACGAGCTGGAGGCGGCCGTCGAACGGGTCTTCGCCCAGCACGCCGACCCGACCGCTCCGCAGGCTCCCGAGCTGCCAAGGCGCAACTGGTTCGTCGGCTGCGGCATCGCCTCGTTCATGTTCTGCACGGGCCAGATGTGCTGCCGCAAGGAGTACAACGACCCGTGGGACCGCAAGAAGAAGCAGGGCTTCTGCCATCGCGACAACTGCTGCACGGAGTGTTGCGGTGACTGCTGCGGCGAGTGCGGCTGCCGAGCCTGCGAGGGCGGAGTGAACTGCGGGTGCCGCGCCTGCTGCCGCAGTTGCGACTGTGATTGCTCCTGCTGAGCAGACTGTCAGGGGTCCGACATACCCTCGACGACGTGGCACAGGAACCGCACTACTCCACTGAGTCGATGCTCGATCCCGCAAGCGGATCTTCGGCGGCTGGCCCGATCTCCGAGCACCGTCCGGTGGGCGAGATCCCACGGGCGTCGGGCCGGTTCGAGGTGGTCAGCGACTACAAGCCCGCAGGTGACCAGCCCGCGGCCATCAACGAGCTCGAACGCCGGGTCAGGGCGGGCGAGCGGGACATCGTGCTGCTCGGCGCGACCGGTACCGGCAAGTCCGCGACCACGGCGTGGCTGGTCGAGCGGTTGCAGCGGCCCACCCTGGTGATGGCGCCGAACAAGACCCTCGCCGCCCAGTTGGCGAACGAGCTGCGCGAGCTGTTCCCGAACAACGCTGTCGAGTACTTCGTCAGCTACTACGACTACTACCAGCCAGAGGCCTACGTCCCGCAGACCGACACCTACATCGAGAAGGACTCCTCGACCAACGCGGAGGTCGAGCGCCTGCGCCACTCCGCGACGATGAGCCTGCTGACGCGCCGCGACACCATCGTCGTCGCCTCGGTGTCCTGCATCTACGGCCTCGGCACGCCGCAGGAGTACCTGGACCGCTCGGTGCAGCTGGAGGTCGGCCAGGAGGTCGAGCGCGAGACGCTGCTCCGCGCGCTGGTGGACGTGCAGTACACCCGCAACGACATCGCCTTCGCGCGCGGCACCTTCCGCGTGCGCGGCGACACGGTCGAGGTCATCCCCGCCTACGAGGAGCTGGCCGTGCGCGTCGAGTTCTTCGGCGACGAGATCGAGCGGCTGTACTACCTGCACCCGTTGACCGGCGACGTGGTCAAGGAGTGCGACGCGCTGCGGATCTTCCCCGCGACGCACTACGTGGCGGGTCCTGAGCGGATGGAGCGGGCGATCCGCGACATCGAGCAGGAGCTGGAGGTGACGCTGGCGAAGATGGAGAAGCAGGGCAAGCTGCTGGAGGCGCAGCGGCTGCGCATGCGCACCAACTACGACATCGAGATGATGCGCCAGGTCGGCTTCTGCTCCGGCATCGAGAACTACTCGCGGCACGTCGACGGCCGCTCTGCGGGAACCGCGCCCGCGACGCTGCTGGACTACTTCCCCGAGGACTTCCTGCTCGTCATCGACGAGTCGCACGTGACCGTGCCGCAGGTCGGCGGCATGTACGAGGGCGATGCCTCTCGCAAGCGCACCCTGGTCGAGCACGGGTTCCGGCTGCCGAGCGCCATGGACAACCGCCCGCTGACCTGGGAGGAGTTCACCGACCGGATCGGGCAGACGGTGTACCTGTCCGCGACGCCCGGCTCCTACGAGATGGGCCAGGCGCAGGGCGAGTTCGTCGAGCAGGTCATCCGGCCCACCGGCCTCATCGACCCCGAGGTCGTCATCAAGCCGACCGAGGGCCAGATCGACGACCTCGTGCACGAGATCCGCCTGCGCGCGGAGCGGGACGAGCGCGTCCTGGTCACCACGTTGACCAAGAAGATGTCCGAGGACCTCACCGACTACCTGCTGGAGCTGGGCATCCGGGTGCGCTACCTGCACTCCGAGGTGGACACGCTGCGCCGGGTGGAGCTGCTGCGCCAGCTGCGGCTCGGCGAGTACGACGTGCTCGTCGGCATCAACCTGCTGCGCGAGGGCCTCGACCTGCCCGAGGTGTCCCTGGTGTCGATCCTGGACGCCGACAAGGAGGGCTTCCTGCGCTCGGGCACCAGCCTCATCCAGACCATCGGCCGCGCGGCGCGCAACGTCTCCGGCCAGGTGCACATGTACGCCGACAAGATCACCGACTCGATGCAGTACGCGATCGACGAGACCAATCGGCGGCGTGCCAAGCAGATCGCGTACAACACCGAGCAGGGCATCGACCCGACGCCGCTGCGGAAGAAGATCGCCGACATCCTCGACGTCGTCTACGCCGAGGCCGAGGACAGCGAGCAGGTGGCCGTCGGCGGTTCCGGCCGCAACGCCTCGCGCGGCAAGAAGCCGGAGCAGGGCGGCGGTGGTCGCACCACTGCGGGCGTGCTCGGTGACCGCGACGTCAAGACGATGGCCCGTGCCGAGTTGGCGGACCTCGTGCAGCAGCTGACCGACCAGATGATGAACGCGGCGCGCGAGCTGCAGTTCGAGCTGGCCGGGCGGTTGCGCGATGAGATCCACGACCTGAAGAAGGAGCTCCGTGGCATGGACGCCGCAGGCGTCAAATGAGCACTGCCGCAGGCGTCAAATGAGCACTGCCGCAGGCGTTTCGTGAGCACTGCCGCAGGTGTCCGGTGAGTGCCGTCGTGGGTGCTCGCCGGACAGTGCTGAGGTGATCGCTCGGCCTTGCGAGTGCGCAACCTTGCTGCGAGTGCGGCGTAATCGGTGCGTCCGTGGGTCAGCGAGCGCGGCGCGGCGTACGCGGTTGGTGCTCAGGCGGGACGAAGGGTGCCGCGAGGGCGGAAACGGTGGCGTGACGCCGAATCGGCGAGGTTGTGGCGGTTCGAGACCGTCAGCGGTGGGGTTTGTCTCGGCCAGCGACTGCTGGGCGGTGGGGCCGGTCGGTGGTGAGCCGACCGGCCCCGCGCGTCATCAGGCCGCGCTCGGGTCGTGCTGCATGGCGCCGAAGACGTTGCCCTCGGTGTCCGCGAGGTGGACGGTCCAGCCGAGGCCGGGCAGGGCGGTCTTGGCGACGGCGACCGCGCCGCCGTTGGCGACCGCGGCCTCCGCGGTGGCGTCGCAGTCCTCGACGAGCACGGTCAGCACGAAGGAGTTCGCGGGCTGGCCGGCGGCCGGGGCGTCGCCGGTGCGCTGCACCATGCCGCCGCCGACGGTGGCGTCCTCACCGGTCTCGATCCCCCAGTACGGCATGTCGCCGAACTGGCTGAACTTCCAGTCCAGGACGGCGCTGTAGAACGCCTGCGCGCGGGCCGGGTCGCTGGCGTTGATCGTGAAGTGGACGGGGGTACCCATTGTTGTCTGTCCTCCGGAGTGGGGATGTCGGCAGGGGGAGAGGCAGATCCTAGACAGTCCGTCGCCGAGCATGATCGCCCGGTGACCGTCCGCGCTCCGGCGTAGCGTCCGAGAGTGTCCCGGTGCGCTGGGGCAGTTCTGGGCTTTGGTGCTGGGGTTGCGCCGATTGCATGTGTTTTTTGGTTTTATGTATTGAGGTCGGGAAAATGCGTAGGAGTTCCGAAGAAAGCTGGCTTGGTTCGTGCGTATTCCCAGTGCTTGTGGGTGGGTCTGTCTGTCTGCCGTGGGAGTATCAGGCCATGGTCGCTGAATTCAAGAAGGCGCCATCTGGTCGGGGAACATTAATTCGTCGAGTGGCTGGAAACGGACAGGCGTGTCCACGATGCCGGACTTTCCTGGAGACTTGCGGATGATTCCTTCGACTAGAACGGCTCGACCAGCGTTATGCCAATCCCAGGCTGCGCGGTAGGTATCGAGCGGGAGTCGTACCCTGACTTCTGATTGTCGGCCTCTGCGCATCGTAGATACGGCGATCTCGCCGAAAGGGTCGTCGCGGTTCTCGTGACGAAACTGGATGATAGTTCCAGAAAATGTTTGTTTGGAGGGTGACCGTTGCTGGCGCAGGCCTTCGGCGGCGGATACTACTAGGTCTACGGCTTCTGCGCTAATTGACACCTGTCGTGGCATTGTTTCTGGTGCGGGTGCTACCGGAGACCAGGCGACGATGGTCTCAAACTCTCCGATTGCACTTTCATTGAGAATGCTAGCCAGTGCGGAGCAGAATTCTCTACTGACTCCGCGATAGACCAATTCGTGGATTTGATCGGGGTTTGGTCTCAGGCCGGGGTCCACGACAAGATCGCGTACGGCCTGCATTGATTGGGCAAATGTGCGAACAACTCGACGCTCGAATGGCTCGGGTGCGGCCGTGTGTAGTACGGGCTCCGCATGGTCGTCGTAGAGGGTTGGTTGCCGAGAGTCTGGTTGCTCTGGCTCGGGTATTGGTACTAGTACGGGAATGATGAACGATCCACGTTCCGTGTGTCCCATGTAAGACTTGCGGATCACTTCATCGCCGAATCGGGAGTAGCTACCAGCGATCTGGGCTCGCTCCCAACGTGCTGTTGTGGCAGTCGCTCGAAGCATCATTCGAGCTGAGCTAATCAGTTTCGTGGCAGTTCCCAGAGGGATCTTGTCGGAAATTCGATAGTCATTTGCTGCTCTTAGGTGCGTTACGTCGAATCTTACGTTCCGCACTGCGTCGGCGGTAACCTGGAATTCGCGTTGCTCTACGCGGGCAATTCTGCTCAGGACAGAGCTGATCAATACGTCATCCGGTTCGTTGGGGACTCCGACGCGGGCATCACCCTTCGACCAAAGCGTTCCGCCTGGACCAGGTGGGCTGGCTGACCAATCATGAGTTCTGAGGTAGCTCAGCAAGTCGGCCAGTGTGGGCAGAGCGACGGCGTTAGGCAACCACACCGCCTCCTCTCGACCCGTCGAAGCTAGCCTCGACGTCTTCCATCCACGCCCGTAGCGTGTCAGCTGTCAAACGTTGCGCTTTTGGGACAGCGATGTTCTGTCCGGCGGGGAGTGTATCCACCCGAACCCAGAAGGCGGCTGCACAGTGCAGGGTTGCCTCGTCTTGGTGCTGCAGCCACGAGATCTGGTCATCGGGGTCCACGATCACGAGGACGAAGTAGACGGGAACACCGGAACGTGTCCAACGTCGGCGCCAGGATTCATCGATCGACCAGGTTGCCGTCGGGCCACCCTTGAGCCGGAACTGCCCTGTGCATTTCACCTGAACTCGAGCCGGTCCGACCTCAAATTCGACTGTTCCGTCAACAGCAAGGACGTCTTCGTCTGCGCTGGTCTCCTGAAAACCCACGCCAGCCTGGCTGCACACTGCGCGAACGTAGGCAATGCCGAACCGGGACTTGGCCCGATTCGTGTCTAAGGTCGCCACACCGTTCCACGGACGGCTTACGCCATCAACCATGATCGCTAGCGTTGCTTGCCTTAGGCGTCTCGTGTAGCCGTCGTTTGCGTGAACCAGCAAGGCTTTGCCTGAGAGGGGCGAGGAGTGAGCTGTTGCGGGAGCGGACCGAGCGGTGGGTGGTGCTGCTCGACCCGGAGGGCAACGAGTTCTGCGTGCAGTGAGGCTCACTCCAGCTCCTTGGCGACCCTGGCGATGAGCGCGGCGGACTCGCCGGTGTCCAGCGCGGCGTCCACGAGGCGGTCGACCGCGCGTTCGTAGGTCTCGACGTCGCTGTCGTCCTCCAGGAACAGGTGCGAGGTGAGGTGGTCGACGAAGACCACCGTCGGCGGCCTGCTGCGCGCGTACACCGAGAACGAGCCGGTCCAGCCCACGTTCGCCCGGCCGGTGTTCGGCACCACGAGCAGGGTCACGCGGCGCCGGGTGGACATCCGCAGCAGGTGGTCGAGCTGCCTGCGCTGCACGGGAACGCCACCGACGGTGTAGCGCAGCGCGAGTTCGGTGGTGATCGCCAGCAGGGTGGGCGAGCGCTCCTCGCGCAGCCGGGCCCTGCGGCGCTTCCTGCTCGTCACCAGTTGCCGGATCTCGCGCTCGGTCAGCATCTCGCTCTCGGTCAGCAGCGCCCGCGCGTACTCGGTGGTCTGCAACAGGTCCGGGATGTGCGTCGCCTGGAAGTCGACGATGCCGTGGGCCTCGGCCTCCAGTTTCAGCAGCGTGCGCAGGCGCTCCTCGTGGTCGGGGTGGTACGGCTGCCACCAGCCGCGCCGGTCGACCTCCCTGGCCAGCGCGAGCAGCCGGGCGCGGCGGTCGCCGGTCACGTCGTAGAGGGCGAGCAGGGCGGCGACGTCCTCCACCCGCGCGCAGCGCTTGCCGCACTCGATCCGGCTGAGCTTGCTGCTGGAGGCGTCGATCCGCTCCCCGGCGTCGGCCAGGGTCAGGCCCGCGGCGATCCGCAGCCTGCGCAGCCGTTCGCCGAGGTCCTGCCCGCGCAGCGTCGGATCGGGTTCGGTCATGTGCCCTCCAGCGTCGTGGACGATTTCGGCGCAATGGTTGCGCGGGGCACTGACGAAAAAGGCCGTCGAACGGGGCCGGAGTCGGCGAATCACTCCAACGCGTTATTGATTGCCACGGTGGCAAAAAATCGAACTCGCGGGATCGAGGGGGCGAGGGTGGCTTTCGCCCACTGAGGGGGTCCCCCCGATTCAATTGTTCCGGCATTTGCCGGGAGGCGTCAACGTGCAGGTCGCGGGTGGGGGGAATCCGTCTCGTCGGCGGGGGGACCCCCTCAGTGGG
>NZ_MUMH01000140.1 GCF_002155965.1 Allokutzneria sp. NRRL B-24872
GTTTCGTACCGGTAACGGGAATTGGGAGCGCTCTTTTTCCCGCTTCCGGTACGAAACGGGAGCTTGTAACGGCTGCACCCCACGATCGGGTGGGGCGGGGCGTAGGTTCTGGGCATGATCACGCGGACGGTCACCGGGGCGGACTGGGACCACGACGACCTGACCGGGCTGAGCTTCGAGCGCGTGGCGTTCGTCGACATCGACCTCACCGAGGCGGTCGGCACCGGAGCCACGTTCACGGAGTGCACCTTCCGCGACTCGCTGTTCAACGTCTCGCAGCACTCCGGCTCCGCGTTCCTCAACTGCGTGTTCACCAGGTGCGATCTCTTCGACGCCACCTTCACCGACTGCAAGTTCGTCGGCAGCCGCTTCGACCGCTGCGCCTTCGGCCTGACCAAGGTCGTCGGCGGGGACTGGTCCTTCGTCGCGCTGCACGGCGCCGACCTGCGCAAAGCCTCCTTCACCGGAGTGCGCATGCGCGAAGCCGACCTCACCGGCGCGCGCTGCCAGGGCGCGACCCTGCACCGCGTCGACCTCTCCTGCGCGGTGCTGGACAAGGCCAACCTGGAGCGATGCGACCTCCGAGGCAGCGACCTGTCCTCAGTGGACCCCTTGACGGTGTCGTTGAAAGGCGCCCTCATCGACCCCGACCAAGCCATGGTCCTCGCCGCGGGACTGGGCCTCCGCTTCAGCTGAGGGTGGAGCGGCTACTCGGTGCGCCGGTGGATGAGCAGGGCGAGGCCGTCGAGGATGCGCTCGATGCCGAACTCCAGGCCCTGGTCCTGAGCGCCACCCTCCGCAGCCGAAGCCATCGCTGAGCACACGGCCGGGAAACGCTCACCGTGCTCGCGCAGCACTCCGGCCATGAGCGCAGCCGCATCACGTTCGGGGCGCTCGGTGGTGCCCTGCTGCGCCATCAGCCGAACGTGGCCCGCGACCAGCGCGACCGCGTCCATCCGCTCACCGCCGTCGAGCCCGGTGTCCTCCAGCGCGAGCAGCGCCGACTCCAGCCAGCCGATCTCGCACGGTCCGAGCACCCGGGGCCCCACCGTGGCCTCGACCAGCCAGCGGTGCGCCCGGAAACCGGTGAACATCCGCATCGCCCACTCGCGCAGCCGCTCCCGCCAACCACCCGGAGCCAGCACGGGCGGCTCACCGAGCGCGCGGTCGATCATCAACGCCACCAGCTCGGCCTTGCCCGGCACGTAGCGGTAGAGCGCCATCTTGGTGGAGGTCAGCTCGTCGGCGACGCGCTGCATCGACACCGCGCCCAGTCCCTCGGTGTCGGCGACGGCCGTCGCTGCGCGCACCAGCTGGTCCAGGGTCAGCGTCGGGCGGGGGCCGCGACGAGGCTGCGTTTGACGGGGGCCCAACAGACCCTTCCACAGCAGCTCTACCAGCGGTTCTTGGTCTCTTCCCATGGCCGGGGCTACTCTACGCGGCAGAAACTGCGTCCGCCGGACGCAATTAAATCGGGGGAGAGATCGATGACCAACCGATCCGTGCTCATCAGCGGGGCGAGTGTCGCCGGACCCACGCTCGCGCACTGGCTGGGCCGTGCGGGCTTCGAGGTGACCGTCGTGGAGATCGCGCCGAAGCCGCGCGGCGGCGGCAACGCGGTGGACTTCCGAGGACCGGCGCACCTGACCGTGTTGCGGCGCATGGGAGTTCTCGACGAGCTCCGCGCGGTGCAGACGGGTGGCAGCCCGATCACCTTCGTCGACGAGCGCGACAGGGTGCTGCTGCACCTGCCCGGCGAGTTCGCCGGCGGCGAGGTCGAAGTCCTGCGCGAAGACCTCTCGCGCATCCTCATCGAGCACAGCCGCGACCACGCGGAGTACGTCTTCGGCGACTCGATCAGCGCGATGACCGAGACCCGGGACCGCGTGCAGGTGCGCTTCGGCAGCGGCACCGACCGCGAGTTCGACCTGGTGGTCGGCGCGGACGGCATCCACTCCGGTGTGCGCGGGCTGGCCTTCGGGCCGGAGCCGGAGTTCGTCAGCTTCCTCGGCTACCACGTCGCGTGCTGGGAGCTGCCCAACGACTTCGGCGTCACCTCCGGCTCCTTCGCGCACAACGCGCCCGGCCGCATGGCGAGCTTCGGCGTCGACCACCGGGACAGCTCGAAGGCGGGCGCGATGGTCGTCTTCGCCTCGCCCGAACTGGAGTACCACCGCCGCGACCTCGACCGGCAGAAGCAGTTGATCGCCGAGGCCCTCGCGGGCATGGGCTGGCGGGTGCCGGCGCTGCTGGACTCCTTGGCGCGGGCGGGGGAGCTGTACTTCGATTCGATCAGCCGATCCGACGTGCCGAGCTGGTCCAAGGGGCGGATCGCGCTCGTCGGCGACGCCGCCGCCGGGGCGACGCTGGGCGGGATGGGCACTGGCGCCGCGGTCGTTGGCGCCTACGTGCTCGCCGGAGAACTGTCCGCATCGGACGGTGACCACCGCGCCGCGTTCGCGCGCTACGAGCGGAGACTTCGGCGCTTCGCGGAAGGTTGCCAGAAGGGCGGCAGTCGAACCGGCAAGTTCCTGGCCCCCAGAACGGGTTTCGGCCTCGCCGCGCGCAACCGGCTGCTGAGCAGGTCAACGCTGATGAAGCTGATGCTCAAGGCGGGCAAGGACACCGGCGACCGGGTCGAACTCGCCGACTATCCGCTTGCGGCATAAGAACTTTCTCTTTGAGTCCGGCCCCCGCTGGCCGCTAGTGTCCGCCACCATGCCCCCCAATCGAGTGAAGCGCGTGGTGGCGGCCGGAGTGGTCGTGGCAGCGGTGAGCGTGATCCCGCTGAGCACCGCGGGCGCCGCTCCCGACCCGAGCACCGCCTCGGAAGCGCTCAAACAGCTCAAGGCGCTCAACGAGGAGGCCGAGCGGCTCACCGAGGCGCTGCACAAGGCCAACGACGACCTCAAGGCCAAGGAGGGCGATCTCGCCAAGGCCAACGACGAGCTGACCAGGGCCACCACCGCGGGGGAGACGGCACGGCGGCAGGAGGGCGAACTGCGCGTGCACGTCGACCAGATGGCCAGCTCCGCCTTCCAGGGCTCGCGGATGAACCACATCAGCGCGCTGCTGCTGAGCAAGTCCCCGCGCGAACTGCTCGACCAGCTGTCCATGACCGACCTGATCACCGCCGAGAACAAGGCCGCGATGGACCGGCTCAACGCCACCATCGCGCAGGCCGGGGCCGCGGCGAAGAAGGCCGACGAGGCCAAGGCGAGCGCGGCCAAGGCGGCCGCGGCGGCCAACGGGATCAAGCAGAGCCTGGACGCGCGCACGAAGGAAGCCAACGCCAAGCAGGAGAAGGCAGAGCAGCACCTCGCCCGGCTCAGCCGCGCCGAGCGGGACAAGCTCTCCGACGCCGGACTGGACATCGACCTCTCCGACCTGCCCGAGGGTGGTATCGGCGCCGCCGCGCTGCGCCACGCGATCACCCAGCGCGGCAAGATGTACGGCTGGGGCAAGTCCGGGCCCGAGCGCTTCGACTGCTCCGGCCTGGTGATCTGGGCCTTCGGCAAGGTCGGCGTCTCCCTGCCCCGCTCCAGCGCCCAGCAGGCCCGCGTCGGCACGCCGATCCCGACCGGCAACCGCGGCGCCTGGAAACCCGGTGACCTGCTGTTCTTCGCCCACCCCGGCGAGGGCGTCAGCCACGTCGCGATCTACGTCGGCGGCAACACCCAGTTCCACGCCTCGCAGGCCGGAGAACCGCTGAAGTACAGCAACGTGCAGAGCAACCTGGTCGGAGTCCGCCGCATCGGCTCCTGACCGGCTGCGAAGATCACGCCGTGTTCAACGCCGAGTACCTCGCCGACCCGCACGCGCACAACGCCAGGTTGCGTGAGGCCGCGCCGAGCCACCGGATCGCGCTCCCGGACGGCTCGGCCGCCCGCCTGGTCTGCCCCTACGAGCTGGTGCGCGCCGGGCTGGCCGACCCCGAGCTGTCGTTGGACAAGAAGCGTTCGCGCGGCGGCTACGCGGGGTTCTCCCTGCCGCCCGCCCTGGACGCCAACCTGCTCAACATGGACCCGCCGCAGCACACGCGCATCCGCCGCCTCGTGACCAAGGCGTTCACCGTGCGGCGGGTCCAAGAGCTGCGCCCGCGCGTGGCCGAGCACGCGGAATCCTTGGCGGACAAGCTCATCTCGCCGTCCGACCTGATCGCCGAGTACGCCACACCGATCCCGTCGGTCGCGCTCGGCGCGCTGCTCGGCGTCTCCGCGAGCGACCAGGACGCCTTCTCCGCGCTGATCGGCCGCATGCTCGTCCCGGAGCACCCGCGCCAGCTGCCCGCCACGATCGCGGAGATCACGACGTTTCTCGCCGACCTCGTCGCGGCGCGCACGCGCAGTCCCGGCGAGGATCTGCTGTCGGAGCTGACCACCTCCGAGCTCAGCCGCGACGAGCTGGTGTCGCTGGCTTTCCTGTTGCTCGGCGCGGGCGTGGAGAACGTCCAGAACACCATCGGCACGGGGATCTTCCTGCTGCTGAGCCATCCTCGGCAGCTGACCGATCTGCGCGCCGAACCAGGGCTCCTGCGCGGCGCGGTCGAGGAGATCCTGCGCCACGACCCCGTCAGCCCCTTGGCGATCCGCCGTTTCGCCCTGTCCGACAGCGAGCACTGGGAAGCGGGGGAGACCGTGATGTTGAGCCTCGCGGCCGCCAACCGCGATCCCGCGCGCTTCCCCGATCCGGACCACTTCGACGTCCGCCGCACCGACAACGCGCACGTGACGTTCGGCCACGGCGTTCACCACTGCGTGGGCGCCGCACTCGCGCGCATGGAGGTCGAAGTCGCGATCAGCGCGCTGCTGCGCCGTTTTCCCTCGCTGACGCTTGCCGTGCCGGTGGAGGAACTGTCCTGGCGGACGTCGTTCCGATCCCGCTCGCTCAGCGCGCTGCCAGTGCTCCTGGAGTGATCAGGCGCGCGTCCGCTGTCCCGTTGTTGAGCCACGTGAGCATGACTTCGTTGAACAGATCGACGTCCTCGACGTTCCAGATGTGGTGCATGCCGGGCGCGAGCCTCAGCTCCGCGCGCGGCGCGACCCGGGCGAGCGTCGCCAAGGAACGGCGTGCCGTCGCGCTCTCCTTCTCGCCCGCGATCGCCAGCAGAGCACCCGAGAACTCGCTCAGGTCAGCGGGTACGCCGCCCGCGTTGACGTCGGCGAACATCGCGGCCGCGGTCTCACGCCGCACCGACAGACCGTGGGTGACGTAGCGCTCGCGCGCCTCCTCCGGTAGCCCCATCGCGGTCGCCAGCCCACGCCAGAACCACGGCGCCCGCCAGAACGCCAATTGCAGCCGAACGGTCGAGCGCGTCCCGACGCCAAGCCGCTCCAGCAACGCTCCGGTGACCAGCGCCGACCGAACTCGCCCAGGATGCCTGGCCAGCACGCGCAGCGCCGTCATCGCGCCCAACGACAGCCCGACGAGATCGAAGGGACCGTCAACACCGAGCTCGGTCACACGCGCCACAACGTCATCGGCCGCCGCGTCCAAGCCGGGCCAGTCCTCGCCGACCCGCGCCCCGAAGCCCGGCAGGTCCGGCGTGATCACCAGCCGGTCGGTCAGCGCGGGCAGCTGCGGCTCCCACATCCAGTTCGCGACGTTGCCACCGTGCAGCAGCACCAGCGGACGCGCGGCTCCGGACGTGGTGGTGGGGGCGTGCACCTCGGGGAATCCGCTCATGTCAGCTCCTCCTCGGCCGCGTCGAGCCAAGCCAGCTCGGTGCGCAGGTGCGCGATCCCGTTGTCCAGCGTCACCAGGCGCAGCCGGGCGCCACGATCGGTCGCGGAGTTCTCCGCGCGCAGCTGCTCGTAGCGCGCCAAGCGCTCGTGCACCGCTTCGCGACGCCCCGCGAACAGCGACCGGAGCCCGTCCTCGTCGAGCCCGGCGCCGAAGAACACCCGCGCCAGGAACGGGTCGCGCTCGGTCTGGCGCTCTGGTTCGCTCGCCAGCCACTCCGCCAGCGCGGCCTCCCCGGCAGCGGTGATGCGGTGTTCCTGGCGATCCGGCGCCCCCGACCCCGCCACGGTCTCGACCTCCGCGTGCCCGTCCGCGACGAGCTTGGCGAGGGTGCGGTAGATCTGCGCCTTGTCCGCCGTCCAGAAGTGCCCCGCGGTCGAGTCGAAGTGCCGTTTCAGGTCGTAGCCGGTCATGGGCGCGATGGCCAGCAACCCCAGGATGATGCGCGCGAGAACCATGCCCCTAGTAGACAAATCGCCTAGTCGACTTGTCAACTACTGTACGCGGGCGAAAAAGGGCCGTCGGCCCGCCTCGCGCTGGGGGTCGCGATGGCTGGCCGACGGCGGTCCGGGGAGCGGCGCGCGCCGCGCGCTCGGGGTGGGCTGCGGGAGGAGCCCGGCGCGGTGCGCTGAGAGCGCTCAACCCGGACACACTACGACAACGTGAGCCGGGTTCGCGCTTGTTCCCGCAGGTAACGCGCCTCACACGAGGGTGGGCACCGTGTTCCCGGAGCGCTCGATCGCCTTCCGCACGTTCACCATCGAGATCAGGATGATGCCCAGCACGAAGAAGATCATCAGCGACAGGATGGCGTAGCGGAACGAACCCGTCGCCTGGCCGATGCCCGCGTAGAGCATCGGGCCGAGCCAGGACGTGGAGCGCTCGCCGATCTCGTAGAGGGAGAAGTACTGCGCCTCCCGGCCCGGCGGCACCATCTGGCTGAACAGCGACCGCGAGAGCGCGTTCGTCCCACCCAGCACGAAGCCGATGCCGACCGCCACGCCGAAGAACTGGAACATCTCCCCGGCCTCGACGAAGAACGCCGCCGCCAGCACCACGATCCACAGCGCCAGGCTGATGATGATCGTCCGCTTCGCGCCGATCACCCTGGCCGCCATGCCGTGCACGACACCGCCGATGAACGCGACGAACTGGGTCAGCAGGATCGTCGCGATCAGCACGTCCTGGTCCAGCTTCAACTCCAGCCGACCGTACTGGCCCGCCACGTTGGCCACGGTGGAGATGCCGTCGGTGTAGATCAGGTACGCGCCGAGGAAGGCCAGCGTCAGCGGGAACGCGCGCGCGGCGGTGACCGTGGAGCGCAGCTCGCGGAAGCCGTCGATGATCACGTTGGTGCCCGGATCGCGCTTGGCGGGCGCGCGGTGCCGCTTGAGCCTGCTCAGTGGGACCAGGGTGAAGCCCGCCCACCAGATGCCGGTGATCAGGAAGCACAGCTGCACGGCGGTGCCCTGCTCGATGCCGACCTGCTCGTGCAGCAGGAACAGCACCAGCTGCAACGCGAGCGCGAGCCCGCCACCGAGGTAGCCGAAGGCCCAGCCGCGCGAGGACACCGCGTCGCGCTCGTCCGGATCGGCGATCTCGGGCAGGAACGCGTAATAGACGACGATCGAGGCGCCGTAGCAGATGTTGCCCAGCACGAACAGGATCGCGCCCAGCTCCCAGTTGGAACCGGAGACCAGCGCCAGCGCCATCGTGGCCGCCGAGCCCGCGAAGGCGAACCCGGCCAGCATCCTGCGCTTGTTCTGCGCGCGGTCGGCGATCGCGCCGCTGATCGGCAGCACCAGCACCTGCACGACCGTGGCGACCGAGAGCAGGTAGCCCCACAGCGAGCCCGCCGGGATCTGGAGCCCGAACGCCACGATGTCGCAATTGCGGAGCGTGTCGTCGTTGGGGCACGGGGTGGGCCCGTTGAGCGCGGTGTCGGCCTGGGCGGCGGTCTGCGCGATCGTGGTGAGGTAGATCGACAGGAACACGGTCGACACCGAGGTCGGGAAGACCGAGTTGGCCCAGTCGTACCAGATCCAGCCCCGTTGCTCGCGCTTGCGCGCGACCGGGTCGGGGTCGGCGACCGTGGCGGCGTCGTGCTCCGTGCTCATGAATCCCTCCCGCCGGGAGTGATCCAGAACACCCGGCACGCGGACTGTACTGGGCCGACCGGACGCCGGTGACGACGCGGGTCGACTCGACCACCAATCGCTACCTCCCCGTTCCCCACCCCTCGATCGCGGCACTCCGGTGGTGGGTTCGGCCCGGCGCCCTTACGGTCCCCGTTTATGTTCTTGGTGCGCCTGTTAGCGCTGGTCGGGCTGCTGATCGTCCTGTGGTCCGGCGCCGCGTCGGCCGATCCGAGCGTGGGCGACTGGCAGCGGCTGCGGATGTGCGAGTCCACCGACCGCTACGAGACCAACACCGGCAACGGCTACTACGGCGCCTACCAGTTCGACCTGCCCACCTGGCGCAGCGTCGGCGGCGCCGGGCTCCCGCACCAGGCCTCCAGGGCCGAGCAGGACTTCCGCGCGCTCTACCTCTACCGCATGCGCGGGTGGCAGCCGTGGGAGTGCGCGGGCAAGCTCGGCCTGCGCGATGACCGCGACGCCAGGACCAAGCGCCAGCCGAGCTACGCCGAGTCCGCCTACATCGGCAACCACCCGGGTTTCCCGCCGTGGCCGGGCAAGGTCTACGACTACGGCGACTGCGATCCGGCGCTGCGCGCGTGGCAGCTGCGGATGAACGCCTTCGGCTACAAGTTCCAGGGCACCGGCTGCTACTTCGCCGAGACCAAGGACGCCGTGCTCGCGTTGCAGCGGGCCAACGGCATCAAGGACTCCGGCCTGCTCGGGCCGAAGACCTGGGACGCCGCCTGGAACGGCAAGCGCCCGAGGTAGTTCTCCAGCCCCGACCACCTCGTGCGCCCGCCTCACCACCACCGGCCTCCACACCACGTGCCGCAAGATCAACGCCGCGTTCGGTCCGCCGTACTCCCTGAATGACTCATTCAGGACGCTCAAGTACCTCAATGAGTCATTCAGCGCGTTGGCCGCGCGCCTCGAGGAGGGTTTGGGGTGGTTGACGATGATCGAGAGGGGGGTTGGGCGTACTTGAAGACACCCCAACCCTCGGGCGCCCAAGTACCTGAATGACTCATTCAGCACGTTGAGCCACATGAACGAGTCATTCAGTGCGTTCACGTTGGCGAACGAGTCATTCAGGCGTTAAGCGGGGGCCCAGGTGTTGCGGCGGCGGAAGAGGTCTCGGAGGGTGTCGGGGCGGTCGGTGACGAGGCCGTCCACGCCCATGTCGAGCAGCGCGGCCATCTCGGCGGCGGTGTCGACGGTCCAGGCGTGCACCTCCAGCCCCAACCTGTGCGCGATCCTGATCAGTCTGTTCTCGATCACGGTCACGCGACCGCGCCGCACGGGCAGCTGAGCGAGCTGGCCGCGCACGGCGGAGCGCACGGGCAGCACGGGTAGGCGCGCGGCGGCCCAGAGCGCGCCTGCGGATCGGCTGCCGAGTGCGGTGAGCAGGCGAGCACCGCCGCGGAGCCGCATCCGGTTGAGCCGCTTGTCGGCGAAGGAGGCCAGGCAGACGCGGTGCCACGCGCCGAGGCGGTGGACAACGCGGAGCACGGGGTCCACGGCGGTGTCGGACTTGACGTCGATGTTGAAGAAGGTGTCCGGCAGCTCTTCGAGGACGTCCTCCAAGCGGCTGACCTGCTCGCGACCGGCGATCTTGGCCTTGCCGACCTCGGCCCAGCGCTGGGTGGAGATCAGGCCGGTGCGGTCGGTGGTGCGGTCCAGCAGCGCGTCGTGGTGCACGACCACGACGCCGTCGCTGGTCGCGTGGACATCGGTCTCGATGTACTGGAAGCCCTCGGCCGATGCGCGGCGGAAAGCGCTCATCGAGTTCTCCATGCCGGCGAGGTCGTCGACGTGCCAGCCGCGGTGCGCGAAAGCCCTCGGATAGGGGCCGTCGAGGTAGGGATGGGTGCGTGCCACCCTTCGAGTGTGCCTGGGCGGCGTGGCGCGGGGGTGTCGGCCCGGTATCCGGATAGCGTCACCTCCCGTGCGGGCGGGTAGCGAGGGCACCGGCTGGGGCAGGCGTCCGGAGGCGCGGCACTGCGGGTGGTGCGGTCAGCGGTTGGCGGACGGCGAGGGGCGCGGCAGACCCCGCCGGTACTGCGGGCACTCCTGCCGCCAGCGCGCCTACGAACGGCGCGCGGCCATGCAGCGCGGGGGCCTGCCGGAGGACGCGGTCGTGCTCTCCGCCGCCGAGCTGGCCGATCTGCAGGACCGGTTGTTCCAGCTGCGCTGCGCGGCAGAGGACGTGGTGACCGCCGCTGAGGACGGCGCGGACAGCGGCGAGCTGCGCAGGATGGCCGCCGGTCTGGTCCAGGAGGCCAAGGGCTTGGAGCGGCTGCGCTAGAGCCACCGGAGGGTTCTTGGTGCTTTGGAGACCAGCGGGGACGCCTGGTACCTGTATCAAGAACTGGCAACGTTGGGCCCTTGCCCACGGGTGCACCGGGCGGCGACCATGGCGCTCAGCGGCGAGGAGGCGTTAGGTGTCGGACGACGGTGCGGCGCAGTTCGCGGTGCTGCGGCACACGGACGTCGGATTTGCGGTGACCGACGGTGCTGGTCGGTTGCTGTGGGTGAACGCTGCCCTGGCGACGCTGCTCGGCATCCCCGAGGACGGCGCCGAAGGGCGCTCGCTGCACGCGCTGATGCCGGGAGTCCCCGACTGCCCGAAGGCCGGGATGGTCGCGCTGCTCGCGCCCTCGGCCCGCCCGCAGGGTCACCGCTGGCTGGAGGTCAGCTGCACGCAGCTCGATGACTCCGAGAACTTGCTCTACCGCGCGATCGACGTGACGGCGTGGCGCTCGCGCGAGCTCGAAGCCACCCAGCAGGCGCAGGCGCTGCACCGCGCGCAGATGCTCGGCCGCATGGGCAACTGGGAGTGGTACCTGCCCGACGACCGCGTGGTCTGGTCCGACGCGCTGCTGGACCTCGTCGGCCACCCGCCCGGCACCGAGCTGGACTACGCCGCCTACCTCTCGCTGATCCACGAGGACGACCGCCCGGAGTTCCAGCGCGTCGTCGAGCGCGCGCTGCGCACGGGCGGGCAGTTCACCTACACGCACCGGATCAGCCGCGCCGACTGCGGCTCCGAGCTGGTGTTCGAGTGCTTCGGCGAGGTCGTCAAGGACGACGCGGCCCGCCCCGTGCGGATGCTCGGCACCGCCCACGACGTGACCCAGTCGCACCGCCTGCACAGCGAGCTGCTGCGACTGTCCGAAGAGGACCCGCTGACGGGGCTGCCGAACCGGCGCGCGCTCACCAGGGAGCTGGAACGGCAGCTCGCGGCGGGCAGCTCGGGCGCGCTGCTGTTGCTGGACCTGGACAACTTCAAGGACGTCAACGACCTGCGCGGGCACGCCGTCGGCGACCGCGTGATGCGGACGCTGGCCGCCAAGCTCACCGGCCAGCTCGGCCCCGGCCAGCTGCTCGGCCGCCTCGGCGGTGACGAGTTCGCCGTGGTGCTGCCCGACGTGGACACCGCCCAGGCCGCCGCGCTCGCGGAGAAGCTGGCTGCGGGCATCTCCGCGCTGCCGGTGGTCACCGGAGCCGCCGCGACCAGGATGACCGCCAGCACCGGCGTCGCGCCCTTCGGCGACGGAGCCGGGTGGGAGGACGTGCTGGCCAACGCCGATCTCGCCCTCTACGCCTCGAAAGCCGCTGGTCGCAACAGGGTCACCGTCTACGAGCCCGGTCACTACGCCGACACCGTCAAGCGCGTGTCCGTGCTGGACCGCCTGCGCTTCGCACTGGACAACGACGGGTTCGCGCTGCACGCCATGCCGATGGTGCACCTGCGCACCGGGCGCATCCTCGGCTACGAGCTGCTGCTGCGCCTGGAGGACGGCGACGGCCCCGCGCCCGGCCCGGCGGAGTTCCTGCCCGAGGCCGAGCGCTCCGGGCTGGTGCTCGACATCGACCGCTGGGTGCTGGACAAGGCGCTGGACACGCTGGTCAAGCACCCCGACTCCGACCTGCGGTTCAACGTCAACGTCTCGGGCCGCACGCTGGAGGACGCCGACTTCGCCAAGTTCGTGCTGGACCGGCTGGTCGCCGCCGGGGTGACGCCGGGCAGGCTCGGCCTGGAGATCACCGAGACCGCCGCGATGACCAACCTCGACGCCGTGCGCGACCTGGCCGAACAGCTGCGCGCCACCGGCTGCCGGATCACCCTGGACGACTTCGGCGCGGGCTTCGGCTCGTTCGTGCACCTCAAGCACCTGCCGATCACCGGACTGAAGATCGACGGCGAGTTCGTGCGCGGGATCGACCGGGGCACCAGCGACGCCGTGCTGGTCAGCGGCATCCTGGAGATCGCGCGCGGCCTCGGCCTTTCCACGGTCGCGGAGTGGGTCGAGCGGCCGTCGCAGGTCGACGCGCTGGCCAGGCTCGGCGTCCGGGTCGGCCAGGGCTTCCACCTCGGCCAGCCCACACCGCTCAAGGACATGCTGCGCCACCGACGCGAGCACCAGATACCCACCGACGCCGCCCACGGGCTGCCGAGTCGCAGGGCAGGTCGATGACCTTCAGCACGCGCATCGCCGTTCGCGGCTACGAACTGGACACCCAGGGGCACCTGCACGGCGCGATCTACCAGGACTACGGCGAGCACGCGCGCTGGGAGATCCTGCGCGAGGCGGGCGCTCCCCAGGAGAAGCTGCTGGCCAGCGGCGTCGGCCCGGTCATGCTGGAGATCAACATCCGGTACCTGGCCGAACTCGGCGCCGGGGACGAGGTCGACGTGACCTGCGAGTTCACCTGGGGTGCGGGCAAGACCTTCCGGATCGACCAGCAGATCGTCCGCGCGGACGGCGTGCTCGCGGCCGAGATGCGCGTGATCAGCGGCCTCATGGACCTCGCGCTGCGCAAACTCGTCGCCAACCCCGCCGAGAAGTTCGCCGAGATCGTCGAGAACCCCTCCGTCCTCGGCCTCTAGCAGCGGCTAGCTCCGGCGCGGCAGCGACGCGCGGTCCTCGGAGCGGAGGTCGGCGAGCAGGTCCCCGTGCTCGGCGACGCGGTCCAGCACCTCGGGCGCGGTGAACACGAGGTCCTGCGGGCTCGCGCAGCCCTGGACCTCCGCCCAGGTCACGGGCGTGGACACGGTGGGGTTCTCGCGGGCGCGCAGCGAGTACGGCGCGATGGTGGTCTTCGCGGTGTTGTTCTGGCTCCAGTCGATGAGCACCTTGCCGCCGCGCAGCGCGCGCACCATCTTGGACACGATCTGCCGGGGGTGCTCGCCAGCCAACCGCTCGGCCAGCTCGTGCGCGTACTCGCGGGGCCGCTCGGCGTCCACCGGGCTGATCGGCACGTAGAGCTGGAGTCCCTTGGAGCCGCTGGTCTTCGCGTAGGCGGTGAGGCCGTCCTCGGCGAGGGCTTCGCGCAGCAGTTCGGCGACGCGGCAGCACTCCACGACGGTCGCCGGAGCGCCGGGATCGAGGTCGAACACGAGCAGGTCGGGATCGTGCCGCGCGCCACGCGGACCGACTGTCCACTGTGGAATGTGCAGCTCCAGCGCGGCGAGATTGGCCGCCCACACCAGGGTCGCGGTGTCCTCGACGACCGCGTAGTCGGCGTGCTCGGCGCCCCGACTGCTTCCCGGAGTTTCCAGGCGGACCGTGCGCACCCAGTCCGGTGCGTGCCGCGAGACGTTCTTCTCGAAGAACGACGTGCCGTCGACGCCGTTGGGATAGCGCTTGAGCGTCAGCGCACGGTTGGCCAGGTGCGGCAGCAGCACGGGCGCGATCCGGGCGTAGTAGTCGATCACCTCGCCCTTGGTGAAGCCGTGCCCGGGGTAGAGCACCTTGTCCAGGTTGGTCAGCTTCAGCGTCCTGCCGTCCACCCGCACCGGCGTCGCCTCGCTCATGGCTCACCCGCCTCCTCCGGGGACCTGTCCGGCCGCAGGCCGCGCCACCTCGGCAGGCGCAGCCGCCCGTCGGAGGTCCAGCTCTGGAACACGACCTCGCCGACCAGGTCCGGCTCCACCCACTCGGCCCGGCGGGCGAACTCGCGCGGCACCTCGGGGGAGAACGGGCTCGTGCGCCGCGACATGCCGCGCAACCTTTCGGTCAGGGCCCGCAGCACCGCGTCGCTGAACCCGGTGCCGACCTTGCCGACGTAGCGCAGCGCGCCGTCTGCCTGCGGCAGCCCGACCAGCAGCGATCCGATCAGCCCCGCGCGTTTGCCCTCGCCGGGCTGCCAGCCGCCGATGACGACCTCTCGCGTTTCAAGATCAGTGATCTTGATCCACTCCGTGGTGCGCTGCCCCGGCCGGTAGCGCGAGGACCTGCGCTTGGCGACCACGCCCTCCAGCCGCTGCTCGCGCGCGGCGTGCAGCACCGCAGCGCCCGCCCCGGTGTAGGCGGGCGGGGTGAGCCAGTGCGCGCCGCGCAGCTCCAGGGACTCCAGCAGCCGCCTGCGCTGGTCGTACTCCAGTTCGAGGCAGGAGCGGCCGTCGAGGTGGAGCAGATCGAAGATCAGGTAGGTGACCGGCTGGCGCTCGGCCAGGCGCGCGATCTGGGCGGCGCCGGAGATGTTGATCCGCTTCTGCAGCGCGCCGAAGCTGGGGCGCCCGTCCTCGAACACCACGACCTCGCCGTCCAGCAGCGCGGTTCCCGGGAAGCGCGGTCCGAGTTCCCGCAGCTCCGGGTAGGTGGCGGTGATGTCGGCGCCGCTGCGCGCGAGCAGCTGCAACCGCCCGCCGGTGATCCGCGCGATCGCCCGCACGCCGTCCCACTTGAACTCGTAGGAGAACTGTTCGTCCTGCTCGGGCCCGGGAAGCAGGCCGCGCGTGGCGAGCATCGGGGACAGCTTCTCCGGCGGCGGAACCCGGGGTGGAGCCTTGCCCGCGGCCTGCTTGCCGAGGCGGACCATCCAGTTCTTGCCGTCGCGGTCGCGCCGGTCGGAGCGGAAGAACACGTAGCGGCCCTGCGCGCGAGCCCCGTGGAAGACCACCTCGACCTCGTGCTCGGACCACTTCAGCGTGTCGTAGCGGCCGGTGTCCCAGATGGTCATCTTCCCGCCGCCGTACTCACCCCTCGGGATTTCTCCAGAGAACGTGAGGTACTCCATCGGGTGATCCTCGGTGTGCACCGCGAGGCGGATGTCGCCCTGCTCCACCGGCAGTCCCTTCGGCACCGCCCACGACGCGAGCACGCCGTCGCGCTCCAGCCGGACGTCCCAGTGCAGCCGCCGCGCGTGGTGCTCCTGGATGACGAAGAGATCGTTGTTTCCGCCGCTGGCGACCGTCTCCGGCATGGGCTCCGGGGTCTTCGCCGCGTCGCGTTTGCGGTGGTAGTCCCGGAGGTCCGCCATGGGTCAGGCGCTCTTGCTCTTGCCGCTCTTCTTCGCGGGCGCCTTCTTCGCCGATTTCGCGGCCGTCTTCTTCTTGGCGGGGGCCGCGGTGTCGGACCGGTTGGCCTTGGCCTGCGCGACGCTGCGCTCCAGCGCGGCCATCAGGTCGATCACCTCGCCGGTGTCCTCGGCCTCCGGCTGCTCGGGGATCTCCGCGCCGTCGGCCTTCGCGTCGACCAGCTTCGCCATCGCGTCGCGGTAGTCGTCGGTGAACTCGCCGGGCTCGAAGGTGCCCGCCATGCTCTCGATCAGCGACTCGGCCATGCGCAGCTCCTGCGGCCGCACCTCGACATCGCCGTCGAGGAAGCCGAACTCGGGCGCGCGGATCTCATCCGGCCACATCATCGTGTGCAGCACCAGCACGTCGTCGCGGGCGCGCACCATGGCCAGGGACTGCCGCTGCCGCATGGTGATCTTGACGACCGCGAGCCGGTCCGCCCGCTCCAAAGCCGTCCTGAGCAGCACGTACGGCCGCACGGCCGCCTTGTCCGGCTCCAGGTAGTAGCTCTTCTGGAAGTAGATCGGATCGATCTCCTCCGTCGGCACGAACTCGACGACCTCGATGGCCCGGTCGGTGGAGATCGGCAGCTTCTCGAAGTCCTCGCGGTCCAGGACGACCATCCGGCCGTCCTCCAGCTCGTAGCCCTTGGCGATGTCGGCGTAGGGCACCTCTTCGGAGCAGACCTGGCAGACGCGCTTGTAGCGGATGCGCCCACCGTCCTCGCGGTGCACCTGGTGGAAGCGGAAGTCGTGCTCCTCGGTGGCCGAGAACAGGCGAACGCCAATGGTCACCAGACCAAAGGAGATTGCGCCGCTCCACATCGCCCGCATGGCCCATGCGTACCTGCCCAGCTGCGGTTTCGCATCTCGGCCGGAGCATTCGTGGCCGAGTCGTGCCCATCCCCGCACCGCCCGGGGCCTGGCACTTGCCGGTGTGCGGCGAGCCTTTCGGGTGATCAGGCCGCACGCGCGCCCGAGTCGTGATCACCGGCCGGTGTGCTGGAACCATGACTTCCTTGCCTGGACCGGGCTCACTCGCCTGGAAGTACGCCGGACTGTGGCGCCTGGCGACCGTGCTCGGCCGCATGCTCGTCCTGGAGACCGCGCACCCGGTGGTCGGCGCCGGTGTCGCCGAGTTCTCCACCTACCGCACCCGCCCGTGGCGGCGGGCCGAGCAGACCCTGCTGAGCCTGCTGCGCATGCTCTACTCCGACAACCGGGGCCGCGAGAAGGAGGCCGCCCGGCTGGAGCGGCTGCACAGCCACATCAAGGGCGAGGGCTACAGCGCGCTCGACCTGGAGGCCAAGGCGTGGGTCTACCTGACGATGTTCGAAGGCGTCGTCGTGATGTGCCGCTCCGGCGGTGACCCGCTCTCGCCCGAGGACGAGGCCCAGCTCTACGACGAGTGGGTGGCCTGTGGCGCGCTGCTCGGGCTCGGCCCGGACGAGATGCCCGCGACGGTGGCCGATTTCTGGCGCTACTTCGAGCAGATGACCACGGAGAAGCTGGAGCGGACACAGGGGCTGAAGGACCTGATCGAGGCGCTCGACCGGGGCTTCCCGGCTCCGCGCGCGCTGGAGTTCCTGCCGCAGCCGCTGTGGCGCCTGCTCAGCACGGCGGGGGCGAGGGCCTACGCGGACCTCACTGCCTCCTTGCTGTCACCGGAACTCCAGGAACGACTGGGAATGCGGCCGAGCCCGCTCGGCGCCGCACTGTCCACTGTGGTCTGCCGGGGCGCGGGGCTGCTGGACCGGGTGCTGCCGATGAGCCTGCGCTACATGCCGGTGGCGGCTTCGGCGATGGCGGTGGAGCACCAGGTCCGGCTGAGCCCGCAGCAGCCGGGCCTCGGCGGCTCGGAGATCTTCGCCAGGATTCTCGACCAGAACGACGACGGGGTGCTGAGCTGGGTCGACCTCGCCGCGTCGGCGCGCGTGATCTCCGCGCGCCTGGACCTCGACGAGAAGGACGAGACCGCGCTCTACGACTCCTTCCACGCGTGGTGGCAGGAACTGCGCGACATGGCCGACGGCGACAAGGACGGCACGGTCAGCCGCGAGGAGTACTCGGCGGCGGTCTTCGAGGGCAGCGCGTTGCGTGCGGCGATGGACGCGGTGGCCGCCGGGGTCGACAAGGACGACGACGGCTACGTGGAGCTGGCCGAGTACGCGCACCTGCTCGGCGGAGCACCCGAGCCGGACGTGGTGGCGAGCTTCCGCCAGCTCGACGGCGACGCGGACGGGCGGCTCACGGTCGCCGAGCTCGCCGTCGGTCTCGGCGAGTTCTTCCTGGGGCGCAAGGACTCCCTGGTCGACCGGCACCTGCTCGGGACGAGGTGAACCCTGCTCAGAGCGGGTCGCCGAGCGGGCCGTGCTCGGCTTCGAGGGCTTGGGCCCAGTACGCCTCGAAGTCGGGCTGGCTCCCGTCGGCGTCGGTGAAGCCGTAGACCTTGTGCAGCCCGGCCGTGGACAGCGCGCGTCCACTGTGGACCATCACGTGCGGGTCGGCGGCGAGCGCGGCAACGGCCCTGCCGAGGTAGGTCGGGGTCTCCGAGCGGGCGAAGTGCGGGTCGTCGGCGATGCCGTCGCGCCAGTTCCGCTCGGTGACCCCGAAGTGGTCCAACATGGCTTCGGAGCGCAGGAATCCCGGTGTGATCGCCACGGCGGCGACGTTGTGCGGGCGCAGCTCGTGCGACATCGCGAACGCCAGGCGGATCACCGAGGACTTCGCCAGGTCGTAGAAGACGGTGCCCCGGTAGCGCGCGGTGTTGCCGTCGGTGACCTCCACGACGAGTCCGCTGCCGCGCGCGATGAGCAACGGCAGCAGGTGGCGGCTGGTGATGACGTGCGTGTGGACGGCTTGGCGCAGCAACCCGAACCCGCGGTCGAGGTCCTGCTCCCAGAGCGGGTTCTCCCAGTCGACGATCGGGTCGCCGCCCCACACCGCGTTGACCAGCACGTCCAGCTTGCCGTCGTGCTCTGCTGAAACCCGCTCGGCCAGTGCGCGGACCTGCTCGGCGTCGCTGTGGTCGACGCGGACCGGGATGCCCGTGCCGCCCGCCTCCGTGACGAGGCGGGCGGTCTCCTCGATCGTTTCCGGGCGGTCCATGGGCGAGCGACCGTGCTCGCTGCTGCGCCCGGTGACGTAGACGGTGGCCCCGGCGGCGCCGAGCTGCACGGCGATACCGCGGCCACCGCCACGCGTGCCTCCGGCGACCACGGCGACTCGCCCCGCGAGAGGAGTCGTCATGCCGGAGACCGTACTAGCCGACGAGCAGGGTGAGCCCGTACGCCGTCAGGATCTCCTGCAACGGCTGGAAGAAGCTCGTCGCGGCGCCGCCACGGCAGTTGCCCGAGCCGCCGGAGAGCACGCCCTGCGCCTGGGTGAAGCCCTCACCGGCGATCCAGGACCCGCCCGAGTCACCCGCCTCCGCGCACGCGTCGCTCTTGGTCAGGCCGGTGACCTGGCCCTCGCCGCCGCCGTAGTTGACGGTCTGGTCCTTGGCCAGCACCGTCCCGCAGTGCCAGCCCGTGGTGCGCCCGGACCGGCAGATCGCCGCGCCGACCGCCGCCTCAGCGGAGCCCTTCACCGTGACGGTGGTGCCGTTCTGCCGGTTCACCCACGGCTTCGTGGTCCAGTCGGCGTTCGTCTTCACCCACGCGTAGTCGTTGCTGGGGAAGGAAGAACCCTCGTAGGTGCCGATCGGGACCTGGTTGAAGCCCTTGATGCTGTCGCCCTTGTCGCCGCAGTGGCCCGCCGTGACGAAACCGCCCTTGACCGAGAAGCCGACCGAGCACGGACTGCCGCCGTTGTAGATCGCGTCGCCGCCACGCACGTCGTACATCAGCCGCGGCGCCTCGCCGGTCTCCTCGACCGTGACAGCGGGGGAGAGACGACGCGCTGCGGCTAAGAACTCGTCCGCGTCCTTGGCGCCCTTGCTGACCTCCACCACCACGGAGTTGCCGCGCTCGTCGACGCGCCAGCCGGTGACCGACGCGGGCGCCTTGATGGCGTCGAGCTGCTGCTTGGCGGCCTTGAGCTCGCTGTGCGCGTGGCGCACCACCGCGATCTCGGCGCCCTGCGCGCGCACGGCGTCGGCCTTGGCCGCGTCGGTCACGCCCACGACGAGCTTGCCGTCCTGAATCCACGTGCCACCAAAGGAGTCACCAGCGGCGCTCATCGCGCGCTGCTCGACCTCCACGGCCTTCGCGTCGCTGAGGAGCCGCGCGCGGGCCTGCTGGGCGTCCAACCCGAGGTCGCGCTGAACGGCGTGCAGCAGCTCCGGCGAGTAGTTGTCCTGTGCGGTCGCGGCCGGTGCGGTGAGCACGCTGGCGGCCAGGAGCACGGCTCCGACGCCGGTCACGGTGCGGTACATGGGTCTCCCTCGTCTTCGGGGTGGCGGTGCAGGGCGCCACCCCGGCGAACCTAACTTCGGAGACCCGCGAAGAACCTCGTCCGAGAAGCTTGTTGAATACACGGATTATCTCTCATGTCCCGCGCTCACAACGGGAACCACCGCCGTGCGAGGGCGTTCATCGTCGACAGGCGCGGGACGCCGAGTCTGCGCAAGCACTTCGTCAGGTCGAATGCCGGATGCACCAGCACCATCCCGAGCAGACGCCGTTGCAGTTCGAGGTCACGCCGTTGCACCCCCAAGCCGTCGAGCATCCTCCGCACGAGGGGGCGCTTGCCTTTGGCGACAGACAACAGCGTCCACGCGATGTCGAACTCCCGGGGCCCGAGCATCGCGTGCTCGAAGTCCTGGACGCCGGTCACCGTCCAGCCGCCCGGTCCGTGTCGCGCGAGCGCGGTGGAGAACGTGAGTCTGGTGTGCAGCAGCACCAGTTCGTCCGAGGCGAGCTGGTCCATCTCGTCCAGGAACGGCGTGAGGAGCTTCAGCCACTGCGGTGGCGCGCCGAGCGAGCGCTGGCGCTGGACGAGCCCGGCCCGCTGCTGCGCGACGAAATCCGCCCACGGCGTCGCCGGGAGTTCACCGTGCCGGGAGTCATGCAGGTCGGCGAGCGTGAGGCCGAGCTGGTGCGCGATGTCCTCGCGCTCCTCGCCGATCATCTCCGACCAGCACTCGCCCAGTTCCTGCCCGCGCGGGCAGCGCAGAACGAGGTGGTGCGGGCCCGCTTCCTCGATCTCCGGGCAGTCCGCGACGAAGAGCGGACGCCCGCCCAAAGCCGTCAAGGCCGCGATCTCGGTCTCCCGACGATCTTCGCATCCGTGTGGGAACAGTTTCAGCAGGTTGCTGTAGCTCGGGTAGTAGGACGGGATCGGCAGGTCGGACCGCTTCTCCAGGTCGTCCCGCGACCATCCGCGGCGGGTGAAGAGTTCCTCTAGGTCAGTCGTGAGGTGCACCCTCCAACATCAACATGAGGAGGTCTCCTCCGGCCAGGAGATTCTCCTCCGGAGAACCGAACATCACGCGCCGAACGCTGGTCAGCGGCGGCGGGCGCGTTGCTTGGCGCGGTTGCCGCAGCGGTCCATGGAGCACCACCGGCGTTGTCCCGGGCGGGAGAGATCGACGAACACCAGCTGGCAGTCGTCGGCCGAGCATTCCCGAAGACGCTCGCGCGCGGAGCTGCCGAACAACTCCACCGCGTCCCTGGCGATCGACGAAAGCGCCTGTGCCGCAGCCGGTCTCGACCACTCACGTGCACCGCCGGAGAGTGTGGGAACGAGCGACGGCGAGGCCGCGACGGCGTTCAGCGCGGAGACGGCCGCGCGCGGAAGCGCTCGATCGTTCAACTGCGCCTGCGCGATGTCCCAGATCGCGGTGCGCAGGCGGGACAACACCACCAGGTCGTCCACAGTGGACTTCGCGGTGACGTCGAGGCGCGAGCGGGCGAGCCACGCGGTGAGGGCGGCCGGACTGGTCAGCGAGTCGTGTTCGACATAACGGCCGATGCCGCCGGTGGTGAGCAGTTCGAGGCACACCGCCCCGGCGTCGAAGCCGAACTCGACGTCGCCCGGCCAGCGCAGGCGCAGCTCGTGCGGGGTTGACCCGGTCGTCATGACACCACTATAACCGGTGTTATGACGACGGTGACGCGAGCCCAGGTGCTGGCATGGCGGATGCGGCGGCAGCACCTGACCGAGCCCGGCGACGTCAGCGCGGTGGAGATCGCGCGGCGGCTGGCCGGGGTGCAGGCGCAGGTGCCGTCGGCCGCCGCGCAAGCCGTTGCCTTCCGCCAGGCCGAGCCGGACGAGCACGAGATCGACCGCGCGCTGCGCGAGGAGAAAACGCTGGTCAGGATGTGGTCGGTGCGCGGGACACTGCACCTGCACGCGGCGGAGGAGGCAGCGCTCTACGGCTCGGCGATGGCGGCCGTGCGGACCTGGGAACGCCCGAGCGTGCTGCGCGGGCACGGGGTCACGCTCGCGGAGATCACGGCGATCATCGACGCCGTCGCGGAGGTGCTGCCGGGGCGCGTACTGACCCGCGAGGAGCTGACCGAGGCGGTCCTGGAGCACACCGGATCGCCGCACCTGGCCGAAGTCCTGCGCTCGGGATGGGGGTTCGCGCTCAAGCCCGCGAGCTGGCTGGGCCTGCTGTGCCACGGCCCGGCGGAGGGCAACCGCGTCACGTTCACCAGCCCTTCCACGTGGCTCCCGGGCTGGCGCCAGGTCCCCGCCGAGGACGCCGGGCCGGAGCTGATCAAGCGGTATCTCGGCGCCCACGGACCGTCCACTGTGGCCGATTTCGAGCGGTGGTTCGCCCGCAGCGCCAAGGCTTCTCTGCTCAAGCCGTGGTTCGCGAGCGTCCGCGACGAGCTGGCGGAGGTCACCGTCGACGGCGTGCCGATGCTGGCGCGGGCCGAGGACGTGGACGAACTCGTGGCCACCGCGCCGAACAAGCTCGTGCGGCTGCTGCCCGCCTTCGACCAGTACGTGATCGCCGCGAACCGCGACCTGATCCCGGCCGAGCACCTGGCGAAGGTCAGCCGGACCGCCGGGTGGATCTCGCCGGTGGTGCTGCACGGCGGGCGCGTCGCGGGCGTGTGGAAGGAGGAGGACGGTGCGGTGAGCGTGCAGCAGTTCGAGCGTTTGCCGAAGAAAACTCTTGTTGCCGAAGTCGCTCGCCTTCTCCCCGGAAGATCTCTAGTGTGACCGTCGTGCACCGAATCTTCATCGTCACCCCGCCGCCGGCCTCCTAGCGGGGACCCCTTCTCTCAGCGCGCGGCCTGATCGGTCGGCGCCTGTTCGGCGTGCCCCGCTTCCGCGACCAACCGCCTCAACTGTCGCAGGAGCGCCAGAACACATGCAGACCTCAACGCTTTCCAAGCCGTCCACCCGTGCCCACGGGATGTCCAGCCTCGTCGTCGCCGGAGTCCTCTGGGGAACCAGCGGACTGCTCGGCACCCTCCTCGGCCGCACCGCCGGGCTCTCCCCGGTCGCGGTCGCCGCCGCCCGCCTCTTCACCGGCGGAGCGCTCATCGTGGCCTTCCTGCTGGCCACCGGCCGGGGCCTGCCGCAGGGCCGCGCCGCGTGGACCCGCGTCGGTGTGATCGCGGCGCTGGCCCTGGTCTTCCAGAGCGGCTACTTCACCTCCGTCTCGCTCAGCTCGGTCAGCGTCGCCACGCTCGTGACCATCGGCTGCTCTCCGGTGTTCGTGCTGATCGCCGAGCGCGTGACCGGGCGGCGGGTGATCGACGCGAGCGCCGTGCTGGTCCTCGCGCTCGCGCTGGTCGGCCTCGTCCTGCTCGTCGGAGTTCCCTCAGGGGGCTTCTCCGGAGGCGGTCTTTCCGGAGGCGGAGTGCTGGCCAGCGCGGCGTTCGCGGTCCTCGCGGCCTCGGCGTTCGCCACGATGACCATCGTCGGGTCGCGTCCGGTCGACGGGCTCGACGACCTCACCACCAGCGGGTTCTCCTTCCTGCTCGGCGGCGTGGTGATGCTGCCCTTCACCGGGGTCGCGTTCACGGTGAGCCCGAGTTCGCTCGCGCTGCTCGCGGCCCTGGCGCTGCTGCCGACCGCGGTCGCGTACACGCTCTACTTCCGCGGACTGCGCGGAGCCGGTGCGAGCGCGGGCGCGGTGATGGCTCTGCTGGAGCCGTTGACCGGGACCGCGTTGGCGATGCTGTTCCTCGGTGAACGGCTGAGCCCGCTCGGGTGGCTCGGCGCGGCCCTGCTGTCCGCCGCGGTGATCATCTCCGCGCGCCGGGGATGAGTCGCTGACTTCCGGGTAGCCGAGGTGCATGGCTCCTACCGTTGCTGACTACCTGCTCCAGCGCCTGCGCGACTGGGGCGTCGAGCACGTCTTCGGCTACCCGGGCGACGGCATCAACGGCATCGTCGCCGCCTTCGGCGAGGCCGACAACGAACCGCGCTTCGTCCAGGCGAGGCACGAGGAGATGGCGGCGTTCCAGGCGGTCGGCTACGCGAAGTTCAGCGGACGCGCCGGGGTCTGCCTGGCCACATCGGGCCCCGGCGCGATCCACCTGCTCAACGGCCTCTACGACGCCAAGCTCGACCACGTGCCGGTCGTGGCGATCGTCGGGCAGACCGCGCAGAGCGCGCGCGGCGGCAGCTACCAGCAGGAGGTAGACCTCCAAGCGGTGCTCAAGGACGTGGCCAGCGAATACCTCGTCGAGGTCACCGTGCCGGAGCAGCTGCCGAACGCGCTGGACCGGGCGATGCGCACCGCGCTCTCGCAACGCGCGCCCACCGCGCTGATCATCCCCAACGACGTGCAGGAGCAGCCCTACGCGCCGCCGAAGCACGAGTTCAAGCACGTTCCGTCCAGCAAACCCGGCCTGACCATCGGCACGGCCGTGCCACCATCCGACGAAATCGCGCGCGCGGCGGAAGTGCTCAACGCGGGGGAGCGGGTGGCGATCCTCGTCGGACAGGGCGCGCGCGGTGCTCGGCAGGAAGTGCTCGACGTCGCGGCGGCCACCGGCGCGGGCATCGCGAAAGCCTTGCTGGGCAAGGACGTCCTCTCCGACGAGCTGCCGTTCGTGACCGGTTCCATCGGTCTGCTCGGTACGCGTCCGAGCTCCGAGATGATGCGCGACTGCGACACGCTGCTCATCGTCGGCTCGAACTTCCCGTACAGCCAGTTCCTGCCGGAGTACGGCAAGGCCCGCGCGGTGCAGATCGACGTCGACGGACGCATGATCGGCATGCGCTACCCCACCGAGGTCAACCTCGTCGGGGATGCCGAGGCAACCCTCGCCGCGATGCTGCCCCTGTTGCGGCACAAGGAAGACCGCTCGTGGCGCGAGACCATCGAGTCCACTGTGGACAAGTGGTGGAAGAGCGTTGAAGCGCAGGCGATGCTCGACGCCGATCCGGTCAACCCGATGCGGATCGTGCACGAGCTGTCCGCGCGCGTCCCGGACAACGCGCTGATCACCGCCGACTCCGGCTCGGCCACCAACTGGTACGCGAAGAACCTGCGGCTGCGCGGAGACGTTCGCGGGTCGCTCTCCGGGACGCTGGCCACGATGGGCTGCGCCGTGCCCTACGCGATCGGCGCGAAGTTCGCCCACCCCGACCGCCCGGTGATCGCTCTCGTCGGCGACGGCGCCATGCAGATGAACGGGCTCGCGGAGCTGATCACGCTCGCCCGCTACGAGCACCTGTGGGAGGACCGCCGCTGCGTGGTCTGCGTGTTCCACAACAACGACCTCAACCAGGTCACGTGGGAGCTGCGCGCGATGGGGGGCGCGCCGAAGTTCGAGGAGTCGCAGGTGCTGCCCGACCTCGACTACGCGGGGCTGGCGCGCTCGTTCGGGCTGGAGGGGATCTCCGTGGACAAGCCCGAGGACGTCGGCCCGGCCTGGGACCGCGCGCTGGCGGCGACGGGGCCTGTGGTGCTCGACGTGCGCTGCGATCCGGAGGTGCCGCCGATCCCGCCGCACGCGACGTTCGAACAGGTCGCGGCGATGACGAAGGCAGTGCTGAGCGGGGAACCCAACGCCTGGCACATGATCGGCCAGGGCGTGCGGACCAAGCTCAAGGAGCTCTTCCCCGGGCGCTGACGTTCACCCGTTGGTTGTCGGAGAGCCGTTTCGCGAGGTTCGTTCGGGTGAACGTGACTAGCTTCCGCCGTACCGACACCAACGATTCTCCGGAGATGTTGCTCATGTTCGGAAAGCGATTCGCGAAGCGGGTGGGCGCTGCGGCCTCCGCCGCGGTTGTCGCCTGCGGAATGGTTCTGGTGCTGACGCCTTCGGCGCAGGCCGACGGCGAGTGGTGCAACAACCAGACGTGCGTCAAGACCTACGACACCGGCACCTACCTGGGCCGGGTCGAGGTCTCCGTCTGGACGCAGAACCGGGCGGGCACCACCTACGCCAAGGTGTGGACCACCAGCGGCTGGAGCGCGAACACCGGCTCGCAGTACGTGGAGGCCTTCCGCACCTATCGCGGCTGGGTGTACCCGCAGCGGCACTTCAAGGCCGGGACGCGGTTGTGCGCGGAGGGCTACAAGAGCGGCGGCAAGTACGGTCTGCCGTGCGTGACGATCACGAACTGATCTCGTGACGCGAGGGGGCTCCCGGCGGATGGCCGGGAGCCCCCTTTCGCTGCCAGGATGGCCCGATGGAGCTTGACGTCCACATCGCGGATCTCGGTGCCCTGCTCGGTGGTTGGGAGGTCAACGTGGTCGGCGGCAGGCTGAGCGAGCACAGCCGCCTGCTGTGCGGGCACGACGACCGCGGCCGCTCGATGGACCGCGTCGTCCGGGCGAGCAGGACCGACCACGACCGGTGGTGCTCGGCGACCACCCGGTTCCTGGCGACGATCACCGCGTTGCAGGAGCGGGAGAAGGAGATCGGCGCCCACCTCCGCGCGCCGTGGAAGGGCCGCCTGCTGTGGCACATCCGCCACGCGCGCCGGAACGCGGTGTTGCGCAAGGGATACGACGAGGCCAGCGCGCAGCTGGAGTCGGACTTCGACGCCGCGCTCGCGGCCTACCTGAGCAAGGCCGGCGACCTGCCGGAGTACATGACGGAGTTCGCCAGGCGGGAGAAGGAGCGCACGCGCCGCGAGCTGGAGCAGGCGCGACGACGGCGGCTGGACGCCATGGAGGGCACGTCGGGCGCGGTGTGGGCCTACAAGATCACCACCGGCGGGCGTCGGCGGTTCTCCATCTATTTGACGAGCCTGGACCGCTCCCACGAAGGCGCGCACACCCCGTCCGAGGTGCAGGCCGCGCTCACGGCGGAGCGCGCCGAGCACCCCTACACGGGCGTGTCCTGGGGACCGGAGACCTCGTTGGCGCTCAAGGAGAAGTACGAGACCGAGGCCTCCGGCTGGGCGAAGCTCACCGGCGAGGTGATCATCGTCAACCCGATCGACCCGAACGACCGGTCCGCGCGCCCGTTCTCCAAGTACCACGGCGGGCCGTCGAGCACCTACGGCAGCGACGGCGGCGCGGGCGGCTACGCCGGGGGCGGCGGCTTCTAGCACCACCCCCGGCGCGGGCGCTCAGCCCTTGATGCCGGTCTCCGCGACGCCCCTGACCAGGAAGCGCTGCAACGTCACGAAGACGATGACCAGCGGCAGGATCGACACGGCCGCTGCCAGGAACAGCTGGTGCACGTTCAGGTTCTGCGCGGTGAGGAAGCTCGACAGCGCGACCTGCACGGTCCACGAGGACTGGTCCTGGGCGATCACCAACGGCCACAGGAACGCGTTCCAGCTGCCGATGAAGGAGATCACCGCGAGCGCGGCGATGAAGTTGCCCGAGTTCGGCACCACGATCCGCCAGAACGTGCCCCAGTAGCCGAGGCCGTCGATCCGCGCCGCCTCCTCCAGCTCCTTCGGGAACGCGAGGAAGTACTGGCGGAACAGGAACGCGGTGAACCCGCTGAACAGGCCGGGGATCACCAGGCCGCGCAGGTCGCTGAGCCAGCCGAGGCTGGACACGACGACGAAGCTCGGCACGAACGTCACCGCAGCCGGGATCATCAGCGTCGCCACGATCGCGTAGAAGACCTTGCCCGCGTGCCGGTATGGAATCCGCGCGAGGCCGTAACCCGCGAGCCCGCACAACAACAGCTGGCCGATCGTCTGCAACACCGACACGACCACGGAGTTGCCCATGCTGGCCAGCAGCGGCACCGACTGGTCGGAGAACAGCTCCGCGAAGTTCTCCCAGTGCAACGTGTCCGGGAAGAACTTCCAGTCCGGCGCCGCGATCTCCGCCTCGGTGGCCAAACCGTTGCGCAGCAACAGGTAGAACGGCACCAGGAACAGCAGCGCCGCCACCCCGAGCGCGAGGTAGCGCAGCACCGAGGTGATCACGCCGGCCGGGGTGCGCCGATACCCCGCCGGGCGGTGCACGTAGTCGCTCACTCACCCCTCCTGAAGCCGAACAGCCTGCCCTGCAACAACGTCACCAGCGCGATCAGCAGGGCGAGGATCACCGCGCCCGCGCTGCCGTGGCCGAAGTCCTGACCGCCGCTGCCCAACGCCGTGTAGTAGAGGTAGACCAGCGGTGGTCTGGCGAAGGGCGGGTAGCCGTCAGCCGAGCCGAGCACGTTGTAGAACTCGTCGAAGGCCTGGTAGGCCGCGATGAGCGTGAGCAGGACGACCGACACCGAGGTCGCGCGCAGCTGCGGCAGTGTGATGTGCCGCAGCGTCTGCCAGCCCGGCTTGGCTCCGTCGATCCACGCCGCCTCGTAGAGGTGCTGCGGAATCCGTTGCAGACCGGCGATGAACAGGATCATGTAGAAGCCGAGCTGCAACCACAGCCGCAGCGACACCAGCACCAGCCAGTACCACGGCGGATCGGTGGAGACCGTCCACGCGATCGGCTCGATCCCGAACATCGACAGGAAGGCGTTGGCCAGCCCGTAGCGCAGCCCGTTGAAGATCGACAGCTTCCAGATCAGCGACGCGACCACGTAGGAGCACGCCGTCGGCAGGAAGAACACCGAGCGGAAGAACGTGCGCATGAAGCTGATCTGGTTGACCAACAGCGCCAACGCCAGCGACAGCACGAACGTCAGCGGCACGATGAACAGCGCGAACAGGGTGAACGTGCCCATGCTCTGCAGGAACGCGCCATCGGTGAGCATGTCGACGTAGTTGTCGACGCCGACGAACTCGGTCGGGGTGACCGTGTTGTGCGCGTTGAAGAAGCTGAGCAGCAGGCTCCAGCCGATCGGCAGGTAGGCGAAGATCACCAGGCCCGCGGCGAACGGGCCGACGAAGAGCCAGAAAGCCTTGGCGTTTCCGGGTTTCCGCTTCCTGGTCGCCTGGGGGGATGAGGTGTGGGCGGCGGCCGAACTCATCCGTAGAGGCGCTTCAGCTCGTCCTGGGCCTTGGTCACCGCGCCGCGCAGCTCGGAGTCGGCGTTCGCGCCCTCGCGCACGACCCGCGACAGCGCGTCCTGGAACGCGGTGCGCATGGCCTGGGTCCAGTCCGGCGGGTTGGAGGAGCGAGCGTGCTCCTTCACGAAGCGCACCGCGTCAGATGCCGGGCCGGTCTTGAGCTTGTCCGCCTTGGCGGACAAGGAGTTGCGCGGCGGGATGTGGAAGCCGTAGGAGAGGTTGAAGTCCTCCTGGTGCTCGGTGCGGTCGATCCACAGCCACTTGATGAACGCCTTGGCCTGGTCGATCTTGGTGCTCTTGGCGTTGACCATCGCGCCGTACGCGCCGACCGGCACCGACGGGGCGCCGGAGCCGGAGTGCTTCGGCCACGGCAGCACGCCGAAGTCCTCGCCCAGCGCCTTCTGCACGGCGGGAACGGCCCACAGCCCGCACCACTGCATGGCGACCTGGCCCTGGATGAAGGCATCCGGCTCCGACCAGTCCTTCACGGCGCCGAGCAGGAGGCTGTTGCTGGTGTTGAGCTCGCGCAGCTTGGCGATCGCGGCGGCGGCGGCCGGATCGTCGAAGCCGACCTTGTGCTCGGGGGTGACGTAGTCCAGGCCGACCGACCACAGCGCGGGCCCGCCGAGCGTGGACACACCGCCGTCGTTGCCGACGAACAGGCCCTTCACCCCGCCGGTGCTGAGCTTGCGCGCGGCGTCGATCAGCTCGTCGACGGAGGTCGGCGGCTTCACCCCGGCCTTGTCCAGCATGCTCTTGCGGTAGAAGAGCATCTGCATGTCGATGGCCTGCGGGACGCCGTAGATCTTGCCGTCCACGGTGTGCCCGGCGAGCACGGTCGCGGCGAAGTCGTCCTTGGCGGTCGCGATCACGTCGTCCAGCGGGACGATCTGGTTGGCGCGCACCATGCTGATCTGCAACGTCGACTCGAAGACGTCGGGGCCGCCGCCGGAGAGCAGCGCCGTGGACAGCTTCGAGGTGTAGTCGCCCGGGTTCCACTGCACGGAGACCGGGGTCGCGGTGTAGGCCTTGGCGTAGCGCTCAACGGCCTGCTGGACGCCGTTCTCGCCGTAGGCGTGGTACCACTGCTGAAGCCCTTGGGCACCGTTGCCGCCGCGGCCGGTGTTCGAGCCGCACGCGGTCAACCCACCGAAAGCACCCGCGAGCGCGACGGCGCCCGCCGCGTTCAGAAAACCGCGTCTGGACAGCGGTGTTGAGGACATCAGTACCTCCATCGCACGAACATCGACCACGTGGCCGGTGACTTTCCCACACGGACTCCATCACGCGGATACGGCCCTCGTCGATCAATCCCGGGAGCTGGGATCAGCCCGTTGTGATCACTCCGCCGAGATCAGAACAGCGCTCGCGTTGTCGGCCCCGCCGGCCGCGTCGGCCTCGGCGAGCAACGTCGCGACCTTCGCGATCACCGGCTGGGGTTGGCCCATGACCTCGCGAATCCGGTGGAAGGAGACCTGCTCGGCGATCCCGTCGGTGCACAGCAGGTAGGTGTCGCCCGGCCGCACGCTCACGCTCAGCACGTCCGGCTCTGGCCGGTCAGGATGCCCGACGTAGCGCGTGAGGTGGTAGCGCGCGGCCGCCGCCTCGCGGGAGTCGAACGGGTACCAGCCGTTCACCGCGCCGAGCCAGGCCACGGTGTGGTCCACGGTCAGCAGCTCCAGGAGCCCTTGGCGCAGCCGGTACACGCGCGAGTCCCCGAGCTGCGCGATCCAGAACCCTGTCCGCGACTGGACCAGCGCGGTGAGCGTGCAGCCCGCGAAGCCCGGGATCTTGTTGACCTCGTGCTGGGCGTTGGCGACGGCCGCGCGCAGCATCTCCGGCGTGATGCCGCTGCTGAGGCTGTTGATGAACGTGTCAACGGCGGCGCGTCCAGCTCGCGCGCTTCCCTCGCCGTCGCCCATGCCGTCCGCGACGACGGCTCGCAGTGGTGCTTCGGAGAGGTGCACGACGTCGTAGTTGGCGTCGTAGCGCTTGCCGATCTCGCTCCCGGCGGCCGCGGTGATCATCTGGTCAGCTCCATGCGCTCCGCGAGGCTGTTCCTGAGCGAGGTCAGGCGCTCGATCTCCGCGGTCAGCGTCTCCAGCCGACGCGCCGCGACCCCTTCCCGGGGGTTCGACGGACACGGCGTGGTGCCGATCTGGTCCAGGCGGTCCGCGCATCCGCGCAGGTCCTCGACGGTGAGGCCGAGCGCGAGGAGGTCGCGGATCACGCGCACCCGCCGGACGTCGTGGACGTCGTAGACGCGCTGGCCGGTGTGCGTTCGGGTCGGCGGCGGCAGGAGACCGCGCTGCTCGTAGAAGCGCAGTGCCCTGGGCGTCGTGCCCGCCGCTGCCGCCGCGTCACCGATCCGCATCCGCGCTCCTCCTGGCTAGAGCTCCACCACCACCGCGCCGACGTGCTGCCCGGCCAACAGTTCCTGTAGCGCGCGAGGGGCGTTCTCGATTCCCGAGATCTTCGTGTGCGGGAAGGTGACTTCGCCAGTGCGCAGCCATCCGGCGAAGCGCTCCTCCCACTCCGCCTGCACGGCCCAGGAGTCCCGTGGGCTCAGCCCGCGCACGGTGATCCTGTTCGCGATCAGGCGCAACAGGTCGATCTCGGTGAAGGCCGTCGTTCCGGCATGATCCGGGGACAACTGGCTCGACAACGCTCCGACGAGCACGAACCGCGCGCCGTCATTGGCGTTGGCGACCGCTCTTGTCAGTTGCTCGCCGCCGACGTTGTCCAGGAACACGTCGATCCCCTCCGGTGCTTCGCCTCTCTTGAGCACCTCGTCGTAGCCGAGCTCGCTTCGCATGCGCTCGGCCTTCCACTGTGAGCCCGTGCTTCCAACGACCCGCCCCGCGCCGAGCTGCTTCGCGTACTGCGCGGCCAGCGAACCGACTCCGCCAGCTCCGCCGGAGATGAACACCGTGTCGCCTTCGCGGACTTCGGCGCACTTCGTCAGGGCGGTGTAGGCGGACAGCCCCTGCGAGAGGTGAGCGACGGGATCGGTGAGGACGTCGCCGATCGGCGTGACCTGGTCGACGGGCACCACGGCGTACTCCCGCCAGCCCTGCCAGTGCGAGACCAGCGTTCCCGTGGGGAGGTCGCCTTCGACGACCTCACCGATCGCCATGCCGATCAGCGGCTCGCCCGGACCGATCGCCGGGAACGGCGTGCCCTTGACCCCGCCGCCGAAGAGCGTGCGGACCGCGGGGAACACCTGGAAGAACCGGTTCCTGACCAGGACTTCGCCCTCGGCCGGTGCGGGGAGCGCGGTCTCGGCGATCGTGAAGTGCTCCGGGGTCGGCAGTCCGTCCGGAATGGCGTTGAGGCGGACTTCGCGTGATGTGGTCATGCCGGACGCTAGATCTTGACCCGTGCGTCAGAGGCAAGTCCTGCCATCATCGGAGCATGTCGGAGACGATCGAAGCCGGGATCGCGCGCATCACGTCGGCTCGCGCGGCCGGGCGGCACGAGGAAGCTCTCGCGTTGGCGCTGGAGTTGGTGGCCGAACACCCGGATGACGCGCGCGTGGCGTACCAGGCGGGGTGGGCGCACGACAAGCTCGGCAAGGAGAGCGCGGCGGTGCCGTACTACTCGCGGGCGCTGAGCCTGCCGGGGTTGAGTTCCGTGGAACGGCACGGCGTTTTTCTGGGGCTGGGTAGTACTTATCGGACCTTGGGGCGGTACGAGGAGTCGTTGGAGACGCTTCGGCGCGGGGTGGCGGAGTTTCCTGACTTCGCGCCGTTGAAGGCGTTCTTGGCGATGACGCTTTACAACTGCGGGGAGCACAAGGAAGCGGTGTCGACGTTGTTGAACCTTGTGCTGGACACTACTGAGGATGATTCGGTGAAGTCTTATTCTGAGGCTATCGCGTTGTATGCTCGGGACCTGGATCAGGTGTGGGATTCTTAGCTGGTTCCGATGGTTCCAGCGCGGGGTCGGCTTGACCTGGGAACCCCTTGCGCGTGCCCCTGGGCCTCACAGGGGCACGGGATAGAACACCCGGCCCTCGCGCGAGCGTATGGCACGCGCACCCCAGGTAAAGCCGACCGTTCCAGCCGCGTGTTCTGTTTCGTGGGGGTTGCGTTTTTCGGGTGGTGGGGCGCCTGGGAATTCATTCTTTAGGGCCATGATCGACTATTATTTGCGGGTAGTATTGAGGTATGGCCCTCGATGAACTGTTGGTCGAGGTTGAGGCGAAACATGCTGCTCTTTGTCATGCGAAAGCGGAACTCGCCACGGCCTTGATCGCATTCCATGTCGCTGCTGATGATCGTGATTACCGGTATGTGCAGAATGAGGTCGCCTCGTCCCTGCACATCTCCCGACGCTCGGCGGATCGCATCCTGTCCAACGCTGCCGAGCTGACCGAGCGCCCG